>JAZLKW010000085.1:0-27866 GCA_045597805.1 Candidatus Avispirillum sp. | reverse complement strand
AACGACGATCCTCGGGTCTTTTTCTGCGAGTTTCTCGCAGAGCGCCCCCGATGAATCCGTGGAGCCGTCGTCCACGAGAATAAGCTCGAAGTCCCTGAAGGTCTGGCACAGCACCGACTCAACGGTTTCCGAAAGATACTTATCCACGTTGTAAACAGGGGAGATGATACTTAAAAGCATATTTATTTCCCCAGTTTTTTCTTGAGGCTGTCGATTTTCTCGTCGCCGAACACTGCACGTACCGCTCTGTTGGGAAGATAGCGCAGCCATACCAGCGCGGCGTAGGTCTTCGTCTTGTGAAAGCGGACGCGCCGGAAATTCTTCATTTCCTTTTTCGTGCGCCAGGTCGATGTGAAATGATGTATGGTGTATGTGTTTTCCGTGATGCAGTTTCCGTTTTCCACCACACTGAGCGGGCAGAAATAGGTCTGCGGATAAAACGCCATCCCCTCGACCTCCTGATACTCGTTGTTGAGGACGAGCCCCCGCTCCAACATCATATCGGTCATGAAGCGTACATTGGGATTTTTGTCGGGCTTGCCGTCAATGAGATACTCTCTGCCCTCATAATAGGAAAACCAGAGCGCCATGGTGGGGTGACCTTTTTCCGCTGCCATTATTCCCGTAGGGACGGATTCGATACTCTCAAACCCCGAAAAAGCGGAATGGGTGAGAAACCGGTCTATGGGGCGTCGTACCTCTACGTCGGTATCCATATAAACACCGCCGTAGTTATAAAGCACCCACAGACGGACGTAGTCGGTGACGAACGCCCATTTTTTTGCCTCATACGCCTGCTTCGTCCAGAGAACGGAGTCAACGTCGAAGTTGTCCTCGTTCCACTCGATGATCTCGTAGTCGGGACAGTATTTCTTCCAGCTCTTTATGCACTTTTTCATGAGAGGGGATTTTTCGCCCCTCCCGAACCAGCAGTAATGTATGGTCTTCGGGATCATTCGTGTGCCTCCCCGACGGAAAGCTCGGGCAGAATGGCGTAGCCCCAGTATCTGCCGTTCCATTCAAAGTCGTAAGCCGTTTCCTTGGTGAAAATGAACGCAGGCCAGACGGCGTCGAAATCGAACACGTTGCCAGTGTCGTCAAGGCCGTAAGCCACGATCTCAGCCTTGTACTTGCCGTTGGCAAGATTGGATATGTCGCTGAGTAACGTCACCTCGCAGGGCGCGGAGGGGATGGGGGATGGAACCACCGTCGCACCGACGGAAATATCCTCCATGGTCTTGTATTCCAGACGGAGCATAAAGTCCGGGTACTTACCGGAGCTTTTCCATTTTATATTCATTCTGAGCTGAGGCTCACCGCTGATAAGACATCCGTCGGGGCCCAGCACTTCACAGCTCACAAGGTCTATGTCGCGCACCTTCGGCAGATGCTTTAGGCGTTCCATATCCTCGTAGGAATTGAACGCCGTTTCCTCATAGCTCTTGTTAGCGATATAGACTGCGATGCCGTCCTCAACACCGCCGTCGAAAACGACCTTGCCGTGGTCAAGCACGATAACTCTGTCGCAGAGCTGTCGGATGGTGTTCATATTGTGGGAAACGTAAAGTATGGTGCGACCGTCGCGGCGGGAAACGTCGTTCATCTTATCGAGACATTTCTTCTGGAACGCCATGTCGCCTACGGCAAGCACCTCGTCCATGATAAGGATCTCCGAGTCCAGATGCGCGGCAACGGAGAACGCCAGCTTCACGTACATGCCGGAGGAATATCTCTTTACGGGGGTGTCTATGAACTGACGGCACTCGGAAAACTCAATTATATCCTCGATCTTTCCGTCGATCTCCTTTTTGGTCATGCCGAGGATCGCGCCGTTCATGTATATGTTCTCGCGTCCCGTCAGCTCCGGGTGGAAGCCGGTGCCCACCTCAAGCATGGAGGCGACACGTCCGTTGAGCCCGATCTCACCGCCTGTGGGGGCGGTAACTCTGGACAGGAGCTTTAAGAGAGTGGATTTTCCCGCACCGTTGTGGCCGATTATGCCCACTCGCTCGCCGCGCTTCACCTCAAAGCTGACGCCGTCCAGCGCCATAAAGGTCTCGCCGCGGTTGTAGTCCTTCGCACCGATGCGCTTCGTGGGGTCTTCCTTGCGGAGGATCTTCGCGTTCAGCCTCTGGAGCTCGTCGCGCAGGGTCGTTCCGCCGATCTGCCCCAGCTTGTACATTTTCGAAACGTTATCTATTCTTATCATCATTTCTTCCATGGTCCACCTCATATAGTATCCATGAACGTGCGCTCGATGCGGCTGAACAGGATAAGTCCGATAAAGAATATGACCATCGTCACAGCCCAGCTGATGAGATAGTACGTAAGGTTAAAGTATCCGAAGCCCAGAAGAGCGTAGCGGAACGTAGTGATGATGGGGGTCACGGGGTTCAGCATATAGAGCCACATGAACCTTTCCGGAATGAGCTGAAGTCCGTACGCGATAGGAGAGGCATACTGCCAGAGCTGCAGTCCGAAGCCCACCAGCATGGCTAGGTCGCGGTATTTGGTGGTGAGTGACGATATGATTATACCGCACCCCACGGAGAGGATTATCATCTGTAAAATAAGCGGAATGATAAGGAGCAGGTAAGGCGATACCGTGATGCTCGTACCGCCGCGGATGAGATAATACGCCCAGAATATAAGGAACATGGCAAGCTGTATGCCGAATGATATGAGACTGGAAAGTGCTGTCGATATGGGCGAAACTAGACGGGGATAGTAAACCTTTCCCATGGTGGCGCGGTTGTTGATAAATGTGTTGGAGGTGGCGGTCAGCACCGTTGAAAAATAGTTCCAGCATATGTTGCCGGACATATAGAAGAGAAATCCGGGAACGATGAAATTACCCGCCACATCGGCGGTAGTTAGTCCGGCGAGGTTACCGAACACCAGGGTGAAGACCACCGTGGTAAGAAGGGGCTGGATGATCGCCCACAGAGGACCCAGTATGGTCTGCTTGTAAAGCGACACGAAATCACGTTTTACAAACAGGAAAATCAGGTCTCTGTAATCAAAGGTCTCTTTCAGATGCAGATCGAAAATCCTGTGCTTCGATGTTATGGAAATCTTATAATCCTGCACGATATTTCTCCGTTTCGTTCAGATGGCATACAATGCCATACCAATTCACAATATTCTATCATATTTTCATATAAAAGTCAATAAAATGAGATCTCGGACCGGGAAATAAAAGTTTCAAGTGCCAAGTCTCAAGTCGCAAGTTATAAAACTGTTCGTCCCTCTGTTCGCAGTACGTACGGTTCAAGTCACTTGGCACTTGCGACTTGCGACTTGGCACTTGAAACTACAATTTATCCCCCTTTCCTTCCAAATGAATGTTTACAAACGTTAAAAAATATGTTATAATCAGTAAAATAAAAGGGCCAGGTGGGCTCAAATTAAGACGAAAGAGGAGATAACAATGGGCAAATTCGTAATGAAAGAAGCTAAGACCGGCTTCAAGTTCGACCTCAAGGCAGGCAACGGCGAGATCATCGCTACTTCTCAGATCTATTCCACCGAGGCAGCGTGCAGAAATGGCATCGACAGCGTTCGCAACTGCTGTGTTGGTGAGATCGAGGACCAGACCGTAGAGGGATATGCTGAAGTTAAGCACCCCAAGTTCGAGGTTTACACCGATAAGGCGGGCGAGTTCAGATTCCGTCTCAAGGCAAGAAACGGCGAGATCATCGCTACCTCCGAGGGCTACAAGGCAAAGGCAAGCTGTCTCAACGGTATCGAGAGCGTCAAGAAGAACGCCCCCGATGCAGAGCTTGTTAAGGAATAATAATCGAAATAAAAAGGCCCGGGAACGTTCCCGGGCCTTTCTGTTGTCAGTCCTTATTCGAACTGTAATCCTTTTTCAGCAAGAGAACACTGATTACCAGTATGACAGGAAAAACGATTCCCGCAATAACTCCTGCCTGAAGATCGTTGCTCGAGTTCTGCGAGACCGCTCCCACAACTGTCGGTCCCAGCGAGCCGCCCAGGTCTCCGGCAAGAGCGAGAAAAGCAAATAATGCGGTGCCGCCCCGGGGAAGTATCGACGATGAAATACTCAGCGAGCCGGGCCACATGATCCCCACGGAGAAGCCGCAGAGAGTACATCCCACGAGGCCGAGAACGGGTATCCCCGCAAGTCCCGCAAGGAGGTAACAGCCAAAGCACAGTATCCCGGATGCCATCATGAACAGGGGAAGATCGATCTTCTCGCTGAATTTTCCGAACAGCGCACGGCTGATGCCCATACAGACGGCAAAACCGCACGGGCCGATAAGGTCGCCCATGGATTTTGAGACGTGGAGCGCGGATTCCGCAAATGCCGATGCCCATTGTGCCATGGATATCTCGGAAGCACCCGCACCGATCATAAGCAGGATGAACAGCCAGAAGACCTTGGTTTTCAAGAGCTCTTTCATGGTCATGCCCTCGCCGTTATCGACAAGCTTTTCGATGGGGCAGACGGCAAAATTGTAAACGTTATAAAGGGGCACAAGAGCCCAAAGGAGTGCAAGTATTTTCCAGTTTTCAATGCCGAAAACCGAGAAGAACAGTGTTGACAGAAGTACTACTCCCGCAAAGCCCCAGCAGTAGAAGGAATGCAGAAGGCTCATGGTGCCTTCCTTGTTTTCAAAGGGGCATGCCTCGATTATGGGGCTGCAAAGGACCTCGATGAGTCCGCTTCCCACCGCGTAGATCACAACGCAGATAATGATGCCCGTATAGGCGGAGGGCATGATATCGGGGAGAAATGTCAGCCCGGCGATACCTGCGGCGGACGTGATCTGCGCCGCAAGAATGCAGGGACGGTAGCCTATTTTGTCCACCACCTTTACACACAGAAAATCAACTATCAGCTGTGTGAAGAAAAATGTGGCGGAAAATGCCGCTATCTGTGTCAGCGAGAGCTTGTAGGTGCTCCTGAAAGTAATGTAAAGCAGAGGCAGAAAGTTTGCGGATATGGCCTGGGTAATAAATCCCAGATATCCGGCTGTAAGAGTTTTTTTATAGTTCTTGTTTGCCATATGTGATCGCCTTTAAGTGTTCATCATCCTGCCGTGGGATGTATAGGTCTCAAACAATATCTCGTAGTCGTTCCCACAGTCTTCGTTCTCCGTCTCGAGCACGATCTTCAGAATAACTTTCTTTTCGTGATCGGGAAGGGTAAATGAGACCGAAAGCCCCTTGCGGCAGCTCATGGGAGGCAGCACTCCGGTTTCCCATTTCGAGGAATAAAGCACCTTATCGCCGAGAACGATTTTCAATGTGACCTTGTCTTCTCTTTCGCTGAGGGTGTCGTTGTGATACCATACCTCAAATTCCAGTTTATCTCCCGCAGTGTAGGAATAGCGCGGTACCCGGGCGCTTGCCATTACGGGACGGAGCGCGTCCTTTACCGCGTAGTACGCGGGCTTTTTTATATCGGGATACGTGATGAGCGAGTTGTTCGCCGCCGTGATCCACGGCTCATTGAAGCACCAGTTTATCGCCATGGAGCAGTACCCCCACTGACGCCGCGCCTCCTCAAAGCACGCCTTGTAGCCGAAGCACTGGAGCCGCTGGGAATATTTTACGGTGTCCTCAAGGCTTTCCTGCTTTCCGAAATAGTGCTCGATAACGTCGGGGCACGCCCAACGCTTTTCTCCCCATGAGCCGAACGCGTGATGGACTCTCCACGACCTTGTATCCTCCACCGGGAAAAGCTCTTCCTCCGGGATGATCTTGCGGAGCGAATCCACGTCTGCGAGAGAGGGACAGCCGAACTCTGTGTATGCGGTCTTACGGCTGCCTTGGAACAAATTGAAAATTTCACATCCTTCGTCGTCACGGAAAACGTATCCGCCGTGTGCCATGCCGGAGACCGGAGAGGTACAGAGGAACGGACGCCCTCTGTCTTCTTCGAAGCAAACGGCGTTCAGAAGCCGGATGGGGTGGGATTGCTCCGTCATGCCGGACCAGTCGTTGAAAAGCTCGTTGCCGCCGCACCACAGGATGAGCGAGGGGTGTGAGCGCAGGCTTCGTACGATGGACGCCGCCTCTTTTTTCAGCACTCCAAGATAATGACAGTCATCGGTGTAAAGGTTGCAGGCTAGCATGAACTCCTGCCATACCATGATACCGTATCTGTCGCAGAAGTCGTAAAATTCTTTTTTCAGTATGCCGCTTCCGCCCCAGACACGGACGATATTCATGTTCGCGTCCCGCAGGGCGAGGACGGTCTTTTCATTTTCTTCCGCGGTCACGGCACCGGGGAAGAGCCCGATATTTATGACGTTGGAGCCTTTCGCAAAGATCTGCACGCCGTTCAGCTCCACGGTTATGGGCGCGGGGTACTGCCCCTTCGGGAAGCCTCCCTCCGGTCCGTGCACGGTTTCGGGGCTCTGCACGAGGCGTACGGTGCGAAATCCCACGTATCCCGATTTTTCGTCGGTGGAGGTCTTCGCCGTCCAGCGATAGAGACAGGGCTCGCCCAGCCCCGAGCACCACCAGAGTCTGATATCCGAAATCCCGAAAGAGCTTTCTTTTCCACTGTATACTATTTTCCCATCGGGATCGTACAGAGTGTATTCCGGCGTCTCGCCGCTCTCCGCTTCGAAACGGACTGAGGCACATTTTCTTTCCGCGTCCAGCTCGTAGAAAAGCTCGCAGGAGGTGATGTCGGTGTCCTTTTTCACTTCCACGTACGCTGGCATCCACATACCCGAAACAAGGAGCCTCGGGTTCCAGTCCCAGCCGTAGCAGAACGGAGGCTTGCAGGTGTCCGCCGCCTCGGCACGGTCACGGACGATATCGCCGTTTTTCGGGTGCGGATGTATCACCACGGAAAGAACGGAGCCCGCATGCGCTTTGTCCGTAATATCAAGCCTCACGGGGGTGTACATGCCCTCCCCGGAGAAAAGCTTTTCGCCGTCAAGGAGAATATCATAGATATAATCAATACCCTCGGACACGAAATATACCTTTTCGCTATGACTTTTTGAAAAGCTGAGCTTTGCGCTGTACGTCCAGGTATATCCCTCGCACTCATCGAGGCGGGAGACGTTGTCGGAAAACATAAGGTCGTCAAGGATGCCGAGATATTCCGCAAAATCCCTCTGTACGTTGCCCGGCACCGTTGCCGGAAACTGGCGGTATTTACCCTCACTGTCCGTTACCGAGGCGACCCAGCTCTGCATAAATTTCATCATTTGTTCTCCAAAACGGAAGATTTTTTATTTATTTTATCATCACGAAAAAAACTATTCAATAGAAAAGCAAAAAAATGTTATGAAAGGGACCAAAAGCGAAAAAAAAGGTGTATAATCGGAGTATAAGAGAGGAGTGAGAATAATGCTCGCAGCAGGTATAGATATAGGCACTACCACCGTGAGTGCCGCCGTTATCGACACCGCGACGGGAAGGTCCGCCGCCACACGCACCGCGAAAAACGTATCTGCGATCGAATCGCCGTACCTGTGGGACAGACGGCAGGACGCGGAAAGGCTCTATTCCTCTGCAAAGGAACTGCTTGACTCGCTCCTTATGCAGTTTCCGGATATCTCCGCCATAGGATTTACCGGACAGATGCACGGTATACTGTACGTCGGAGCGGACGGCATCGCCGTATCGCCCCTCTATACATGGCAGGACGGCAGGGCAGACCTATCCCCCGACGGGGAAATGAGTACCTGCGACCTCCTTTTCGACCTTACCGGATATAAAGTCCCCGCGGGCTACGGCCTCGCGACCCACGCCCATATTTCCCGCTGGGGCGAGGCGCCGGAAAGAGCTTCGAAGCTCTGCACCATCATGGACTACGCTGTGTCCCGGCTTACCGGTACCGTTCCGGTCAGCCACTGTTCGAACGCCGCAAGCCTCGGACTTTTCAACGTATTCGGCGGCGCCTTTGATACCGATGCTGTCCGCCGTGCAGGGATCGACCACGCCATCCTACCGGAGGTCACCTGCGACAAAGTCGCGGGAGAGTACCGCGGAATACCCGTCGCTGTCGCCATAGGCGACAACCAGGCGGCAGTCTTCGGCACAGTCGGAGAGAGGGATGATATTGCCGTCGCCAATATCGGCACGGGAAGCCAAATATCCGTTGTGATGGACGGAAAAGAGGCTGAAAATGTCACGATAACCCCCGACGTAGAGGTGCGCCCGTACGTCTTCGGGAAATATTTGTCCGGCGGCTCCGCCCTCTGCGGAGGCAGAGCGTACGCCGTCCTCGAAAGATTTTACAGATCATTTTCCGCTGCCATCGGCATAGAGGGCGATATGTATGAGCTTATGGGAAAGCTTGCCGCCGCCGGCATGGAAAAAGCCGAAAACGATCCCGCATCGGCGCTCTCAGTCTGTACCTCCTTCTGCGGAAGCCGCACCGACCCCTCGAAGCGCGGCAGCATAGACAATATCGGCGAAGAAAACTTTACGCCGGAATATCTCACGGCGGGAGTGATTTCGGGCATTGCCCGTGAGCTTCATGAGCTGTATCTTGCCGCCAGTCCCGGAAAAGTAAAATATCTTGCGGCATCCGGCAACGCCGCACGGCTTAACGAAAGTCTTTGCAGCGCTCTGGAAAAGACCTTTAAGATGAAAGTCTGTCTGTCGGAATACGGAGAAGAGGCCGCCCGCGGCGCCGCCATGTTCGCCGCACGGGTAAAGGAGAGAGTTTGAAAACAAAGTAAAGCCAAATCGGATGTATACTGTTTTCAAACCCCATTTGTGCCTTTCAAAGCATAAATCCGACTTTGAATTTTATTGCCTTGCAAAAAAAACGGCACAAATGCAAAGAAAGGAATGGTCATCAATATGAAAGAATCGCAAAAATGGGAGTTTAAGATAACCGGCGCGGGCTGTCTTATGAGCCGCACGTCCGGTGACAGGGAAGTTCTCGGAATATCCTTCGGCGGAGATGAGCTGACCGCATCCTTTTCCTATTCCGTGAAAGACCGTCCCCTTATATTGAGAGCACCGGCAAAGGAGAGTGACAGTGTCTCCATCGTCATCCGTCCCTTTAGAATTGAGCTCTCTATTAACGGCACGCTCCTCGATGAGGAATGGCCCTTCGGCGAGCCGCTTTTTTTGGAGGCCGAAACCGTAATCTGCAATATAATCCTCACCGAATCCGACGTCCCCGCCGAAGAAGAGAAGCCCTCGTTCAGCGGTTCCTTTGAGAGTGCCGAGGGCTGGCGCCCCGGAAATGGGGTATTCACCGGCGACTGTATGCCGTATTCGGACGGCGAGCGCTATCACGTGCTGTACCTGAAAGACCGTCATCATCACGGCAGTAAATGGGGCCTGGGCGCCCACCAGTGGGAGCATATTTCCACGAAAGACCTTGTCCGTTGGGATATCCACCCCATGGCGGTACCCATAGACCATCCCCTCGAAGCCTCCATCTGCACCGGCTCGTGGATATACGATAACGGCAAATATTGGCTCTATTACAGCGTCCGCACGACCGACGGCTCCCCCGCACCCATACGCCGTTCCGTGTCAGATGACGGATATCATTTCAAAAAGGACCCCGATTTCAGCTTCACCCTGAGCGAGCGCTACTGCGGCGCCCGTGCCCGGGACCCCAAGGCGGTCCGCGGCGAAGACGGACTTTTGCATCTCTTCGTCACCACCACCGATATGAAGAGCTCCAAGGGCTGTCTCGCTCATCTCACATCGTCAGACTCGAAGCACTTCACGGAGATCGGCAATATTTATGAGGGCCCCGACGAAAACGAGCCGGAGTGCCCCGACTATTTCACCATAGGCGGGAAATATTATCTCATATTCAGCCACCGCGGAAAAGGCTCCTATCTCGTGTCGGACTCTCCCTTCTCGGGATGGAAGAAGCTTGAAGATAATACCATTCCGTGCCGCAGCGTGCCCAAGTGCGCCGTCTGGCAGGACAGAATAATATTTACCGGCTTTACCGCCATCGGCGGTTACGCGGGCACTCTCACTTTCATGGAAGCAAAACAGCTCCCGGACGGAAGGCTCACCTTTGCCCCCGTGCCCGAAACGGAAAAGCATAAGCGCGAAAACGAAAACTGAGGAAGTGATACCGTGATATCGGGATATCCCATATGGAAAGTGGCGTTCATCTGCACAGGTGTTTTTCTCGCATCGTTTATTGATGCCATCGGCGGCGGAGGAGGGCTCATCTCCCTGCCTACCTATCTTCTGGCGGGACTGCCCACCCATTTCGCTCTCGGCACCAATAAGCTTTCTTCGTGCCTGGGCACCACGGCGTCTACCTTCAGGTACATAAAGCGCGGCTATGTCAACTGGCGCCTCGCCGTGCCCTCCGTGATACTGGCTCTGACGGGCGCCCATCTCGGCACGTCGCTTCAGCTTGCGGCAGATGAGAAATACTTAAGATATATCCTCCTGCCGGTACTCGTTATCGCCGCCGCGGTGATGATAAAAAAGAAAAGCTTCCCGGAGGAGCCCGGTACGATCGACCCGAAAAAGCAGGCGGCCATAGTCCTTGCGGCGTCGCTCGTTATCGGTGCCTACGACGGCTTCTACGGTCCCGGAGCGGGAACGTTCCTTCTGCTCGTGTTCTGCCGCCTCGGAAAAATGGATCTGCGCACTGCTTCCGGAAACGTAAAGATCGTGAATCTTTCCTCCAATATCGGCGCGGTGATCACCTCCATCATGGCGGGAAAGGTCATATTCGCAATAGGACTCATATCCGCCGTTTTCGCTTTTCTCGGACAGTATATCGGCGCGGGGATGATGATAAAGAACGGCTCGAAAATAGTGACTCCGGTCATCCTCACGGTGCTTTCGCTTCTGTTTATAAGGGTCATCCTTGAAATGGCGGGCGTCCCGGGCTTTTAACCGAATAACAAAAAACCGCCGACCCGGAGCGCACACATAGGGATTTTTTCACCGCTGACCACTTGAAAACGAAGAAACTGCTGTTCGTATGTATGCTGTTTTCAAGCCCCATTTGTGACTTTTGCCGCCAATAGGCGGCAAATTCAAAGAACCGTCACAAATGCAAAGACAGCAGTAGCCTAAAAGAGAAATAAGAATAATAATCCAAGAACGGCGGGAATTTCCCGAATATCTGATGAAAAAAGGACCGAAACGCAAGTTTCGGTCCTTTTATTTATCTTGCCTTTGTCCGTTTTGGACACCTACCGTACCTTTGTACGGCGACTGTGCTCCAAAACGAACAATCAGCGGCGCCTCTCTCCCTATGTGAGCGATCCGTTCGGCGGTTTTTTGTTTGATTGTAGTTTGTCGAGGAGTCGCAAGTCGCAAGTCGCAAGTGCCAAGTGACTTGAACCGTACGTACTGCGAACAGAGGGACGAACAGTTTAATAACTTGCGACTTGAGACTTGGCACTTGAAACTATAATTTATATCTCAATATCGTGATACTCACCCTCATAGAAGACCTTTTTCATCGTCAGATGCGGGATCTTCGACGGCAGCGTTTTTTCATAAGTCGTTCCGTTTCTGTCGGTCTTTATGTTTAGGATACCGTCCGTGATAATGCGGCAGTAGAGTGCGCTTTCCGCGCTCAGGTGGCGCATGGAGCCCTCGGGATAAGCCTCCACGGGGTAGGGAACACGCTCTCCCAGAAGACGCTTTTCCGAATAGTTCTCCAAAAGCTCGAAGGCTTTTTCACGCTTGCCGCAGCGGAACAGAGTCGCCATGAAGTAAAGCGCACTTCTGTCCCACGTGATGGTCTCACCCTCCGTGGTGCGGCAGCCGTCGCCGTACCAGAGCTTATCCTCAATGGAGCGGAGCGTGTCGTCTGCACGCTCGGTGATACCCATATAGGCGGGCAGACAGTTCCATGCGCGGATCGCTTCGCAGCCCTTGTGATATGCGTAGGTGTGATATCCGCTCAGCTCGCATCCGAAATACTTATCGACCGATTCTCTTATGCCGTCGGCCATAGCGGATGCATCTTCGGCAACTGCCGAATAGCCGTATTTTGCGAACAGCTCAGCCGCAAGCTTCAGACCGCCGTAGGAAAGAGAAGCGGTGGCGACGTTCACGCCCGTGGATATCCTGCCCTCCAGCTCGTCGGTGTCGGAGAACACCACACCGTCCTCCGTGGTCTTTCTTTTGATGTATTCGATGCACCACAGAAGCGCCTCTTTCTGATCCTCTTCGGGCTTTTTGCCCGTGGTCAGAAGAAGCCGTGACAAACCGAAAAGATACATGGAGGCGTCTCCGCGGTCGCGGGCACCGTTCCAGTAATCCGTTTTCTGAGCGATAATGCTGGAGGGCATGGGCAGATACTCATCGTTCATATAAGGCTCGTACCAGCGGAAAGCGGTTTCCGATGCCTCCGTGCATTTGGAGTCTCCCGTGTAGGCAAACCACGGGGATGCGTATTCAAGCTGATCGTTGCACCATACGGCGGCATAGTAGCCGTAACCGCCGGGGCAGTGGATGAGACCTGCCTTCGTTCTGAAAAGGCTTTCTCCGGCGCGCACCTTGGCAAAGGCAAACTCCGTGTCGATCACGTCGTTCCCGGTGGTAAGGTCGCATTCTTCCATCAGCTCCAGCACTCTCGCCCTTCGCGTTTCAAGAGGGTTATCCTCATACTTCGGCTCTTCGTCTGCGAGACGGGCGCGGTAGATGAAGCGGAGCTTGTTCTCTCCGATACTGACGGTTTCGCATTCCGCGTAGATATATCCCTCACACCCCAGCTTCGTTTCAAGCCTCGTGTACGCGGGAAAATCGGGAGCTTCTCCGGTGAACTCTATATCCTCGTAAAAGCAGGGAAGAGTCGTGGAGGGGTAGAGGGTCCTTTTTATTTTTGCCTTGTCCGTATGGGAGAAAAAGCAGAGAGTTCCGTCGATGACGGCTTTGTCGAAAATCTCGTCTCCGAACACGTCGCCGCATTTCGCTCCCCGCAGAGTGTAGCTTCCGTGGGTGTTGTTGGGCTGGATGCGGAGCATGGGGAATACCATGTCGCGGGAAAGAGAGAGAATACCGCCGTTCACGTTGTAATGCACGATGCCGGACATCATCTCTCCGCTCATCTCAAGGTAGTCGCTGTGCCCCTCAAAATTTTCGGTGGCTATCCTTCTTTTGCTCTCTTCAATATACCATCTCATGATCATTCTCCTCCGGTCATCTTTTCCTGTTTGACTTTTTTGTCTATAACGTGGCGGGAAGCAAGCTCGCGGTGAATATCCTCAAGAGAGATGCCCGCCTCTATCATCAGCACCATAACGTGGTAGGCGAGGTCTGCGATCTCGTAGACCGTCTCCTTTTTGTCCTCCGCTTTTGCGGCGATGATGACCTCGGTGCTCTCCTCGCCCACTTTTTTAAGTATTTTGTCAAGGCCCTTGTCGAAGAGATAGGTGGTGTAGGAGCCTTCCTTGTGCTCGGTCTTTCTGCCGCGGATAAGCTCGAAAAGTCCTTCAAGGGAAAATTCCTGCCGCTCGTCGCTCTCGAATACCGTATCGTTGAAGCATGAGGTCGTTCCCTTGTGACAGGCGGGGCCGTCGGGCTCCACCATAACGACGAGAGCGTCGTGATCACAGTCCGCAGTTATGGAGACTACGTGCTGATAGTTGCCGGAGGTCTCGCCCTTGAGCCAAAGCTCGTCCCGTGAACGGCTCCAAAAGCAGGTCAGCTGCTTTTCCATGGTTATTTCAAGGCTTTCACGGTTCATGTACGCCAGTGTCAGCACCTTTTTGGTTACGGCGTCCACCACTATCGCGGGGATAAGCCCTTTTTCGTCAAATTTCAGTTCGTCAATAGAAATCATTGTAATCTCCTTATATACGGGCGGGTATCCCGCTGTTTTGCATTTCAAGCTTTAAGTCGCGTATCTTCACCTCTCCGAAATGGAAGATGGAGGCGGCGAGACCCGCGTCCACTCCGGGAAGAGTTTTGAAGAGGGTGATGAAATCTTCGATACATCCGGCGCCGCCGGAGGCGACAACGGGGACCTGTACCACGCGGCAGACCGCGTCCAGCATCTCAAGATCGAAGCCGCCCTTGACACCGTCGGTGTCGATGGAATTGAGGACTATCTCGCCCGCGCCGCTTCCAACGCCTCGTTTTATCCATTCTATGGCGTCAAGCCCGGTGTTCTCGCGTCCGCCCTTGGCGAACACGCGGAAAGTCCCGTCCACGCGCTTCACGTCCACGGACAGCACGACGCACTGATCGCCGTAACGCTTTGCCGCCTCACCGATGAGTGACGGATCGCGGATCGCCCCGGAATTGACGCTGACCTTGTCGGCGCCGCATTTCAGTACTCTGTCGAAATCCTCGAGAGTGTTGATGCCGCCGCCGACCGTCAGCGGGATGAATACGTTTTTCGCCGTCTCGCACAGCACGTCGGTGAAGAGCTTCCTGCCGTCGCTGGAAGCGGTGATGTCGTAGAAAACGAGCTCGTCCGCGCCGCATTCACTGTAATATTCGGCAAGCTCCACGGGGGAGGAGATATTCCGCAGCCCCTCAAAATTTACGCCCTTGACCACCTGACCGTCGCGCACGTCGAGGCAGGGTATGATCCTTTTCGTTATCATTTTGCCACCTCTATCGCCTCGCGGAGATCTATCGCTCCGGTGTAGTACGCCTTTCCGACGATGGCGCCGTAAAGCTCCATTTCCCGCAGAGCACGGACGTCCTCTATGGTGCTGACACCGCCGGAGGCGGTAATATTAACTGAAAACATATCCGAAAGCCTGCGGTAAAGCTCACGGTTCGTTCCCGCCATGGCGCCGTCCTTGGAGACGTCGGTGCAGATGATGGTCGAAACACCTATATCCTCCATCCTTTCGCAGAAGGAGAAAGCGTCCAGCCCCGAGCTTTCCGTCCACCCCTTTATGGCGACGGAGCCGTCCTTTATGTCAACGCCCACGGCTATTTTTTCGCCGTACTTTTTTACAGCCTCTTCAACAAATCCCGGGGAGGTGACGGCGGCGGTGCCCAGTATCACACGGTCAAGCCCCACCGAAACGTATCGGTCAACGGTGTCCATATCACGGATGCCGCCTCCGATCTCGCAGAAAAGCCCTGTCTCGGACTTGATGCGGCATACTGCGTCGAAATCGGGAGTGCCGCCGCTTTTCGCGCCGCCCAGATCCACCAGATGGACGTGGGTCGCACCGCAGGCTTTGAAATCGAAAGCGACGCTGACGGGGTCGGTGCTGTAAACTGTTTTCTTATCGTAATCTCCTTTATAGAGGCGCACAGCCTCACCGCAAAGGAGATCGACAGCAGGGAATATCAGCATACGGCACCTTCTTTCATTCGGCAGAACGCCCCAAGGATGGCAAGTCCCACGTCGCCGCTTTTTTCGGGATGGAACTGGCAGCCCATCACGTTGTCTCTCGCTACTGCCGCGGTGATCTCACATCCGTATTCCGATACGGCAACGGTGTAAGGAGAGCAGCCCACCGCGTGGTATGAATGTACGAAATAAACGTGGTCGCCCTCGCTGATATCGGAAAACATGGGATGCCCGCCGTTCTTGAACGTCAGGGCGTTCCAGCCCATGTGGGGTATCTTCAGGTCTTTCGCCTCTATTGGCCGTATCTCGCCGGGGATTATCCCGAGACCCTCGTACTCACCGTACTCAAAGCTTTTGTCGAAAAGAAGCTGCATTCCGAGACATATACCCATAACGGGCTTGCCCTTTTCAATGAGCTCTTTTAAGACGGGTACGAGCCCCGTAGCCCGAAGCTTCGCTATGGCATCCCGGAAAGCGCCCACCCCCGGGAGGATTATCCTGTCGGAGGCGGCGAGAACGGCGGGATCTCCCGTCACAGTCACCTCTTCGCCGATCTTTTCAAGAGAAGATGTCAGCGAAAAGAGGTTGCCCACGCCGTAATCTACTATTGCGGTCATTATAAAACTCCTTTGGTAGAGGGTATCTCGCCGGAAAACTGTCCGTCTATGGCGACAGCCTCACGGAGACTTCTCGCCGCGGACTTGAAAGCTCCCTCAATTATGTGGTGGGTGTTCTTTCCCGAAAGCTGGGTAAGATGGAGCGCGCATCCCGCGTTTCTCACAAAGCCGAGGAAAAACTCTTCCACAAGCTCCGTGTCGAAACGCCCCACCTTTTCGCATGTAAGCTTCAGTCCGAAATTGAGAAACTCCCTGCCGGAAAAATCAACGGCGGAAAGGATGAGCGCCTCGTCCATGGGAAGCACGGTGTCGCCGTAACGGTGTATGCCGCGCTTGTCTCCCAGGGCTTCGGAAAACGCTTTTCCCAAAGCGATGCCTATGTCCTCCACCGAGTGGTGGTCGTCAACGTACGTGTCGCCCTTACATTTCACCGTAAGGTCGAATCTTCCGTGGGAGGCGAAAAGGGTCAGCATATGGTCGAGAAATCCGACGCCCGTGTCGATCTCGGACTTTCCGCTGCCGTCGAGCTCCAGAAAGAGAGAAATATCGGTCTCGGCGGTCTTTCTTTCAATTTTCGCGTTTCTCATTTCTTTTCCTCCAGTACCTCTTTCACTGCGGCGAGAAATGCGTCCATCTGATCGTCGGAGCCCACGGTTATGCGGTTGTAGTCGCGCAGCCGCTCCGTCTCAAAGTGACGTATGAGCACGCCCTTTTCCTTTAAGGCGAGATAAAGCTCCATGCCGCCCACCTTTTCGTGCTTCGCGAAAAGGAAATTGGTCATGGAATCGGTGAGAGTGAAACCCATTTTTTCGAGCTGCTCCGCGGTCTTCCCACGGACTCTGATGATCTCGGCGCGGCACCTTTCGAAGTATTCCGTGTCGGTGATGGCGCCCACGCCGGCCGCCATGGTCATGCGGTTGACGTTGTAGGGGTTGGTGGAATATTTTATCGTATTCAGATCTGCGATAAGCTCGCGGCATGCGATGCCGACGCCGAGCCTCGCGCCCGCCAGAGAGCGGGATTTGGAGAAGGTCTGCGTCACCAGAAGATTGTTATATTTATGTATCAGCGAAACGGCGCTTTCCGCGCCGAAATCAACGTAAGCTTCGTCTATTACCACTACGTTCCCGGGGTTTTTCTTCACTATTTCCTCTATGTCGGAGAGAGGGAGCGCGATGCCCGTGGGCGCGTTGGGATTGGCGATGAAAACGGTCTTTCCGACATTAAGATAGTCGGGAACGTTCACGGTGAAATCACCGTTCAGCGCGATCTCCGTGTAAGGCACGCCGTTGAGATTTGCGAAAACGGGATAGAAGCCGTAGGTCACGTCCGGGAAGACCGCCGGGGTGTCATTGTCGCAGAACGCCATGAACGCGAAATTCAGTATCTCGTCGGAGCCGTTGGTGAAGATAAGCTCGTCCTCGTCCACTCCGTAGTACTGTGCTGTGACCGCCGTTAGAGTTTTGCAGGTGGGATCGGAATAAAGCTGAAGATCGCCCGCCTCCTCGCGTGCCAGCCTCTGTGCTATGGGGGAGGGAGGGAAGGGAGATTCGTTGGTGTTCAGCTTCAGATATTTTCTTTCCCGCGGCTGTTCGCCCGGTGTGTAAGGTGTGAGAGACGCGTATTTTTTACTGAAAAAGCCGCTCATTTTCTGTCCTCGGTTCTGATAACTGCGCTTTTCGCGTGCGCGGTGAGCCCCTCGCGGCGGGCAAACGCCGCGACGTCATCGGCAACTCTCGCGAGCGCGTCCTCGGTGAAATAGGTGTACTGTGTTTTCTTCACGAAATCGTCCACGGAAAGGGGACTTGAGAATTTCGCGCTGCCGCCGGTGGGCAGAGTGTGGTTGGGCCCCGCCATGTAGTCGCCAAGCGCCTCGGGGCAGTTTCTGCCCATAAATATCGAGCCTGCGTGGCGTATGGCGTCAAGGTAGTCAAAGGGGTTGTCGAGGCAGAGCTCAAGGTGCTCGGGCGCGATCTCGTTGGAGATCTGTATGACCTCGCGGATATCCTTCGCCACGATGATCTTGCCGTTATTATCAATGGAGGCGCGGGCGATCTCGGCGCGCTCCAGAAGCGGTATCTGCCGTTCAAGCTCCGCTGAAACTGCCCCCGCCAGCTCCTCGCTGTCGGTCACCAGCACAGCGGATGCCAGCTTGTCGTGCTCCGCCTGGGAGAGAAGGTCCGCCGCCGCGTGAGCGGGATCGGTCTTTTTGTCGGCGATTATCAGTATCTCGCTGGGTCCCGCTATCATGTCGATGGAGACCTTGCCGAAGACCTGCTTTTTCGCCTCTGCCACGAAAGCGTTTCCGGGCCCCACGATCTTGTCGACCTTCGGAACGGACCGGGTACCGTATGCGAGAGCGGCTATCGCCTGCGCTCCGCCGATCTTGAATATTTTGTCGACTCCCGCCACGTACGCGGCGGCAAGTATCACGGGATTTACTTTTCCGTCCGCTCCCGGAGGCGTCACCATAATGAGCTCCGGCACTCCCGCGATCTTCGCGGGGATGGCGTCCATGAGCACCGTGGAGGGGTATGCCGCCGTACCGCCGGGCACGTACAGACCCGCGCGGTCCACGGGGATGACCTTCTGACCCATAAGGATACCGTCCTCGTCGTTTATGATGAATCCGGTACGTTTCTGCTTCTCGTGGAATTTTCTGATATTGGCGGCGGCGCGCTCAAGTATGCGTATGAAGTCCGTATCCACCGAGGCGATAGCCTCCGCAATCTCCTCTTCCGTCACCTGCAGGGAGGAAAGCCGCGCGCGGTCAAACTTTTCCGTATATTCGAAAAGTGCCCTGTCGCCGTTTTTCTTAACGTTTTCTATTATTTCGGAGACTATGGCCGCAACGTCTACCGTCGGGGTCACTCTGGCGAATATCTCATCCGGCGCCACTTCGCCGGATCTCATTATCTTAATCATCGTTTTCCTCCGTAATACGCGCAAGCTCGCCGGCGATTTTTTCTATCTGCGCTCCCTTGAAGCGGAAAGCTGCCTTGTTGGCGATGAGTCTTGCGCTGATGGGTACCACCGTTTCAAGCACTTCCAGATCGTTCTCTCTCAGTGTCGCTCCGGTCTCCACTATGTCTACGATAACATCCGAAAGCCCCAGAATGGGAGCGATCTCGATAGAGCCGGTAAGGTGGATTATGTCAATATCGCGCCCCTTTGCGCGATAGTAGTTCTTCGCGATGTTCGAAAACTTCGTGGCGACCCTCAGAGTTTTCGACGGGTCGTCGGTGTACCCCCGGGGACCCGCCACCGCCATGCGGCATGCCCCCTTTTTCAGGTCCAGAAGCTCATAGACATCGGGCTCGTATTCAAGAGTGATGTCCTTTCCCGCAACGCCGATGTCGGCGGCGCCCCGCTCCACGTATATGGCAACATCGGAGGGCTTCACCCAGAAATAGCGTACGCCCCGTTCGGGATTCTCGAAAATAAGCTTGCGGTTGGGCTCGAGTATGGCGGGACACTCAAAGCCTGCCGCCTCGAACATCCTGTATATTTTTTCGCCCAGTCTGCCTTTGGGCAACGCTACGTTGATGAAACCGTCGCAAGCGCGTTCTCCCGACATGTCGGACAGGTCGAGACGGTCAAAGGCGTCGGTGTAGACCGCGAACCCCACGGCACGGGAACTTTTTCCCATGCGGCTCATGAGCCTGTCGTACTGTCCTCCGGAGAGCACCGCCTCGGGCACGTCGGGTACGAAGCCCTTGAAGATGGTGCCGTTGTAGTAGTTGGGATCACCCGTCACGGAGAAGTCGATGCAGAAGACGTCTGCCGGCTTCGTTTCGCTGAGCGAGCACAGTATCTTTCTGAAATCACCGTATGCTCTGACGTCGGAAAGAAGAGCATCAAGCCTGTCCGTCACACCGCAGACCATACCGCTGACGCCGAGAAGCGCCGTAAGCTTTTCGGAGACCGCGTCCGGAGCTATCGCTCTGATGGCGGAAACGTTCTTTTCGCCGACGGCGGCAAAAAGCGCACGCTGACGTTCGGCGTCCAGTTCCGCGCTATCAACGATCTCGGAAAGCACGCTCAGATCCGAAAGGGCGATAACAGCGCCGCCGGAGATCATACGGAGGCTCTCCGCCGCAAGGGTGAGCACCTCGCAGACCTCCGCGGTGCCTACATTTCCGATACATTCCACGCCGGTCTGCATGATCTCTTTGAAGGAGCCCGTGCCCTTGGAGACGCGGTATACGTTCTCGTTGTAGAACACCTTCTGAACGCGCTCCGGCTCGTCCGTTCCGTTCTTGATTATGGAAAGGGTCACGTCGGGCTTCAGCGCCATAAGCTTGCCGTCGGTGTCGGTAAAGGTTATGACGTTGTCGGAAACGAGAAAGTCCTTGTTCCCCGCGTAAAGATCGTATTCCTCGAACTTGCTCATGCGGAAGGACTTGTAGCCGCGCTCAAGATAGAGCCCGCGAAGCGCGAGCATTATTTTCTCCTCGTTCTGCAGAACGCCTTCGCAAATATTCATTTCTTTTCCTCCTTCAACCTGTCGATCACCATACGGTAACCGTCGGATCCGTAGGAGAGGGAACGGCTGACGCGACTGATGGTGGCAGAGCTGATGCCAACGGTGTCTGCGATCTGCTTGTAGCTGAGACCCTTGTCCAGAAGAATGGCGGTCTCAAGCCTCTGACCCATGTCCTGTATCTCCTTGATGGTGCACAGATCCTCGAAAAAGCGCCTGCATTCCTCAACGGTGTCAAGCTCCGATATGACCTTATAAAGACGGTCTGTCAATTCGCTATGAAAATCCATTTTTCTTCTCCCGAGTTTATTTACTTTATCATTATAAAGCGATAAAGCGTTAAAGTCAATACTAAAACGAAAAATTATTATATTTTTTATAAAGAAAAAAAGCAGCCGGTCTCCCGGCTGTCCAAAGAACGTTATTTCGTGATTTTTGCAATAACACTGTCGATTCCCGCCTCTGTCATTCCTGCGGCGGAAAGATAGTTCATGGCGCCGCCGAAAAGCTTCTCCCCGGTGATATTCTCCGCCTTATCGACGGGTGCGAGACAGAACGCCATGTCGTTGTTCCCCATTGTATCACGGAAACGGGAAATAGCAAACAGTGCCCGTATTGAATAATCGGGCACCCTGTGGTATAATGAGAAAAAAGCTTTCCGAAAGGTGAAAATATGGAAAACCACAGAGGTTATACGGCGGGAAATTCCGTGCTGGCGTCGGAGATCGGCGGTGAGCACCTTTTTGAGAACGTAAGATATAATCCCCCCTCCTTCGAGTTCGGGAAAAACGGTATCGTCCCCATAGGATCCGTGTCCGCATCGCTCACGGTTGACGGAGTGACAGTGCCCCTCTCGGAGATGACCGTCACGGAAAATACCTATCCCCTGTACCGTGCGGAGGGTTCTGCGGGAAACGTGCGCTTTTCCTTCTGCACCTTCGCCCCCGTCACCCCCGGAAAAGCGGAGGATATGTTCCTCCCCTTCATACTCATGCGCTTTTCCGTCGAAGCTGCGGGAGAGCATACCGTGAGCCTCGGGCTCTGCTTCGAAACGGATGAAAAATCCTTTGTGCGCGTAATGGACGAATACGGCGAAAAAAAGGCGGAGTCGGCCGTCACCTTCACGGAAAAGGCGGATATCACCGCCCTTTTCGGCGTATATTCTCCCGATAATCCCCACGCATCAAACCATACCCCCGAGACCTTGTCCGCTTTCGGCATAGAAAACTATGACGCCCTCCGCCGGGGATTGGACCGCTTTATCGCGGCGATTCCCCGCCTCGGGAACGGTAAGGTGTGGGAATATACCCGCTGGTATACCCAGGCGGCGGTCATGCTGACAAAAGCCGATAAAAGCGGCACGGTCATCACCATGGGATACAGCGAGCTGAATCAGCGAGATTCATTCTGGACCACCTTCATGCACCTCATGTATTTCCCGGATCTCGAACGGAAAATGATAGAGATATCTGCAGCCGCCCAGAGTGAAACGGGAAAGATACCCACTACGATCCTCCCCCTCATCGAGCGGGAATACGATATTGACATAAACGAGTATTTCTGCCTGCGGATAGCGCGGTATCATAAGTATCACGGCGACACGGATTTCCTCCGGAAGCTCTTCCCGGCGTATAAAAAGTCGGTGGAGTTTCTCATCTCCCGTGACCGTGACGGCGACGGCCTCCCCGAGCAGGAGCCTCCGGAAAATCCCGAGTGCTACTGGGGTGACTGGAAGGACGTCTCCTACGTGGTGGGCAGAAAGCTCGCCCCACATTTCTGTCTTCTGTGGCTGGCGACCCTGAAGGAGGGCGCTGTCCTCGCCCGGAAGCTTTGCGAGGAAGATATCGCCGCAAGGTACGAAGCGATCTATGAAAAAGCTTCCGCAAAAATAAACGCCCCCTTCGACGGCACGGAGCGCGGCGGAATGTTTTTGGGCGACCACTACGTCGAGATATGGTACGACGGAATACTGCGCGACCACGTGCTGGAGGACCAGACCGCAGGCATATTCTTTGACGTCGTCCCCGAAGAAAAGATCCCGCTCATATATTCGGCTCTCGGAAAAAACGAGTGCGGATACGGCATAAGGGAGACCTTCCCCTACCGCGAGGGAGAGGAGGTCTGGAACCGCGGCGGCACCTATCATAACGGCGGTATATGGCCGTGGCTCATGTTCTGTGACCTTGCGGGCAGATATAAGAACGGCAGGAAAGAAGAAGCCCTCCGATATGCGCAGACCCTCGGCTACTACGACCTTGAAGTTCCCGGCGACTACCGTCCCAACGAGTACCTCGACGCCGAAAACGGCATGAACTGCGGCATGGAGGTGCAGGGCTGGTCCTCCGCGATCTGGGCGATGGAGTACGTAAAGCGTATAACGGAAAAAACAGAAAGGACAAAAAAATGACCCGCGAAGAATTCAGGATAAGGCACAGTGAGCTCATACATCACGTTCAGTGCATAGAGCACGACCTGCGCATAATATACGCCGCCATGAAGCCGGGCGACTTTACGGAGAATCTCGGCGACCTCGAGCGTGCGAACCTCGGGAAAATCGTAAAGGAGCTTGAAAAGCTGGATTACAGCGACGGCCACCCCGACCTTTCCCAGCCGGACTACGACCTTCTGGACGTGATCCGCGAGAAGCGCAACTACTGGTGCCACGAGTGCTATCTCGACTTCGTCTACATAGCCGACCAAAAGGAGCGGGACGAAACATTCGAGGAGATCGCCGAAACGCTGGTGTACGACGGCGAGCGCGCCCACGACCTGCACCGTAAGATAGAAAAATTAAGGCTCAAAAAGCTGAAGGAATATAACAGAATATAAAACGTTAAAAAGGAAAAGGAGAAAATCATGGAAAAGGTATACGAATTTCTGAAAAGCGCCGGGACCTACTATCTCGCAACGGTCGATGGCGATCAGCCCAGAGTGCGCCCCTTCGGAACGGTCAATCTCTTCGAGGGAAAGCTCTATATCCAGACGGGAAAGATAAAGCCCGTGTCCCGCCAGCTTGCGGCAAACCCCAAGGGCGAGATATGTGCCTTCATGAACGGCACTTGGCTGAGAGTGGCCGCCACCTTCGTTGAGGACGACAGAACGGAAGCGAAAAAAGCGATGCTCGATAATTATCCCGAGCTTCGCTCCATGTACGACGAAAACGACGGCAACACCCAGGTGTTCTGGCTCAAGGATGCCACCGCCACCTTCTCGTCCTTCACCTCCGCCCCCGAAACGGTGGAGTTCTGAGGAAAAAGCCCGCCCCAGGCGGGCTTTTTCAGTTTTAAGTTTTAAGAGTTAAGTTTTAAGAGTTAAGTTTTAAGCGGTGCGCTCGATAGCCTCTCTCACTTCACTGTTGTGTTTCCCGGGAAAATGGGGTATAATGCAAAAAAAGACGAAAGGGGGATAAGCTTATGGGATGGTTGATCGCCGCCGCACTTCTGGCGCCGGCGCTTTTCGCGTACCTCATCCGCACCCTTTCCAACTACCGGCATAATAAAAAAGCCTCGCCCGAGGGGCTTATCGTCAATCAGACGGGCGACGTGGGAAAGCTGAGATACGCCCTTTTCAGAACGAGCTATAACGGCTGCGGTTGGATCGCGGTGTATAACGCGCTCTGTCTTCTGGGACGAAATGAAAAAGCGGAGGATATCATCCGCGAGCTTGAGTGGACGGGAGTATTCCTGTTCGGCGTGTTCGGCACCCGCCCCCTTGCCATAGTGCGCTTTCTCCGCCGCCGCGGGCTCTCCGTCCGGATCGTCCGCGACCCCGAAAAATACGATGCCGCCGCCGCGGAAAGCGATGCTTCCATAGCCTGGTTCTTCCACAAAAAGGGTGCCCATTTCGTGACCCTTCGCAGGGAAGGCGACCGCTTCGTAGGATATAACACCTATTCGAACAGCAAAGCCGCCGAAAGCTGGGGGCCCTCCGTCTCCGCAAGGCTGAAAGCGGGACGCTACCGCCCCGTGATGCTTATAACCGTGAACAAAAAGAACAGATAACGATCCATCTGCTCTTTCTTTTATTCCTTTAAATCAATTACCCTGAAGCCCGGTTTTCCGCACTCCCCCGCGATGCACAGAGCGCATCTGTAACCGTCCGTGGGATACTCGAAAAATCTGTACTCACGGTCGTCCACGCTGTGTATCACCGAGATATCACCGTCCAAAACGATGCGGAATGACCCCAGCGGCAGAGACAGCCCGCGCCCCGTTACCTTGAGAAAGCTTTCCTTAAGCGTCCAGTAGCGGAAAAAGAGGTCGAGCCGCTCCTCCTCCGATCCGGCGGAGCTGACGTGCGCGTATTCCTCCGGCGCGAAAAAGCGTTTTGCCACCCGGTCGCGCACCGCGGTCATCTCCTGTACGTCGCAGCCCACCTCAAAGGGCGAGAGGGCGCATACCGCGATCTTTCCGGAGTGGGAAAGGCTGAAAAACGCACCGCCCGGGATATACGGCTTCCCGTGCTCACCGCGTACGATATTGCAATCAGGGTCGAGCCCGCAGTCCGAGAGCGCGCGCCGCAAAAGCAGGGCGGCACCGAGAGAGAGCCTTTTGTCGGCATCCCTGCGGCAGAGGTCGATCTTTTCGCGCCGCTCCCCGGATACCGCGGCATAACATTTTTCAAAGACCGACGCATCCGAAAGCGCCGTCACGTCCGCCGCGTATATAAACGTTTCCGCCATCGTCTCCCGCCTCCTTTTTATCCTTTTTATCCTTTTTATCTATGATAGCACATAAAAGGGAAGAAGTCAAAATTTATTGTGAAAGAGCAACTTCCAGTAACCTACGATAATACCGATGAGAAGAATCTCCAGCATATTTTCGCACCTTCTTTCTGTTCTGTGCCCTGATCATACCGCACCGTCTGTCCCAAAAACGTCCCAAAGCCGCCGTTTAGCTACTTTAAATTTTGCCGCAATTAGATTCTACAAATGTCTAAAATAGCATATTTCGATATATAAAAGACAAATGACTAACATTAAACAGCTTACTCCCACAGTACTTTCACACGATATTCCCGCAAATATATGACCGCACGCACTCCGAAAGCCGTGCGTCTGCGGGGCGTTTCGTATTGAAAAAACGGGGAAATAGTGGTAAAATGAATAGGTAAAAAAGAAAAAGGAGCGCGCAATGAAACGTTTTCTTGCTTTGATCTTAACTGCCATCATCCTCATTTCCGTAATTCCCGTGTCCGCGGCAGGGGAGGAGAGGGACGTACGCATATTCTTTACCCACGATATCCATTCATACTTTATGAACGCCAATGCCGAGATCGACGGAAAGGTACGCTCTCACGGCGGCGCCGCAAGACTTAAGACCCTGCTCGACGAAAACCGTACCGATTCCTCCGTCTACGTGGACGCGGGCGATTTCTCCATGGGAACGCTCCTGCAGGCGGGCTTTTCCACCGATGCCTACGAGCTCCGCTTTCTCGGGGAGCTTGGCTGTGCACTGACCACCTTCGGAAACCACGAGTTCGACTACGGTGACGAGGGGCTTTCTCAGATGCTCCGGAACGCCAAAGCCTCCGGCGATCCTCTTCCCGGTATCGTTGAGACCAATATGATCACCGACGGCGAGCTGACCGCGGAGCAGAAGCCTCTCGCCGACGCCATGCGCGACTACGGCGTGAAAAAGTATGAGATCCTCGATGTAGGCGGCGTGAAAATGGCGGTCTTCGGACTTTTCGGCATCGACTGCCTCTCCTGCGCTCCCACCGCGAAGATCGGATTTGAGAATTATATCGACTCGGCGAAGAAAACCGTCGAAGAAATAAAGAGCTCCGGCGAGGCTGACCTCATCATGTGCCTTTCCCATTGCGGCACCACAGGCGACGGCAAGACCGGCGAGGACTTCGACCTCATCAAAGAGGTGCCCGATATAGACATTGTCATCAGCGGTCACTCCCATACCAAATACGACAAGCCCGTCATCGTGGGAAAGACCATCCTCGTCTCCTGCGGCGAATATCTCTCTTATCTCGGTATGCTTGACGTGACCGTCGGAGATAGCGGCGTCCTCTGTAAGGATTACATTCTCATCCCCTGCGATGAGAATGTGAAAGAGGACGAGGTGCTGGCGAAAAAGGCGGCTGAATACAAAAAGCGTATCAACGAGACCTACCTCAAGGACGAGGGCGTGGGCTATGATGACGTGCTCTGCCGCCTTGATTTCGATTTCATGACCCTCGGCGAAATGACCGCGACCCACGGGGAGAACCCCTTCGGCAACCTTATCGCCGATTCCTATATCTATGAGGCGAAGCGCAACGGTATCGACGATATCGACGTGGCGCTCGTGGGCCTCGGTACCGTCCGCGGCTCATTCAGTAAGGGAGAGATCACCACGGCGGACGCCTTTGAGATATGCTCTCTCGGAGTGGGCGCCGACGGCTCCGCGGGCCATCCCCTGCTCACGGCGTACATCACGGGCAAAGAACTTCGGCTCATGTGCGAGCTGGACGCTTCCCTCGGACCTATGGTCAGCTATATCAAAATGAGCTATTCCGGCCTCAGCTATACGTTCAATACCCGCCGCGCCATCCTTGACCGCGTTACGGATATATGCCTTGTCCGCCCCGACGGCACGAGGGAGGAGATAGACGACGGAAAGCTCTATAAGGTCGCCTGCAATATGTACGCTGCCAATATGCTGGGTATGCTCAACGGTCTCACCAAGGGTATCTTAAAAATCGTGCCCAAGTTCGCGGACGGCACCCCGGTGGAAAATTTCTACGACTGCTCAATGATAAATACGGAGGGCAGGGAGATAAAGGAATGGGTAGCGTTCAAGAACTATCTGAAATCCATGCCGGAAAAGAACGGCGTCCCCACCATAACGGATGATTACAAAACCACCTCCGGCAGGAAGATAAAGGTTTCCGAGGGCGGTATCGCCGTGATAAAGAAGCCCGGCACCACTACGACGGTATTCATGCTTCTGGGCATCGTCATAATTGCAACGGTCATAATCCTTATCCTCACCCACAAGAGCAGAAAAGCCCGCCGCGAGCGCAGAAAGAAGCATATCAGAGAGGGCAGAGTAATTACCCCCGAGAAGAAAAAATAATAATGAAAAAGCCCCCTTTCCGGGGGCTTTCTTGTTGATGCAAATTATAGTTTTGCGGGGAAGTCACAAGTCGCAAGTCGCAAGTGCCAAGTGACTTGAACCGTACGCCCCGCTGTACACGGAGCGGACACTTCAGTAAGCCTTCCCCAGTACAACGTCAAAGAACAGCATATGAGGGAGGTCTGCTGACGTTGTACCCGCAAAGGCGGAGCCTTTGCCGAAGTGATACTTAAATATGGGGAAGGAGTGCATCGTTACACTTGGCGGATGAGGTGTCTTTCTGAACGATTACGATAGGTTTATACTGTAAGAAAAGTTGTGCTGATGAGACACCTCATCCCCCGTCAGCGCTTGCTGCGCAAGCGATTTTTGCTTCGCAAAAAAGACGGTCCCCCTTCCCCCACTGGGGAAGGCTTACTGAGGTGCTCGCCTCGCTGATAGTGATAGGGGCGGCAGAGCCGCCTCTTAAAACTTAACTCTTA
>JAZLKW010000084.1:0-26105 GCA_045597805.1 Candidatus Avispirillum sp. | reverse complement strand
ACTACGGAATATGTCTTATGTCGATTTCTACCGCAAGTACGCCGACGAGGACAGCGAAACTTCCTCAGAGGATGTAACACGGGATGATACCACCGATCCGGCAAAGATGTTCTTTGACGAATGGCGGGCGGATGCCGTATTTGACCGCTATGAAAAGCTGGATATCCGGGAACGTTCAATGATTGCCGAGCATCTCGGCTTTTGCAGAGAATGTCACGGTATCTTTGAGATGGGAGAAGATGAAAACGGTTCTCCCGTAAAGCTGTTCCGGCAGAAAAAAGCATACGCCGATCTTGCCTTGCAGCATACCCTGTCTTCGCCGGATACCGCTTACCGTATCGTTCATAAGGCATACGACAAAATCCTCATTGAGCTTGCCATTGACGAATATATCCACATCGTAGAATTACGACGAAAGAAAAAGACGAAAACCGAGATTGTTTATGAATACTGCGCCGACCACAATAACGACTGGGGAGAGATTCACTATACGCCCGGTGAGGACGATTACGACGTTAACCGCTACGTGTACGCCGATAAAAAGGGCGGTTTCTTCTTCGCTGTCGCAGGCGACTGGATCGTTCGTCAAGCCGCAAAGGAACAATTCCCGCAGACGGTAGTTTTGCCGATCACAAAAATATAGCCCGTAAACGCAAAAAAACCCCGCCCGGAGTCAAGAGAAAAATCTTGATTTTGGGTGGGCTTTTGTAAGATATCAATTTATAACATCTAAGAAACAGAGCACCAAGTAAAATATGAAAAGAAAAGGATGTAAAGCGTTTTCGGAGTGTCTGATATTGACTTTTGTCGAAATTTATGATATTATTTACATAATATAATTGCTTGCGATCAGCGAGCCGAAAACATTTTGAGATATAAGTTGATATGGGATTGAATCGATGCGCAAGTTGTTCTTTATGGAGTAATTTGCGCTTTTTTTATTACACAGTAGGGACGTTGGCTGAGATTATTCGCATACGACGGACAAATTTGAAGTTGGCAGGGAATTCGTATATATAAGAACTATTATCATTGGTGTTGTGACGCAGATTGCGGCTCTGATACTGATTGGGAAGAGAAATGAGTTTTGAAAGGTCAAAGCCTAAAGGCAAAGATTATGATTTATAAGAACGGTATAAAAGAATACACCTTAACCACTTTGCTGTTTGGCATACCTATGGGAGCGGTAATTGGTATTTTGAAGCGGAATGCTTGGATAGGCGTGATTTCCAGAGCTCTTTGCGGTTTCCTGTTCACCTCTTTGATGTATTTGTTTGTTAATTTTCAAAATAAAAAATACGATAAAATGCATTTGGAAATAGCACAGGAAAAACAAATCATCTGTGATGGTGTGGAATGCTCCATTTGTGGTCAGCATTCACGATAAAATATTTTGTTGCTTGTTTTCGGAGGCATAATTATGGAAGATATAAAAAATACAGTCGCAAAAAACATTACCGAACTTCGTCTTTTGAATAACATGACTCAAATGGAACTTGCAGAAAAGCTGAATTATTCCGATAAGACCATTTCAAAATGGGAGCGAGCAGAATCATCCCCCGATATTTCAATTCTTGTGGAAATCGCAGATTTGTTTGGCGTTACTCTTGATTACTTGGTGAGATCCGAAAATATAGAAGAAGCCGTTAAGGAGACCAGACAAAATGAAGCAAAATATAATCGGAGAGTGATCTCCTATATTTCTGAAAGTATTGTATGGTTTATAGCCCTCTTCGCATTTATCCTCACAACCTTAATTACAAGTAGGGCGACATTCCAATGGCTTTATTTTGTATATGCTTTACCGATTTCTTTGATTGTAAGATTAGTCTTCAATTCTATTTGGTTCAATCCAAGAAATAATTACTTCATTATTTCCGGACTGGTGTGGTCAATTCTCGGTGCCATACATATTACATTTTTGCATTTCGGGATAAACGTTGCACTGATATATCTTTTGGGAGTTTTCGGTCAAATCGTTATTATCCTTTGGTCACATATACGCAAACCGAAAATCAAATAATCGCATATGTTTAACGCCCTGTTCTGTGCCGGAACAGGGCGCTTTTTGTGGATTCTACGATTCGGAGAGTGCCTCGGAGAAGGGTTCTACTCTGAACAACTCAATGTGTAGAACAGGATTCTCTTAGAAAGGGGTGGACTGCTTTCATCCCTCACAATATAATAAACGCAGAAAGGCGGTGAACTTGCTTGAATATTCTTTTTTGCGGCGACGAGGGTATATGTGAAGGCATATTTTTGTCAGCACTTTCTGTTTCCAAAAACACAAAAAGAACCGTGAATTTTTATATTATGACCGCATCGGTCGAAAATCGCAATGCAATAAAGCAAACCTTTGCAGACAAGCTTGAAAAAAAGCTGCAGGAAAAAGATCAAGAGACTACCGTGCAGCTTTTTGATGTCAGTAACCTTTTCTCCGGTTATCTTCCCACGGCTAATATGGACACAAGATTTACGCCGCTTTGCATGCTGCGCCTGTTTGCCGATATGGTACCGGAAATTCCAGACAAAATATTATATCTTGACACCGATGTTCTCTGCCGTGCAGATATAGGAGGTCTGTTTGATACAGATATCTCGGATGTTGAAATTGCCGGCGTGCCTGACAGATACGGTAAATGGTTTTTCGGTAATATTTTGAAACATGATTATCTGAATTCCGGCGTTTTACTGATGAATATGAATAACATACGAAAAAACGGACTTTTTGAAAAATGCCGTGCAGTCTGCCGTGACAAAAAAATGTTCATGCCCGATCAGACGGCGTTGAACAAGATTGCCGTCAAACACAAAATACCCGATCGATATAATGCGCAGGGGAAAATCAAAAAAGACACCGCACTTAAGCATTTCACAACCTTTTTCAAATTCTTCCCATACATACGTGCTGTTACGATAAAGCCGTGGGATACCGATAGATTGCACGGTGAGCTCGGTGTTTACGAATTTGACGACATTTTAGATGAATACCAAAGGAGTAATTTAATATGAACAGAGAAATTCCGATTTTTTTCACGATTGATGATGGCTATGCTCCGTTTTTAGCAGTGGCACTTCATTCTGCTATCGAAAACTCGAATGCCGATCAAAGCTATCGAGCGATCGTCCTGCATCAAGAACTGAGCAAGGAAAACATCAACAAAATCAAATCACTTGAAACAGATCATTTCCGAATCAACCTTATACCGATGAAAGCCAATTTTGATGCTTTGGATGACAGAATGTGTAATCGCCTCCGCTGCGACTATTTTACGCTGACCATTTATTTTCGTCTGTTCATACCGGCGATGTTCCCACAATACGATAAAGGTGTATATATCGACAGCGACGTTGTTCTGACTGATGACATCGCAAATCTTTTTTATACTGAGCTTGGTGATAATCTCATCGGTGCCTGCAACGATTTATCTATTGCTGACGTACCCCCGCTCGTTGCCTATACCGAGAATGCCGTCGGTGTCAAAGGAAACGAATATATAAATTCCGGTGTGCTTCTGATGAATCTTAAAAAGATGCGTGAATGTAATTTGGAGGAACATTTTCTCAATTTACTTAACACCTATCATTTTGACACGATTGCACCCGATCAGGATTATCTCAATGCTATGTGCAACGGTAAAATATTGTACCTTGAAGAGGGATGGGACACAATGCCCAACGATTCAAGACCACCTCTTTCGGCACCTCATCTCATTCATTACAATCTCTTTTCAAAGCCGTGGTGCTACGACAATGTGCAGTATGAGGACGTCTTTTGGAAATACGCCGAAGGAAGCGGATATTTTGACGAGATTCACGCATACAAGAAAGCTTATTCCGATGAAAAGAAAAAAGCTGACCGTGAATGTATGGAATTGCTTGTGTGCAGAGGAACGGAAATTCCCGAAAACGCAATCACCTTCAAAAAGTTATACGATAAAGGAGTAAAAATCAGATTATGATTATCGGCAGCAATCGACGTGCGGTTATCGAAAACATAAAAAAATGTGCCGAAAGCAGCCAGTTTCACAGCAAGGTTGAATTGGATGATCCTATTCTCACCGCCGAGCAAAGCAAAAGAATAACCGAACATTACGTTCAAAGTAAAGATCTGCTTTCGTACAAAATGCATTCAATGATAGGGATTTCTTTGGCAAAAGCAGCCACACGGATAATCAACAGAAACACCGAGATCATCGGAATGGAAAAAATTCCGAAAGACTTAGGCGGCGTTCTCATAACGAGCAATCATTTTAATCCGCTTGAAAATACTGTCATTCGTCATCTGACAAATAAACTCGGCAGAAAGGACCTCGGAATAATCAGTCAAACCTCGAATTTTGCAATGACAGGTTCCATCGGTTTTTTGATGAATTATGCAGATACCATACCCATTTCAACCGAACCGAGATATTTGGCTCGTGATTTTCTTTACATAATGCAGGAACGACTTGTGGAGAAAAAACATGCCATTTTGCTATATCCGGAACAGGAAATGTGGTTCAATTACAGAAAACCGAGACCGCCGAAAAACGGTGCATATTTTTATGCTGCCAAGTTAAATGTGCCGATAATTTCATGCTTTGTGGAAATAGTGGATACAGACGAGGACGACACCGATGAATTCAGAAAAGTCAGATATGTTCTTCACGTACTTGATGTCTTATATCCCGATACAGAAAAATCGGTAAAGGAGAATACCGAATTTCTCGCAGCAATGGATTATGCTCTCAAGAAGAAATGCTACGAGGAGGTTTACGGGAAACCGTTGTCCTACGCATTTGAAAATTCCGATATTGCAGGCTGGAAGGGATCAATATGAAGAAAGTCAGATATTACTCTTCTTTTACCGATGATTTTGAAATAAGTAAAAATCAGCAATACAAGATGCCTGAAGATTACAAATGGGTACGAACGGATTTTGTGTTCAGAGTATTGTCCGGTATTATTTACTGCCTTGCTGTTGTGTTCGGCGCAATATATTGCAGATTGTTTCTGCATATGAGGATAAAGGGAAGAAAAAACCTGAAAAACATAAACGGGGATTTTTTCATTTACGGAAATCATACGCAACCGGTTGGTGATGTTTTTATTCCCGCACTCTGTGTGCTGCCAAAAAGGATTTTTACCGTTGTCAGTCCGGCGAATTACGGTATTCCCGTTATAGGAAATGTACTTCCTTTCCTTGGAGCACTTCCCATTGCAGATTCACTGCACGGAATGAGAAATTTAAACGCGGCAATAGAAACCCGCCTCAAAGAAGAACATCCTATCGTTATTTATCCAGAGGCTCACGTATGGGAATATTATACGGAAATCAGACCTTTTCCGGAAGCCTCTTTCAAATATCCGACAAAGCTGAATAAATCAGTCTTCGCAATGACTGTGACATATCGAAAATCAAAGGCTTTCAAGCGACCCATTATGGAAGTATGGTTAGACGGACCTTTTTGTGCTCAGGGAGATACCGTAAAAGAAAAGACATCTGATCTACACAACAAGGTTTATTCAGCCATGCTGAAGCGCAGTCAAAACAGCAAATACCAGTATATTGAATACATACATAAATAATTGTAGCAAAGCAATTGCGTGAGTTAATAAATAACAAAAACGCAGGGTCCCGTTGATTTCCCAGATTGCCATTACCAATGTGTTCAACACTATCTTGACAAACATTATGATCCGTCAATGAAAATTTGCAATGTTGAAATCTGTCAGCTTAAGCAGCCGTGGTTTCCGTAAGATGATAAAAGTATATTATCTACGGAGTAAAAGACATTATTTATTCAGAAGAAAGATGAACTGCGCTGATGTATGAATGTCGAAGAAACAATTCATGACCATAAAGAACAACAATTTGAAAATAAGCACAAAGTAAAATGCAAAACGAAAAGAATGCCACAGCTATAACAATCAAAGCGGCGGGGAAAATCCCCGCCGCCGTGCATTTATTGGGCATACAAAGTTCTATAAATTTACGCTTTCCAAACTGTTTTGATAATAGATCCGATTTTCGGGGTGGTACCGTACAGCAAAACACCGACACGGTATATTTTTGCCGCTATGAGGCCAACACCTACGGTTGTACCGACAAGAATAGCGATCGAAGCGGCGATTTCATAGGGAGTAACCGTACTCATACAAATTCTTGTAAACATTGCCATAGGAGATGTAAACGGAACGTAAGAACACACTTTCATTACTGTGTTGTCTATGTTTCCGCTTGCCATCGAAACCATTACCACAATAAACGCAATGATAAATAAGAATGTAACCGGCATTACCGATGTGTTTATATCTTCAAGTTTAGAAGCAGTTGAGCCGATTGCCCCAAACATAAAAGCGTACATCAAGAAGCCAAGAATAAAGAACACGAGCATATAGACAAACAGGGTGACAGGGATATTGAAAATAGATTCAATAATCATATTATCTCCCCAAGCGGATTTATTGATATTGTAGAACACGAGAGCCGAGCCGAAAACGGCAACAAGCTGTATCAGTCCCGCCAAACAAGAGGCAAGAACCTTACCGAACATCATACTGGTGGGTTTTGCACTTGTAATCAACACTTCCATTGCTCTCGAACTTTTTTCTGTGGCAACATTGGTAGCAACCATCTGTCCGTAAAGCAGAATGACCATATACAATGCAAAAATCATAATGTAGGTATAAAAGAAGTTTTGCATTTGGTCTTTTCCGAGAGTTGTAGTGCGGCTCTCAATCTGAGCAGACATAATATTACCTGCCTGTTCGGGTGTCATACCGTATTGAACCATTGCCGTCACTCGATACACTTCCTGCAATACCGTATTAGCGATCTCGGTGTTTGAATCATACATCGAAAGATTGTTTACATAGTACGTATACGAGTCTGCACCGTCCATTACAAAAGCACATTCTGCACTGCCGGAAGTAATTTGTTTCTTCACATCTTCAACTGTTCCGTCGGCAATCTTTACCTTGTAATCCGAAAATGCTTCATCAAAATACTGCTTTACAAGTGCAGAAAGCTCGCTGTCCTCTGCATACACAAGCATAACGGGGATATCTGCGGAATCTGCTTCGCCGTCTTCCGATTTGAAAAGCGATGCGATATTGGGAATAAACATCGCAACAGCGATTGCGATTACAAGAAACAGCGTTATGCCGACAAAAACCTTGTTTTTCAAATATCCTTTAAGTTCAAATTTAAGTATTGTTCCAAACTGTTTCATCACTTGAGCCTCCTTACACCTGCTCGCCCGCATACTCTACAAAAATATCGTTCAAAGATGGCTCGAACACCTTCACCTCATCAATATCGTAGTTCTCGACAAGACGTTTCATCGCCGCTTTTTTATCATCAGGACTTGCAAGCTGAATCAGCAGCGAGCCATTGTCTGTGACCGTGCAGGCGCTGCCGAAATCTGTCTGTATCTGTTCGGGCTTCGTAGTATTGACGACCAAGCGGTCACGCACATAGTTTCGCTTTATGTCATGCAGATCTCCGTGAAGCACCACTTTTCCCGCATTGATAATGGCGATGCTGTCACAAAATTCCTCTATGTAGCTCATCTGATGACTGGAAAACAGAACGATTTTTCCTTTTGCTATCTGCTCTTTTACAACGTCCTTGAGCAGCATTGCATTTACCGGATCAAGACCGGAAAATGGCTCGTCAAGGATCACGATCTGCGGGTCGTGGGCAAGTGCCGTAATCAACTGTATCTTCTGCTGATTTCCCTTTGAGAGAGTATCTAATCGTTTGTTTCGGTATTCGCTCATTCCGAGCCGTTCAAGCCAGTAATCTACCGTTTTCACTGCATCTCTATGCGCTACTCCTTTTAGTTCGGCAAAGTAAACAAGCTGATCTATAATCAGTTTTTTGGGATACAACCCTCTTTCTTCGGGAAGATAACCGAATCCGATCTTATTATAATCAATCGGCTTGCCGTCTACCAATACTTCGCCGCTGTTGGCAGGGAATACATTCATCAGAATGCGGATGGTGGTCGTCTTTCCGGCGCCGTTTCTTCCGAGCAAACCGAATGCTTTTCCGCTTTCTGCAGTAAAAGAAACCCCTTTGAGAACTTGCTTTTCTCCGAAGGATTTGTCAATATTCTTTAGTTCAAGTATCATAATATATTTCTCCTTTATAAACACATATTGAGTTCTCATTGAAGCACTTTATTGTGTTTCGTCTTCTTCCCAAAACAATTCATCAAGTGTTTTATTAAGAGCCTTGCATAAAGCAAGACACAACTTGATGGTGGGATTATAATTGCCAAGCTCAATAGAGTTTATTGTTTGCCTTGATACGCCAACAATATCTGCAAGCTGTTGCTGAGACAAATCTTTTGCGGCACGGGCTGATTTAAGTCGTAGATTTTTCATTCAGCATCCTCCTCGTTGCCTGACATTTTCTTTTGATGAATAAGAATGGCAGCAAGGATGACTATGCTAAGCAAAGCGCATAAGGCATTCATCAGAAAAACGCCGGATTTTGCATCGCCATAAACATAATTAGCGATGCCGGACGCAATGTTGACCACAGTAATCAAAACCATAACCCTTAGCTGTGTTCCTACTTTCGTGTTTAATTTCAAATAAGCATCGTTTTTGATTGCCATAACGGCGAATACCCCTATGCCGAAAACAATTCCGGCAAAAATGATATAAACATTGTACCTACTTATTAGTTCAAACTCAAATGTGCTAACAACCATAAACCAAGCAAAATACAGCATCATAGAAAAGAAGCCTGCTCTGAATGCCTTGCCCCGTGCTGCTATCTGCCGCTCATCGTACTCGGCATTCTTGTTATTCTTTTTCTTTCTGGTAATAAAGAACAGAAACAAGAAAAAGACCAAGAAAGCAGCCGCACAACCAATCACGCTAAGAATCTGATTAAAAGTATTCATAAAAAACCTTCCTATAACAGCGATGTATTCACCAATAGTCACCAAAGCACTATTTCGGTGTATGTTTATTATAGCACGATAACATCAATGTGTCAAGTATATATGACATATTGAAGTATATATCTTTCTTTTTGCCAAAGTTAGTTCCGGCTATTCAGTTTATAAAAATAGCGGCAGGGATTTCTCTGCCGCTGTGCGATGGTTATGTGTAGATTAAATCATTGTTGACAAATTCTGTTGCTGCTTGCCGTATCACATTCATCCGCTGCACCCAAAGCATTTGATTTTCTGCTTTGAGCGTTTCTGTGATACCTTCTTTTTCGGTAAGTTCTTTTATCAGCCGAAAGAACATATCCTCCGCCTGCTCGTTCAGATCGGTAAGGTATTCATTCAGCTTTCCGCTCGTCAGAAGCTCGGCGTAAACTGTTCTGCGGTGTTGCTTCAGATACCGCAAGCGCCGTTGTCCCCATATTCCGATCGGGCGTTCCTCCAACTCGTCGTCACCTGCGATAAGATAGTAATCCCCGACAAGCTCGTATTTCAGCCCGGTTCGCTCATCCGTTATGTACTTATCCATTATGCGTCCTCCTTTACGATAACCCGCAGTTTCTTTGTCGGGGCATCAATGATTTTCAATATCAGTTCATTGACGTCCTCAATCGGCTTATCCTCATGAATGTACTCGTTCCGTGCCGTCATAAGGCACCCAACCAGTAACCTGTGTTCAAAGTCGTCCAAGTAAAAGTATTTTCGTTTGATCTTCATAGTTATCGCCTCCTTGTGCCTATATTGTAAGCGATAGCGGTTGATAAATCGAATGTGCGGATTTATCGAAATAGAAAAACGCCCAGAAAAGCATTTCTGCCTTTCTGAGCGTTTTTTCTTTGCCTTTGCGATGCTACGGTATTGTTTTTGGAATTACTTCCTTATCCACCCGTAGCTATCGGTAAGGGTGAATTTTTATTTATCAGAAGAATCTCTTGAGTCCGTTCATGGGGTTTTCGGGTTTCTTTTCCTTGCCGGAAAGCATATCGAGAAGCTCGTCGAGATCGTCATCGGAGATATCCCCGTCCTTCTTCTCTTCCTCTGCGCCGACACCGGCCTCGGCCTCAGTTTCGGTCTCAGTCTCGACCTTTTCCTCGGGCTTTGCAGCGGAAGCTGCAGGCTTGACCTCTGCGGGCTTGCCGGTCTTTTCAAAGCCGGTAGCGATGATGGTGATCTTCATCTCATCTTCCATCTCCGGATCGAATACAACACCCCAGATGACCGTTGCGTCCTCATGAGCCTCGTTGGCGATCATGGTGCAGGCGGTGTCGATATCGTCCATACTGATGTCGGGAGACGCGGTGATGTTGCCCAGAATACCGCGGGCACCGTTGATAGAGGTCTCGAGCAGCGGGCTGGAGATAGCCGCCTTGGCAGCCAGCTCTGCCTTCTCCTTACCGGAAGCGGAGCCCACGCCCATGTGTGCATAGCCTGCATCCTGCATTACGGAGGTGACGTCTGCGAAGTCGAGGTTGATGTAACCGGGGACGTTGATAAGTTCAGAAATGGACTGCACGCCATGGGAGAGAACGTCGTCTGCGATCTCAAAAGCGTTCAGCATGGTGATGGGTCTGTCGGAGACCTGCTTCAGTCTTTCATTGGGTATGATAACGAGAGAGTCGACGTACTGGCTCAGATCTGCGATACCGTCTTCTGCCTGTACCTTTCTCTTTTTGCCCTCGAATGCGAAGGGCTTCGTCACGATACCTATGGTCAGCATGCCCATCTCTTTAGCAACTCTTGCTACAACGGGAGCAGCGCCGGTGCCGGTGCCGCCGCCCATGCCTGTGGTGATGAACACCATGTCGGCACCTGCAAGTGCGGATTTGATCTCTTCGATGCTTTCCTCGGCTGCTTTGACACCTATCTCGGGGTTGGAGCCTGCTCCGTGACCCTTGGTGATCTTTTCGCCGATGGCTATTTTCTGTGTTGCGGTGGATTTCTGGAGAGCCTGCTTATCGGTATTGACTGCGATAAAGTCTACTCCGCGGACGTTCAGGGAGATCATGCGGTTTACTGCGTTATTTCCGCCGCCGCCTACTCCTACGACTTTAATGGATACTCCGCTTTCAAATTCTTCATTCAGTTCAAAAGGCATTTTTGTCCGGTCCTTTCATTTTTGATACAATATCTTGTTATACTGAAGTACATACTTACATATATAATATACTGTTTCAGCTGATTTTTCAAGTCTTTTTCAAATATTTTTCCGTAATATTTTATTTTTTTGCAAAAAACGGCGGAAAACTCACTCATTCCGGGAGTTTTCCGCCTTGTTAGTCATTTGCCTTTTATGGGCTTTTTATGCAATTGCCTACGACAGCCAGCTGATATCCAGGTTGGCATCGGTGATGACTCCCGTAGCCGACATATCGGATACGTCTATCCTCGCCTTTACGTCCTCTGTGAACATGGGATCCTTCAGGACCTCGGCAGCGATCTTCAGCTTCGTTTTGAGTCCCGTGCTCTCACCCAGCGTTATGAGGTATCTGTCCAGACAGTTTATCTTCACGTCGTATTTATTGGTAAGGTCGATACCGCGGACATCTCCCCACAGTCCGGATTCGCGAACGGCGGAGGTAACGTCGTAAATATAAATATCGCTTCTGACGCCGGAAAAATCGGCTTTCTTTCCGGAGTACGCGGTCACGACGGCGGGAAGCTTCAGGAGGATAAGTTTTTCCGCGACGGCTCTTTCCTTATCCGTCGCATAGAGCATCCTGAGCGACGAGGACAGTTCCCTGTACTCACCGTAGAAATCCGCGTAGAACACGGCGGGCTCCTCCGTAATATAAAGGTTTACGGTGGAAGGGGCCACCTTGTCCACCCGTACACTCTCGACAGCGGGACAACGGAGTGTTATGAGCCTTTCCGCCACGCTGTTTCTGAATGAATAGAGATGGTCTCCCTCTCCTATTCCCCCGGCGGCGAGGATATCCTCTCTGGTGTAGCGGCCGAGTCCCTCTATATTGATATCGGATATGACGAACACCAGTCTGTAAACGACGACGCACAGCACCACAGCCACTGCCGCGATAAGCGCGACGGAGATCAGCGCGTCACGCAGTTTTCTCAGTCTTCGGCCTTTTGCGGCACGGTATCTCGCTTCTTCCCTGCGCTCCTCCTCCATGAGGATCTCGTCCAGAGTCTTTTCGGGGGCGGTCTTTTTGGGGGTTGTCCCTCCCTTGCGGGGGGCGTCGGAGCTCCGGCGCGGTGCCGCGTCTGCCCGGCCCCGTTGCTCCGCAGTCTCGGCTGCGGGTCTCGAATACTTCTTCTTCGGAGACTCTCCGCTGTCGTTTCTGAACTTATCGTAATACTCTCTGCCGTCCTGACGGGGTACTCCATCCCCGCCTCTCACTGCCGCCGTCCACGACGGGGCAAGTCTCTGCGTGGCAGAGCCTTTTCTTTCGCGGGGAACGGAGGCATTTTCCCTTGCCCGCTGAAGCTTTTCCTTCGGGGAGACGTTTTGCGGTGCGGATATGCCGGGGGCTTTTTCGCTCTTCTGCATTTCCAGGAGCTTTTTCATTTTTTCCGCGTAGTATTCGTTTACGGATTTGCCCACAGCCGCACCTTCTTTCTTTTCGGATTTTTCTTTATTCTATTTCGACGTCAGTTTCTTTATATCGAGGTATATTTTCTTATTTGCGTCGGGGATGGCAAAGTCCTTTATCTTCTCTTCCATATCGGCGATGGCGCCGGGAGTTTCCGCAAGATTCTTCACGGTTTCCGTGAGCTTTTCTCCGGTTTCGGCGTTTTCGCGTATGATGACCGCGGCACCGCTCTCCTCCAGGACCTTCGCGTTTTTGTACTGCTGATCGTCTGTCACGTTGGGTGACGGGATGAACACGGCGCACTTGCCGTCCAATGCCAGCTCCGATACGGTCATGGCTCCCGCACGGCATATGACTATGTCTGCCGCCGCCATGCGCACGGGCATATCGTATATGTATTCCAGTAATTCTATATTATCATACTTGTCAAGTCCCCGTTCTTCGAACCATCCGCGGGCAATATCCTTTTCGATGGTACCCGTGGCGTGGGTATGGAAGATTTCCTCCCTGCCGCCGGTATAGTTCTGCATGAGGGTGAAGACCGCGTCGTTGACCTTTTCCGCGCCCAGACTTCCGCCGTAGGAGAGGATACAGCATTTCACATGATCGGGGATGCCCAGCTTCTTTCTCGCTTCTTCTTTCGTTATGTTCGAGAATTTCGAAAGGAGGGGACAGCCCACGTGCATTATCTTTTCGGGCGCGGAAAGCCCCTCGCCCGCTTTTTCGAAATTCAGGTATATCCTGTCCACGTCCCGTGCAAGCATACGGACTGTCATACCCACCACGGCGTTGCTCTCGTGGAGAGCCGTGGGGATGCCCGCTTTTGCCGCCGCCTTGACGACCGGCCAGCTGACGTAACCGCCCGTTCCTATCACTGCGTCGGGCCGAAATTCCTTTATTATTTTCTTCGCTTTCAGCGGAGACGTGAGGGCGAGATACAGGGCCTTTATATTCTTCGGAGAAAGGCTGCGGCGTATACCCATGACGTCCACATGGTAAAGCTTATATCCTGCCGCGGGGACGAGCTTGTTCTCGATCCCCCGGGGTGTCCCCACGAAGGCGATCTCGGAATCCGGCTCGTTTTCCTTTATTGTATTTGCTATGGCAAGCGCGGGGTTTACATGGCCGCCCGTGCCGCCGCCTGTCATTAAAACTCTCATTTTATGATCCCTATATCTTCTTCTGGTACGAATGGCGCGATATGGACAGAAGAATACCCATTTCGCCCAGGAGCACTACCGTGGCGGAGCCGCCGTAGGAAAAGAACGGAAGCGCCACGCCCGTATTGAATATCATATCAGTTACGACGAGAATGTTGAGGCACGCCTGTATACCCACCTGGCAGGTGATGCCGAACGCCACCAGCGAAGAGAAGGTATCGGGCGCGCGGCGGGCTATCTTCATGCCGCGCCATATGAACAGCCCGTACAGCACGAGCAGCAGTATGGCGCCGACGAAGCCCATTTCCTCGCACCATATACTGAATATAAAGTCGTTCTGTGCTTCGGAAACATAGTTGTATTTCAGATTGCTTTTGCCGAGCCCCGTTCCCAGAAGCCCGCCGTTGCCTATGGCGTAAAGTCCCTGGGTGGTCTGCCACAGCTCATCGAGCACGTCAGCTTCGCTGTCCATATAGGTCTTAATCCTGTCCATGGCGTAGCTGTTGGTGAGCAGAAAGCCCACGCCGCCGACGACCACGGGAATGCCGTACCACAGAAGCATATCCTTTATTTTAGCGCCGGACAAAAAGATTATACATATGCCGATGGCGGCTATTATGACCGTGCCGGAAAGGTGCTTTTCTATGAGCACCAGACCGCAGAAGCCGAACATAATAAGACCGGGTACTATTATCCCATGACGCAGCCTTGAGCGTGTATCTATACCGTTTATTTTATCGGAGTGCTTATCGAGATACCACGCAAGAAGGATTATAAGCGCGATCTTCGCGACCTCCGAAGGCTGAAGCGTTATGCTTCCCACCACGATCCACCTCTGCGCGACGCCGCGGGCGGCTCCCATTACAAAGACGAGCAGAAGGAGCGCCACCGCGATCAATGCAAGCGGTATGGCGAAGGCTCGGTAGACCGTGTAGCGGAACATAGCGAACACCGTCATTGCGGCAATGCCGATCCCTACAAATATCAGATGGCGGTATATGTAGTAGAGTCCGTTGTCCTTGAAGGTCTGCGCGTTGGGATAGCTGGCGGAGAACACCATTACGGACCCGAGACACACCAGCAGAATTATTATGATGAGCATGGGTCTGTCTACACCCTGCCTTACACGCTGGATGGACTTGTCTGAATCCCATTCCCTGTCCTTTTCGCGGCGCCGTTCGAGGGCTGCCGATTTGGCCGCCGTCAGCGCGCCCTTCGGCTGGAGTGAGTTCCTGCCGCTTCTGACTACGGCTCTTTTGTCTTTGTTTTCCATACTGTACCTTTCCCGCAGTTTACAGCCCGAGCCATGCGAGGACGCAGAACGCCGCTGTTACCAGTGAGAATACGGTGACTATCGTAATCTCGCTCCATCCGCACTGCTCAAAGTGGTGATGGATAGGTGCCATTTTGAAAAGTCTCTTACCGTGGGTAAGCTTGAAGAATCCCACCTGGAGCATTACGGAAGCGGTCTCCGCGATATACACGATGCCGCAGACCACCACGATCAGAGGATTATTGAGAAGAAATGCCGAGCCGACAACAAGGCCGCCCAGAAACAGCGAGCCGGTATCGCCCATGAACACTCTTGCGGGGTAAAAGTTATAAACGAGGAAGCCCAGGACCGCGCCTGCCATGATGCCGGAGGTCGCGGAGAGCTGAATGTTTGCAGATACTATGGCGCATACGGCGAAGAACACGGATACCACGAACGTCACAGAGGAGGCGAGGCCGTCTATACCGTCGGTCAGGTTGACGCTGTTCATGATACCGCACAGGAGCAGCAGGGCGATGGGGTAGTAGAACAGACCCAGGTCAAGAGTCACGCCCACGAAGGGGATATACATTTCCGTGGTGGCACCGCAGAAATACATTCCGAGAAGATAGAGTGCGGCAACCGCCACCTGAAGTCCGAATTTCTGGGGTGCCGTCAGACCCTCATTCTGCTTGCGCCTAAGCTTCGCTCTGTCGTCGATCACACCGATAAGTCCCGATGCCGTCGCCATGGCGAGGGTGGTTATGAGGGGCGCCGCAGATGAGAAGCCGCGGGAGACGGAAATGTAGATGCACAAAACCGTGCCGACGATAACGGACGCGATGATAAAGGAGATCCCGCCCATGGTGGGGGTGCCCTCCTTGTTCTTATGCCAGCGGGGACCTATCTCCAGTATTTTCTGTCCCATCTTCTTACTTGCGAGCACGGGGATGAGGTAATGCAGTATGACTGCTGTGATGGCAAATACCGCTGCTGCCGCCGCGAAACAAATAACAGCCGTTTTGTTAAACATTTCTTTTCCGTTCCTTTTCTCTTATTTGCCGTATTTTTCCGTAAGGTATGCGGCAATTATTTCTTTCTCGCTGAAAGGGCGTTTTTCGCCCTTTTCTATTTCGTATTCCTCCGTGCCCTTTCCGGCAAGAAGGACGGTCTCGCCCTCGCGCACCGTTTCCAGTGCGAACAGGATCGCCGTTTTTCTGTCGGGGATCACCGTTACCCTCTTTCCCTGCGGTATCCCTTTCAGTATTTCTTCTATTATTTTTCCGCGATCTTCATTTCTCGGATTGTCGGAGGTGACTATTATCTTATCGGCATACCTCGCGGCGAGCCCTCCCATGGGAGCTCTTTTCGAGGGATCTCTGTCACCGCCGCACCCGAATACCACGGTAAGTTTTTCGGCAGTTGTCTTTTTTAATGAGGACAGCACTCTTTCGAATGCCGCCGGAGTGTGGGCGAAGTCAATATAGAGGGAAAAGCCGAACTCCTCCCGTCTTACCGCCCTTTCCATCCGTCCCGGTATCGACTCCACCCGGCGCACCCCTTCCGCGATCGCGTCCGGGCTTACTCCCGCAGCATGTGCGCAGGCCGCCGCCGCCATGGTGTTATACACGGTGAAGTCTCCGGGGACCGTGGTCTCCACCCTTATTATATCACTGCCCAAGGAAAAATCAAATACTGTTTTTCGGGCGTCGCGATAAAGTCCGAGGACGTCGTCCATACCGTAACCGAAAGGCTTCGGGCAGAACCGTTTTCCGTATTCATCGTCACGGTTATATACTAATATTTTGCAATTGTCTAAAAAGCTTTTTTTGACTGAAAAGTAGGTCTCCATATCCCCGTGCAGGTCAAGGTGCTCCGGGGAGAGGTTGGTGAACGCTCCGCAGAAAAAGTTCAGCGCGTCCGTCTTTTTCTGATATATGCCGTGACTGGACACCTCCATCACCACGTCCTCGGCGCCCAACCTTTTCATTTCGGCGAGAGCGCCGTACAGATACATGGGGTCCGGGGTGGTCATGGCGGCGGGAACGTCAAGAAGCTCGCTTCCGTAAAGCGGCAGTTTTTCGTCCATACAGCGGGCTCCCGCCGTACCTATCACGCCGGTCCTTCTGCCGGATGTTTTAAGTATGGAATATAAGAACTCCGCCGTAGAGGTCTTGCCGTTGGTGCCCGTTATACCGAAAAGTCTCATACCCCGGGCAGGTTCACCGCAGTAATTGTTCCATACATATGCCGCCGCCCTCCGCACGTTTTCCACAGTAACGCAGGGCACGCCCGGGACGGTGCTCTCCGTCACGACAGCTGCGGCACCGCGGGCGAGCGCGTCCGCGATATAGTCCCCGCCGTTTCGTTTCGTGCCTCTGATACAGAGAAACAAGCTGTCTTTCTCCGCTCTTCTCGAGTCGCTGACGGGTGAGGATATATCGGTATCGGGGCTGACGCCGCAGAGAGAATATTCGAAGCCGCAAAGAAGATCGGATAGTATCATTTCTGCCTCCGGAAGTGGATTTTTCTTTACACTTCCTTTGGCCGGTTTCTGCTAAAGCCGGTTCAGTTTACGCTGAACTCCGGGATTCACAAAGGGCCGGTGAATCCGGAGCGAATAAGCAGGCACACAGTAAGGTACACTAAATATTCGCGTCAGTCGTCCGCGGCGTTGGTCAGCACTCTGACGGAGACCTCCACCACGGTGCCCTCGGGCACCTTTTCACCTGCCGCCACGGACTGGGTGACTACGGTCGCCTCGGCATTGGAGGTGGTGCCGGAGATACTGACATTGAGGCCCGCATTGGTGAGCACCAGATTTGCCTGCTCCGCGGTCTTGCCCGTGACGTCGGGGACGTCTACCGTATCCTTGGGACTTTCGCCGCCGGTATAGAGTATTACCTTACCGCCGTCCTTGGCGATGGTGGCTCCTGCGGCGGGCACCTGACCTGTAATGGTCTCGCCGTTTCCGATGACCACGGCACGGAGTCCTCTGTTGGTTATATCGCTCTTTGCGTCGGATATGTCGAAGTCCTTGTAATCTCTTATGCTTATTTCAAGGTCGTTCAGTTCTTTTTCGGTGTACTGAGGCTCGTAGCCCAGATAGGGGAGCACGTTTGAAAGGAAATCGGACACGTAGGGCGCCGCAACGACGCTTCCGTACACACTTCCTCCCATAGGCTCGTCGCAGATTATGATAACGGCGATCTCGGGATCGTCCGCGGGCGCGAACGCCACGCAGGAGCCGACACGGAGATATGTCTCGCCGGAGGGGTCCTTTGCGTCTATTTTCTCGGAGGTACCGGTCTTTGCCGCAACCTTATAGCCCTTTACGTACGCATTTTTCGCGCCGCCGTCCGTTGCGACACCCTCCTGCAGGATGCCTGCTATGGTCTCGCATACCGCAGGGCTGACCACCTGACGCTTCACGTCGGTCTCGTAAGATCTTATCACGTTGCCGTCGTCGTCGGTGACATCCTTGAGGAGGTGGGGCGTTACCAGATTTCCGCCGTTTGCCACCGCTGATATGGCGCAGAGCTGCTGGATCGCCGTGGTCTTATAGGTCTGGCCGAAGGAATATACCGCCAGAGATACGTTCGTAAAATCAGAATAGCTGTGGTAATAGGTCGCCGCCTCGTTGGGCAGGTCGATGCCGGTCACGTCGCCGTAGCCGAAATCCAGGAAATACTTATAGAAATTCTCCCGTCCGATACGGAACGCGGTCTGCATGAGGGTGGGGTTACAGGACTGCTGAAGACCTCTCGTGAAGGTAACTGTGCCGTGACCCGCGTGGTTATGACAGTGGATGGGCTTGGGATAACCGGTGATCGCAAGCTCTCCCGTGCAGGTAAAGTAATCGCCGGGGGAGACGACCTTTTCCTGGAACGCCATCGCCGTCGTAATGATCTTAGAGGTGGATCCGGGCTCGTAGAGTTCCGTCACCGCCTTGTTTTTCCACATTTCAAAGAGCAGGTTGAAGTATTCGTCGGAATAAGCCTGATCCGTCAGTTCTTTTTTGTTGCTTCGGATATAAGCCTGAACGGCGGATTTGAAGCTGTCGGAGTCCCGGTCGGCATCGGGTGTGTCTTTCAGCACCGCTTTTATCGCCAGAGCTTCTATGGCAGCGGTCTCGTCCTCGCTCCCCGGGAACGCCGCCAGCGCGTTCTGCGACAGGGTATCCAGCTGATAGGGGTCGTTGCAGTCGAAGGAGGGGGCAGTAGCCATACCGAGGACGGCGCCGGTATTCACGTTCATGGCAATGCCGGTGACGCGGTTTGCCGCCTGGTTTTCATTTAAGGTCATTTCTATTTCGTTCTCCAGCATGTACTGGATGTACGAATCTATGGTAGTAGTGATATTATAGCCATTTTCTGGGTCGATGTACGTTTCGTACTCGAAGTCCATTTCGTTGCTTCGTGCGTCCTGAGCGGTCACATAACGTCCGCCCGTGCCCTCCAGCAGATTATTGTAATACGCTTCAAGTCCGTATATGCCCACGCCGTCGGAGTTGGTAAAGCCGAGCACGTGGCTCGCAAGGTCTCCGCCGGGGTAGAATCTCTTGGTATCTGCTCTGAGATATATCTCGCGGTCAAGGTCGTAGGTGTTTATGAACTCGCGTATCTTCTGTGCCTTTTCCTCCTCAATCTCGTCGGCTATGACCTCGTATCTTCTTCCCTCTTTGGCGGTTTTCTCCATGACCTTACTGTAATCCACGCCGAGAGTTTCCGAAAGAAAGCGGGAAATGAGCTTATTTTCGGTAAGATCCGTATATACGGTCCCGTCCTCGGAGGTCCAGGTCGTGGGATCCGCCTCGTCCTCATCCGGTGTCTTCACGGGTTCTCCCTTTGCCGCCGCCTCCAGCGCTGCCGCCTTCGCTTCCTCTGCCGCCGCCATACTGTCGATTATATCCTGGGGGGAAATGAAGCACAGATAAACCGTGGAGTTTGCAGCGAGGATATTGCCGTTAGTGTCGTAGATCACTCCGCGCTCGGGGTTTATCTCCGTTTCGACGGTGATCTCGTTCATGACCTTTTCGTGGTAATAATCGTACTGCACTATCTGCAGATAGACAAGCTTCGCCACTATGGCAACTGCCACAGCCGCGAAGATGAATACTATAAGATTGGACCGGGTGACGGTCTTTCTCCTTATTCTCGTTCTCTTCTCTGCCATCGGAAGATCCTTTCAGTATCGCTCATGCGATTTTATGATTTTGTCCGCCGCAATATGTTACATCGACAATGGCGGGCTTTCGCCCGCCATTGTTTTTTCTATTAATCGGAAGGTCTTTCAGTCTATATAGTCGCGTATGGTCTCCCAGTTGTTTCCGAAAGTTGAAAGGAGAGTTGAGAATATGCCGAGGTTTTCCCCGCTTCCCGTATCTTTTGCGACTACTTCCACTCTGTCGCCCTCGAACAGGCTTATGTATTTCGATTCGACCTGATTGCTCTTGACCATTCCTATATCCTCGGTCGCTACCTGCTCTATGGTGCGGACGTCGTTTTTACGGTCTATGTCAAGGCTCAGCTGTTCTATCTTGGTCTTTAACTCAAGACGTTCGCCCTCAAGATCGGATATATCCTGCTTGAAGGAATTGATCTCAGACAGGCTGAATATTATCATGAGGACTATTGCGGCCACCAGAAGGATGGCAACTATGGCGCCCTTGGATATAGGAGAGCTCTTTACTCTGACCTCGTCGGTCCTGCCTTCGAACAGATTGGTCATCCACTGCTTTGAAAAAAGTCTGGGAGCAGCATTGGCGCGGCGGCGCTCGTCTTCGCGTTTTCTGCTTGCCGCAGCCTCGGAGCCGTCGTATGCTCTTGCACGGATGCCTGCCGCTCTCTGATATGCGGTGGAAAAGGTTCCTCTTGCAAAGGGTGTGGTCTTCTCGTATGCGGCAACTCTTCTTGCCGCCGCGTCTGCTCTTACCGCGCTGCTTCTTGCGTTTGCGGCGGTGGCAGGAGCAGCGGTACGGGGAGCTGCGCTTGCCTTTGCCTTTGCGGGGACGAACTCCATGGTGCTTTCAAAGGGGGTGGCTATATTTCTAACCGCCGCTTCTCTCTTTGAAACGGGGCGTGCGGGAGCTGCCGCCGCACGGCGGGGATCGCAGGCTGCAGCTATTCTGCCGGAGTACTTATTCTTAAGTCTCCCGCAAAGCGGATTTTCCGCTGCCGTCGTTATTCTGGTGCCTGCGTATGCCATGTGACTTTGCTCCTTCCGGTTTTTTCTTATATCTTCTCCGCTACCCTGAGCTTTGCGCTTCTCGCTCTGGGATTTGATTCCGATTCCTCAGCGGAGGGCAGGATCGGTTTTTTCGTTATGACCTTTACCAGCGGTTTCTTTCCGCACACGCATACCGGAAAGTCCGGAGGGCAGGTGCAGGGGTTTTCAAGCCATCTGAAGGTCTGCTTCGCTATTCTGTCTTCCAGGGAATGGAAGGTTATGACTGCCGCAATGCCGCCGGGTCTCAGCCTGCCTACCGCCGCACGGACCGAGGGTTCAATGGCGGAAAGCTCGTCGTTTACCTCTATCCTTATCGCCTGGAAAGTCCTTTTGGCGGGGTGCTGTTTTTCCTTATATCTCGCCGCGGCGGGTATCGCCTCCGCGATGATCTCGGCAAGCTCTCCCGTGGTCTCAATTTGAGACTGCTTTCTTTTTTCCGCGATTGCCGCCGCGATCCTGCCGGCAAATCTCTCTTCGCCCCAGTCGCGGATGATCCTGAAAAGCTCACTTTCCGTATAGGTGTTGACCACGTCAGCAGCGGTCTTCCCGGTGCTCCGATCCATTCTCATATCGAGGGGAGCGTCGTGCATATAGGAGAATCCGCGCTCGGGCTCGTCCAGCTGTACGGAGGACACGCCCAGGTCCCAGAGAACTCCGTCTATCTTTTCTATGCCCAGTCCGTCAAGGACCGAGGCTATATCGCAATAGTTGGACTTTACCACCGTTGAGGACGTTCCGTAAGGGAAAAGTCTCTCGCGGCACCGTTCTATCGCTCTGTCGTCGCGATCGAGGCTGATCAGCCTCGAACCTGCAGGAAGTCTCCTTAAGATCTCCTCCGAATGGCCTCCGCCGCCCGCCGTACAGTCAACGAAGATACCACCGCGCTCAGGTTTGAGCGCCGACACCGCCTCCTCGAGGAGGACGGAAACGTGTGCGAACTCCATATCCTTTTACTTTATATACCGAGCTCGATCATCTGATCGTTTATATCGGCAAGGAACTTATCGTCGTATTTCTCAAGAGGACTCTTCGCGCCGGGCCACAGCTCTACTCTGTCTCCGCAGCCGATAAAGGTTATGTCCGCTTCAATGCCGGCAAAATCGAGGTGATCCTTTTTCAGCATCACTCTGCCCTGCTTGTCAGGCTCGACCTTGGAAGCGTTTCCGCAGAAGAATCTCGTTATATCCTTGACCTGCGCTTTAGGCAGGCTTCTCAGCTTTTCCTGAAATTTTTCCCACTCGGGCATGGAATACGCCGAAAGGGATTTGTCCAGATTGACCGTTATGATGAAGGGGCATCCCAGGTCTTCTCTGAACTCCGCAGGAAAAAATACTCTGCCCTTGGCGTCAAGCGTTCTCGTAAAATTGCCTACAAGCCCATTTTCGAACATTTCGTATTTCTCCTTCCTGCGTTATTTCACCACTTTTATGGAACAAATATGCAACGTTCCACCACTGATGTATGTTTATTATAATATCAGTTGTTAAAAAAAGCAATACCTTTTTTGCAGTTTTTTTAATAAATTTTAAATTTTTCGTACTATTTTTCGTAAATTCTGTCAATTTCCCCCTCAAAAAACGCCAGAGTCCCCTTCCTTTCCCATTTTTTCCCATTTCCCGAAAAAAACATCCCATTTATGAAATAATGCGGCAAATATTGAAAAACGGGTATCAGTGTGATATAATGTAACTGTAATAGTATAATTTGAAAGGAACGAGACATGAAAAAACTGATTTCCGTATTGCTCGCGGCTCTGATGCTCTGCTCCGTTCTGACCGTCATTGCATCTGCCCAGTCGTTCATCTACGACGATTCCTTTGATCTGGGCGACGTTGACGGCAGCGGATCCATCAATGCCCGCGATGTCTTCTCCGTGAAGGCACACATTGCAGGCGTCTCCGTTGCGGGGCTGAACTTTTCAGCCGACGCCGCCGACATCACCGCTGACGGAAGCGTTCAGGCAAAGGACGTCTTTTACCTGAAGGCGCACCTTGCGGGCGTTCTCGATGTGACCGAGCTTGACTCGGACAAAAGCGTTGCCGCATTCAAGATAGGCGGTATCGACGCGTCCGAGTTCTGCATCGTCATCCCCGCATCCGCCGGCAGCAAGGACAACGTGACCTTCGCCGCCTCCCAGCTTGCCGATTACGTAGAAAGAGCCGTCGGAGTAAAGCTGGCAGTTTGCAAGGGCGCATCTGCCGCCACAAAGGATCACGCCATCGTGTTCAACGTTGTAGAGTACGATTCGGAGCTCGGCGAGGTATTGGGCTACGAGGGCTACAAGATGAAATTCTCCGACGGAGATCTTAACATCTACGGCACTCTCAGAGGAAATATGTACTGCGTATACGATATTCTGAAGGACTATCTCAAGTACAACTTCTTCTCCAACGACACTACGTTTCTCCGCAAGTCCAGATGCGTATCCATCCCCGAAGATATTGATAAGACCTTTGTTCCCACTCTCCGTTTCAGATTTGTAAGACAGTCCTTCGGGAACTCCGGCTTTGAGTCCCGTTATCTCCCCATGCAGATCAACGGTACACAGCTTTACAGCCACGAGGAGGATTACAAATACGGTCTTCTGACCGGTCCTCTGTTCATCAACGCGCACTCCTTCGGATACTACTGGAAGATGTCCACCGGATATCAGTCCCAGTACCTCGGGGGGAAGACCGCGGAGTATCTTCTCGGCGAGCTCAAGGGCCGAGCATACGATTTCGGCGTTGACAACGAAGCCGGACGCTCCGACTGGGGAAGCCTCCAGCCCTGGCAGCCCTGCGCCTCCAGCGAAGAGGATTACAACACCGAATTTGAAGGCCTTGTGATGACTATGGCAATGATCCAGGACTGGGGCCACCAGTTCCTGGAGACCACATCCATCATGTCCTTCTCCCCCTGCGACAACATCGGCGGTCTGTGCAAATGCCGCTACTGCATCAAAAAGGCACAGGGCGGCACCGTTTCCGCCAACAATACCATCCGTCCCTGGCTCACCGCCAACTACACCGGTGAGTACACGACCGACGGAAGCCGTGTCACCTTCCAGGAAGAACACCATTCCGGCGTTTATGTGGATTTCATGAACCGCGCCGCATACGACATCACTCATGAGGAAAAGAAGTATTACACCGGCGTTCACACAAATGCGGACACCGATGAACAGTACGTTCTGGATCTCGGTGATCTGAAGACTACCTACGAAGACATCGAGCTTATGGGTATCACTTACGACCTTTACGTACCCGCGACTGTCAGACCCGCCGACAACCTCATCATCGTGTTCTGCGGTCAGGGCTGCAACCAGCATTACCAGGGCACTGAGGACTGCGGTGACAACGTGACCAACGTAAGCAACCAGTACTACACCAGAAGCTACACCAACGCAGGTCCCAACGGCACCAACTACGCACTGAGCACATGGGCTCAGCTCTGCCATGAGACCGGCGCCGAGGTATGGTTCTGGTATTACCCCGTTTCCTACCTCGCTACTATGGCTCCCACCCCCTGTGTTACCAACATCTACAAGGATATCCAGTGGATGGCGACCGAGGCACACGTGGACGGCATTTACTACGAGGGCGGCGGAGAGACCTACGGCTTCGAGAATCTCAAGGCACACATCGCCGCAAACGTCTTGTGGCATCCCGACATGACCGAGGAAGAGTACGTGGAAATGGTCAAGGAATATCTGTACATCTACTACGGTGACGGATATGAGAAGGTATACACCTACCTTGAGATGCACATGGAATGCGGTGACGAGAGCGGAAGCTGCTACATCAACAACTGCTCGCTGCCCGACAAGATGTACTCCTTCGATTATCTCCGCGAGCACTACCTCGAGATGAGACAGCTTCTCACTGACGCAAAAGAAATGGCTGAGACAAGCGCCCAGAAGAAGCGTCTCGACACCCTTACTGCAACTCTTGACACCGTGGGACTGCAGGCTGTTCACAGAGACTGGTACGTGAACGGCTCGAACGTAGAGGGCTACAAGGCTCTGTACGACGAGTTCGTTGAGCTCGTTGAGAAATACAACCTCAACTTCGGCAAGGAAGACACCGTCGAAGCAGGCAATTACGGCACCGACATATTCACTCAGGTGAATTACTGATAGATAATTTCCTGCAGCGCAAGTATTCACAAAAAAGACCTGCCGGGAGAGAATTCTCTTCCGACAGGTCTTTGTTTTCGGGGGGGCGGGAGCGCCGCGAGGCGCGGCAACACTATATACACTCTTCTTTGTATTTGTATTTGTATTTGCCTTATCCTTATCTTTATCCTTATCCTTTTCCTTATTCCTTATCCTTACCTGCAGATGCATGCATCTGTATGGCATCCCATCTTGCTTTGGCTGCAATGCTTTTCTTTTCACACACCTCCTTGTATCTTTTCGCATCCCGGTCTATCTGACTTCTGATAGTCGGAAAAAGGAAGCGCTCGTTACCGGTGAATTCCGGGATCTCACCGTCCTTTGCGTATTTCAGGAGCGCCCGGAAAAGTCTGCCGCACTCCGCGTCGGAGAGTAGCTCAAGTGTTTCAAAGTAGCTGTAATATGCCAGAAAATATCCGTTTTTTTCATTTTTCTTCTCCTTTCGGAAATATTGTAGCGGATATTCCGGCACAGTTCTCCCCCTTCTGTTGTGAACGGACGGCACAGAAAGCCTCCCTCGAGTCGGTTTCCGTAGAAGCCGGAGGGAGGGGGACCGGCTATGCCGGTGGAAGGATTGTATTTCTGAGCAAAAACGATAGATTTGTGTCATATGAGCAGTTGTGCTGACAGGACACCTCATCCACCGTCAGCGCTTGCTGCGCAAGCGAGTTTTGCTTCGCAAAAAAGACGGTCCCCCTTCCCCAAATTTAAGTATCACTTCGGCAAAGGCTCTGCCTTTGCGGGTACAACGTCAGCAGACCTCCCTCATATGCTGTTCTTTGACGTTGTACTGGGGAAGGCTTACTGAAC
>JAZLKW010000083.1:0-13935 GCA_045597805.1 Candidatus Avispirillum sp. | reverse complement strand
ACCTGTATTCCAAAACTGCCCGACCCCGTCCTATTGCCGTCCGTCGGCGGGAGTAGTATTTCCACCTTAACATTTCTGCGTCAGCAGAAATATATCACATCCGGCACCGCCGGATATATCACAATTTGCCTGCGGCAAGTTATATCACATTCCCGGAAGCGGAATATATCACCCAAAAAGCACCCCCGCAGGGGTGCTTTTTGATTTATATGTCCGCCCTGTCCACGTACTGTGCGGCGAACTGCGCTATGAATTCTTTTCTCTCGGCGAGATTATCGCCGAGGAGCACGTCGAAGATATGCTCCGTCGCCTCAGCCTCGCACTGAGTGACTCTTATCAGCCGTCTCGTCTCCGGGTTCATGGTTGTCTGCCACATCATGTCGGGCTCGTTCTCACCGAGACCCTTGGAGCGCTGAAGCGTGTATTTCTCGCTTCCCAGCTTTTCGATTATCTCCTGCTTCTCCTGCTCGTTATAGGCAAAATAGATGCCGCTCTTCGCCGTTATCTCGAACAGGGGCGATTCCGCGATATACACTCTCCCCTCCTTGATCAGAGTGGGGAGAAGTCTGTTGAACAGGGTGAGAAGCAGTGTTCTTATCTGGAATCCGTCCTCGTCCGCATCGGTACAGATTATGATCTTCGACCAACGGAGCGCTTCTATATTGAAGGGCGGCATGTCGGTCTTTACCTTTGTAGTGAATTCTACGCCGCAGCCGATCACACGGAGAAGATCGACGATTATATCGCTCTTGAAAATTCTGTCGTAGCTTGATTTCTGGCAGTTCAGCGTTTTGCCGCGGACGGGGATTATCGCCTGAAACTCGGCGTCACGTCCCAGCTTACAGCTGGTCATGGCGGAGTCGCCCTCCACGATATAGAGCTCGCGGAGCTCGGGGTCCTTTGAACGGCAGGAAACGAATTTTTCCACGCGGCTCGACACGTCGGTAGCGGCGGTGAGCTTTTTCTTTATGGTAAGCCGCTCCTTTTCCACGTGCTCGCGGGTACGCTTGTTCACAAGCACCTGGGTCACTATCTTGTCCGTATCCGTGGGATTCTCAGCGAAATATATCTCAAGCTGTTCCTTTAAGAACGCCGTCAGCGCTTCCGCGATAAAGGAGTTGGTTATCGCCTTTTTCGTCTGGTTCTCGTAGGACGCCGTGGTGGAGAAGGAGTTTACCACCAAAGCAAGGCAGTCCTCTATATCGCAGAACGAGATCTTGCCCTCGTTTTTCGTATACTTGCCCATGGAGCGGATCTGCTTGTCCACCGCGTAGGTGAACGCAGTTTTCACCGCCTTGTCGGGAGAGCCGCCATATTCGAGAAAGCTGGAATTGTGGTAATATTCGAGGAAATTGACCTGATTGGACATACAGAACGCCACGTCAGCAATAAGACCGTACTCTTCTCTGTCGTCGCGGTCACGTCCTCTGACCTCGTTCATTTTCCACAGGGTCACGGGGGTCTGACCGGATTCACCCACCCTGCGGTCTATATAATCCACGATACCGGTTGAATAATAATACTCCGCCTCGAAGAAGGTACCGTCGGGATTCTCGAATCTGAACTTAAAGCGGATGCCCGCATTTATGACCGCCTGACGCTCCAGCACATCCTCAAAATACTCTCTGGGGATAACTATGTCGGTGAAGACGTCAAGATCGGGACGCCAGTATGTGAGAGTGCCCGTGCGGCGCTCTTTCTTTTCCAGCTCGCGTATCTCCAGCTTCGACACGGGCTCGCCCTTCTTAAAGGACATATGGGCTTCCTCGGTGCCGTTATAGGAATAGACCTCAAAGAAATCGGAGGAGTACTGGGTCGCACAGGCGCCAAGGCCGTTGAGTCCCAGGGAATACTTATAGACGCTGCCGCCGTCGTTGTTCTTATACTTCGCGCCGGCATAAAGCTCACAGTACACCAGCTCCCAGTTATAGCAGCCGTATTTCTCGTTATAACCCATGGGAACGCCGCGGCCGTGGTCGTCCACCTCAATGGAGTTGTCGCGGTATACCGTGACCGAGATAAGGTCGCCGTAGCCCTCACGCGCTTCGTCAACGGAGTTGGAGAGTATTTCGAAAAAGGCGTGCTTGCAGCCCTCGAGACCGTCGGAGCCGAAAATGACCGACGGCTTCTGACGCACTCGCTCGGCGCCCTCCAGCTTTTCTATTGACTGGTCGTTATACTGTGCTGTTTGTTTCTTTGCCATACTATACTTTATCCTACCATTCGTATTTTGTAACGTTTCCGTGACCGTCCACTAAAAGATAGCCGCACAGGGTGTACGCACCGTCGCCGTCGTGGAGGGACACTCTTATTTTCGTATATTCCGTACCGTCGAAATATTCGGTCCCGTCGTAAGAGAACGTATATTTCAGTCCGGACTCCTCATCGGTCTCGCCCAGAAACGCCTTTGCTGCCGCAAGCGCCGCGTCGCGCCGTCCGGACGCGGGATCGGTCTCGGGTGTGGCTGTCACGTTTTCGGGGACGGTCACGTCCTCAAAGCCGCTTCTCACGCCCGTCGCCCGGGTGGTATCGGGAGCGTGTTCATTGAGATAGCTTTTTCTGCTGCATGAGGCGCAGGTGAGCACCGCCGCCAGGATCAGTATTGCGGAAAGGATCTTTTTCATGACTGCTCCTTATTTCAGACCGGAATTGAGCACTCTCAGGTACGCGCCCTCGGTCAGCGTCTCCATATTATACAGGAAAACCACCTGCTTTATTCCCTTTTCCTCGCAAAGGCGCAGGATGGAAGCGGAATAATATCGCAGGTCTATCATGATAAGATTATAGTGGCGGGCTAAAAACTGGACCATCGAGTGGGAGAAGGAGTCCTTTAATATCACTATGGTCTCTCTGTCCTCTCCGTTCTTGGTGATCTCTGTATATCCGAAGTTGCCGCCTATAAAGGAGGCGTATTTATCTTTTTCGTTTAAGAACTCGCGCACGAAGTAGGAATCGAACACGGCATAGACCCCGCCGTCTTCCTCCACGTATTCACAGCCCTCGTATCCCTCGAAGCGGCGGGAGGGCTCCAGTATCTTCATGGTGAAGTCCTCGTCACCGTCCCAGCGGTAGTAGTCTATGGTGTCCGGCTTTGCCCATTTTATACCGGAGGACGACCACGTCGTGCCGAAGAACTCCTCGGTCGCCGTTTCTTTCTCGAAATCGTTCAGGGCATAGGGCGTTTCTCCCAGCTTGGAAGCAATAAGTGCGTATGCGTAGTACGCGCCCAGAGAGTTCCAATGGTGGTCGTTTTTATAATAGATGTCCTCGTACACGGTGGGATCCGTGCTCTCCAGCGCGGAAAGTGCGTTTCTGAGGTTTAAGAACTCAAAGCCCGCCGCGTCGGTTTTCTCCTTGAGGATATCCCATATCCTGTCGGAAGCCTCCATGCCGTACACTCCCGGGACCTTCTGTGCGAGGACGTCCTGCTTTCTTCCCGCGAATGCGGCAAGGCAGCTGATGCCCTTTTCATCCGCCGCTTTGATGAAATTGCCGGCGGACGCGATATTGGTCGAGAGGTTCTGCTCGTCCGGGTAGTCGTTTCTGGCGATAAGGTACCCGTCACGCCCCAGCATTACGGAGTTGTTCTGCATTTTTACCTGCGCGGTCTCCACAACGCCCTTGACTCCAACGAAGAAGTTGCGGCAGGGGAACTGGTCCGCCATATAATCGGAAAACTCATCGGTGAGATTTCCCGAAAAGAGGTTTTCAAAGGTCATGGCGGGAGCTTTCTGCAGAGAACGGTTCTCCTCCGCGGAAAAATCGTTATCGGGGAGCACCCAGAAGAGTATCGCAAACGCGAATATAAATCCGAGCGTCAGCACCGTCAGCACGATATTAGATATTTTGGATTTGCCGGAAAGCTGCATCTGCAGTTCCATATACTGCGCCGCTTCCGTATCGGCGTCTTTTCTTGTTATTTTATTTTCAGCCATTTTTCAATCCCCCTTCGTCAGAATCTGAAATAGAGGAACGGGTTGTAGGAGGAATCCACAAGGTATCCGGTGCAGACCACCAGTACCACAGCAGCGAGAACGCTCCATGCCACTCTCGCGCCCTGCGAGCTCTTATAGAATTTGTAGTAGAGTTTCTTCGGCAGAGGAGTTGCCGCGATACAGAGGATCACTATCAGAACTATACTGCGCAGAAGGTCGAAATTGGTAACGGAGTTGGTAAAGACCGCACCGTTTCCTCCGAACATATATCCCAGATACTTTATTCCCGCAGCCATATCCTCAAAGACGAACAGGAGCCAGCCGAAGAGGACGAACACCAGCGTATAAATATGGGAGACGACGGAGGGCAGCTTTTTCAGCACCTTTAAGAGGAACGACTTTTCGATCAGGAGCAGGGCGCAGTAGTAAAGGCCCCAAAGAACGTAGTTCCACGAGGCGCCGTGCCACAGACCCGTGAGGAACCACACCACCAGGATGTTGCGGTACATCTTGAACTTGGAGCAGCGGTTGCCGCCGAGGGGTATGTAGACGTACTCTCTGAACCAGGTACCCATGGAGATATGCCATCTTCTCCAGAACTCCGTTATGCTCTTGGAAACATAGGGGTAATAGAAATTCTCCTTGAAGGTGAAGCCCAGCATCTTGCCGAGACCTATTGCCATATCGGAGTACGCGGAGAAATCGAAATATATCTGGAACGCGTAAAAGACGATTCCGATCCACGCGCCCACCACAGTGGGAGCGACGGCGGAGCTGTCGCGGAAGCTGTCCCACAGCTCGCCCGCGCAGTTCGCGAGAAGTATCTTCTTCGCAAAGCCACACACGAAGGTCCGCATACCGGAGGCGAACAAATCTATGTTATGGGGACGGGAGCGGAGCTGATCGTCCACGTCCTGGTAGCGCACGATGGGACCCGCTATGAGCTGGGGGAACAGGGTGACGTACGCACCGAAGGACGCCACGTTTCTCTGCACCTTGGCGTCACCTCGGTAGATGTCTATGGTATAGGACATGGTCTGGAACGTATAGAAGGAGATACCGATAGGCAGCTCTATATCCGCAAGGGTGGGTATGCTCTTTAAGAAATCAAAGGGCAGAAGCTGCAGGTTGGTGATTATAAAAGTATAGTACTTGAAAAATCCCAGTACCGCCAGATTGAGTACGGCGCTGGCTATGACGAACTTTTTCGCCTTTTTTCTGTTGGTCTCCCGGTACTTGCCGGCAAAGTAGCCGCAGATATAGTCCACCATTATGGAATACAGCATTATGACTACGTATACGGGCTCGCCCCAGCCGTAAAAGGCAAGGCTGACGATGAGGAGAACTATGTTTCTCAGCTGCAGGGGAACGATATAGTATATCAGTACCGTTACCGCAAAGAAGAGAAACAGGAATTCAAGAGATGAAAAAACCATACTAACCTTCCATTTCCCATATTTGGAATAATTAATCAGTTTATTATACCATATATTGTTGCAAAAATAAAGAGGGGATAAAAAGATTTTTTGATCTTTTTATCCTCTCAGAGTGATGACAAACACCAATCTACCGGCAATATGGAAAAAACGAGCAAAGAACACCCCATTACGGGGCTCCACTTAGGGATTTTTTCACCGCTGACCGGAAAGAGATAATCATCTCAAAAGTCAAGAAAGGCGGGAATTTCCCGAATATCTAAAGAAAAAATGACCGAAACCTGAGTTTCGGTCATTTTATTATATCTCTCCTTTGTCCGTTTTGGACACCTGCCGTACTATTGTACGGCGACAGTGCTCCAAAACGAACAATCAGCGGTGCCTCTCTCCCTAAGTGAGCGCCCCTTTCCGGAGAAAATAAAAAATGAGAACGACGGGCAGAAATTGCCCGTCGTTATTGCCTTTTCCCGTTCTTTCCCTCTGGCGTACACTTTGTACGCCGACGAAGAAAAGAACGGGAAATATCTCGGCGTTTGTCATCATCTGCCCAGCCTGCTGACTTTGTCCGCAGTTCAAAGATCGCCGAGGATCAGTCTGACTATCAGGTTCGCGTCCACGGCGTTAAGCTTACCGTCGCCGTTTACGTCGCACGCCGCGAATTGTCTGTCGTCCCAGTCACCGGAAAGTATCATGCGTACCGCAAGGTTTCCGTCCAATGCGTTTACTTTTTTGTCGGAATTCACGTCACCTTTTATCACGTATCCGGGATCTTCCTCACCGCATACAGTGCATTTTCCGTTTTCATAGCGGTGACCCGCCGCCGACAGGTCGTAGCGCCACAGAGTCTTCGTTTCCACGGTGTAGCCCTCGTCGGGGGAATTTATGGGCTCATCCTGCCACGGTGTGGAATCGTCCCGCGTTACAGTCTTATAATCCGTATAAGAAACACGGTACACCGGAATGGGCTCCTGCCACCAGTAGACCTTGGGGCAGGCTGATGCGTTTACATAATAGGTGGCATCCTTGGCGGTGTCGAACTCCACGTAGGTGGTGGAATAGAATGCGTGGAACACGTCGAACGCCCTCTCGCCGTTTCCGCCCTTTACATATTCCCTGCTGATGAAGAGATTGGACGGGGTGGTTACGGTATATGAGGAGGAGCACCAATGCCAGTAGATATAGCCTACCACCTTTTTGGTACTCGAGAACTTGCGTGTAGCGGTGCTCTTTACCGAGACGTTGTATTTCTTATAGAGCGAGTTTGTCTTGTCGTATCCCGCGGGGAAGGAGGCATAGTCCACGGAGCCGCTCCCCGTCTTTACCGTGACGGTCTTGTCGCCGGTCAGTACCTGTCTGTACTGCGTCCGCGTTTCGGCAAAGCTTTCCGGAACGGCGCTGAGAGGCTCCTCCAGCCAGCCGGTATCGCACTCTGCGGCAGTGAGGGGGGCCGTGTAATTCTCGCCGCAGCTGCGGCACTTATATCTTCCCGATGCGTTTTCGGTGCAGGTGGGAGGAGATACTACCTCGTCGAGGTGCATTGTATGTCCCGTGGGTGCGGTCTCGGAATCCGTATAGGTCCTTCCGCAGCCGCGGCAGGTGTGGGTGGTATATCCGCCCTCGGTGCAGGTGGGCGGCGTTACGGTATCATCATAAACATGGCCCGGTGTGAGCACGGTCGCGCCCGTATAGGAATAAGAGCAGACCCTGCAGGTGAATACGGTATATCCGTCCTCGGTGCAGGTGGGAGCGACCACCGTCTCCGCGAACTGATGTCCGGGAGCTTTCACCGTGTCGCCGGTATAGGTATCGCCGCAGCGGCGGCAGGTGAATACAGTGCAGCCGTTCTCGGTGCAGGTGGGCGGGGTCACCACTCCCGCGTAGTCGTGCCCGGGAGCTGAAAGAGTATACTTGTAGAGCGTTCTGGTCTCGCAGATTTTGCCCTGCGGATCGGGAAGCGGCTCATCCTGCCACTCACCGAAGGCCATGATCTCGGATTGGTTATAGTCGGTGTATTTCACGCTGTAAACGGGGATGGGTTCCTGCCACCAGTAGACGGCGTGGCAGGCATCGGCGTTCACGAAATAGGAAGCCTTCTTCGACGTGTCGAACTGGGAATACTCCTCGGAGAAGAACGCGTGGAACAGATCGTAGGGACGGTCAGTACCAGTTCCGTCGGAATATTTATCGTTGATATAGAAGTTGCCGGGGGTAGTTGCGGTGTATTTGGACGAGCACCAGTGCCAGTAGATATAGCCCACGACAGTCTTTTCCGTATCAAATTTACGGGTCTGGGTATCGGCAGCGGAGACGTTGTACTTCTTATAAAGAGAGCTGGTCTTGTCGAAGCCCTCGGGGAAAGATGCGTACTGCACCGTTCCCTCGCCCGTCTTCACAGTCTCGGTGACAGTGGATCCGTCGGAATATCTGTACTGGGTCTTCGTGTCGGTATACTCGTCGGGGACAAAGGAGAGCGGCTCTTCGAGCCATGGGGTGACGGTGTCGGTACTCTCAAGCGTCATTTCCATGGTACGAGAGCATTTCCAGCAATAGTAATTACCGCGTCCCGCCTCGGTACAGGTGGGAGCAGCGGTGTAATCCACCAGAGATAATCTGTGCCCCGTGCCGCCGCTGCCCTCGCAGGGCTCTAACTCCCACACGGCGTACAGAGTAAGGTCGCCGTTATAGGTCAGGCTTCCGCCTGCGGCGTACTCTGCAGACACGGCGTCGGGGGTCGTCGCCCAGCCCTTGAAGACGTAGTCCTTGAGGGTGGGGACCGTGGTGGAAAGCTTCAGCGCCTTGCCGTGATTCTTCGTCTGTGCCGAGGGTGCGCCCTTGCCTCCGTTGGCATCGTATTTCACGGTATACTTGGAGATGTTGACCATCTCCCATATCTGGGTGGCGGCACCTGTATAGGTCTTTACCAGAATATTGGTGCCGTCGATATCAAGAGCGAGAGAGGAGTCCGCCACGCTCCGGACTACGTAACCGCCCGTGACCTTTTCGAAGAACCATTGCTGTGAGGCATCGTCCGTACGGTCGTAGAGCGTTACGTTCTTACCGCTCGCCACGGTGGTGGCGTAGATGTTGACCATTCTGCCTGCGGCGGAGCAATCGGCACGGAGATTATAGACCGTGCCCATGACCTTTGAAAGGATGAAAGCTGCTCTGGCGGTAGCGGAGCCCAGCTCCACGTTCTGCCCGTTGGCGTCGCTGCCGTCCTTTACGGTCATATAGGTGCCGGTGGATTTATTTTTAAGTCTGTAAACGCCCTCAGCGACGGTAGAATAGCTCTGGCTGTAGATAGGCCAGTATTTATTCTTTGCCAGGGTGCCGCGCTTTTGCGACATGTTCTCCGTATCGGCGGGACGCTCGAAATTCTTACACCAGTAGTATGCGGCGTCGTATGCGCCCTGCGCCGTTTCGGGGACCGACTTTATGTATGAAAGGATGGAGGGATATATCTCCTCCAGCTCGTATTTCAGGTACCAGAGCTGACCCTCGAGCCCCTCCCACTTATAACCTCTGGATTTGCAGAAATCCTTCATTCTGTCCCAGCGGGAATTATGCCATTGGCATATGCCGTAGCTGGTACCGTTGTCGCCGAGAATGGTGGGGTCAAATCCGGACTCCCACTCGATATTGGCGAGTATTCCGCTGACAGCCGCACGGTTCAGCCCCATCTTTTCGGAAAGGAAGGCGGCGATCTGCGCCTCGTTCTGACCCACTGCGAGAGTGTCCGTCGGGAGCACGGCGAAAAAGCCGCAGAGCATGGCGGAGATGAGAATCACGGATATTGTCTTGATAAATTTACTCTTCATGTCGTACCTTTTTTCCAATACGGCGAAAAACTTTTCTTTTACGGCGGGAGAAAAAACCTCCCCCATCAAACATTATATATTTTTCAGTTAAATAAGTCAAGTAATTAGCGCATTTCTATTGACACCGGAGGATTTATCTGTCAAAATGGAATTATCAACTAGAGGAGGCATCAAATATGACGAAATTCAAACCCGTTCTGCTTTCTGCCGAGTGTATCGGTGACGGCGACTATCCCTGCGAAGACAGCTATTCTCCCTCAACGGGCAGGATCCTTTTACCCATCAACACTCACGATCTGCACTACACGCTGATCTCCGACGACAACGGCAACACCTTCGTGCGGACCGATTACGATAAGCACGTAAAGTTCGAGAAGTTTCTCGAGCTGTCCGACGGCACTTTCATGGCTTTCTCATATCTCAGCGCGTTTTCCGGCAAGTTCTACGATTTTGAAACCAAAGAGGACGTTCCCTTCTGTATTGCAATATACAGAGCGAAGTCCTTTGACGATATTTTAGCGGGCAAGGTGTCCGTTCAGTTCTACCCCATGAACATCCCCGGACTTACCTTCGGCTACGGTGACTCAGGCAACCGTCACACCGGCTGCTTCTCCGGCTGGAGAGAGCTTTCCAACGGCGATATATACTGCACCATGTACGGTCAGTTCCGCGACGATACCACTCTGTGCCCCTATTTCCGGCAGTATGGCAAGTACGATTTCTATCTGTACCGCACCTGGGCGATAGTTTCCCACGACAAGGGCGCCACCTGGGAGTACGCCGGCACCATCGCCGACTGCCAGACCTACCCCATTTCCGACGTGAACGCCGAGGGCTACTGCGAGGCTGACATCGAGGAGGTCGAGCCCGGCCATCTGATATGCGTGCTCCGTACGCAGGGCCACGAGATATTCTCCCCCATGTATTTCTGCCACTCCTACGATTTCGGCAAGACCTGGACCGCGCCTGAGCTCTTCTGCGACTGGGGCGTGCTCCCGAAGTTGAAAAAGATGTCAGACGGGACGCTGGTATGCGCCTCCGGTCACTGGCACACCATGTTCCTCTTCTCCGACGATAACGGCAAGACCTGGTCCGAGCCCTTCATCATCGAGCCCTGCGACGGTCTCTGGGACAAATCCGCCACGGGTTACGTTTCATACTGGGAATCCCGTCCCGGCGAGCTTACAATCATTTTTGCCGACCCCAAGGAGGGTGTCGCCGAAAACGCTCCCGAATACCATCTGAGAAGGCTCTACAAGAGAACTTACAGGATAGATAAAGAATAAAAATATCCGCGGCACCGACCGCCACCGGTGGATAAGGAAGTATTTTAAGTAAGGAATATGGAGTAGTCCGAAAAGGGCTACTCCTTTTCCTTTTTGTAGGATCATCCTGCATTTTGTTCGTGCATATCAGCCAGAGTTTGCAGTTCTTGCAATGTCGGTCTTTCAAACATTCCCACGCCGGTAAAGTAAATATCCACCTTGACGTGGCAATGACCGTCGGACTTATCGTTGTTGTGGACTTCGATGCGCTGAATCATCATATTCACGATTTCCGGGGTAAGCTCCCGCATTTCGGAATATTTGCGGAATCCTTTCAGAAGCATCCGCACGTCGATGGCATTCTGCTCTGATTTGGCAAGCTGCTCTTCCGCTTCGGCAATGGACTTTTTCAAAGTGTTCTGCTCCGATTCGTAGTCAGCCGTCATCGTCATAAAGCGCTCGTCGGAAATCACGCCGCTTACGTTCTTCTCAAACAGACTGGAAATATTGCGGTCAATTTCCTTGATGCGTTTGTTTCCGTTGAGAATTGTGCTTTTCAAAGACTGAATATCACTTTCTCTGCCGACGGTGTTCCGCATCTTGATCAGATTCAGGAAGTCATTTTCATAGCAGCGGATAAAATCGGAAATATCACTGACAGCTTCCATTACGATTTTTTCGAGCACCACATCCCGGATAAAGTGGATCTTGCAGGTTCCTCGCCCGCTGTTGTAATTGGCACAACGGAAGAACTCTTGATCTTTTCTCAGACTTTTCGAGGCACAGAAATACATCTTCGCTCCGCAGTCCGGGCAGTACACTAAACCGCTGAAAAGACTTTTTCTTCCTGGTGCGGTAGGTCTGCGTTTGTTGTTTCGTAACACTTGCACACGCTCCCATACATCTTCTGAGATAATCGGCTCCTGCATATTCGGGTTGATTTGCTGTTCCTCTGCTGGATTGTAAACTGTCTTGTGTACCTTATAGCTGACGGTGGTAGTCATAAAGTTTACGGCACATCCGGTGTATTGACGGTTGGCAAGAATATTGTCCACCGTGGAATCAGCCCATAGGAACGGCTTAACTGGAAGATCATTTGAGGTTTTCCTGTCTATGGAATGGTAATATTCCGTAGGCGTCATAATCTGTTCCTTTTCAAGCTGCCTTGCAATCTGTGCAGGGCCACGCCCTGCAAGGCACAGATCATAGATTTTGCGGACGATTTCCGCCGCAGGCTCGTCGATCAGCCAGTGATCCTCGTCATCGGGATTCTTCTTGTAACCATAAGGCACGGAGGAAGAAATACGCTTGCCGTTTTCTGCTTTCATACGATTTACCGCACGGATTTTCTTTGATGTCTGCGCTGCAAACCATTCATTGAAGATATTGTGGAACGGCATCATTTCTGCGCCGGTGTTTTGCTCCGTGTCCACATTCTCCTGAATGGCTATAAACCGCACACCCAGCGTCGGGTACTTGATTTCAAGATACTGTCCGGCTTCAAGATAGTTTCTGCCGAAACGGGACAGGTCTTTTACAATAACCGTTCCGATCTCGCCCCGTTCTATCATTTCTTCCATACGGATGAAATCCGGTCTTTCAAAAGTAGTGCCCGAAACGCCGTCATCCACGAAAAACATCGTGTTCGTATAGCCGCTCCGCTTAGCGTAGTCAAGTAACATCTTTTTTTGATTCGTTATTGAATTCGACTCATCCTCGACCTTGCGCCTTCTTTTGCCAGCCTTTTCATCCGGCAGATCATCCTGAGATAAACGGCAGTAAAGAGCCGTGATTTTATTGTTTTGCCCTGTCATATTATTTGCTGTTGTCATTATTCTTTTTTCTCCTTTCAGACAACCGGGCATAGCAAAGGCAAGTATAGTGTACTATGCCCGGTCGATATTGTAAAATGTGCGGATCAGAAGTTCTTGCGCTTCAACAGTTCCGCAAACTGTTCCAGTACGGTTTGTTTCCCGTCCGGGTTAAAATGGGTGGTAACGTCATAAATCGTTCCGCCGATCTTCATAGAAAACGTATTATCGGCATGAAGTAAAACATCCTCCGAAGAAGTCGGAGGATGAGGGGTAATATTCAGTTTCTCGGTCATATTCTTGTCCTCCTTTTTCTTATCTCGAATCTCGATCACGCTGACGGATGAGATACTTGCGGTAATAGTCGCAGGCTTTAATAATGAAATCTTCTGTCTTTTGGGCATCCATCCCTCGTGGGAGGACATCACGCAGACGGTCAGCGGAAACTTTCACAGTTTCCCGCTGATTGGCTTTTTCCTCATTCATAATGCAATGGATAACGGAACGGTCGAGCATTCCTTCCCGGTCTGCCTTGTGAAGCCGCCACGCCTGAGAGTAGGACGGCGTACAGTCGTTCATCTCACATACCTCTAAAACGTCATACTGACATTGCTCCGGCAGGAACGAAAGCTCCACGCCGACGGAGAGAGCAATCTTTCCCTCATCCATCATCGCAAGCAGTTCGGGAATGAGATGGATCAAGCGGATATAGCGTTTTACAGTATCCTTGCTCGTGCCATCTTGTTCAGCAATAATCTCCGCAGACAACTTCGGCGCAACTTGCACCGAAGTTAAATCGTTACGTTTACCCTGATGCTTCATCGCATCCATTTTGAGCTTGTACGCAAACGCTTTTTCGGACGGCAGGATATGCTCCCGGTGCAGGTTGCTGTCTACCACCGCAATGGCGGCGGCATCCCGGTCAAGGGCATAAATAAAGGCAGGTACTGTTTCCAGCCCTGCCTTAACTGCGGCGTGTAAGCGTCTGTGTCCGCTTACTACCTCATATTCATCTGCGGTGTTTTCCATCGGTCTGACAATCAGCGGAGAAAGAATGCCCTGCTTCTGTATGCTTTCGATCAGCGTATTCATTTCCTCGTTGTCGAGTACCTTGTACGGGTGTCCCTCAAAGGGGTGTAATTTGGATACCGGAATGGCTACCGGCGTTTTCATCGTGTTGTTATTCATCGTTCGTAATTCCTTTCTTTTCTCTTGGTTGTAATATTGTTTTCCTCATAAGTGGTCTGCTGCGGAACATCACGCCCTGCGGCACGGCGTTCATTTGCGGAGACCCTGTCCAGCGTGTCCTGAATATGCACCGAGCGTTCCTCGATTGCCCGGTTGCATTTCAGATCTTTGCGTATCGCTGTAATCTCTTCGGTCAGCTTGGATTTCTCACCGCGGAGAGATACCTTTTCTTCGGGAGTAGCTCTACGAATCTTGTTTTGCAGTTTTGTGCGCTGTGCCGTCAGTTCGCCGAGCCGATCTTCCAATACGGAGCGGTCTTTATACAGATCATCCAGCGTGTTTATCCTGCGATGGTACATATAGTCCACCTGCGCCGTAAACTCATCGAGCTTTCGTAAATCTTCACGGAGATACGGGCTTACCGGCTTGTAGCTCTGATTCTTCGGAAAGATACCGAGTTCAAAGCAGTAATACACATATAG
>JAZLKW010000082.1:0-18916 GCA_045597805.1 Candidatus Avispirillum sp. | reverse complement strand
CCGAATAGTGAAATATTTGCCTACGGCAAATGTGAAATAATCGCATAGCGATTGTGAAATATTGCTTCGCAATGTGAAATGAAATAAATCCCTTTTTCACGCCCGCAGGCATTTCACACGCCGCAGGCGTATTTCACATCCGCAGGATATTTCACAAATCCCGGCAGGGATTTATTTCGTTTTCGGCGCGTGATGAAAAAGCTTAAAAAACATCCTTATCAACACGCGCCGAAGCCACAGCCCCTTTTTTCGTTGAAAAAAGCACGCCGAAGCGTGCTTTTTTGGAGCTGATAATGAGATTCGAACTCATGACCTCGTCATTACCAATGACGTGCTCTGCCAACTGAGCTATATCAGCACCCGACTTGCACATTATAGCAAATGCATTTCCCGTTGTCAATAGAAATTTGCAAAAAACATGAGCGATTTTTCAAAAAAATCGCAGCGCCGGCAGAGAGAGCTGGAAAAGAGAGTTCTCGCCGCGAAATGCCGGTTCGGAGAGGTGAAAGTCCGGAAACCGCCCGTTTAACAAAATATATTACAACTGTTTACCATGTGTTAACAATTTATGCAGATTGACCATAGAGAGAAAAAACAGCCCGTAAATTGTGCATTGTGCTGTAAATTTTACGGTTTTTTTATGTGTTTGCTACAAAAGAAAGAGAGCAAAAAATACGTGCAAAACCCGACTTCGTTCGAAAAAATCGGACGCATATACTGTATATAGTGCCCAAAAACGCAAAATGTGGCATATCTGCGAACAAAACCTCGCAAAGCGGCACATTCCCATCTCCGGGGAAAGAAAACCGTGTGACGGAAAATTGAGGGAAAAGAGGGACGGCATACCTGCGTCGAGCCATATGCGACAAGGGAAAATACGACTTTTTTCCCGAAGAAAATCCACGTGAATATTGACATGAAAAAACAGCTGTGATAGTATTATTGTAAGCAAATGCGCAAAACAGAAAGGCATGGTTGTTCTTATGAAAGTTTTCAAGCCCAAAAAGCTGACAGCGATTTTTCTGGCGCTCGTCATGCTTGCTGGAACGGCGGTCCCCGTGTTTGCAGCCGAAGAAGAGGCTGACGGCGCGGCTCTGCCGGTAACGACCGCCGAAGCCCCCGCCGGCGATACGGAGGAAGGCCTCGGTACGTCTCTCGTGGAGATCAACAACGAATATGCGCTGATCTCTTATGAGAGCTATAAGACCAAGTACGGTTACAGCGTTGAAAACCGTACCGGTGAATCCGTTTCCGTGAAGGGTACCGACTATTTGACGGAAGACCTGACCGCGGAAGTGGAAAACACAACGTGGGAAGGCGTTGAGTGCGCCAAGATAGGAGATGCGGGATCCGTCTCCTGGAAGCTGGATGTTCCGGCGACCGGATGGTATTCCATTTCCGTCAATTACTGCGCCACCAGCGACAAGACCACGGATATCGAGCGAGTCCTCAAGATCAACGGTAAGAGCCCCTTCTCCGAGGGCAGATACCAGAAGTTCGCGAAGACCTGGGCATTCGATTTCGTTGACACCGATCCGGAGAATTGCCTCCGTCCCGACTCCGTGAACGGCTCGAAGAAGACCTTCGTAGCCGATGCTCTCGGCAACGAGCTCCGTCCCAACTCTCTCATCTGCTATGAGTGGTCCGAGTACTCTTTCAGAGACAGCAACGGATACTACAACACTCCCCTTGAGTTCTATTTCGAAGAGGGCGAGAACGTCATCACCCTCGAGGGCGTCCGTGACGGTATCGCGATCTCCGAGGTAAAGGTCTACTCCTACGAGGACCTCAAGTCCTACGAAGAGGTCATGGCCGAGTACGAGAAGAAGGGATATAAGGCTGCCGAGGCTGAAAACATAAAGATCGAAGCCGAGCTTCCCGACCGTGTTTCCAACTACACGATCTATCCCATATACGACCGTTCCTCCGCTGTTTCCAGCCCCCAGGACCAGTCCCTCATCTACCGCAACTCCATGGGCGGCGACAAGTGGACCACCGTGGGCCAGTGGATAAGATATTCCTTCACCTGCGAGGCGACCGGCCTTTATCAGATAGAGACCCGCTTCATGCAGGACGTGCTGAAGGGTATGTATTCCTCCAGAAGCATCCGTATCAACGGTGAATATCCCTTCGCGGAGGCCGTGAACTGCCAGTTCGCTTACAGCAACAAATTCCAGAATACCCCCGTCAACGACGGCAACTACGATTCTTTCGCGTTCTACTTCGAAAAGGGCAAGACCTATAACATAGATTTCGAAGTAACGCTGGGCAATCTGTCCGACGTGGTGCGCCAGGTCAACTCCGTTATTGAAAGCCTGAACGCCGACTACATGAGCATCCTTGAGCTGGCAGGCTCCGAGCCCGACCAGTACAGAGACTACGGCTTCGCCCGCATCATGCCCGACGTGGTGCGTGACATAAGCCTCCAGTCCAGCATACTCTATCAGCTTGTCGACTTCATCACCGAGATAAACGGAATCAAGTCCGATAACACCTCCACTCTGGAGCAGGCCGCAGCGCTGGTCGAAAAGATGGCGTCCGACGAGAAAGAGATCGCCGGAAACCTGGGCTCCATGAAAGAGTGGATCTCCTCTCTGGGTACCTGGCTGACAGACGTCACCACCCAGTATCTCGAGGTCGACTACATAACCATTGCTCCCTACGGCGCCGAGCCTCAGCCCGGCGAAGGAAACGGATGGAAGTCTTTCTGGTTCGAGCTTCAGAAGTTCGCCGCAAGCTTCTATACCGATTATAACTCTCTCGGCACCGTCGACAAGAACGACGACGGCAGCGACACCGAGGCGCTGAAGGTGTGGACCACCTCCGGCCGTGACCAGGCTCAGATCATAAAGAACCTGATCAATAACGGATTCACGCAGAAGACCGGCATCAACGTCACACTGAAGCTGGTCGCAGGCGGTACCCTGCTCCCCGCGATCCTCGCAGGCACGGGCCCCGACGTTTCCATTGACGCTACCAGCCCCATAGACTACGCTATCCGTGGTGCTGTAGTGGCACTGAACGATTTCGATACCTTTGACGAGGTCATGTCGAGATTCGCACCCTCCGCGCTGACGTCCGTCTCCATATACGGTCTTACCTACGCGGTTCCCGTGACCCAGTCCATTTCCGTTATGTTTGCGCGTAACGATATCCTCTACGAGCTGGGACTTGAGGTACCCGAAACCTGGGATGACCTGCTTGCCATGGTTCCCGTGCTCCAGTTCAATAACATGGATATCGGTATCGGTGCCGACTCCACCATATTCCTGCTCCAGCAGGGCGGAAAGTACTGGAGAGACGAGGGCATGAGCATAAACCTCGACTCCTACATCGGTCTTGATACCTTCGAGAACATGTGCAATATGTTCACGCAGTACTCCCTGCCTGTGGCATACAACGCTCAGAATATGTTCAAGACCGGTGAAATGCCCATCATGATGAGCGACTATACCTTCTATAATACACTCGTAATATTCGCACCCGAGATCTCCGGTCTCTGGAGCTTCTATGAAATGCCCGGTACCGTAAGAGAGGACGGCACGGTAGACCATACCACCGTAACCGGTACCTCCGGTATCATCCTTCCCAGAGGCTGCAGCAACATGGAAAACGCATGGAAGTTCTCAGACTGGTATTCCGATAAGGAATTCCAGGTCGACTACTCCAACGAGATGATGGCACTGCTCGGTCCCTCCGCAAAGCAGTCCGTTGCCAACATCGAAGCGCTTGAAGAGCTTCCCTGGTCCGAGTCCGAGTATAAGATCCTCCAGCATTGTATGAAGAATACCCTCGCCATAGAGCCTTACCCCGGCGGCTACTTTGTAGGCCGTTACACGGGATTCGCGTTCAATGCTGCCTATAACGACGGCGCCGACCCCTCCGACGAGCTTCTCAGCTACATCGACACCATCAACAAAGAGCTCACCCGTAAGAGAAAAGAGTTCGAGCTGATGATCGCCGACGAGTGGGAGGCGATCAAGGCCTACACCGGCTTTGAGACCTTCGACGAGTGGAGAGAATACTGGTCGAAGGAGCAGGGCGTTCCCTTCGAATCCCGTACCTGTATACAGGACAACCAGGAGGGCGAGGACAATTACACCTACGTCGACTGGATGAAGGATCATAAGATCACGGTCTCCGCGTTCGAATCGTGGGAGAATGCCGTAAAAGACGGCGAAACGAAAACCTTTAAAGAGTGGGTTTCATAAATCCCCTTAATTATACTGGCACAACGAAAATCCAAAACAGGAGAAAATGACATGTTCAACAAAACAAAAGAAGTCACGAAGCACGGCAACATGACAAAAGGCCAGTGGACGTGGCATCTGATGAAACAGTATAAAGTGGGATACTTTATGATAGCCCCGTTTATGATTCTGTTCTTCGCTTTCACCGTAATTCCGGTCATAGCATCCATATTCGTGTCCATGACGGACTACAATATGCTGCAGTGGCCGAACTGGGTGTGGTTCGATAACTATATCACACTGTTTCTTGACGATGACCTCTTCATCACGGCTGTAAAGAATACTCTCATATTTGCCGTTGCGGTAGGTCCCGCATCGTATCTGCTCTCCTTCTGCGTGGCATGGTTCATCAACGAGCTGAGCCCCAACATGAGAGCGTTCGTAACCCTCATCTTCTATGCGCCTTCCATTTCCGGCGGCGCGTACACCATATTCGGCTACATCTTCGGCTCCGAGCCTAACGCGCTTGTAAACGGCTGGCTCCTGAAGCTGGGCTGGATAGATTCCCCGATTTTGTTCTTCAAAAATCCGGATTACATCATGCCGCTCTGTATCGCCATCTCGCTGTGGATGTCGCTGGGTATCGCGTTCCTCAGCTTTATCGCGGGTCTCCAGGGACTTGACCGCAGCTACTTCGAGGCGGGCGCTGTGGACGGCATCACGAACCGCTGGCAGGAGCTCTGGTACATCACCCTGCCCGGCATGAAGCCCCAGCTTATGTTCGGTGCGGTAATGGCCATCACCGGTTCCTTCGGTTTCGGCGCTATCGTAACGACCCTTGCAGGCAACCCGCCTACGGAATACGTAGGATATACCATAACCCACCATCTTGGAGAGTATGGCGGCACCCGAATGGAGATCGGTTATTCGTCCGCGATAACCTTCGTCCTGTTCCTGATAATGGTAGGTGCCAATATGCTTGTCCAGAAGATGCTGTCGAAGGTAGGTGAGTGAGATGGCTAAAAAATTAAGAACCAGAAGACATGCCGTCGTCCTGTCCAGATCGGCAGGCGGTGACGCGTGGATCACTTTCTTCCTTATTATATTGGGCATACTCATGTTCCTGCCCCTGTACTACACTGTAATACAGTCGTTCAAACCTCTTGACGAGCTGTTCTACTTCCCTCCGAAGTTCTACGTCGTCAACCCCACGTGGGATAACTTCGCCGATCTGTTCAAGCTCATGAGCGAGTCGTGGGTCCCCTTCTCAAGGTACATATTCAATACCGTGTTCATCACGGCTGCCGGTACCCTCGGAAACCTGCTTCTCTCCTGCCTCTGCGCATACGCGCTTTCGAAGATTCCTTTCCCCGGAAACGGCTTCTTCTTCCAGCTCGTGCAGAAGTCCCTCATGATCTCCGCAACTGTCGGCGGAATCATCACCTTCATCATCATCTCCAAGCTCGGCTGGATGGACAATCTGCTCGCAGTTATCGTTCCCGCATGGTCATCCACCCTTGGTCTGTACCTGATGAAGCAGTTCATGGATACCAACGTCCATACTTCCATCCTCGAGAGTGCAAGACTTGACGGCGCATCCGAGTTCAGAACGTTCCTGACCATCGCGATGCCTATGGTAAAGCCCGCATGGCTGACCGTCATCATCTACTCTTTCCAGGGTCTGTGGAACTCCGGCGCTTCGCTCTATATCCACAGCGAAGAGCTGAAAACACTTAACTACGCTATGGGTCAGCTTCTTACCGCAGGTATCGCCCGTTCCGGCGCGTCCGCCGCATCCAGCGTTATCATGATGGTAGTGCCTATCGCCGTGTTCGTCATCTCTCAGAGTAAGATCATCGAGACGATGGGCTCCAGCGGTATGAAAGACTAAGGAGGAAAACATGAAAAGAATATTCAGAATACTCCTTGTCACACTGACACTGGTAATGATCCTCGCACCCGTCGCGTCCGCATCCGCACCCTACGCGACCTACACCTATTCCTCTACGGGATTCGTGCTCACGTCCCCCGACGCGTACGTTCCCGACGTGGTGGTGTCCTCCAAGTACATCGGCGCGGATGAAATGGGCAAGAACGTAGTCCTCAGCGACCCCAGAGATATCTGCGTGGGCAAGGACGGTAAGGTGTACGTCTCCGACGCCGCCGAAAACTGTATCTACGTTCTCGATAAGTACTATAAGGCCCTCTTCACCATCAGCGATTTCACTAACGAGCAGGGCGTTCCGGACGGCTTCAACGGCGTATCCGGTATGTACGTTTCAAATAAGTACATCTACGCCTGCGATACGGATAACAACAGAATCGTGATCTTCGACCTGAAGGGCAACTTCTTAAAGACTGTCGGTCAGCCCGAAAGCGCTCTGTTCAAATCCGATACCATCTATAAGCCCGTAGCTGTCGCCGTAGATACTTACGGCCGACTGTTCATCGTCTCCTCCACCACCTACGACGGTATCATCGTCATGGGCGATAACGGAGCGTTCTACGGATATATCGGTGCACAGAAGGTCTCCATTTCCGCATGGGATGCTCTCTGGAGAGAGATCAGACCCGATGACTCGAACCGTGAAGAGTACCTCTCCACCGAGTTCAATAACATCACCATAGACGATAATAACTTCGTTTACGTCACCACCTCCTCCATCGACGAGGGCGCACAGCAGGCAGCTATCACCGGCAAGGATAAAACCGGCACCTATGCTCCCGTAAAGAAGCTGAACGCCTCCGGCGCGGACGTTATGGCGAGAAACGGCTTCTATCCGCCTTCCGGCGAGGTAAAGGTTTCAAACTCCGCCACCAGTACCATCCAGGGCGCATCCACTATCGTGGACGCGGCGGTAGGTCCCCAGGGAACATGGTCCATCATCGACCAGAAGCGTTCCAAGGTATTCACCTACGATGCTCTCGGAAACCTCCTGTTCGCATTCGGTGACTCCGGTAACCAGATAGGCTCCATCTCCAATATCAAGGCGGTCGCTTATCAGGATAATAACCTCATCCTGCTGGATAAGGACAACTGCACGTTCACGGTATACAGACGTACCGAGTACGGCGACATACTTCTGCAGGCTCTGGAAAACCAGAACAACAGAAAGTACAACGAAGAGGTCTCCGACTGGACTGAGATCTTAAAGAGAAACAATAACTTCGACGTAGCGTATATCGGTATCGCTTCCGCGAAATTCCGTGACGGCGACTACGACGGAGCTATGGAATACTATAAGGCGGCTTACGATAAGCAGGGATATTCCGACTCTTATAAAGAGGTAAGAAAACAGTGGATGTCCAAGTACTTCATCGTTGTCCCCATAGTTGCGGTGGTGCTCCTTCTGCTCATCGCAAGGTTCTTCGGCTATGCAGGCAAGAAGAACAAGGAGGTCGCTCTCAAGGTAGGACAGAAGAACATAAAGGAGGAGCTCCTCTATGCGTTCTATATACTGTTCCACCCGTTCGACGGCTTCTGGGATCTGAAGCATGAAAAGAGAGGCTCGGCGAGAAGCGCGTATATCATCCTCGTCATCACCGTCCTCACCATGCTCTATAATACCATCGGCTCCGGATACATCTTCGGCGGCGACGACGCTGTTGCAAACGTATATATGACGCTTGTTTCCGTAGTCGTTCCCCTGATGCTGTGGGTCATCGCAAACTGGTGTCTAACGACTCTGTTCGACGGTGAAGGCAGCTTCAAGGACGTGTTCGTGGCAAGCTGCTACGCACTTACCCCCATTCCCCTGCTTGTGATCCCCGCTACCATCCTCTCCAACTTCCTCGTTACCGAGGAGGGCGACATGGTCTCCCTGGTGATCACTATCGCGGTCATCTGGATGGGCATCCTCATGTTCCTCGGAATGATGACCACTCACGGATATTCCTTCGGTAAGGCTATCCTTACTCTCTTCGGAACTATCCTCGGAATGGCGTTCATAATGCTTATAGCAATGCTGTTCTCAACGCTTACCGCATACGTGGTCAAGTTCGTCTACGATATCGTGGACGAGATCCAGTACCGAATCTGATAAGGAGGAAAAGAGAATATGAAACTCAGAAAGATAATGTCTCTTATCCTCGTTCTGGCGACAGTGCTGGGCTCCATGGTGTTTACCACGGTAAGTACGAACGCCGCATATGAGGATAAGGTCGACGATAACGGCGACCCCGTAATAAACTATATTTCCCAGAGATATTCCACCCCCCAGGAAAAGCTCGCCGATATGACCATGATGAAGGCGCAGAACGGCTACGAGCTTTACGTGGAGGAGTTCACGGGAGAGATCGCGTTCGTTGATACGAAAACGGGCGAGACCCTCTTCTCCAACCCTTATGATCTGGCGGCAGGTTATAACTGGGCTTCTGCATCCACCAAGAAAAAGCTTCTCTCCCAGCTGGTAGTTACCTACGAGGATAACGGTGTTGAAAGCACCATGTATTCCTACGAGGAAGCAGCCATGAGAGGGCAGATCATCACAAAGAACATCAAAAACGGTATCAGAGTGGAGTATACCGTGGGCGAGCTGGCAACCACCCGTCTCGTTCCCCGTATGATCTCCAAGACCCGTTTCGAGTCACTGATACTCAATAACATCAAGGACGAAGCGAACTATACCAGACTGACCTCGTTCTATAAGCTTTACGATACCTCTGATACGTCCCTGACGGAGCAGAACGTAAAGAAGATCCAGGCGTCCTTCCCCATCACAAAGCAGTTCGCGGTTTACGTGTGTACTCCCGATATCTCCACCAAGGAGCTGCAGACCTGTGAGAAGATAGTCAAGGCATACTGCCCCAACTATACTTACGAGGAAATGGACCAGGACCACGCAGACTGTGACTACACCGTCTCCGACGAGGCTCCCGCCAACTTCAAGATGGCCATAGAGTATACCATCGGCGAGGACGGGCTGGAAGCAAGACTTCCCGCAAACGGTATCCGTTTCGACGAGTCCAACTTCACGCTGACCTCAGTGACCATGCTTCCTTACATGGGCTCCGGCTCCAGCGAGTTCACCGGCTATAACTTCATCCCCGACGGCTCCGGCGCGCTCATACGCTTCGAAGAGGTCAAGGATACCACATATAACGTGGCAGGCCAGGTTTACGGTGCCGACTACGCTTATAACACCATTTCCGGTCAGCACTCCGAGACCATGAGACTTCCCGTGTTCGGTATAGTCGAAAACAAAAAGGCTGCCAACGCGGCTCCCGTGGACCCCACAGCCAACCCCAATAAGAAGAGCAACGATGAAGAAAGCTACGCGATAGACCCTAGAGGCTTCGTTGCGATCATCACCGAGGGCGACTCCATGGCGACCCTGATGAGCGAGCACGGCGGTAAGCTTCATTGCTACAACAGCGTGTACGCTAAGTTCAACCCCCGTCCGTCGGATAAATATAACCTGGCGGCATCCATCTCCGTCGCATCCAACTCTTCCGTAACGAAGACCACCGCGAGAAAGTATTCCGGCTCTTACAGGATCAAGTACATCCTGCTCCATGAGGGCACCGATTACGACTGCTCGTACATGGGCATGGCGAATGCATACAGAGATTATCTCGAAAGCATAGGCACCATCACGAGACTGACCTCCGAGGATATCGAAAAGGACATTCCTCTCTACATCGAGGCATTCGGTTCTCTGGAAACCACCCAGAAGGTGATGTCGTTCCCCGTTCCCGAGGATACACCCCTTACCACCTTTGACGACGTAAAGACGATTTACGACGAGCTCTCCGGAGAGGGCGTCGGCAACCTGAATTTCAGACTTACCGGCTTCTATAACCACGGCCTGAACAATAACTATCCCACCAAGATCGAGTGGATAGATAAGGTCGGCGGCGAAAAGGGCTTCAAGGAGCTTATCAAATACGCTCAGGAAAAGGGCTTCAACCTGTTCCCCGAATTTGATTTCGCATATATGAAGACCTCAGGCTGGTTCGACGGCGTCAACTTCAAGCGCGACCTGGTCAAGTCCATCAACGATAAGTACATGTCCAAGAGAATGTACGACGCCGCGATGCAGAGCTTCGAATCCGACTTCGCGCTGGCGATCTCTCCCTCCAGATACGGCTACTTCATCAGTAAGCTGGATAAGAAATTCAATAACTATAAGGATCTCGGTCTCACCGGCATCTCCGTTTCCACTCTGGGTACGGACCTGAACTCCGACTTCGACGAGGACGATCCTTATAACCGTGAGGACTCCAAGGGCTTCACCACCGAGGTCCTCCGCGGACTCAACGAGAAGTTCAGCGTTATGGTAGACGGCGGAAACGCGTATACGCTTCCTTACGTTGACCATATCATCGACATCTCCACCCAGTCAAGTAACTTCCTTAAAGCAGGTGCTTCCATTCCCTTCACCGCTATGGTGCTCCACGGCTACGTGAACTACTCCGGCGGCGCGGTCAATATGGAAGGCGACGTGCGGTACGCGCTTCTGAAGAGCATAGAGAACGGCGCATCCCTCTACTTCACTCTGTGCTACCAGAACACAAGCGCGCTGAAGGAATCCGACGCGTATAACAAGTACTACTCCATATCCTACGATATCTGGAAGAACGATATGGTGGATTACTACAAGATGCTCAACGAGGTACTTGCAGATCTGCAGACAGAGCGCATAACCGAGCACCAGCTGCTCGACGCGCAGAGAACCATCACCGAGGAAGAGCAGGCGCTCACCCCCGAGGAGCTGGCTCAGAAGAAAGCAGAGGAAGAAGCTGCTCAGAAGGAAGCTGAAAGACAGAAGAAGCGTGACGAGCTTCTGAAATCCAGAGGCCAGGCGGCAGAGTCCAAGAGTAACGGCAACAACAAGAAGGGCAGCGGCGAGAAGGGCGATAACACCTCGAAAGTCGCGACCGAAAGCGGTTCTGTCGTAAGAGTAGGCTACGAGAATGGCGCAAGCTTCATCATCAACTATAATTCGTTCGATGTAGAAGCAACGTTCAACGGCAAGACTTACCCTGTAGAAGCCCTGGGCTTCATAAGAATAGATAACTGAAAGGAGGGGCATAAATGAGATTCAACATACCTTTTTTGAGAAAATCCGATAAGGAACTGGGAATCGTAAAAGAGAACAGAAAAGGCGCATCTCTTCAGGCGAGAAAAGCAAGAGTGGGCTGGCTGTTCATACTGCCTTTCCTTGTGGGCTTCGTGCTCGTTTATCTTCCCATTATCTACAGCTCGCTGAAATACAGCTTCAACGAGATCGATATCCTCACCGGCGGCGGTTACGAGCTGGTTTGGGTAGGCTTCAACAACTATAAGACAGCACTTCTTGACGAAAGCTTCGTGAGAATACTGAGAGAAGGAATCGGCGCACTTGTCGTGGATATCCCGACGATCCTCTTGTTCTCGCTGTTCATAGCTATCATCCTCAACCAGAAGATGGTAGGCAGAGCGGCTTTCCGTGCTATCTTCTTCATCCCCGTCCTTCTTACAACGGGACTTATCGCAAGCATAGACGCATCCAACGTGCTGAACCAGTACATGAGCTCCACCTCCGAGGGCATCGACACAGGTGCTTCGGCGACGTCGGGAGCGGCACAGATCGTGTCCGCTACCGACCTGCAGGGCCTGTTCTCCTCCATGGCGATAGGCTCGGAGCTGGTCACGTTCGTGTCCTCCGCGGTAAATAACATATTCGATATAGTAAACCGTTCCGGTGTTCAGATGCTCATCTTCCTCGCAGGTCTGCAGGGTATCTCCCCTGCGATCTATGAGTCCTGCCAGATAGAAGGCGCATCCGCGTGGGAGACCTTCTGGAAGATAACTCTTCCCATGATCTCACCCATGATACTCGTTAACGGCGTGTATACCGTTATCGACTCCTTCACGTCGGACAATAACGCGGTCATGGCATACATCAACGGCCTCTATAACCAGGCGGGCGACGCAAAGGTCATAAGCTCGGCAATGGCGTGGATGTACTTCCTGATCGTCATACTGATCGTTGCGGTAGTAGCGGGCATCATAAGTGCCTTCGTCTTCTACCAGAAGAGAGACTAAGGGAGGAGGTACGATATAATGGCAAGTGAAAATGTTACTGCGACGAAAGTCATGAAAGAAAGTAAGAACAAGATCCGTGTCGAGTTCGACCGTACTCCCCTGGCAGAGCGACTGAAGAGCAAATACATCAGCGGTTATTTCCTCGGAAGAGTCGCATGGTACATATTCCGTCTGGTGCTCCTTATCGGCGTATCCTACGTAATACTGTTCCCCTTCTATTCCAAGATCGCATCCTCCTTCATGAGCCCCGAGGACTTCGTGGACGTAACGGTAAGACTTATCCCCAGATATCCCACTCTCAGCACCTATAAGGCGATAATCCTTGAGAACGGATACTTGAAAGCGCTTCTCAATACGTTCATCCTCTCCGGCACCTGCGCATTGATACAGACCTTCGTGTGCAGCCTTGTAGGATACGGTTTCGCAAAATTCAAGTTCAAGTTCAATAAGTTCCTGTTCATGCTGGTGGTCTTCACCATGATCGTTCCCCATTCCACCCTGCAGCTGTCCATGTTCATGGAGTTCAGATATTTCGACATCCTCGGAATAATGAACCTGCTCGGCGGCGGCGTGGTAGACTGGATCAACATCATCGAGGATACCTCACTGAACCTGGTCAATACCTACTGGCCTCTGTGGATCCTTTCCGCAACGGCTCTGGCGTTCAAGAACGGACTTTATATCTTCATGCTCCGTCAGTTCTTCTCGGGTATTCCCGACGAGCTGGAAGAGTCTGCGGCAGTTGACGGCGCAGGCGTGTTCAGAACTTTCATACAGATCGTTCTGCCCAACGCCATCCCCATGATGATCACCGTGTTCATGTTCGCGTTCTCATGGCAGTGGACGGACAATTTCTATACGAATACGTTCTTCACCACCTCGGGACCCACGCTCATGCCCGACATAGTGAACATCCCCACGTCGCTGGCGCTGAACGCGTCCGCGGCAAGTACCATGTACAACACCGCGATAATCAATACCTGCGGTATCCTGATCCTCGTTCCTCTGCTGATACTGTACTGTGTCGGCCAGAAGTACATCATCCAGGGTATCGAGCGTTCCGGTATAACCGGCTAAGCGGCAGGGAAGCCCCCGCGGGCAATGGGCAGCAAGCAGCCTGACGCTTCGCTGTTATGGCTGAAGTGTCGTGCACTACGCAAAATACACCCAAAACAAACGAGTGGGTACACGAAAGTGTACCCACTCTGTTTTTTTTAGGATATTGGCCGCTTATCTGTCGTCGTGCGAAATACTGCACATACCCCACTCACGGCAGGCGGGACACTTCAGTTTCGCACAGTCGTACGCATACGCCGTGCCGAGACCGAAATACATCTGATACCATTTCGGCTGAAATCTGTGTCCGCAGCTGGGGCAGACGAAGGTCTTTTCCACGACCTCGCCGTGATACAGTTTCATCGAGATATAACTCTTGTAAAGCTTTATCACTATTCCGAGAACAATACCTATAACAAATAACATTATATATTTCATATGTTTTTCTGCTCCTCATCGCATTTACAGAAATCCCACTTTCCGCAGGCGGGACACTTCAGTTTCGCACAGTCGTATTTGTAAACCGTTTTGCCGCTGAATATCATCTCATACCATTTGGGCTCGATTTTGCGCCCGCAGTTGGGACAGACGTAGGTTTTATCCCAGATTTTGCCGTATTCCAGTCTTGTTCCCATGTATCGTTTGATGATCCATAAAACGGATGCGATTACGAGCGCCGCGAGGATAATTAATATTGCGGTCATTTATTTGTCCTCCGCCGCTTTGCGGCTGAAATATATCGAAAGAAGATGTATTGCGGTGGATATAATACAGACCGCAATGAAAAGCCATCCGAAAAAGTTTAGAGAATATCCTGCGCTGTTTGCAGAGAGTTGCGGCATATCCATAATGCTTGAATTAAGACTTATCAATCTGAAAACAATAATTCCCAGACTAAATATATCCGGTACGGCGGAAAGGATGAGAAGCCCCGGGGTGCGGTTGTCTTTTTTTGCGATAAAAACAATTCTTAAAAGGAAAGACAGTGCGACCAAGGTGACCACAAGAAAATCAAATTTTCTTGTGGGGGCAAATAGAGATACATCAAGCTGTATCAAAGCGGAAGTGGTGCCCACGTCAATGGTCACGGTTCTGACAAACCACAGACAGAACAGACCGACGGCCAAAAGGGGTAATATGAAAAACAATGCTTTGTTGAGCTTATCTTTCGTGAAAGATTTTTCCGTAATTCCGACATTTTCGCCGCTGCCCGGATCAATGGTAGGAATTTTTCCGCAGTAAGGACAAAACAGACTGTTGTCCTTTATTTTCCGCTTGCAGTTTTTACATTCCATATCAGCTCCTTCTTAACCGGATTATTTCATGCTGATAATAATTTAATCATCTTATAAAATTTGCCGACTTCATCCTCGGCTTCTTCGTAAATTGTGAATCCGAGTTTTTTATATAGATTTATTGCAATAATATTATCGCAATCCACACCAAGCACGATTTCCGAGTACCCTTTTTCTTTTGCAATAGAGAGTACTTCCTGTACAATCGCTTTACCGTACCCCTCACCACGGTAACCTTTCTTAACTACCAGACGGGGCAGATACAGGCGTTTTGCGAACACGGTTTCATATTCGGGATTGTTATATACTAAATCACACATAGCAATATATTCATCCTCTACTACCAGAACAAAAACATCACGATTTCCTGCTTTGATTTGTTCTTTTATATAGCTTTCAGTAGACAGGAATTTCTGCTTATTCCAAATATCAATGCAATTTGAATATTCGTCCCAGCCGATCTGTTTAATGCTATACTCTTTCATGTTCTGCTTTATTTATCCTTTCTGTTTTGAATGCCCTTTTTCCAAGTCATTTATCCGCTTAGACACAACCGAATCCCGGTAATCGGTGGGCGTTGTCCCCACACTCTCTCCGAATTTTCTCACAAAATGCTGTGTCGTTTTGAAGCCGCATCGGGCGGCGATTTCTTTTATTGGCAAATTCGTATAGTTCAGATGCTTTTTCGCAACTTCAATTCTATGCTTCCACAGATATTCAACGGGCGTTGTGTTCAGTTCTTCTTTGAAAAGCCGTGTAAGCGTAGCATGGTTTGTTGAAGCGGCACGGCAAATGTCTTCCAGAGTAATGCTTTCCTCATAATGATTTTCTATGTAGATAACAGCGTTTTCAAGGTTGGGATTATTAAATATCCGCACATTCTTTTCCGGCTGATTCTGCTCAATTAGCCCGTAAGAGCGTTCAAGCAAAAGGATTATTTCAATAAAATATGAGCGGCTGCGGCACGACCAGTACCAGTCGCTTTGTGTTTTCAGTTCGTCTTCAAGAAAACCGAATAATTGATTTACCGTTCCGATGCTTTCTTCAAAGATGGGATATGTATATCTTTTCGGATCGGTAAAAGGTTTCATCAAAAACAGGTCATGCGTCAGGGCTATATTTTCGTAGTTTTCCCCGTGAACTAAATCGAAAGTCATATTGACATTCAGGAACATAGGGTGAAAATACACAGAATCACATTTTACCCCCTTTTTCCTTATCAATTCTGGTGCATTTCTTTCATCGAAGCACACAAAGCAAGGGGCAATGGCTTCAAAGGAAATATCTCCGATACGGAAATGTGCTGTGCCTTCTCTGATTATCAAAAGCAGAAAACAGTCTTTTTGTATTTCTATCTCTTTGAGCGTATCGTTTTTGATACACCGCACAGGTGCGATTTTGCCCGAATCATATTTTTGACCTATTGTTTCCGGTTTCATTTTGAGCTCCCTGTAAGTGGCGTTTTCGATTTTATTATATCAGCAATACTGACACAGTCAACAAAATCGAAAATCAAAATTAGTATTGGATAACAAAGATTTATGCAGGGATAATTATACTTCCGTTTATTACACTCCGAAAAATTCCGCCATTGGAAGGTGGATTTTCAAATTGTCAATATCTACCGGGGCTTTGCCGAAAAACAGATAGTATGTATCGATCATATAGCTGTGATTTTTCCCCGTTTCATCCGCGCACACAAATGTGATCCTCGTAAAATCTTTTACGACACTTTTAACACGGCAGCAGTCAAACACAGCGGTATTTTTGTTGTTCAGAAGAAATGTTATATTTCCGTCCGAAAAGCTTATTTCGTTAATTTGTCTGCCGAAAAAGGTCAATAATATATAGGAGACGGTTATCAGGAAAACAAGGACGAAGGCGAGGGGCAAAAGGTTCAAATACTCGCCTGCAGCTATCGTCCCGTACGTGCCGATGCCCGAAAGTATCAGGGCAAGGCATGATACGGTGATGATAAATATTTTTGCAAATCTGTAAGCTTTTGAATGTACATTCATTTTATACCTCTACGTGGTCATTCTTATTTGATCCTCCGGCAGAATCCGCGCTTTCCGCATTTCGGGCACTTAACGAGCCTTTTTTCGCCTTCGTGCAGACAAGCGGATAATTCATACCATTTCGGGCTGAATTCTTCTTCGCACTCCGGGCATTTGTAAGTACCTTTGATAATAATTAAGTATCCGACGGTAGATATAACGGCAATAATAATTGCGATATCATACCACGGCACATCATAATGTCGGCTTCCGATATGCGCATCGCAGGAGGTCAGGAAAAGCGGGAGAAGCGGGATAGTATAAAGCAGTTTTTTCATGTTATTGCCTCTTTATAAGTCAAATTTATGCTTTTTTCTCCATATTGTATTGTCAATTACGCAGAGGATTAATAATACAAATTCAGCAATTGAGATGCCCTGCAAAAAGTGTCTCTCGCATATTTCTGTTGAAAATACCGTAACATCAAGGAGTGACAGGACGGACAGTGTAATTACCGTCAGGTATATCGCACACTGCGAAATGAAAATATACAGCGGCACTTTATAATCAAGATTCCTTGACGGAAACAGGAGCATTATCCCGAATACTTTTCTCGGCAGCCGGACATTCAGACAGTATTTTCCGTTCTCTTCCTTTGGATTACAGACGATGTTGTTGAACAGTATAATAGCCAGAAGCAAAGCCGGTGTCATACCGCACCCGAAATCGGTGGCAAATATATTTCTCAAAAACATATTATGTATCAAAATATCCTTTCACAAGCTCCATCACATCGTCGGTGTATTCCTCCGAGGTGTGGTAGGGGTCATGGTCATTTTTTCTAAACAGGAGATACCAGCCTAAAATATCCGCCGCCGCCGTAAATGCGGCAAGGAAATATGCCGGGAACTCGTTTATCGTCAGAAGCGATATTACCAACCACAGGAAAAACAGGCTGACGAAAATCCATATCGTTCTGTTTATTGCCGATTCGTCCTTTTGCCGGAATGTGATTTTTCCGTCCTCGTAGCGGATGCTTACATAATATCTGTCGTCGCATCCCGTGTCACGCATGGTGGGGTAGCCCATCATGGGCTTCCACAGCATACGGTATGCCCGGTACTCGCCCTTGGAAAAAGGCTTTCTGTGAATATAAAACCTTTTCGTCTTTTCCGGCTCAGTTTTATCCTCTTTTTGCTCACGGCGGAGCATTTCCATGATTTTTTGGAAATACTCCGCCGTTTCTGTGGTTTCAATCTGCTTTTCGCAGACCGTCTTTATTAGCATTATTTTCCCTGAGCTTCGTCAACCGTTCCTATGTCAACGATAGGTGTGCCGCCGGACACGGTGGGGAGCTTGCCGTCCCACTTCTCGATCTTGTTGTACTCAACAAGCTCGGGGGTAACAGACTGTGCAAGAACCTTGTTCGCCTCGGCCTCAGCCTCTGCTCTGATACGCAGTGCCTCCGCTTCCGCCTGGGCGTTAGTGATTGCCGTCTGCTTTTCTGTTTCAGCCTTTAAGAGCTTCTGCTGCGCAACCTGCTTTTCCTCAATAGCCGTGATATAAGCCTCGGAGAAGTCGAAGTTGATGATGTTGACGTCAGTAACATAGAGACCGATGTCGTTGAGCTTTTCGTTGATTCCCTCAACAAGTCCGTCGGAAATCAGCGCACGGTTCGTAACGCTTTCCTCTGCGGTGTAATTGGCGGTAATTGCTTTCAGAACTTCATTTACAGCAGGGGTAACGAGCACGGTTTCATAATCTGCACCGATGTTCTTATATATACTGTAGGATTTTGAAGTGTCAACACGGTAGTTGATGGCAAGCGTAGTTGTAACAGTCTGAAGGTCCTTGGAGAACGCCTCTGTTTCGACCTCAAGCTTGGTTATCCTGTTGTCGATCTTAACTACCTGCTGAATGAAGGGGATCTTCGTGTGAATACCTTCCTGCAGTACGTTCTCGTTGACCTCACCCAACGTGACGACAACGCCCGTGTGACCTGCCTCAACGATGGAGAAGCAGTTTGCGATGACGATAAGTGCCAGAGCGGCAATTATCACCGCTACGATAAGATTCTTTGCTTTTTTGTTGTTGCCCATTATTCCGGACTCCTTTCTTATGGTGTGATAATTATATCACACGGTCACATGACTGTCAAGAGTTTTTGCGAAAGTTTTTTAATTTTTTGCAAATTATAGTTTAACGAGATGCCTTCCCTGGTAAGGGAAGGGGGACCGCTTGCGGTGGATGAGTCGTCTGCTGAAAGTCAAAGGCTTATCTCTGTCCGTTATGCTGACACGGTACGAACTCATCCGACAAAAGCCGGGGGAGATTCCGGCTTTTGCCACC
>JAZLKW010000081.1:0-17455 GCA_045597805.1 Candidatus Avispirillum sp. | reverse complement strand
TTCTGCTGTTTTTTGTCAATCGTAAATCGCATAAGAATCCCTACATCATCGTTCTTTCCTGCGTAGATCACGAAGCGGAACAAGAGGCAATGAAATACGTAAATGCTCAGGTCGAGCGCTCCGTCATCAAGTCCAAGTCTGCACAGAACGGTCTTGTTGAGCTGAATATGGAAGTTCGTCTGAAAGATGACAATACGGATTTTATTAATGTTCTGGCCGCTATGAATGGCGTAAACAGCGCAGTACTTGTCAGTTACAATGGCGATTATATGGGATAAGGAGAGTTCGCAATGTCAACAAGTAAATATGTTGATAAGATCTGCATTGCCGTCATCTCTCTGACGCTTGTTATAACGATTCTGTTTATGTTCGGCGAAAAGCTCGGAATTACTGCTGTCCACCGTGAAGAAGACGAAAACACAAGTGAAATGTTTACCGCTAACGATTTGAACGCGGAATGGGATACGGCAGGCGCCTGTAATATCGTTTTGAACGGTGATTCCGCAAAGATCAGCGGAAACGGTGCTTATTTCAATAACAATACTCTGCATATCGCCTACGCCGGTAAATATGTGATCAGCGGAACGCTTGACGGCTCCATTCATGTTGATGCAGACGGCGACGATAAAATATGGCTGTTATTTGACGGTGTGGATATCACCTCGAAGACCGAGCCGCCGCTTTACATCAAACAGGCAGATAAGGTTTTCCTGACATTAAAGGAAAACAGTCAAAACACGCTTGTCTTTGAAAATGACGATGAAGAAACGAAAATTGACGGCTGCATCTTCTCACGGGATGATCTGACAGTAAACGGAAAAGGAAATCTTACCGTAACATCAAGCGGTCTTCACGGTATTGTGTGCAATGACAGCCTTGTATTTACGGGCGGCAATATCAATATTACAGCAAAAGTCGATGGCGTTCACGCTCACGATGCCATCAAAATTTGCAATACAACAATTACCGTTTCGGCAGGTGACGACGGTTTGCACACAGGAAATGACGATGAAACTGCCGTATTTTATCTGGAATCGGGAAATATCAACATCACCGAGTGCTACGAGGGAATCGAAGCAAATGATATCACCATAGCCGGAGGAACGGTATATATCACACCGAGCGACGATGGAATCAATGCCAACGGCAGCGGAAAAACATCACTTATTACCGTTTCGGGCGGCGATATTACCGTTATCAACAAAAACGGCAGAGATGCAGACGGACTTGATTCTAACGGAAACATCAATATTACCGGCGGAAATGTGTTTGTCAGCGTTACGGGAACGGGCACAAACAATGCTATTGATTGCGGCAGTGAAAACGGCGGCAAATGTACTATTTCCGGCGGTACTCTTATCGCTTGCGGTTCAAGCCAAATGGCAGAATACCCTGACAGCGATTCAACGCAAGGCTTTATTATGCAGACGGTTTCCGCAAGCGAAAATGAAACGATAAGCGTTCTTGACGCTGACGGTAAAGAAATTATCAGCAAAGAGATACCTTGTTCGTTTACTTCCGTCATCATCAGTTCTCCGGATATTGCCGTCGGCGATACCGTGATCTTAAAAGTCGGCGATACCAAAACGGAAATTACTGTCGACAATGCGGGGAACGGCGGCACGGGTAGCTTTGATAACATAGGCGGATTTAGCCCCGGCGACAGAAACGGGCAAGGCGATTCCTCCGGTCGGGACGGTCAAAACCCGTTTGACAACAAAGAAGGTAATACTCCACCGGAGTTGCCAAACGCTTCGGGTGAAGGCGGAACATTTCCGCAAAGACCAAACGAAGACAAAGATCCGCCGCAATCATCAGTCGGAAACTTCCCCGGTGGTGATATGCCCGAAGAACCGAACGGCACACCACCGGAAATGTCGAACGGTGATAACCGCAGTGAACAACAAAAACCGAATGGAAAGATGCCGGGGGAAAACGGCAACCGTGATAATGAAAAAGGGCAAAATCCAGTACCCGACAATAAAACAGATAATACCAATGACAGTAAAGAACAATCAAACAAGCAAGGCAATATACCAATCTCAACATGGATTTTGCTTGGTGTTTCCGCAATTGTTCTTATCGGCGGTCTTCTGATTGCCGTAAAAAAGGAATATTAACGGAGAAAATTATGAAGAAAAAAATCAGCCTGCTTCTTGCGTCAGCGCTACTGTTATCGTTAGCTCTGACAGGATGCGGAAAGCAAAACAGCACAACACTATCTGCAAAAAACACTGATGTTTACGGAAAGGTGACTGAGATCAGCGGGAACAAAATCTCTTTTGACGTTGTGACCATACCGGAAGCTCCCAATGACAGCAACGGTCAAGGCACCCCACCGGAACTGCCAAGCGGCGATAACGCGCAGGGAAATCCTCCTGAAATGCCGAACGGAGATAATGGGCAAGGGAATCCTCCCGAAAAGCCGAATGGAGATAACGGTCAGAACACTCCTCCGGAAAAACCCGGCGAAAGCGGCAACGAAGAAACTCCTCCGGATGTACCGGGCGGACAGGGATTATCTTCCACCGGAGAAAGCGGAAGTGTTACTATTGCCGATACATCTGTGCTTTATACCGTAAAGAACAATGCCGAAGCATCAGCAGAAATTAAAGATATCTCAGTAGGCCAAGTACTGAAGCTCGCTTTCGATGAATCCGGTAAAATCACAAAAATAGTCATTTACGATGAAAAAGATCTTTTTGCAGGCGGCAATATGGGAGGTCCCTGCGGTCAATCATCAGCGCCCACAGATTACGATGCCGTAAACAAGTATGACAAAGACGCTTCCGTTACCGGAGAATCCTTATCATCAACCGGGAAAGATGAGAATGCTGTTTGGGTAACAGACGGAACGGTCACGCTTGATAATGTTACTGTAACAAGAACATCCTCTGACAGTACCGGCGGAGATAACGCAAGCTTTTACGGAGTCGGTGCCGCAGTGTTGGCAACCGATGGAACTTTGAATATTAATGGAAGCAAAATAAGTACGGACGCTTCCGGTGGTGCAGGTGTATTTGCTTATGGAAAATCTGTTGTTACTGTAAGTGATACGACAATTTCCACAAAGCAAAATGCTTCCGGCGGTATTCACGCTGCAGGCGGCGGAACATTGTACGCCAATAATCTGACTGTCACAACCGAAGGTGAATCGGCTGCCGCAATCCGTTCCGACAGAGGAGGCGGTACGATGAGAGTAAACGGAGGAAGCTATACCTCTAACGGTACCGGCTCTCCTGCAATTTACTGCACTGCTGATATTGCTGTTAAGGACAGCAAGCTTGTTTCTACGAAGTCCGAAGCCATTTGTATTGAGGGTAAGAATAACTTGTGCCTCTTTAACTGTGAACTTTCGGGAAATATGCAGGATCTCGATGTTAACGATTCCACTTGGACTGTTATCGTTTATCAAAGCATGTCCGGAGATGCGGAAGTGGGATCAGGTTCATTCCAGATGGTCGGCGGGAAGCTTATATCTGAAAACGGCGGTCTGTTCTACACGACAAATACCACAAGCCACATTTTGCTTTCCGGAGTAGAAATAGAAAAATCAGCGGACAGCGAGTATCTGCTTGCCTGTCTCGGTAACACCAATTCACGTGGCTGGGGTTCCAAAGGAAAGAATGGAGCTGACTGTACTTTTACTGCCGTGGGCCAATCTCTTGACGGAGCGGTTCTTTGGGACAGTGTAAGTAATCTTGAGTTTTATCTTACACAGAATTCCGTTTTGAGTGGAACCGTGATTCAGGACGAATCTTATGCCGGTGAAGGCGGTAACGGTCATGCCAATGTCTATATTGACTCCGGATCTAAGTGGATTGTTGATGGAAACAGTACCGTTACCAATTTGTATAATGCCGGAACGATTGTTGATGCAAACGGGAAAACGGTTTCCATTGTCGGTACGGACGGCACAAAATATGTGACCGGGGAAAGCAACTTCACAATTACCGTGAATTCGTATTCAACAACGGTTGATTTATCCGGTGCAGACAATGCATCTAATGTAAATGATTTTGATTTCAGATAAACACAATATAAATGGAGGGAGAGATTTATTCTCTGCCGCCGTACCTTTGTTATACATAGATTAGATCTTTGTTGACGATTTCTGTTGCTGTTTCTCGTACTGCGTTCATCCGCCGTACCCAAAGCATCTGATTTTCAGCTTTAAGCCCTTCCGTGATGCCTTCCTTTTCGGTAAGTTCTTCTACCAGCCGAAAGAACATATCCTCCGCCTGCTTGTTCAGTTCAACAAGATATTCGTTCAACTTGCCGTTTGTCAGCAGTTCGGCGTAAACTGTTCTGCGGTGCTTTTTCAGATACCGCAAGTGCCGTTGCCCCCATATTCCGATGAGGCGTTCTTCCGGCTCATCATCCCCAGCAATAAAGTAATAATCTCCGACAAGCTCGTATTTCAGCCCAGTTCGTTCATCCGTTATGTACTTATCCATTATTTGTCCTCCTTTACGATAACCCGCAGTTTCTTTGTCGGGGCGTCAATGATTTTCAGTATCAGTTCATTGACGTCCTCTATCGGCTTATCCTCGAGGGTGTACTCAGTCCGTGCCGTCATAAGGCATCCAACCAGTAACCTGTGTTCAAAATCGTCCAAGTAAAAATATTTTCTTTTTTCTTTCATAGTTTTAGCCTCCTTACGCCTATATTGTAGGCGAAAGAGGGCTATATATCGAATGTGTGGATTTATTGAAATAGAAAAACGCCCAGAAAAGCATTTCTGCCTTTCTGAGCGTTATTCTTTGCCTTTGCGATGCTACGGTATTGGTTTTGGAATTACTTCCTTATCAACCTGTAGCGACGGTGCCGCGGACTTTTTTATTTTTTGATATACCTGAAAATAAACGTCACCGGGAGATAGAGCTTCTTCAAAAGAAGCCCGAGGATCACTTTCCTGTTTCCGGGCATGGTGGAAACGTAGGAATTTTTCTTTATATCCCGGCAGAACTTCTCAGTGTAGCGGCGAAACTCGCCGACCAGCGGATGGGAGGAGGGTGCAGTACGGAGAACTCTCACCGTCGCAGATACAAGCACGTGGTCTATTGTGAGAAATTCAAGCTCGTCGCGGTACTTATCGAAGAGCCCGCGCTCCGAAAACCAAAGTCTCAGGTCCTCCATGGCATCGATTATCTCGCGGTTGCGCTCCACGTTCTTATTGTTCATGATGGAGCCCTCGCGGCGACAGTAATTATAGAACGGCTCTTTGAGCACCACGACCTTTTCCGCGGCTGCCAACAGTTTCGGAGTTGTTCTTAAATCCTCGTACCAGACTTTCGACGGAAATTCTATACCGTTTTCAGAAAAGAGATTTCTTTTCGTGATTTTCAGCGGAGCCTCGGGAGTTCCCGTAAGTACCGCTTTGTCCTCCTTCGGAAAGAGAACGGTTTCATCCTCATAGGGCAGAGGATACTCCACGTCTTTTCCGTCCGGAGTGATAACTCTCACTCCGCACAGCACCATATCGGCGTCGGTTTTTTCGATCACGCCCCCCAGCCTTTCAAGGGCATCCGGATCAACGGTATCGTCGCTGTCAAGAAAGAACAGATAATCACCGGTCGCCGCTTTTATGCCGGTGTTTCTCGCGCCGCCCAGGCCCTTGTTTTCCTGATGGATAACGGTAACGCGGTCGGGATATTCTGCGGCGTATGCGTCGCACATGGCAGGACTTTTGTCGGTGGAGCCGTCGTCCACCACGATGATCTCAAAATCGCCTGAGGTCTGCGAAATAAGGGAATCAAGGCACGCGGAAAGATACTTATCCACATTATAGACCGGGACTATCACGCTGATTTTTGGCATTTGTCTATATTACCTCTCTTCCACTATGTTTTAGACAATTGTCTTTTATTGCTGCTTTATCTTCTTCGGGTGGAATATATCGGATGGCTTCACGTTTTCTTTTATCACCGTATTATAGTAGATATACGCCAGCACCGCCGCAATGTATATGGACACGTTGGGCCGGCGCAGGACGTTGCCCGAAAACTGGGCGATACCCATGGACATTACGAATATCATGAGCAGGGCGCCGTTTTCCACAGTAAACATCTTTTTGAATCTCGTGATGACCGCCACGGCGACCAGCAAAACGAAATACAGGAGAAACGCGATATATACGGCAAATCCCACGTAGCCGCTGTAATAGAACACTGCGGGAAAATCATTTTCAAGATCGTAGATGAAGGTGACTTCTTCGGGCTCGAGCGTTACAGGATCCAGCTTTTCAACCGTCCAGACCAAAGTGGTGTACTCATAGCCGAAGCACTTTGTGAAAAAGTCCGCATCCTCCCACGCCATTTCAGCGAAAAACCTCTTCTGCTGTCTCATATCGAGAAGATTGGAAACGTCGATACTGAAGTTATATTTCTCGAACACCCTCTCGAAGCCGAAGCGATCCACCATATTATACATATATTTGGAGTAAAGTCCGCGTATATTGCGCCGGGCTAAGGGGTCCATGGAATCGTAGATCTCCCAGGATATTCTGGAGGAATCCAGTTCCATCTCGTCGATGGTCTGCTGGTCTGCGTCCGCCATCTGTAAAATCTTTTCCACGTCCTCCTGCTTATAGTCCATAAGCTCGGTATGGTTGTCCTTAACGGCGTACGCCACGGTTGATTTATAGCACAGAAGCGACAGAACGGAAAGCCCCACCAGTATCACACAGTATACCGCCCGTCTTTCTCCGGTCAGCACCATAAGCGCCGCCGTTGCAACAAAGATGAGGGATATGGAATAGTAGTCCACCTTGGTGCCCACGAAGAAAAGCAGGGCAAAGGCGAGAAACGCGGTGAAATAGAAGAGCCATTTGGAAAAATTCCGGTAGGCATAGTATAAGACCAGCGGGATAAGGAACGCGATTATGGCGCTCTGCGAATTATGCACCGCCGCCCAGCCGAGAACGCCGCGGCCCATGACCACGTAGGTATAGACCTGCGTGCCCGTCACGTAGGAGAGCACCGCGGAATGGACGATCAGCAGAAAGTTTACAAGGAACGCCTTGCTGACGTACCCCGGCACCTTATCGCTCTGTTTCATAAAGGTTATGAAGGCGATGGTGAAGAGGGGCAGATGTACGAGCCGGAGGAAGTTCGCAAGGTCCGAAACGGGGGAGAGGTATCCGCCCGCAGCCTTGAAGCATCCCACGGCATGAAGCACCCAGTAGACACCGAGAACTCCTGCCGCCGCGAAATACACCCATTTTTTATCGGAGACGATGAAGGCATACAGCATCACCGCCACGAACATGAGCATACGGAAAGCGGTCGTCAGCGCCGTCCATTCCCACTCGTTTGCCCAGTAGGAGATGATGTCCAAAAGCGGCTGTATCACCAGTAGGGCGAAGACCGCGCCGGGCACGTAGCGCCGAAGCGTCTCTGTAAAATCTTTTCTCGCAGTATTTAGTCTCATGGTCAGATCCTGTCTCTGAATTTTTCGATGATGGCGTCGGCGATGCGCTCGGAGGCGTGACCGTCACCGTACGGGTTTTCGGCTTTCGCCATCTTGTCGTATTCCTCCTTGTCGGAAAGGAGGCTGTCTATCATTTCGAAAATAACGTTCTCGTCGGTGCCCGCAAGCTTCAAGGTTCCCGCCTCGACGCCCTCGGGGCGCTCGGTGGTGTCACGGAGAACGATAACGGGCTTATGGAGAGAGGGAGCCTCCTCCTGTATGCCGCCGCTGTCCGTAAGGATTATATAGGAGCGGGCGAGCAGGTTATGAAACTCCACCACCTCGAGGGGCTTGATGAGTCTTATCCTGTCCATATTTCCCAGCACCTCGTTTGCGGCGCTGACTACGGCGGGATTGAGGTGGACGGGGTACACTATCTTCACGTCGGGATATTTCTCGCATATCTTTCTGATGGCGCGGAACATACCCTTCATGGTATCACCTATGTTCTCGCGGCGGTGAGCGGTGAGAACGATAAGACGGGAGCCCTTCGCCCACTCGGTGACCTCGTCGGTGTAATCGTCGCGGACCGTAAGGCTCATGGCATCTATTGCAGTATTTCCCGTGACGTACACTGTCACGGGGTCCTTGCCCTCGGAGATGAGGTTGTTTTTACTCTTCTCCGTGGGAGAGAAATTCATGTCCGCCACAGTTCCGATGAACTGTCGGTTTATCTCCTCGGGATAGGGGGAGTATTTGTTATAGGTACGGAGCCCCGCCTCCACGTGGCCCACGGGGACCCTCTGATAGAACGCGGAAAGCGCGGTCGCGAAAGCGGTGGAGGTATCGCCGTGTACGAGGACGATATCGGGCTTGACCTCTTCTATGACGCGGTTCATGCCCTCGAGGACACCGACGGTGATATCCGTCAGCGTCTGACCGTCCTTCATGATGTTAAGGTCGTAGTCGGGGGTGATGTCGAATGCGTCCAGCACCTGGTCCAGCATCTGACGGTGCTGACCGGTGACGCATATGACGCTTTCGATCTCTTTTCTTTTTTCCAGCTCCTTTACCAGAGGAGCCATTTTGATGGTCTCGGGTCTGGTACCGAAAACGGACAGTACTTTTATCATGGCAGTCACTCACCGAGCAGGGTATTTATGCTGTCGGTGACCTTTCTGTTATAATCTTCCAGTTTATCGAATTGTTTTTCCCCGGCTTTCACTGCCGAAAGGATAGCCGCCTCTACGTCGTCGCAGCCCTCAACGCCGTCGTTGTACTTTTCCAGGCGGCGGGGGATTATTACGGGAAGTCCTAACGCCTTTGCCTCCCATATTACGATGCCCTGCCCCTCGTAGCGGGACGTCAGCACAAAGGCGTCGCACTCCTTAACGTACGGGAACGGATTGGGCTTGTTGCCGAGGAAGGTCACTCTGTCGGAAAGGTCCAACTCTTCCCTCTTCGTTTCAAGCGTTTCCCTGTCGGGGCCGTCGCCTATAATATAGAGGTGGATGGGGTGGTCGGACTTTTTTTCTGCCTCTGCAAAGATGTCGAGAAGCAGGTCGTAGCCCTTCTGATGGCACAGTCTGCCCACAGAGACCAGATTCACGCACCGGGGGTCGACCTTAAAATCGGCCGCCTCTTTCGCTTTGGTAAATATCTCGTCCGTGTCGATATAATTGGGAATGGTGACGAAGTTTTTACCCGTATCGGTCACTCCCGCCTCTTTGCAGAATCCCGGGATCAGCCCGCGGGACACGGGCGCGAAAGTGTCAAAATATTTGAATTTGCCCTTGAACGCAGTCCACAGAATCTTATATTTCTTATCCTCTCGGAGCTTTATCTCCACGTCGTTATGGATCCACATTACGCGGCGCTTCGCAGGGACCGTAACGGCGCCTACGGAGCACTCGTCCCAGTAGCTGTTGAAATCCACGGCGACGTCGTAGGTATCCGAGATCTCCGAAAACCTTTTCGCCCACAGCCGCCGTACCAGCTCAAAGGGGAGCACCTTAGCCACCTTCGGGAAGGGATCGAGGTAGGTGACATTCACCTTTTCCGGCAGGCTCATTTTGAAATCGTCGGTCCTGCCGAACAGGAAAAGGTCGACCGAATACTCCGAATAGTCAAGGTTACGGAGCATATTGATTATTGATTTCTGTATGCCGCCCAGGGACAGGTCGCTCTGGAATATGGCAATTTTCTTCATCGTTTTCTCCGTTTCACACAGACATTCTGTGGCAAAGTCCGTCGCGCAGGCATGCGGCGGCGCGATACGCGGCGACGGTAAGCGCTATCGTCACCGCCGCGCCTATCATCCACACGACGGGGAAATATTTCATGACCGGGGTCTGCACAAGATTTGCCGCCACCGCAAGTCCCAGAAGGATGAAAGTGGGAATGAGAGCGAATCTCGCCGGACGCCGCAGTCCCTCGTATCTCTCATCGGCGTCGATATGACATCTGACGGTTTTTACAAGGCACAGTGCGAACATTACCGCCGCGGCGCCGAATAATACTGCCTCGGCGACGGCGAAAATCTCTATTTTCGTATACATGGCGGCCGATTTCCCGATATCGTGGAGCGCCCACTCGGGGCTGTACCCCTCGGCATCAAAGTCACGCTGGAGCCTCATGCCCACGTAGGCGAGAACCGCCCACGCAAGGGACGATGCCATGCCCGTAATACGAAGTCCCGGAGGCGCTTCATATAAGAGCACCACGCAAAGGAAAATAAGAGCGGCGGAAATAAAATTCGGGAAAGCGTTGACGTTGTCAATATAGAACGTAAATGTAAAGGCACACGCCGCAACGAACAGCATCATGACGGCGGAAAGCCTTTCCGCCGCGAGGCGTTTCGGGTGTGACAGCACCTCTATTTCGTATTTTTCGGAAAGCTTTCCGATAAAATCTCCGTCCCCGGAAACACGCACGAAGGTTTGTATAAATTTCACCGCCCAGGGGATCGCAACGGCAAGCACCAGTACGGCACAGAAGATGTAATACAGGTTGGTGAACTGCGACCAGGTGCTTTCGGTCTTATCGTACACGACTGAGCCGCCGGACTCATTGAGCGCGGGGATCAGGGGGAGAAATGCGCATATCTCACGTACGATGAAGAACGCGGCGGTGAGGCCCTTCAGCGATGCGGGGTCGGCGCTGTTTTCATCTGAATGGCGGGACAGAAGATATCCCGTGCCCGACAGAAGGCCGAACGCCGCGGGCAGGAAAAAGACCGTCTCGGCGATGGCAAACGAGAACGCCAGAAGCAGCCGTGTGATATCGGACATTCCGGGGAATATCAGCGAAACGGCGCACTTCACGGCGGAAATCAGCGCAAGAGGCGCGAACCTCTTTGCCGCGTCCCCGAAATAATCCTCCATCCGGGCGAGCCCCGATATGGCGAAAAGTATCGCAAGATACCCGATGAAATCGGGCAAGTAATCATTGATATTGACAAGAGGGTCAATGAGAAAGGCAGCGGCAAGCGCTATGAGAAGAAATTTCTTTTTCATATCCGTGACCCATCCTTTTTCAGATTTTATTCCCCGTCGTCGAGGTTGGCGCCGCAGCATTTCTTATATTTTTTGCCGGAGCCGCAGGGGCAGGGATCGTTTCTGCCCACCTTTTCGGCGGCTTTTTTGCGCACGGGCTGGCGCTTCAGAGTGCCGTCTCCGCCGGAGCCGGTGCTGACGGGCTTCGCTACCTGCTCGCGCTTCATGACCTGCGGTCTCGGTACCACGGAAAGAAGCATTCTCACCGTATCGTCGCGGATCATCATTATCATTTCGTCAAACAGGTCGCTGCCGTAAATTCTGTATTCGCTGATGGGGTTTCTCTGGGCGTACGCCTGCAGTCCTATGGATTCCATAAGGGAGTCCATGGCTTCCAGATGGTCCATCCACTTGGTATCTACCTGGCGAAGCAGCACCACTCTCTCCACCTCGCGGAAGGTCTCCTCGCCGAAGAGGTTCTGCTCCTTGTCGAGGTATATCTTCATGGCGCGGTCCAGAAGCTGTTTCTTGATCTCCTCACGGATCTCTGCGGGCGTGCCCTCCATATCGCGGAAGTCATTTTCCGTGCAGAGCAGGCCGTTATATTTTCCGCGGAGCCCTTCAAGCTCCCAGAGGCTCATATCCTCTTCGTGCAGAAACTGATCCACAGCGTCGGAGATAGTGCCGTTTATCATTCCCATCATCTTTTCGCGCAGGCTTCCTCCGTCCAGGACCTCCTGCCTCTGCTTATATATGACCGTTCTCTGCTGATTCATTACATCATCGTAGGCGAGAACGTTTTTACGGCGTTCAAAGTTCTGTCCCTCGAGACGCTTCTGCGCGGTCTCGATGGAGTTGGAAAGGATCTTCGCGTCGATGGGCGTATCCTGCGGGATGCCCATGCGCTCTACGATATTCAGTATTCTCTCGCTGCCGAACAGTCTCATAAGGTCGTCCTGCAGGGAGAGATAAAATCTCGATTCACCGGGGTCGCCCTGACGACCGGAACGACCTCTCAGCTGGTTATCTATACGTCTCGCGTCGTGGCGCTCGGTACCGATAACGAACAGACCGCCCGCCTCACAGACCTTTTTCGCCTCGGGCTCGATCTCTTTCTGGTATTCGTTATAAAGCTCTCTGAAATGGGCACGTGCGGCAAAGACTTCCTCGCTGACGGACTGGGACGAGCCCGTCGCAAGCATGATCATCTCCTCCTCGTAGCCCTCTTTTCTCATCTGGACCTTGGCGAGGAACTCCGCGTTGCCGCCGAGCAGGATGTCGGTACCACGGCCCGCCATGTTGGTGGAAATGGTGACGGCGCCGAATTTTCCCGCCTGCGCTACGATCTCAGCCTCTTTTTCGTGGTATTTGGCATTCAGCACGTTATGGGGGATACCGGCGGCCTTCAGCTTTCTCGACAGAAGCTCGGATTTTTCGACGGAGACCGTACCGACCAGCACGGGCTGACCCTTTTCGTGGCACGCCTTGATCTGCTCGATGACGGCGTTGTCCTTGCCCGCCACGGTGGAATATACGACATCGCTGTGATCCACTCTTATCATGGGCTTGTTGGTGGGGACCTCCACCACGTCGAGGTTATATATTTCACGGAACTCGTCTTCCTCCGAGAGAGCTGTGCCGGTCATGCCGGAGAGCTTCGTATACATACGGAAGTAGTTCTGGAAGGTGATAGTCGCGATGGTGCGGTTTTCTTTCTGTATCTGCACGCCCTCCTTCGCCTCTATCGCCTGATGGAGACCGTCGGAATAGCGGCGTCCGGGCATGATACGTCCCGTGAAGGTATCGACGATGAGCACCTCGTCGTCTTTCACAACGTAGTCGGTGTCAAGCTTCATGATACCGTGGGCACGCATCGCCTGGTATATATGATGGGATATATCTGCGTTCTCGGGATCGGAAAGGTTTTCGATGCCGAAGAATTTCTCAGCCTTGGCGATACCGTTGGCGGTCAGTGTGCAGGAGCGGGCCTTTTCGTCAACGATATAGTCTTCCTTTATATCGTCGTGCTCTTCCTTTTCGTTCAGCTCCTTGATGACAAATCTCGACATGGAGCGCACCAGCTGATCGGCGCGGTCGTAGAGGACGTCCACATCGTTGCCGTGGCCGGAAATGATAAGAGGAGTTCTCGCCTCGTCGATGAGGATGGAGTCCACCTCGTCAACTATGGCGAAATTATGGCCTCTCTGTACCAGATCCTCTTTATAGGTGACCATGTTGTCACGGAGGTAGTCGAAGCCGAACTCGTTGTTGGTACCGTAGGTGATATCGCAGCCGTACGCCGCCTGCTTTTCCTCTCTGGTCTGGTCGTGAACGACGAGACCCGTGGTGAGCCCCAGGAACTCATGGACTCTGCCCATTTCCTCCTGACCCATTTTAGCCAGGTACTCGTTGACGGTTACCACGTGGACGCCCTTGCCCTCAAGCGCGTTTAGGTAGCAGGGGAGAACGGCGACAAGGGTCTTGCCCTCGCCGGTCTTCATCTCGGCGATACGTCCCTGATGGAGAAGTATGCCGCACATGAGCTGTACGCGGAAGGGTCTCTTTCCCAGCACTCTGTCCGCCGCCTCGCGCACGAGAGCGTATGCCTCGGGGAGAATGTCGTCAAGGGTGTAGCCCTCGGCGAGAAGAGCGCGGAACTTGTCCGTCATCTCTCTCATTTCCGCATCGGACATGGCGCGGTACTTGTCCGCCAGAGCCTCTATTTTATTTACTGTCGGTATTATTTTCTTGATCTGGTGATCGCTGTAAGTTCCGAATATTTTAGTAGCTAAGCTCATCCTATAATACTCCTGATTATAATATCTTTCTAATATATCATTATACAACATCCTCCCGTGATTTCAAATAGTTTTTGTAAATTTTTCTCTCTATATTGTTGTTTTTCTTTCGTTTCGACACGATATGATGTATTTGACAGAAAAAAAGCCCCCGACCGCGGTCGGGGGCTTCTGATATTCTATTCAATTTCCACCAGCACGGCGTCCTCCGGCTTGAAGTAATCCTTCATATTGCTGGAAAGCCCTGCGGCTTTCCACGCCTGACCAAACGTGATATTTTCGAGATTGCTCAGGTACACGAAGGTGGAATCCTTTACGGCACCGTTCAGTCTGCCGGTTATTTCAAGGCGGTATTTATATTTCATGTCGTCCATCCGGTAAGTGCCGTCCGGGAGTTTCTCATACGTATTCACATTCCCGTATATGACCTCGTAGGGCTCGAAGACCGTTCCCTCTTCAAAGAACTTATACTTTTCGCCGCTCTCCGTCCAGACGAGGTTTTCGCCGTCTTTTTTCATCTTTCCGAAGACCTCGCCGTTCCCGAAATAAAGCACTATCTCGCCGTTCTCGGCGTTGAGATAATACCCTGATGGGTCATAGTCCATGGCAAGCTTCAGCATTATATCGTACTGCTGAGTTTTCGTATTCAGAGAAACGGTGGAATAATCGACACCGTCCATATCTCCCGTAAAGAAGAAGCGGTCGTATGCCATCGCGGCAGAATATATCACGGGAGGAGTGAACTCCAGATAGTTCTCCGTTTCCTCAAAGCTTCCCATATACAGTCTGTATTTCACGCCGTCGGTGAGCTTTATACCGTTAAGGTCGTACCTCATCATGGTCTCGCCGCCGGGACGGAGCACGTACAGCACATCGTTATATACCCACTCGCCGGAGGCGTCCTCCCAGCCGTTTTCCGTTTCACGGACAAGATTCGCATAGGTGCAAAGGTCGTATTCCGCGTCTTTGTTGTTGTGCCAGAGGACCTCCACGTGGGTGCTTTGGTCGGTGAGCCCCGTTTCCCCGTCGTTGGCGAAATAATGTCCGGAAACGACGATCTCAATGCCCTCCTCCGAGTGGACGGTGAACTGCTCCACGTACTCCGCCGGCTCTTCAATGACAGTATCCGTCGGAAGGTCGGTTTCGTTCTCTGTTTTGGTTTTCGCCTCGCCGCAGGAAACGAGGATAAGCGGCAGTAAAAGCAGGAATATTATTATTTTTTTCATATTTTTCATTTTGTATGATTGACCACGCCCTCGAACAGCGGCGCGCCGTCGGAGGCGGTGATGATGAAGAGGAACGGGCGGTCGAAATTAAGATCTATCTCTTTATCGGGCAAGGAAGCGCCGCATCTCGCCACGGAATATGCCGCCGCCTCGCAGCCCTGCTCATCTATCTTCACACGAGCCGCGTGGGAGATGGAGGCAAGGAACGTGTTCGTTTTAAGGATGGGGGTGAAATCCGCTTTCGCGGGGTCGAACACGTCGGAGGCGCCCAGCGCCATCAAGGTTCCGCCCATATCTGTCTCGGACGAAACGTCGAATTTCGGCAGCTTTAAGTGGACGAGGCAGTATTCCCCGCCGCCCTCACCGGAGCTTGACGACAGCGTAAAGACACCCGCGTCGGAGGCGATCTTCTCGGGGCTAACACCCTCATCCGGCAGGAAGAACCACATACTGTAGCCTTCATTGAAGTCCAGACGGATGGCGGTATAATTCCTGCAGTCCCACACGTTCATGATCTCGTTCTTTTTCATATACACGCAGTCCTCCGCCCCCGTGGGAGAGTTGAACTTGCCCTCCTCGGAATACGAGGGGATGAACTGCTCCAGCCATTCGGCCTTGAAATAGAGAGCGGAGACGATGGCGAGCCTTGTGTCCTCGGAGAGGCTCTCGTCGGAGATATACCCGTCGAGAAGCCCGCCGGTGCTTTTACTCAGCCAGCTTTGGAACGCTTTCGTGAAGTCCGGAGAGCCCATCTTGCCCCGGTACGAGGGAGCGTAGTAGTTTGCGGCAAGGTAATCGAGGGCGTCGGAGTTATATTCCAGATCCGAGCTTAGCCACAAGGAGTTATTGAGAAGGCATTTCGTATACTCGCCGTCGGCATAGTCGTAATTATAAATGAGGTTGGTATTTTTCGTAACGTCCCCTCCGCCGAGAAGCGACACCAGCTGTTCGTGTCCCTCACCCGCGCAGGAATCGGAGACAATGGAAAGAGCGATATAGAGGTTAAGGGGCGAGACTACTTTATTTTCGCCGTCGGCCTTGAATACCTTTTCCGCCAGCTTTGCCGCGAAATCGCACACGGGCTTTACCTCGCCCGGAGTTTTATTCAGAGAGTACGTTCTGTAATTCTCCCAATCCTTTTCGTACTCGGCCTCTTCGAGGTAGTCGCCGAACCGGGGCTCCGACACGGCATCGGGAGCGGATACGCAATTCAGCGCGTATTTATTAAAGTCTTTGTCCATCGAATCGCCCTCTTTTTCTGCTATAGATAGGGATTTATCATAAGTGGCAAGCTCGTCTTTGGCGGTCTTGTTCACAGCTCCTGCGCCGAATTTTACGGCGATATACGCGCCCGCGCCCACGATTACCGCGGCGAGGCAGGCGGCAGCGGCGCGCCCCCACACGGGTACGACCTTCTTTTTCGTTCTCAGCTTGGCCGCGTCCTCTATAAGATCGGAGCCTATCATACCGACGGCTTCCGACAGATCTTCTTTTTTCATACTCCGAAACCTTCCTTTCTCAGGTGCTCTGCGAGACGTTGTCTCTCGCGGCTCAGCATACTTTTTACCTTCGGCAGGCTGAGACCCGTATCCCGGGAGATCTTTCCCAGACTGTCACCGAAGAAGTACCGCAGGATGAACACGCGCCGCCGCTCTTCGGGGATATCTCTCAGGTAGCGGTCCAGCGCCTCGGAGAGAAGCTTTGCCGACAGCCCCTCCTCGGCGGTATTCCCTCCCACGCACTCGGAAAGCTCATCGAGGCAGGCGGCGAAGCGGGAGGGGAAACGCTTTTTGCTGTTTTTCTCCCGCAGCCGGTCTATGGCGAGATTGCGCGCGACCTTCGCAAGGTATGCGGAAAAAGCCTCCGGCTTTTCCGGCGGGATCGTGTTCCATGCCTTAAGATAGGTGTCGTTGACACATTCCTCGACATCACCTCTGTCAGAGAGGATGTTATATGCGAGGCTTTTGAGGAGTGCGCCGTATTTTCTGCCGGTCTCCTCTATTGCCGCTTCGTTCCTCTCAAAAAACAGAGCTATGATCTCACAGTCGTTCATAGAGCTCCTCGCTTATCGCTTTCAACCTATTAGACGGAATTGTTCGGATTTGGTTTCGCTTATTATAGCATTTTTTTGCAATTTTTTCAAGGTGGGGAAATGGGGCGGTGAATTATAGTTTGTCGAGCAGTGTGGAGTTTTAAGTTTTAAGAGTTAAGTTTTAAGAGGCCACGGGGCGGCGCCGCCCACATCACTGTCAGCGGGACGAGCACCTCAGTAAGCCTTCCCCAGCGGGGGAAGGAGGGCCACGAAGTGGCGGATGAGGTGTCTTTCTGAACGATTACGATAGGTTTATACTGTAAGAAAAGATGTGCTGATGAGACACCTCATCCACCGTCAGCGCTTGCTGCGCAAGCGATTTTTGCTTCGCAAAAAAGACGGTCCCCCTTCCCCCACTGGGGAAGGCTTACTGAGGTGCTCGCCTCGCTGATAGTGATAGGGGCGGCAGAGCCGCCTCTTAAAACTTAACTCTTA
>JAZLKW010000080.1:0-4620 GCA_045597805.1 Candidatus Avispirillum sp. | reverse complement strand
ATAACGGTATCAGACAAAAATACAGCATATTCATCACAAGACGGCGTATTGTTCAATAAGGATAAAACAGAATTGATACAGTATCCCATAGGTAATGCAAGAACAGAATATACTATACCCGATTCCGTCACGAGCATTGGCGATCATGCATTTTCCGTTTGCACAAGCCTCACAGAAGTGACGATACCGGATTCCGTCACGAGCATTGGCGATGAGGCATTTTACGATTGCACAAGCCTCACCTCAGTGACGATACCTGATGACCTCACGAGCATTGGCGGTTCTGCATTTTATTATTGCACAAGCCTCACCTCAGTGACGATACCGGATTCCGTCACGAGCATTGGCAGTTCTGCATTTGAATGTTGCACAAGCCTCACCTCAGTGACGATAGGCGATGACCTCACGAGCATTGGCGATGGGGCATTTTACAAGTGCACAAGCCTCACCGATGTATACTACAAAGGTACAAGAGAACAGTGGAATAGTATATCAATCGGTAGTTATAACGATAATCTGAAAAACGCACATTTCCATATATGGTGCGAAAAATACGGTCATATTTTTGATGAAATAACCGAAACAATCCCTGCGACCTGCACGGAGGAAGGATATGAAACCGGACATTGCACTATTTGCCAAGAGCTCGCAACGAATCCTCTCCCCCTCCACTCCGCAACGATAAACCGCATGGAAATCCCCGCGACCTGCACCCGTGACGGAATGTTCACGGAGGTCTGCACAGAATGCGGTACAACTGTTTCAGCCGGTACTATTCCAAAAGGTCATACATCAGCAACGGAAACGGTTGACTCGACCTGTACCGTTGACGGTTATTCAAAGGTTTATTGCTCCGTATGCAACGAAGTACTGTCAAATACAGTTATCCCCGCAGCACACAAGGAAGCGACATCAACCGTCCCCGCCACCTGCACCGAAGACGGAAAAACAACTGTCTACTGTACTTTATGTAACGAAATCTTTTCAGAAACCGTAATCCCGAAGCTCGGTCACAATTATAAATCCACCGTGACCGCCCCCACCTGTACGGCGGACGGATATACCACTCACACCTGTTCACGTTGCACTGATACATACACGGACAATATTGTAACAAAGCTCGGACACGAACCCCAACGCACCGAAGTACCCGCCACTTGCACGGAAGACGGAATGTACTTTGAGCAGTGTTCACGCTGCAATACTTTCCTCGGCTCGGGTGTTATCCCAGCCACTGGTCACACCTTTGTCAACGGAAAATGCATAAACTGCACCGCCACCGTTCCTGTGGGCGACCTTAACGGCGACGGCAAGGTCAACGCCGTGGATGCGAACATGATAAAGCAGATGGTCGTAGGCAATATCGAGCAAACGTCCGCCGCCGACATCAACGGCGACGGGAAAGTCAATTCCGTCGATGCCTCACTCATCATATTCATTGTCCTCGGAATGGACTGAAAAACACAAAACAAAAAAGCCCCCCTGCGGGACTTCACCAATAAAAAATGACCGGAACCCGCGTTCCGGTCATTTTATTTTATCTTGCCCTGTTACGCTTCGGTCTTTTTATTTCCGAAATCAAGCTCGCTTACAAGCGTTGCCCCGAGCACAAGGACCGCGCCCGCGATCTTAAGAGTCCCTGGCCTCTCGCCCAGAAGCACTGCCGACAGTGCTATCGCCACGATGGGGTCGATGTAGCAAAGTATGGCTATGGTCTGGGAGGAAAGATTTTTGAGAGAGCTGAAATACATGGTATAAGTCAGCCCGGTGTGGATAATTCCCAGCACCGCCGTTAAGACGATAGACAGAACGACCGGCGCAGACGTCAGGTATTCGCGGGAAAGATCAAGCTCTCCCACGTTCTTCACGATCAGGATATACGGTATCATCACCGCGGCGGAGGTCCCCAGCTGAAAGACCGTTCTTTCGCAGGCGTCGATATCCGTAAGCCGTTTGTTAATGAGAAGCACCGCCGCGTAGACCGCCGCCGCGCAAAGTGCGAGGATCGCCCCTTTCGCTTCCGACGTACCGTTGAACTCCGCGCCTCTGTCGAAAAGCCCCGAAACGGGCAGTATCCCGATGAGGGCAACGGCGATGCACAAGGCCTTTTTCAGAACGATTTTTTCCTTAAAGAATACCGTGGAAACGATTATCACGAACATGGGCGCCATATAGGAGCACAGGGTGGTCGTGATGATGGAGCCGTATCTGTACGATTCAAAAAGAAGCATCCAGTTGGCACTTATAAGAACTCCCGAGACTAAAAGCAGAGGCAGTTTTTCTTTGATCTTTCCGAAAGAGACCTTCTTCCCGGTCAGAATCATATATAACGCCAGAAAGAGAGTTCCTATAATGCCCCGGGCGGCGGCGATATATTCGGACGAGAACACCACGTACCGGCGGATAACGCCCACCGTGCCGAGGAAAACCGCCGACAGCGCCAGAAGAAGCTTTGATTTTGAGGTTTCGTTCATCTCAGTCAGTCATTATCAGCGCTTCCGCGTTGGTCTTGCCGTCACGCACGGAACGGAAATAGAAGCTTCCGTCCCCGTCCTCTTTCATATAGATCTTTACCGTCTCGGAGAGAGGCGCTTCGTTGCGGTAATTTATGTCGAATTTTATAACGCTTTTTCCCGTCATGTCGGGAATGTATCCGCAGAACAGGTCGCCGTAGACGGTATTGTTCATATGGCGGTTCATGTCTACGTCGCGGTATCTCACCGTGTGCTCGCCCACAAGGGAAAGCTCAAGCTCGCGGGGGATGTGGAAATGCTTCGGCATATCAAGCTCCAGCATTTCGTCCTCGCCGTAACCGCTCTCGAATTCGGCGACACGTATGAACTTCTTGTTTATGAAGTCGTACAGTGACCACATGGTGATGGCCTCCGCCACGATAACACCGTCCAAGAGGACGCGAAAACAGCGGTTGAAAGCGAGCCCCGCGGATTCCGCCGCCCATGTCTCCACCTCGATCTCCTGGTGGGAGCGCACCTCGGCGTACACACTCAGGGTCATGCGGTTTATGAAAAACGCGCGCCCGGAGCGGAAGAGCTCCTCATAAGAGGGCTTCGTGTTTTCCATGTGATAAAAGGCCGTGTCCTGCATATAGCGCAGAAGCCCGGTCAGACTGAGCCGCTGATTATGATCCGTGTCAAGAACGGAGACTCTGTATTTTTCAGTCCATTTCATATCTTTACCTCGCGTATATATTAATTTTATACGCTCCGACGGCATTTTTCAACAGTTTTCGGACGAAAAAATAATTTACGGAATTTACAAAATTGTCCGGAACAATCTTGAATTGATGTGCAGATTGTGGTAAAATGACTTTGTATAAATTAATCCATGAAAGGATCTAAGATATGGCAAATAACAGACTTATCGGTGAATATCCCGTAATCGGCATCCGTCCCGCCATCGACGGCAGAAGAGGACCCATGAGACTCCGCGAGAGCCTCGAGGATCAGACCATGGCCATGGCGAAGGCCGCGAAAAAGCTTTTTGAGGAAAACCTTAAGTATTCCAACGGCGAGCCCGTAAAGGTCATAATCGCCGACACCACTATCGGCCGTGTGCCCGAGTCCGCCGCATGCGCGGAGAAATTCCGCCGTGAGGGCGTTGATATTACCCTTACCGTTACCCCCTGCTGGTGCTACGGCGCGGAAACAATGGATATGGACCCCAACACAATAAAGGCTGTATGGGGCTTCAACGGCACAGAGCGTCCCGGCGCGGTTTATCTCGCATCCGTTCTTGCCACCCACGCACAGAAGGGTCTCCCCGCATTCGGTATCTACGGTCATGAGGTCCAGGATAAGGATCAGGTAGATTCCGTTCCCGATGACGTTAAGGAAAAGCTGCTCCGTTTCGGCCGCGCGGCTGTTGCTGTTGCAACAATGAGAGGCAAATCCTATCTGCAGATCGGTTCCCAGTGCATGGGCATCGGCGGTTCGATCATGGACCAGAACTTCGTAGAGGATTATCTGGGCATGAGAGTCGAGTCCGTTGACGAGGTAGAGATCCTCCGCCGTATGGAAGAGGGCATCTACAATAAAGAAGACTACGAGAAGGCTCTCGCATGGACGAAAGAACACTGTAAAGAGGGCCGCGACGACAACCCCGAATCCGTTGAATTCCTCGGCGAAGAGAGAAGGATCAAGTTCACCGACGAGGAAAAAGAAAAGCAGTGGGAGTTCACCATCAAGATGTACTGCATCATCAAGGATCTGATGCATGGAAATCCCAACCTGCCCGCAGGCTTCGAAGAGGAAATGGCAGGACATAACGCCATCGCCGGCGGCTTCCAGGGACAGAGACAGTGGACCGACCATTGGCCCAACTGCGACTACCCCGAGGCAGTTCTCAACTCCTCCTTCGACTTCACCGGCAAGAAAGAGCCCATCGTGCTCGCGACCGAGAACGATATTCTGAACGGTCTGGGCATGCTCTTTATGAGACTTCTTACCGGCCGCGCACAGATTTTCGCAGACGTCCGTACCTTCTGGTCTCCCGAGGCAACCAAGAGAGTTACCGGCTACGAGTTTGAGGGACACGCAAAAGAAAACGGCGGTATCATCCACCTTCTCAATTCCGGTGCGGCTTGTCTCGACGCCTGCGGCG
>JAZLKW010000079.1:0-9228 GCA_045597805.1 Candidatus Avispirillum sp. | reverse complement strand
CTCCCCCGGCTTTTGTCGGATGAGTTCGTACCGTGTCAGCATAACGTACAGAGATAAGCCTTTGCCTTTCGGCAGACGACTCATCCACCGCAAGCGGTCCCCCTTCCCTTACCAGGGAAGGCATCTCGTTAAACTATAATTTATCTTTTCACGCCATTAGAAAATGAAGATGAAAAACCCACGGCACATAGTGCCCTGGATTTCTCTCTATTTGCCGTTTCTTATTCTCTCCACTGCGGCTTTATATCGGGGAGAGGTGACAATGGGGTTGTTCTCCTTATCGTCGTATACATCCCAGAACGTGGTGCACCAGCATAGCCGTTCACGGAATCCGTCTTCATTTTCTTTCCATTCGTTGAAATCCCATCCGCAAAATTCAGAGGTATCGAAAAGCGTTGTTACCTTTTCCCCTTTGACGATCTCAATGAGCTTCTCACTGTAATCCGCAATTTCTTCCAGCAGGTCAAGAGCGCTTTCAGTGTCACCGAGAACTACGTATTCCGTCCCGAGGCATCTCATAACAGATAATCTCTCATAAATACGGTGGGGCTCATACAAGAGACCTTCAAAAGAATCAAACACTTTCAGGATCTTTTTGCCCGTCTCTATCGTTTTCTCCGCATAGGCATCACCGAGAGATCCCATTTTTTGGACTGTAATGCACAGGTCATCAAGCAAGGCTTCTATATCATACGATGTGACTGCACGCTGACAGCGAACTCTTTCCTGCAAGTCTTCTAACGAGTCGTTTTTTATACATGCAACATCATTTTCGATTATTGCACGGAACTGGCCGTCTTTTGCATATTTGTCCATTTCCTGTTTCGCTTTTTCTTCATACCCCATAAAGGCACAGGTTTGAGCAAAGGCGCACTGTGCGTTGCATTTTTCATCCATTGTCAGGTCTGATCTCATGATCCTTTCCGTTGATTTTTCGGCAACACGGAAAAATTCGTTTAATTCTTCTTGGGAAAAATTCAGTTTTCCTTCTTTATTCCGACGGATAAGCATAGAAGCGGCATACAGACAAGAATTTGTAATTTTGTCATCATAAGGATATTTTTTTGTGTAATCCATTACGGTCTTGTAATATTCAAAATCAATCTCAGCCCACTTTTTGCCGTCGGGGTTTTTGTACATTTTGTTCGCTATTGTCCTCAGTTCTTCAAATCCGCTTTCGGTTTTACCGAGCAGCGTATCCGTTGAAACACCGAGGACGGTGGAAAGGGGAACAAGCAGGGATATATCGGGTGCGCTTTTATCCGTTTCCCATTTGGAGACCGCCTGCACGGAAATGCCCATTTCGTCCGCCAATTCGTTCTGTGTCATATTCCGCATTTTGCGGAAATCCTTTATTCTTTCGCCTATGGTCATTTTAATTTCAATCCTTTCTTTGATTTGTGCCGCGCCTTTCGGGGCGGGGCACAAATGGGCGTGAAAAAGCATACTCCGGATTTATGCAAAATGTATTTTCACGCAAAAAAATCCTTGCGGCTGATATTCATAACCGGTTACGCTATGATTATATCATGCCGAAAGGATTTTTAAAAGATATTGTTTTTCTGTATTTTATCAACCGTTGATTGAATTACTGTGTCGGAGAATAAGGCTGAACTATGAGTTTGCCTCACGGCAAACGTGATGATGCACGTTGTGCATTATGATTTTTCCTGCGGAAAAAACTATGATATGATCGCTCCGAAGCTTGGCGCAGCCAATCATAGTGTGCGAAGCACTCATAGTTCGCCGCAGGCGATCATAGCTGACCGGCATATGCCGTCATTTATCCCCGAGTCTCCATCTGGTGGAAAGGACGCAGGTGTTCCAGTTACGCTCGCCGGACATATAGTACACGGTGAGAAGTGAGCCGTCGGACAGTTCAACCGTTGCGGGATAGCCGTGGTCGGGAGATACGAACTCTCGGTGGAGGTCGTAATCCTCGGTCCATGTCTCGCCGCCGTCGTAGCTGACAGCAACTCTTTCGCCCTTATCGTCGGACCCTCTGCGGCGGCTGTATGAGCAAAGCACAGCTCCCGAGGAATGGACCATGAGGTGCGGAGGCGATCCGTCCACGCCGATGCAGAAGGGCTTGGACCAGGTTTTGCCCTTATCGTCGGAATAGGTTATATAAACGGTGAAATCGGGGTCTTCCGTTCTTCCGTGGATACGGATGGCGCCCAGAAGTCTGCCCGAGGGGAGCTCTATCATATGGGGCTCGTGCATATTCTCGTTGGTGATGTCCTCGGAGGGGGCGACCTCGCCGGTCTTTTCCCACGTATAGCCGCCGTCGTGGCTTGAATACACGCAGATGGGGTTGGGCGCGAGCTATTCGGGGTCCATCAGCTTGCCCATATAGACTATCGTTCCGTCACGGAGCACCACGGGACCGTGGGGACTTGTGACCGGGACCTTTACGGGGTCGGACCAGGTGACGCCGTAGTTATCGGACATTTTCACGTATGAGCCGGGGACGAGCTCCTCGGCGGGAAGATAGTCCCACGTTTCGGCGAAAGCACGGCAGAGCTTTTTGTGGGGGTCGGAGAGCCAGTCGTACTGCATCATGCCCTCGCAGCGGTCCTCGATTATCTCCGTGAACCATGACATTATCATCTTGCCCTTGCCCCAGGCATAGACTCCGGTGTCACGGTCATCGAAATAGGAATCGTTCACGACGATGGGGGGAGTCCAGTTCTTGCCCTCGTCGAAGCTTACGTACATACAGTTTTTGCCGCAGGGATCGACGTGGGTGATCCTCATACCGGAGGCGGCGGCAAAGAGCACTCCTCTCTCATCCTTGCAAATACTCGGCCAGCCGTGGTAGGGGAAATAGTTGCCCTCGGAGCGGTGGACCGTTCCGTGTTCCATTTCGGGGATTATTACTTTCATGGTGATTTTCCTTTCGGGGATTTCGTTCTGCTTTTATGATAGCACATGTGGGGGGGATTTTCAAGGGTTTAGTGTGGAGTGCGGGTACGGAGTTTTAAGTTTTAAGAGTTAAGTTTTAAGAGGCGGCGGGCGATAGCCTCCCTTAGTCCCGAAGGGACAAAGGGAGGGGGACCGCTTTGGCGGTGGAGGGATTGATTTCAGTGCAAAAGAATCCCTCCGTCACTCGCTGCGCTCGTGCCACCTCCCTTTGATTCCCTCGGAAACTAATGGAGGCACCGGGGCGGCTCCGCCGCCCGAAAGCCGCTCCCCGCTTCTTTCCCTTGACTTTTTATGCTCTGTATTTTACAATAAAGAAAAAGCGAGCGGAGGAGATCATATGAAGCTTTGTGAAAGCAACGGAAAGCTGTCCATAGAAAACAACGGCGTGACAATTTACTCCGACCTGTACGTGGGCGCAAGGTATCAGGCGGAAAAATACAACATGAAAAAGACCTACACGGGTCAGAAATGGGCCCTTTCGGAGTGTGGGCCCTTATGTGAGGACGTGAATTTCCCCGATGGGTGCACCTACTACCGCGCCGAAAGCGAGAACTGCCGTCTTTTCGCGGCGGCAGGCGACGGTGAGATTTTTATCCGCACCGAATACGACAATGATACGCAGAAATGGGCGGAGCCCTTCGACGGCTTCGGCATGATAGCTCTGGGCGGCATCTGGCACGAGTGCTTTGACCGCGCAGTCTACAACGGTCAGAAGGACTGCAACGGCATCCGCGTTCTCGAGATGCAGTCGGAATCGAGCCTCAAGATCTTCGGCGGCATGGATATTCTCGAGACCGCCGTACACACCGCCTTCATCGACGCGGCGGGCGAGGCCGTCTCCGCGGGATTCGTGACCCACAAGAGATATTTCTCCTACGTTTTCATGCGCGAGGAGGGCGTGCTTGAGTTCGGTCTCAACTCCGACAACCGCTGTATAAAGGCCGACACCACCGTAAAGTCCGACTGGATACGCATTGCCCCTGCCGCCACCATGCAGGACGCGCTGGAGAAATTCGCTTATGCGGTGCGTGACTTAAACGGCATACGTCTCCGTTTCGATCGCGCGCCCACGGGATTCTGCACGTGGTACTACTACATGGGCGGCGTTTCCGAAAACGCCGTTTACGATAACCTTGAGGTGCTCGACAAGATCAGAGAAAAAGCGCCTCTCGAGGTCTTCCAGATAGACGACGGCTGGGGCACCTCACACGCCGACGGCAACGGCAAGTTTCCGAAGGGGATGAAGGCCTACGCCGACTGCATAAAAGAGCACGGCATGACCGCGGGCATATGGCTGACGCCCTTCAATTTCGGTCCGTGGGAGCCCGTGGTAAAGGAGCATCCCGAATGGTTCATCCATCAGGGTGAAAATCTCAAAGAATTATGGGGCTGGAACCTCATCGACGCGACCCACCCGGAGGCGCAGAAGTACATCGCCGACATCTACCGTAAGATCACCTACGACTGGGGTTACAGATACATAAAGCTTGATCTCATCACCACCTATATTTCCGGCGGCGAGTTCTACGATAAGGACGCGGACGCACTCCGGAACATGCGCGAGTATTTCCGCATAATGCGTGAGTCCGTACACCCCGACACCTTCGTTCTCGCCTGCACCGCTCCCCTGTTTGAGACCGCGGAGTTCTTCGACGGCGTCCGCACCTCCGGCGATATTTTCGAAAGCTGGGAGTCCATGCACGGCGTGTTCCGCCGCAACCTCACCAGATGGTACTTAAACGGCGTGCTTTACCACACCGACCCCGACTGCCTTATGCTTAGAACGGGGGCTGAAGAGGATGATGAATGTATGCGTCCCGTCTCCCGCACGAAGACGGAAAACCGCACCTTTGCCACCGCCATGTACACCTGCGGAGGCGCGCTGATGGTATCCGACAAGCTGCCATATCTGACGGACGACGAGATAGACGATCTTTCGAAATTCTTCCCCCACAGAAGCTCATCCGGCGTGCCGCTTGACCTTGCGGATTCCGCCATACCCTCCGTTTTCGCCATAGACGAGGAGGGCGGTCCCTGCGCTTCGTTCATCAACTGGGGCGATACCGAAAAAGAGTTTTCCGTAGATCTTAGCGGCACGTACAAAGCGACCGATCACTGGGACGGCACCGACCTGGGCGAGTTCTGCGGAGAATACTCCGTGACGCTCGAGCCTCACGCTTCGCAGATCGTCCATTTCAGAAAAGTATAATGAGAGAAACATCTGTTACAGTCTGCCTCGGACGTGGCGGAGACCGCGATGCGGCGGCGTCTCTTGCGAGGAAGCTGGGGGTCGGAGTGTCCGACGCTCCGGGGGATGAGCTGACCGTGCTTTTCGACAAAAACGGAACGTCGCTTGAGGGGTACGGTCTCACCTATCGGGGAGATTTCACCGAAATGCTGCACCGGTTGACGGAAGGCAGGCTCGCCCACGAGATGCTGGTGCACGTTTCGAAATCAAAAGACACGGGGAAGCGTGCCGCGGACGCCACGGCGGGCATGGGAGAGGATTCCCTGCTTCTTGCCGCCGCGGGATACGACGTTACCCTTTTCGAAAAAGATCCCGTCATCGCCGCCCTCCTGCGCGATGCCATCCGCCGCGCGAAGCGCCATCCCGTTCTCGGGGAGACCGTCTCCCGCATGCACGTCATCGAGGGAGACAGCGTTAAGCTCATGCCCTCGCTGTGCCGCGGGTTCGATCTCATATATCTCGATCCCATGTTCCCCGCCAGGCAGAAATCGGGGCTCATAAACAAAAAGCTCCAGCTCATACAGAAGCTGGAGCTCCCCTGCTCCGAAGAAGCGGAGATGCTTGAGGCGGCACTCGGGGCTGCGCCGAAAAAGATCGTCATCAAGCGCCCGCTCAAAGGGCCGTATCTTGCCGGACGTGAGCCCGGGTATTCGGTCAAGGGCAAGGCGATACGGTATGATTGTATAGTTGTCAGTGGCTAGTGGCTAGTGGATTAAACCGTTCGCCTCGCTGTGATAGAAGGAGACATCGCAGATTGGCTCCCTCCGGGAGGCTATCGGCTCTGCCGCCTCTTAAAACTTAACTCTTAAAACTTAAAACTTGAAAAGCCCGCAGGGTCACCTGCGGGCTTCTCTTTTATTGTCAGTCGAGCTTTACGAATTTATCTGCGTCGGCTACATTGGGTCTGAAGTGAGGCACCTCGATGGTCTTGCCGTTATTGGTGACGGAAAGAGCGGAAAGAAGTCCCACTGCCGTCCACTCGCACGCCTTGTAGACGTCGATCTCGGGCTGAACTCCCGTACGGATGGCATTGATGAAATCTTCGACGATGAAGAAGTCGCCGCCGCCGTGGCCGGATTTGTTCTGCTCTTCGGTAGCCTTCTTATATCTCTCGGGGAGGTAGTCCTTATAGTTATCGAGGAGCTCCCACTGCATATTGCTGTGGGGGTTATCGGGGCCCTCGAAGGAGACCTTATCGTTATCGTTGAGGCCGGAATTGGACTGGAAGATACCCTTGGTGCCTTGCAGCAGGTAGTGGGTCATATTATGAGGACGGGGAGAGAGGCAGTCCGTGCGGAGCTCGATAAGTCTTCCCTTTTCGGTGCGGCACATGGTGGTGGTACCGCTGTCCTGCTTCAGACCTATATCGTTTCTGATGCCGGGGGAGAACGTGGATATCTCGGTGATCCTGTCGTCATAGAGCCAGGTCATTGCGGGACCCAGGCTGTGGGTGGGATAGAAGTTGCCGCGCTTGCCGCACTGCCAGTAAGATCTCCAGGAGGTCTTGCCGTTTCCGTACACGAAGAGGCCGTCTATGTTATGCAGGTACATACACTCGGCGTAGTAAGGCTCGCCGAACAGACCCGCCTTGACCATTTCCTTGACCATCTGCACCTGCGGAGTGTAGATGTAGTTCTCCGCCAGCATGTAGATGCCCTTATACTTCTCAACGCTCTCGCAGAGCCACCAGAGCTCGTCCATGGACACGCCTGCCGTGACCTCGGAGAGAACGTGCTTGCCTGCCTCAAGAGCCGCGATAGCCTGGGGAACGTGGCACTGCATGGGGGTGGCGATGACTACGGCGTCTATATCGGACTCCAGCATATCGTCGAAAATTCGGTACGTCTTTACGTCGCCGCCCAGCATTTCGGCGCCCTGCTTGAGGACGTCCTCATCCAGATTGCAGTATGCGGTGATCTCAACGTCGGGAAGAGCTCTGAGGCCCATGACGGTAGATATACCGCGCCCTCCGGCGATACCTACTTTGATAGTTTTCATAACGGATATTCCTTTCACACGTGCGCCTTTCGGCCGCAATTTTGTTAAATTCAGTATACCACACTGTATCACGGGTGTCAACGGAGCGGGTTAATATTATTTTTCACCGAGGCTCCATTTCGTATAGAGGACGGACGTCCACCAGTCGCCGGGGTTGCCCATATAGTAGACGGTCATAATGCTTCCGTCGGAAAGCTCCACAGACGCGGGATAGCCGTGGTCTCCGTAGGCGATATCGGTTCTCAGGGCGTAGTTCTCCGTCCACGTTTCACCGCCGTCGTAGCTGACCGCGGCATATTCGCCCCTGTCCTCGGGGCTTCTGCGGCGGCTGTACGAGCAGATGACAGCGCCCGAGGAATGTACCATGAGGTGCGGCGGTGAGCCGTCCACGCCGATACAGACGGGAGTCGACCACGTTTTTCCCTTATCGTCGGAATAGGTGGTATAGACCGTGAAATCGGGCTGCTCCGCCCTGCCGTGGACACGGATGGCGCCCAGCAGTCTGCCCGAAGGGAGCTCTATCATATGGGGCTCGTGCATATTCTCATTGGTGATATCATCCGAGGGGGCGACCGTACCGGTCTTCTCCCACGTATATCCGCCGTCGCAGCTTTTGTACACGCAGATGGGGTTGGGCGCGAGGTATTCGGGGTCCATGACCTTGCCCATGTAGACGAGGGTACCATCGCGGAGCATAACGGGGCCGTGGGGGCTCGTTACAGGAACTCTCACCTTATCGGACCAGGTGATGCCCCAGTCGTCGGACATTTTCACGAAGGAGCCGTGATAGCCCTTCACGCTCCAGACGTGTTCGAGGCTGGCGGTATAGCCCTTGTAAATGGGCTTATGGGGATCGGGCAGCCATGACCAGTCGGGAGAATCCCAGTCCTGATCGTCGTAGTCGTTGAAGAAGGACACGAGCATTTTGCCCTCGCCCCACGCGATGATGCCCGTATCGCGGTCATCGAGATACGAGTCGTTGACAACGATGGGGGGAGACCAGGTCTTGCCCTCGTTGAAGCTTACGTACATACAGTTTTTGCCCGTGGGGTCAACGTGTCCGAGACGCATTCCGGACGCGGCGGCGAAAAGCGTTCCGCGGGCGTCACGGCAGACGGACGGCCAGCCGTGGTAATTGAAATGGGTTTCCGTAACACGGTTCACGATCCCGTGAACGGTTTCGGGAGTAAGTTCTTTCATAATTTCCTCCGGAGTATTTACTGCTTTAATTGTAGCACAGGCAGATAATTTTGGCAAGAAGAAAAGAATAAAAAAAGAATGACAGCGTCACATAAGGATGTTTTGTGGCAAATCAAAACCCGCCAAAAGGAATTTCCTTTTGGCGGGTAATTCTTTTGTCCGACAAACTGGGATTTTATTGAGATGCTTTCAAAAAGTCCTCATATTTTTCTCTTACTTGACTTATGCGGTACTGGATTACGTTGTCAAAGGAATCAAATCTCAGTAAATAATGCACGAACATATTTCCGAGATAGTAACCTGTATCGCCATGTTCTTCAAAACTGACCCAATCTCCAAAATAACGTTGATTCGATTTTGTCATGGTTTTCAAGTCGCGGTTGAAGGATTGTTTGATCAATTCCAAATGACAATCGCACCAGTCTTTCCATCCGTTCTTGTTTTGATGAAAGTATTCATCACAGCCGATTATTTTTTGTTCAAAAGTCATTGCTACGCCTTCGGTAAACAATTGCCAAAGAAAATCATCCTCCAATGAATCAATTTGTTCATGCAATACTCCGTATTGTGCTTGATAAATATGGCCTAATTCATGAATAATCAATCCAGTCATATCATCAACGCTATACCATCCGAGTTCCAAGATTTTTTCCAATCCCAAAAGCACTGTCGGTACACCATTGATTTCCGTTGCCCAACCAGCTCCGTTACACAATCCAACATACAAGATTATTTCCGCATTGACGGTTTTGCCGAACACTTTGATAATTCTATCATCAAGATGTTCTACAACTGTATGAAATGCTTTGACAGCCTTTTCGCGCAGATCTGGGTGAGTTGACACTAACTCTAAAATC
>JAZLKW010000078.1:0-21087 GCA_045597805.1 Candidatus Avispirillum sp. | reverse complement strand
CGGGCGTAATATCGCACGCCGCCGCGAAAAGCGTGAGCGGTCCGCCGAAATCGACGGGACAGTCATACGGAGCCATATCGGACTGCACGCCGGCGCAGGCTCCCGCTATGCTCTGAGAAAGTTCAAAGCTATCAAACAATATCTGGGGTTTCGAATAATTCTTCATCATCTTTCTCCTTTCTCTCACATAGCAGATGTTTTTTTCGTCCTGACGATTTCATCGATACTGGCAAGTATACGTCTCAGGCAGATAACGTCGGTCGCTCCGACGAATCCGTCACCGTCAACGTCTGCGCCGGGCGCAAGGTCAACTTCCTCATCCAGCGCAAGATACTTTCTCAGAATGATGACATCCTTCGCGTTTACGACACCGTCGCCGTTTACGTCACCGCGGTAGAAGTAGTTGCCCTCGGAGTCGACCTCGGGTGCGTACAGATCGCGGATCTCATTTGCGGCGTTCTCCGCATCCTCCTTAGTTATGAACAGCGAGGTCTTGAACGCGCCGTTCAGTTCGGGTGCGGGGCTGTTTACAAGCACTGCGGGAACCTCGTAGGTCACCTTGATATTGGTGAGAGACACGATGTTCGAGCCGGTGTTGGTTATGATAACGGTTTCGCTGTTGTTTCTGTTGGTCTGATCCCACTCCATCACATTGGTGATGTCATAGTACATATCGGTACAGGTGCTGACGTTCAGCTCCTTGCTCTTGTTGCCGCCGTTTACGGCGATCCTGCACGCACCGACTACTGCCTTGATGCCGATCTGAACGGTAGCGATGGTGTTTGAGCCCGTTGCGGAGAACTTGAACGCGATGGACTGGCCCTCTGCGAGGTATGCCTCGTTGTTAGGTCCGTAGTTGACGTAGTCGGAATGGACACCGTCAACTCCGTAGCCGTCGATAAATACTGCGCCGGTGATCTGGACGTCGTCGTTCTGGAATGCTTTCTGATCGACGATCTCGTCTCTGATCTCTATGTACTGCGGGAATGCTTCGTGGTCCTGATTATAGATATCGAGGATGGAAACGTCTTTGGCGGTTCCCTCGTTATCCTCTACCAGCACGCCCGCGCCGCTGCCTGCGGGGTTATACACGCGGATGGCGTCGAGGTAGAAGTCGTATTCGCCGATATCGGTATGATCGAAGTATGCGTAGTACTGAGGAGTAATTACAACGTGGTAGGTGCCGTAGTCAAGAGCATCCTTACTTGCCACGACGGGGATCTGGTAGAGAGAGTTTCTTTCCAGAGGATTGAATTTCTCAATGATTACCTCTTCCTCGCTGGATTCGGGTGCTTCCTCATTGTTGAGCTCGTAGCCGTAGTAGTTGTCTACGCCCCAGATGAGAGGCTTTGCAAGGTTTCCGCCGGAAACCTGTACGGTGACGAAGCCCGTTCTCTTATTGGTGAGAGAGATCACGTCAAATCCCGTGCCGGTGAAGTCGAACTCGGCGGTGGGCCATTCGTTCATGCCTGCTTCCACGGTCACTTTTTTCGCGGATCCGAGGGAGTAGGTCACATATCCTTCGTTAGCGCCGTCGTAGCCGTAATTGTTGTTGGCGTCGATAGCGGAAAGGCTGTACTCGCCGGGACGGTCCTCAGCCTGAGCGGCTGCGGGACTCTTGGAGGTCACGGTCTCCCACTCGTCACTGAAGGTAACGAAGCTGTCCTCGTAGTAGATAGTGGTCGCGGGGACTACATTGACCGTACCGTAGTAGTAGCCGGAGGTGCTTGCGTTGCCGTTCTGGTAGTTGACGGCGTACACGAAGGTATCGGCGCCGTCCATCTCCATGGCTGCGGGAACGTAGCAGACCTTGGAGCCGTTTACGTAAACGCTGCCGTAGTTGAGCTCAAGAGCTGCGGACGCGCTGTACTTCTGGAAGCCCTGTGCGAGGGCTGCGGTATGGTCACCTGCGGGATGCGCGGTGCCTACTGAATCGAGAGTACCGTTGGTACCGAACATATCGTTATTGGTAACGTCTATGTTTACGGGCAGGCCGTAGTCGATGACCACGGTATCGGGATAGCACTTTACGATATATTTTACCGCGAACCATACGGTAGTATGCGTGTAATCCACGGTCTCACCGGTCAGCTCCGAGGAGTTGCGAGTGGTGGCTGCGTTGCCGTTATAGTCGGTGACGTAGGTGGTAGATACAGGAACGCTGCCTTTGGTTATGGTCCAGTTACCTGATGCGTCGCCGGAGTACACGTTGATAGCGTATCTCGCGCCTTCATCGTAGAGCTGGTAGTAGGTGGGCAGCTGGTCGCCCGCAACGATCTCCGCGCTTACGGTATCCGCGCTGTTAAGGAGTACCGTTCCGTAGACCACGGCGTTAGTGACCTTTACGGCACGCTCGAAGGAACCTGTCTGACCGGTGGTCTGGTTAACTACGGGCTGACCCTGCTCATTTACGAGGTAGAAGCCGTAGGAAACGCTCGCTGCCTCCCATGCAAGGACGGGAGAAACGGTACCGAGGTGTGCATCATGTTCGAGCCAGTTGGTATAATAGAGCGTTGCGTCCGCGTTGGTCTTATAGGAGCCGGGATCGCACGTGCCCTCGAGGGCGCCCGTCAGATATACGTAGTAGCTGAGCACCAGCTCACTGGAGTTGATGGTGCCGAGCTTCCAGTAGAAGGTCTCTGCGGGAATGTTGATGCCGTCTACGGTATGAGCCGTAGAGTCGGTGTTATAATAGAAGGTATTTGCGCAGATGACACCGTCGGAGTTTATGATGGTAGTATCGGAAAGCTGATTTGACTTATAGTTTCCGTTGGAATCTTTCCATACCTTTTCAAGCTGTGCGGGAGTACCGGTACGCTTACCGTCGCTGTCGAGCGCGTACTTATTTACGGTGATGCAGGTCTCGGGTGCGTTGGGATAATTGACCAGAACGCCGTTATTGTTATACATCTGGATGGGATCGAGTGTCAAATCGAACGCAGGACCCATAGTATCCACGAAGCGCGCATTGGTCGCCGCGTATCTGATGGAGGAAGATATCTGGGTGAAAGCTTCATCAAGCTCATCCTGGTTGGCCGCGTCGTAATACAGGGTGCTGCCGGACTCATCGACAGAGGCGACACTCTCGATAACGTAGTTGATGGACTGAGCAGTGATGCTTGTGTCCTGTGCGATACAGAAGCCTATGGAGTACATAGTCGCTCCCAGGCCGGGAACGTCGATCATATACTGCTGACCGTCTTTCCAGTCGCCTGAGGTATAATTTGCGGAATCTGCTCTTGAAACGATGACGGTATAATCCTCATCGGGCGAGCCCTTGATCGCTTCTGCCATACGGTGACGGTTGCCCTTGCCGTTGTAGAAGTATTTGTGCTGTGAAGAGCCGGTTACCTCGGACGCACTGTTCCAGGTACCCTGCAGCCAGTTGTTCCACGTTGTGGTTGAGGACTGATCGGAGAAATAGTTATACTGGAAGGGAGCGCCGTCGGACATGAAGATCACGTACAGATCGCGTTCTTCACCGTTGGCCGCGTTCTGCTCTTTTATCGCGGTGCCGAGCTTATAGATAGTGTCAAACGCATAGTCGTAGTTCGTACCGCTGCTGGTGGAAATAGAATTGATCACGGCATTTGTGATCTGAGCGGAGGGAACGAACGCACCTGCGGAGATGGTCTCGTTTCCGGAATAGACCCGGGTATTCTGTGAACCGGTTCTTACGGATCCGAAGGTATCACTTGAAGAGTAATAGGAAGTGGTTCCGCTGGTTCCGTAACCGTTGAAGTCTGCCAGAGCGACCCTGACGTCGGAGGGAGAACCGTCTTCGCAGGGCAGGTTGAACTCCGATACCATTTTGTTGAGAGAGTTTCTCAGCATGGCGATTCTCGACAGGCTGTAGCCTGTAACGGTATCGTTCATCGAGCTGGACGTATCGACCATGACGATGACGTCGACACCCTTGTTGATCGGGATACCTGCTGCGGAAAGCTCGATCTTTGCAACACCGGTTTCCTGGAAGTCGAAGCCGGAGCCGGTCTTGTTAACCTTGACGGAGCCGCCGTCGGGGTACTCGGGATAATCGTTGGAATAAACCAGAAGTGTGAAACCGCCGACGGTCTTTCCGCCGTAGGTCACTGTCACGCCGTCGATCGTGTCTTCGGCAGCCGTAGAAACGGCAGCACCCTCTTTGCTGAGCATATCAAGGGTGATCGGCAGATCCTCGTAATTGCCGTCATCGTAGTAAGCTCTGATCTTTGCGCCCACGGGGGCAGCACCTCTTGTATTAAGTGCGACCTTACCGGAGGCATCGACCAGTTCGATCCTTTCGAGCTGTCTTTCTGCGAAGCTGACTCTGAAGGTGCCGACTGTGTGGCCGTTATATGCGACCGTATAGTTTACGGAACCGGGTGTCGTGGGATTAACGGTTCCGCCGGGAGTGAGGGTATATTCAACGGCCTGAATGTTAGTGCCGTTCTGGTCGTCTGCCTTTGCGACGGTGATCAGACTCTTAAGGTAGGTCTCCAGCTCCGTACGGTTTGCGAAACGGGTCGTGGAGAAGGTCTGATTGCCGATATCGGCCATGGCGAGGTAGTAGTCCTCTGCCTCGGTCACGGTCTCGGTCGTATGGGATGTGCGCTTATAGAGGCGGACCGTATTGGTATTAGTTGTGCCGGTGCTGAATGCGGAGTTGCTGTATCTGAGATAGTTGCCGTCTCTGCTGACGGAATAAGCACCGCTGCCGCTGTGTGAAACATTCCAGTTTACGGCAGTGTTGGAGGCGGTCAGACCGGTGGTGCCCCTGCTCAGATACTGAGTGCCGTTGTAGATGGTTGCGGTATCGACCGTTCCAAGTGTGGCGAGAGAAAGTTGGAGGTTTCTACCACTGGTAGTTATGGTGCGGTTGATCGTCCATGTGATGGTATTACCACTCTTTGAGCTGGAAAGTCTCGTTACCTGAACGTAGTTGTTGCCGTTCTTATAGTAATAGTCACCGCCGGTGTACTGAGAATAGGAACTGCCATTGCTGTGCGAAACCGACGCGGCACCGTCGTTATATACGGACTGCGTTCCGTTTTTGGTTATGGTCCACTCGTAATTGTCGGTGGAAAGATCAACGGTGTTGTTGCTGATGGTAATGCTCTGTCTGTTTCTGTTATGATCCATGGCGTAGCTGCTGCCGCTTGCCACGATGAGGTAGGAAGAACCGGAGTCGATTCCGTTGGTGTCAAGAGTGTAGATGTAATGCTCCTGAGTAACTTCTTCAATATGGATATGCTGCCAGGGCGTGAAATCGATTTCGCGCTCACCTATGAGGTACTGGCTGAAGTGGGTGGTGTCGAAGGTTATATAATCGCCCTCGGTCTTTGCGTTCATGCTCTCAAGCGAGCCGTTATTGACATAGTAGACGTCGAGAAGGCTGCGGTCGAATCCGGAGGGGATGGGGAGAGTGACGGTCGCCGTGGTGCCCTGCTGGAAGTTCTCTACGGTTATATCGTAGAGAACGTACTTTGCGATGCCCTCGTAGACCGCGTTACTTTCAACGATGCTCGCGGTCGCACCGTCGCCGAAGGCCTTGATAGCAACGCCGCCGTCAGCTGTGAACTGGGGACGGGTATCAGGCTCAACGGTCTCGTACTGCTCGAGCTCGACCGTCTGGGGGCTGGGGATCACGTTGGTATAGGAATGATATCCGGTGTACTCGCCCGAAGCACGGCTGGTGCCTGCCGATTTGAGGTTGTGACGTCCTGCCGCATCGTAACGCTCGATCGTAACGTCGTTATCGGTGATGGTGAAAACGGACATGGTAAGAGTGTTATCCGAACCGTTCTCATTGGCATAATAACCGGTATAGCCGGCGTTCATGTATGTAAAATTAAGAGTCTCGGTGGTATAGGAGGTCTGGCTTCCCGCAACTGCGACATTGATGCTCTCGCCGACAGGAAGGTAAACAGCAGAGCCGCCGAGATAGTTATCCCAGCCGTTGCTGTGATCGTGACCGAAGAGGTATATGACCGTCAGCTCCTCAGCCGCCTCGTTTATCACGTCGAAGAGGTAGGAAGCGTATTTTCCGTCGCCGTCATTCTTTGTACGTGCGGAATAATGAAGCGGAACATGAGAAGCAACGAAGACGGGCTTTGTGTAGTTCTCTTCTATCTTTTCGTTGAAGTAGTCTTCAAGCTGAGCGGCCACGGCCAGAGTCTTCGATCCGTCTATTCCGCTGCTCGCCCACTGATAATCGTCCTCATCAATGATGAACACGCGGTAGTCGGCGGTATCATGTGCACCGGTGCCGGAAAGGTCTCCCGTTCCCTGTGCGACCTCATCGTGGTTGCCCTGCACGAAAGCTTTGTCGGTGATATTGGGATATACGCCGTCGATAGCTCCGTTGAGCGCTCCCATATCTGTGTTGAGCGCAGATAAACTGCGGATATAATTGTAGCTATAGTCGCCGCAGAAGATAAGACCGTCTGCATAGCTATGGTCTCTCTTCATTGCCGTAAGTATGGCTGTAACGTTTGCCGCGCTTGCGCTGTCTCCGGCTTCAGCCTGGAAATCGGACCCGGCAATCAAAACTGTGGGGTAAGACGTCCCTGCTGCCGCGAAAACACTCGCGGGAAGCATGCTGAAAAGCATCAGCACTACTAAGACGGCAGAAATGAGTCTTCTGGATCTTTTCATAGTTTTCCTCCTGAAAAATGTTGATGTATTTTACTTATTTTTGTTTTATTATGCGTAATAATTGCAGTGCATGGAATGGTGAAACAGGTAAACCACCCCATTTTTACGATGATTATTAATAATGGTATCACAGATACACCCGTCTGTCAAGGGGTGATGACATATTTTCGCTCATTTTGTCACGCTTTTTTCGACAAATGCCTGTTTCGGCCGTTTTTCTTCTTGTTTTTGCCGTTGACATTATTTTTTTTGTGTGCTATTATTATTGTGTAGAATAATATCATCGGGCAAGTGCCCGGCAACATACCCACAGGAGTTCGTTTAGAATATGAGAATTCTCCGTATATGCATTACGGTGCTTTTCGCCGCCGTTCTGTGCCTTTTCATCATTTTCAACATCAACTACGCGAAGCGTGACCGCACCGTACCCACCATAACCTTCGACAGCGATGAGATCTCCGTCCCCCTGCACGCGTCCAGAGAAGAACTGCTGGCCGGCGTAACCGCCTACGACGAAAAGGACGGCGACATTTCGAACAAGATCGTCGTGGAATCCATCTCCCGCTTTGTGGAGCCCGGCGTTTCCGTGGTCCGCTATTCCGTCTGCGACGGCGACCGCCATATCGCCTCCGCAACGAGAAAGGTCATCTACGAGAACTATTCGAGCCCCCGTTTTACCGTTTCATCCTCTCTGGTTTTTCCCACGGGTCAGAGCTTCAACATCCACAGCATCATAGGTGCCACGGATAAGATAGACGGCGATATTTCCGAGAAAGTCATCATAACCGTGGGCGACTATTCCGCTCAGTCCAGCGCCGTCTATTCGGTAGACGCAAAGGTCACCAACAGCAAGGGCGACATGATAACGAGGACTTTCCCCGTATACGTTGAGGACAGAAGCCTTTCCGCTCCCGAGATAGAGCTGAAAAACTACATCATATACTGTTCCGTCGGCGAGACCGTTGACGTCGGCGCGAACATAGTTTCCGCGCTCACCGCAGACGGCACCGATATACTCGGCAGCGTACGCACGGATACCAACCTCAATACCTCGAAGCCCGGCATGTACGAGATACATTACCGCGTTTCCGACGAATCTGGCAGGACGGGACATTCCGTCGCCTTCGTCGTGGTGGAAGACTGACAAAGAGAACAGGCGGTTTGATATATGAGTACAACAAACGATAACAACAGACTGGATATTTACAGTCTGGCGCGTGACGTAGCGCGCAATTTCTGGGTCATCATTCTTGCGGCGCTTATCGGTGCCATGTCCATGTTCATGTGGAACCGCGGCGTGTTCACACCGCTTTACACAAGCACGGCGACCCTTATAGTGAATCTTAAAAACTCTTCATCCTTTTCCTACAACAATCTTGCCTCCTCCTCGGAGATAACGCAGATATTCACCGACGTTTTCGTTCAGCCCACCATGAAGGAGTACGCCTCCGAGCATCTGGGCAGAAGCGGCTTTTTCGGTGATATTTCCGCTCAGCCCCTGGAAGACACCAATATCTTCACCGTCAGCGTGACGTCCTCCGAGCCGGAGGTCTCCTATGAGGAGCTGTGTGCCGTTCTTGAGGTCTACCCGGAGATATCCGGCACGGTGTTCTCGGACTGCATCATCGACATTCTGAGAGAGCCCGACCTTCCGACCTACCCATCGAACTCATACTCCCAGAGCCGCATCGCTCTGGCGGCGCTCGGCTGCGCCGCGGTAGTACTCGCCCTTATCCTGATAATATCCTACCTCAGAGATACGGTAAAGAACGAGTCTATATTCAAGAGCGAGGTGGACGCGAAGCTCTTCGGTACAGTCTGCCACGAGCGACGCGTCAAAAACTTCGCGGAGCTGAAAATATACCGCGTCAACAAAAAAGCGCTTTCTCCCCTGGTGGGAAATGCCCGCACCAGCTTCGCTTTTACGGAGGAATACCACAAGATAGCCTCAAAAATCGAATATCTCAACCGCAGCGAGGGCGCGAAGGTCTTTTTGCTGACCAGCTGTGCGGAAAACGAAGGAAAATCCACCGCCTCCGCCAACATCGCTCTGACCCTCGCTCTCCGCAAGAAGCGGGTGGCGCTGCTGGACATGGACTTCAAGAAGCCCTCAGTACATAAGATCTTCGGCGCCGCCGAGGCGGACGGCCCCGACCTGGCGCTGTATCTCTCCGGAGAAGCCGCACCGAACGAGTACCGCTTCACACAGTACAAAAACACCTGCCTCTTTCTGGGACTCAACCATCAGTCTCATTTCAACTACGTTGACTGGATACACACCTCCGGCATGGTGGAGAGGGTGAACGCCCTGCGCGACTCCGGACAGTTCGATTTCATCCTGATGGACACACCTCCCATCTCAGTTGCCGCGGATATCACCGCGCTCTCTCAGCTGGCGGACAGCACTCTGCTCGTCGTCCGCACTGACTGCGTTTACATCGGTGAGATCAACGACGTTATCCTTTCTCTTTCGGAAAACAGCAGATCTTTCTCCGGCTGTATCCTGAACGACGTTCACAAGGAGTTCGCGTCACTGACACAGTTCGGACTTAACGAATCCGGTTACTACGGCCACCACAACGGTTACTACGGCAAATATTCCGGCTATCATTCCTATCCCCACGCCACCACCCCCATATCAAATGACAGCGAAAACTGATTTCAGATTACGGAACTGACTATGAGAACTAACAATTACACCGAAGAAAAGCTCAAGAGCGCTGCGGACCAAAAAGACTTTTCGTTTGACCTCATACTGAAAAGCTTTTCCAGATTCTGGTGGGTCTGCGTCATCTGCGCCGTGCTGTTCGCGGGCTTCTGCGCATACAGGAATTACAGACGGTATACCCCCGTATACACCTCGTCCGTTACCTTTACGGTACAGACTCAGACCAGCAGTACGGGATACTACGACCTGGGGCTGTCATCCTACGCCTTTTCCTATAACCGCTCGGCTGCAAAACAGCTGTCGACTACCTTCCCGAACATCATCAAGAGCCACATTCTGCAGGATATCGTATGCAACGACATGGGGCTGAATTATTTTCCCTGCGTTCTGTCCGCCTCCTGCGTTCAGGATACGAACCTCTTTACCATAACTGCCACGGGCAGCGATCCCGATCTCACTTACCGCACGCTTCAGTCCGTTATCAAGAATTATCCCGCGGTCTCCGAGCTGGTTCTGGGCAACACACGGCTGAACATCCTCCACGAGCCCGTGGTGCCTACCTCCCCCGCAAACAGTTTCTCCGTAAAGACCGACCTTTTACGCAACCTGGTAGCGGGTTTTGCCATCGGTATAGTGTGGGTCGTGTTCTACGCTTTCAACAGAAACACCATCTGCTCACGCACGGATATCAGAAAAAAACTCAATCAGCCTTACCTGGGCTCTCTGCCCGAGGTCATATTCAAAAAGCACAAAAAAGACAGCTCCCGATCCATATCGGTGCTCAATTCCCGCATCGGAAGCAGTTATGCGGAATCGTTCCGCGCTTTGAGAAACTCGATCGTGAAAAAGCTGGGAAAAGATAAGGTCATCCTCATCACGAGCACCGCGCCCGGCGAGGGCAAGACCTCCGTCTCCGCCAACCTCGCCATCTCCATGGCGAAGATGCACAAGAACGTGCTCCTTATCGACGGCGACCTGAGAAACCCCAGTATATGCAGATTTTTCGGAATTTCCCCCGATGAAACGCCCGCACAGGGCCCCGGCGGACTTATCCATAATTTCTCCGTTTCCGTGGGCGGGAACGACAAATTGAACATAATGTGCTTCAAGGACAGCGAAAAGAACATCTGGGACATCCTGAAGCCCGAGCATATGGAGGTCATGTTCCGTACGCTCCGCGAAAAGATGGACTATATCATCGTTGACACCTCTCCCATAGGCATCACCTCAGAGCCCTCCGCTTTCGCACAGTTCGTTGACTCCGCCATCATGGTGGTAAAGCAGGACACCATCCGAACGTCAAGCATCATTACGTCGCTTGAGACGCTTCTCACTTCCGATGTTGAGCTCATTGGATGCGTTCTGAACGGCGCTTCCAACGGCTACGACGGTTACGGCAACCGCTACGGCTACCGTTACGGAAGCTACGGCAGATACGGATACGGACGCTATGGGTACGGGCGCTACGGGTACGGCTATGGCTACGGCTACGGGTACGGTGAGCAAAAGAGCCGCAAAACATCAGGCAGTTCAAGATCGAAAAAACATACAGGCACCGCCCGTTGACCCGGGTGCAAGATATGGAAGAAAAGACCGTTGTTCTGACAAATGAGGATGCGGCGCAAAAGATTACCGCCGTGACCGGCTCGGGAGAGCTTTTCCCCCTTAAGGTCACCGGGAACAGTATGCGGCCGTTTCTTCGGGATGGGCGCGATACCGTGTGGCTCAAGGCCCCGGAAGAGATCCGCCGCGGCGACATCGTATTTTTCAGGCGAGGGGACGGCTCCTTCATCCTGCACCGCGTGCGCAAAATCCTTTCTGACGGGAAGCTCCTCGTAAACGGAGACGCTCAGGCATGGTGCGAGACCGTCGAAGAAAAAAACGTTATCGCAAAGGTTTCCGGGATCACCTGCGAGGGCAAAACGGTGTCGGCAGACAGCCCGCGACTGAGATTTTTCTCTGCGCTGTGGTATCCCACAAGACCCCTGAGACCGGCGCTGTTCCGGATCTGCACACGGATAAAAACACAATAAAAGGATCCCACTTACTGTGGGATCCTGTTTTAGAAAGGACCGCATAGCCATGGCAAAAACGGAAGAGTGTCTGATCCTCGCGCTTTCTGCCTTTTTACAGCAGAACAAAGCTTGCCCGGATCCCGCCGATACGGACATTCGGGAGCTTATAGGGCTGTGCCGCGAGCAGCACGTGCTGCCCATGGTGTATGATGCGGTCTATGACTGCCGCTCCGTCAGAAATTCTCCGGAAGCGGGCAAATTCCGCTCTCTTGCTCTCGCCGAGACCGTCTCTCAGACGGAGCGCTCGGCACAGTTCGCGAAAATATACACGCATCTAACAAAAAAAGGTCTGCGCCCGCTGGCGGTAAAGGGAGTGCTCTGCAGAAGCGTGTTCCCCAAAGGCCATCTGCGGACCAGCTCCGACGAGGATATCCTCGTATCGGAAGAAGAATTTTCCGTCGTGGTCTCCGCTCTGACCGAATACGGCATGAAAATGTCGGAGGAATCCGGCGGTGAGGTGTGCTTCACCCTTGATGATTGTCGGATAGAGGTGCACAAAAGTCTTTTCGACCCGTCCTCCGCCGCTCTTTCGAGGATGAACGCGCCTTTTTCAGACGTGCATGAGGCACCCGTATCTTACGAAACGGAAAACGGGCTCACCGTGTGGTCAATGAAGCCGGAGAAACACCTTCTCTATCTCATACTCCACGCTTACAAGCATTTTATTCACAGCGGTTTCGGCATTCGGCAGGTGTGCGACGTGTATCTGTGGGCACAGAGGTTTGCCGGCACGACGGACTGGGACGGCGTTTTCGACACGCTGGAAAGCCTGAACGCCGCCGTCTTCGCAAAGGCCGTATTCTCCATAGGAGAACGGCTGGCGGGCGAAAAGCTCCCCCTCAGCGAGAAGTGGAACGCCGTCACGGCGGATCCCGCCCCTATGCTCCGCGACATCATGTGCAGCGGAGTGTACGGCACACGTGACCTCACACGCACGCATACGGCGACCGTCACGCTGAACGCCGTGGAAAACGAATCCTCCGCCGCGGGAAAGAGCTTTCTCTCTTCAGTTTTCCCGTCAAGAGAAAAGCTTACGTCACAGTACCCCGTTCTTTCGGAAAAGCCCTGTCTTCTCCCCGCCGTATGGTTAAAAAGGCTGTGGGGCTACGGGCGCGAGGCAGTCTGCCGCCGCGGCAGCGACGGCAGCAACGGCAGCGACCCCGCAAAAACCCTGAAAACGGCGAAAGACCGCCTGAAACTGCTTAAATATTACGGAATAATCAAATAGCAACAACAGAGGAACATTATGGAAAGAATCAAAAGCTTTACGGTCGACCACATGACGCTCCTGCCCGGAGTGTACGTGAGCAGGCTCGACAGATTTTCTGACAAGGACGGCGGGGAGCACGCCGTCACCACCTTCGATATCCGCATGACGAGACCCAACTTCGAGCCCGTTATGGGCACCGGCGAGATACACACCGCGGAGCATCTGGGCGCCACCTGGCTCCGCAACTGCGAGGGTATCAAGGACCGGGTAGTCTACTGGGGTCCCATGGGCTGCCGCACGGGGTTCTATCTCATACTCGACGGCGAATACACGGTCTCAGATGTGCTTCCCTTCATGAAAGAAATGTACGCCTTCATCGCCGCGTTCGAGGGTGATATCCCCGGCGCGACCCCGGAGGAATGCGGAAATTATTCCGACATGGACCTGAAGGGTGCAAAAGAGCGCGCCGTGAAATACCTCGAAATACTGAAAACGCTGTAAAAAGGCCGTATGCGGAGCATTTTCTCCGCATACGGTCTTTTATTTTACATTACCCCGAGGATCAACATTTTTATCAGCATGACGTCGACGGTGTTGACCTTTCCGTCCCCGTTGAGATCAGCCGCTCCGCCGTACTGCGAAGCATCCGTGAATCCCATGACCGCCATTTTCATAAGCGATGCATCGACCGCATTGACCTTTCCGTCGCAGTTCAGGTCTCCGGGTGCCGCTTCGCTGACTGTGACGGTGACGGACTGACCGACAGCGCCGTATACCCTGTCGGCAAACGTCAGTATCACCGTATCGGTGACGTACTCATAAGACTCCGCGAGAAATACTCCGGGAGCCGTTTCGGTGAGCTTCAGACCGTCAATCAAGTAATATCGTACGCCGTTTTCCCACACCTCTTCGGCGCCCACCGGGTACACGTCCGGCTCGAAATCGTCCGCGGCCGCAGTCGCCGTTACGGTTATCGTCTGCCCGCTTCTGCCGGTGTACAGCACCGCAGACGAGGGAGAGACCCCGAAGGCGGGAGTCTCGGAAAGTCTCCACACGGCGTGGAGCACCACGTCCCTGTCATTGTTATAATAATCTCCGGGCATATATTCCGTGGCTGTTCCGCCCTCGACGGTGGCCCAGCCCATAAACTCGTAGTTTTCGCGATAAGGCTCCGTGAATTGGAGTCTTAGTGCCTGCCCATTCGCCTTGATCTGCGGCACCGGCGTTCCCTGCCCTCGTCCCGCGTCAAATGTGACTGTATGGTTTCCCGTCGCCGCGTTTCCCGCGTCATTGGTGAACGCCTTCAGCCTCGGCGTTACGTCCCATTCCTTCAGATCTATTGGCCAGCCGCCGGATACAAGGTAAGTCCTCTCGCCGGTGAAATCCGGCTCCGCGGTCCCCCAGGCATGCTCGCCGGGGATATCCGCATAAAAGTACACGTCCTCGTCAAATGTGACGGCAACGGTAAAATCCGCTCCCGCGGAGAGGACGGGACCGTTTTCGAATTCTACGGTGTAATAGCCCCACAGATCTGTCTCAAAAGAAGCCTCGGCAAGCTTCGTGCCGCCCAGGGGACGGCTCGCGCTTCCGCCCGAGTATATGGCGACCTTACCGGAAACAAAAGCGGTATCCACACCGATGCCTACGGCGTCTATGCGCTCCTTTGAGGAGGTAAGACCGCGCACCGTATACGTAGAGCATACGGTCTCTCCCGCGCTGACTCCGAAGCTGTCGATGCCGGTACAGCCGTCGTACTGATAGTTATAGCGGAAATGGTCCGCCGGATAATAGTCAAAAGCGAATACGTAGTTGATCGAGCTGTCGTAGTAGGAAAGCCAGAAGTAGCCCTCCCTGCCGCCGTCAGCGGGATCGGTATCGCCGTCGGTGCCCCAGTCGGAACCCCAGCTGTTCTTCACCAGCCATGCGCCGTTCTGAGCAGGGCGGCAGGTGGCGGAAAAGCGGGCAGCAGGGTAATTGTCGTTCCATCCGACGATAGCTGCCTCATGGTTGGTATAGCCCTCGTAGGACACACCGGAATAATATGACCACGTCGTTCGGTTAAGGAAGTCTTCATCGTGGTAATAGCTTGTGTTCACCGCGCCGCAGGACACTATCAGGGCCTTATATACGGACATATAGTCTTCGTCCGTGCTGTAAGGCAGAAATCTTGCCTGCTCCAGATGGGCTATATCGTTTCCGTAGAGTGCAGAGGGCTCGACTTTACCGTCCCAAACCTTTTCCCTGTTTTCCTCGGTAAAGGGAAGGACGGATTCTCTCTCGCTTCCCTTCCAGGCAGCAGCGGAGAAAATAGTATAGGCAGAGTTGCCGCCGGAAAGCGGCGCCACGGTGGCAGTGTTCACCCGGTCTCCGGTGCTGTATCCCAACGGGTCAAAGTTCACGCCGCTGAAAAGGGATGCGTACTGGAGAACGGAAAAGTTCTCGACATCTCCTGTGTTGACGGCATAGGATGCTTCTGCCGCCGCCATGCCGGCGAAGATCCAGCAGGCACCTTCGTCCAGCTGATCCATTACCGGAGAAACGTTTCCCTCCTCGACGCTGCTGTATGCCGAAGGGAGGACCGATGCTCTGTTAAGCGGCAGGTCCGTTTTCTTTATAAGCGTACTTTTCAGTTCGGACACGTCTTCATCCGTCATCACCATGGGTACATCACCTTCAAGGTCCAGGGACAACGCTCCGTAATCTCCGAGAGTCGCGGTTTTACGGTTTATCCCGGGAGTGAGGCGGCGGGAAGATCACGCCGGCGCCGCGCCCGCGGATAAAACGGATATGAGCATAGCCGAGGACAGTATGAACGCGATCAGTCTTTTCACGATATGCCTCCGTTTACTTTTTCTTTATCTCGTCCCAGTACTTTTTCGCCGCCTGTTCGGTCTTGTTGTCGCCGAAGCGGTAGTACTTCTTATCCTTCAGGTCATCGGGCAGATACTGCTGGGGAGTCCAGTCGCCCGGGAAATCGTGAGGATATACGTAGCCCTTGAAAAGCGGGCTTTTCAGGTGGGTGGGAATATTCAGCCCTTTCCCCGCGCGGATGTCCTCAGCCGCTGAGTTGATTGCCGAATACGCCGTATTGGACTTGGGCGCCGTCGCCAGCATGACCGCGGCGTTGGCAAGGGGGATGCGCGCCTCGGGGAGGCCCAGCATTTTCGCGCTCTCCACGCAGGCATAGGTTATGGCGGCCGCCATTGGGTACGCCGCGCCGATATCCTCGGAGGCGATCACCATAAGGCGGCGGCAGGGAGACAGGATATCTCCGCCCTCCAGGAGCTTCGCAAGATAGAATACCGCCGCGTCCGGGTCGGAGCCGCGTATTGATTTCTGCAGGCAGGACAAAAGGTCGTAGTGTACGTCGCCGTCCGCGTCGAAAACGCCCGCCATAACGGACGGGAGAAAACTTTTCACATCCTCTTCGGTTATCGCACCGTCCGCCACCGACGCGGCGGAGTCAAGCATAGTAAGAGCGCGGCGCACGTCGCCCGCCGCCGATCTCGCGATAAAGGAAAGAGCCTCGTCCTCGATGCCGTCACCGCACAGCTCCGACGCCGCCCTACGGAGTCTGGGCATCATGTCCTCGGCGGACACGGGCTTGAACTCAAATACGGAGCAGCGTGAGAGAAGCGCGTCATATATGTAATAATAGGGATTCTCGGTAGTGGACGCGATAAGAGTAATGCGTCCGTCCTCCAGATATTCGAGCAGGGACTGCTGTTGTTTTTTGTTGAAATACTGGATCTCGTCAAGATACAGAAGGATGCCGTTCTGCCCGAAAACGCCTGCTGTCTCGGCGGCGATGGCTTTCACGTCCGCGAGAGACGCCGTGGTGGCGTTAAGGCGGCGCATCTCCATGCCGGAGCGTTCCGCAAGGATGGAGGCACAGGTGGTTTTTCCCGTTCCGGGCGGGCCGAAAAAGATCATACTCGTGATATGACCTCTGTCCGCCAGACGGCGAAGTATTCCGTTTTCACCGACCAGGTGGCGCTGACCCGCAACCTCGTCGAAATCCTTGGGGCGGAGCCTGTCCGCCGCGGGAGTGTTCTGTGACATATCTTCCCTCTGATAGATATACTTAGTTACAGTAATGATAACACATCCTCGTTTTTCTGTCAAGGCGGGGAGAATTTTGGGTCAAGCTGAAAATAATAGTTTCAAGTGCCAAGTCGCAAGTCGCAAGTTATTAAACTGTTTGTCCCTCTGTTCGCAGTACGTACGGTTCAAATCACTTGGCACTTGCGACTTGAGACTTGGCACTTGCGACTTGAGACTTGCGACATGCAACTATCATTTGCCTTATACCAAATAGCACGCCGCGGAATGGCGCATATGATGGAATGAGAGGCAACAGTCTCTCAAAGGAAACCCAAAAGAAAGGAAATCTTTTAATGGCAACATTTTTCAATCAGGCTCAGCTGACCTACGACGGCAGAACGGTCAATTCCAACACCGTCTCGGCTGAGCTTGTGGAAGCGATCACCGCCACGAAGACCGCTGTCCGCGACACTTATTCCGAAGGCGACAGACTGACCTACGTCATCAGCCTCAGAAATTCAAGCGGTGCGGACATCACCGGGCTGACCGTCACCGACGATCTTGGCACCAACACTGACGGCGCGGCAACAGTGACGCCTCTGACCTACGTCGACGGCTCCATCCTCTACTTCACCGACGGAACGCTCCGCCCCGCACCTGCGGCAGACCCCGCTCAGCCTCCGCTGACCATCTCGGGGATAACCGTCCCGGCGGGCGGCAGCGCCATGATAATTTACGAGGCGGATACGAACGGCACGGCGCCCCTTGATATCGGCGGCACCATCGTCAACACGGCGACTGTCACCGGGGATGCTCTCGCTGCGCCCGTCACCGCCTCCGAAACGGTGACTGCGGAAGAAACGCCCGACCTTTCCATCACCAAGGCCGTTTCTCCCGACACGGTGACGGAAAACGGGGAAGTGACCTACACCTTCGTCATTGAGAACAGAGGCAACACCCCCGCGGAAGATTCCGTTGTCATCACGGACACCTTTGATCCCGCCCTCGGCAATATCGCCGTCACCATCGACGGCACCGCGGCGAATGCCCCCGCTGACTTCACCTACACGGAAGCCACGGGACAGTTCGAAACAGCTCCGGGCAGTATAACGGTGCCCGCCGCGACCTACACGGAGGATCCCGCCACCGGCGAGATCTCAGTCGATCCCGGAACCGTCACGGTCAGAGTCACCGGCACGGTCTGATCATAAAAAAGCATCGGCCGTAACGGAGCGCTCACTTAGGGATTTTTTCACCGCCGCCCACTTGAAAACGAAGAAACTGCCGGTCGAATGTATGCTGTTTTCAAGCCCCATTTGTGACTTTTGCCGCCAATAGGCGGCAAATTCAAAGAACCGTCACAAATGCAAAGACAGCAATGACCTAAAAGAGAAATAGGCATAATAATCCAAGAACGGTGGGAATATTCCGAATATCTAATTAAAAAATGACCGAAACTTTCGTTTCGGTCATTTTTTATCTTGCCTTTGCCCGTTTCGGACAATCAGCGGCGCCTCTCTCCCTATGTGAGGGCTCCTAAGGTCGGTGCTTTTTTATGCGGCCAGATGATGAAATGCCCCGGATGTACCGGGGCATTTCCTTTTTATTCCTTTACCTGGCGGAGAAGTCTCTTCTCAGCTTCGGCGCACCACAGTTCGTTGTGTCTCCTGCATATCTCGTCAAGATCGCGGAACAGCTCTGCGTGCTCGCCGCCCTCTTCTGCCACCTTGCCGAAATCGGCGATGGCTGTCAGAGGCAGGTCGATATGGGTGTAGATAAGCTTCTTTCCGCCGGGGATCTGCGGCAGGTTGATGGTCGTCTCCGCGTCGGCGTTCAGGCCGCCGATGTGGGTTATCATACAGGAGGGATTGACCTTGCCCTGCTCCATGAGAGAAATGGACTCCTTCATATCGTCCGTGTTGCCGCCGGAGGTGCCCACGATGTGGGTCGAGCCGTAATGAACGTTATAGAAATTGAACATTGCGGAGAAATCGGTCTTGGTGGGGCCTGCGAAGAAGTTGAGGCATCCGTCACGTCCGAGGATAGCATCGCCCTGCTCGACAACGGGCTTTACGGGTGCGAATACGAACACGTCGTCGTATCCCTTACCGTCGGTCAGCTCGCGGAGATATGCCACGGGATCGTCCACCTTGCCGGTGTTCACGTAGCGAAGGTCAACACCGTTTTTCTTTGCGTCCTCGACGGTGATGAGGGTCGCGGCGCGGGAAAGTCTGGCGTCATCAACGTCGGTGACAACGAGCAGCTTCGGTGCTCTGCCGCCGTGGATGGCGTAGTCGATAGCGCCCAGTCCCATGGGGCCGGCACCGGCGAGGATAGCCATGTTGCCGCCCTCGACGGTACCCATCTTATGTACGTAAGAGCCTGCCGTGGTGTGATAATTCGCGTGGAAACCGCCCACGATACAGCTCATGGGCTCGGAAAGGCTGCCCCAGTAAAACGCTTCGCCGTTGTAGGGAAGAAGGCAGTCCATTTCCATGACCTCGTTGGGGATTATTACGTAGGTCGCGCCGCCGCCTATGTTGTGATAGGAATATCCGGGAGCGGCAAGGGAGCCCTTATAGTTTATCGCGGGCTGGATGGAGAATCTGTCGCCCGCCTTGAATTTATCCTGCCATTTTGCGCCGACCTCGATGAGCTCGCCGCAGAATTCGTGACCGAGGATTATGGGGTTTTCCGCGACGTCGTCGGGAACTCTCTTGTGTCCCGCGCCCTGCAATGCCGCCTTATGGCTTGACATACAAATACTGTCGGAAACGACTTTTGCAAGAATCTCATCTTCTTTTATTTCCGGAAGCTCGAATTCCTCCGTTCTCAGGTCATTCACACCGTAAAGTCTCACTGCTCTTGTTTTCATCTTGAAAATAGCCTTCTTTCTTATCTTCGGTTTGGATTACTTATTGAAAAGATCGTTGAGCCTTTTTGCGTTATCCTCTTTTTTGTCCGGGTGTTCTTCCGGCGTGGCATACCGCACGCGGCACCTGGTTTTCACTACGGCGTCACCGGTTTTCAGGTCGGGATACTTTTCCGCTTTCAGCTCTATTATTTCAGAACCGTCGTCAGGGATGAGCGTGATTATCCCGTCCTCGATACGGTCTACAACACATACTTTTTTCATCAGTAGCGGGGCTTTTCCGTAAAGCCCACCTTGCGGCGTACCTTGGACATGGTCTTAAGGCTGTCGTGATGAGCTTCCGCCGCACCCTTTGCCATCATCTGCTCGAGATATGCCTTATCGGCGGAAAGTCTCTTGAATTCCGCCTGCACGGGAGCGAGGGCATCGGCGCAGGTCTCGCCTACTGCCATCTTGAAATCGCCGTAGCCCTTACCCTCAAATTCCTTTTCGATCTCCTCAAAGGATTTCCCTGTGAATGCGCCGTAAATGGACATGAGGTTGATGATGCCGTCCTTGCCCTCCAGAGCTTTTATTTCGTTTCCGGAGTCGGTGACGGCTCTCTTGAATTTGCGGATTATGGCGTCGCGGTCGTCAAGGATGCGGACCGTGGCGTTCTCGTTTTCGTCGGATTTCGACATCTTCTTCGTAGGCTCCGCAAGGCTCATGATGCGGGCTGCGGGAGTCTTGTTGATAAAGGGCTCGGGGACGATAAAGGTATCGCCGTAGATGCCGTTGAATCTCATAGCTATATCGCGGGCAAGCTCTAAGTGCTGCTTCTGGTCGTCACCCACGGGGACCATTTCGGTCTGATAAAGAAGAATATCCGCCGCCATAAGAGCGGGATATGTGAACAGACCCGCGTTTATATTATCGGCGTTCTTGCGGCTCTTGTCCTTGAACTGGGTCATGCGGGAAAGCTCACCGAACATGGTATAGCAATCGAGGATCCAGCCAAGCTCCGCGTGACCGGGAACGTGGCTCTGAACGAACAGAACGTTTTTCTCGGGGTCGAGTCCGCAGGCGATATAGAGCGCAAGGGTATCGTACGTTCTGCGTCGAAGCTCCGCCGGATTCTGACGGACGGTTATGGCGTGCTCGTCTACCACGCAGTAATAGCAGCGGTACTCGTCGGAGAAAGCGGAAAAATTCTTAAGAGCCCCCAGATAGTTGCCTATCGTCAGCGAGCCGGAGGGCTGGATGCCGGAAAATACTACTTTTTTCTCTTTATACATGGGAATATGCCTCACTTTTCAGCTTTTACAAAACTATTCATAATATTATAACCTTTTTTCATCCCCGTGTCAATATTTTCATAAACACCGCGGGCGGTTTTCACGGAAGGGTAATTTGTAAATTGTAGTTTGGCGCGCTGATTTATAAAAGTTTTTGCCCGCCTTTTTCAAAAAGCCGCAGGGCGCGGGGCGGCGCCCCGCATATCGGCGTTTCTTTTCATAGCTTTTCTTGATGATGAACTTTGGCAAAGGCGAAGCCTTTGCTGGCACAGAACAAGCAGACTTCCGCTTTTGATGTTCTATATGTT
>JAZLKW010000077.1:0-69969 GCA_045597805.1 Candidatus Avispirillum sp. | reverse complement strand
AATGACCGAAACGTAAGTTCCGGTCATTTTATTATTATCTTGCCTTTGTCCGTTTTGGACGTCTGCCGTACCTTTGTACGGCCACGCCGCTCCAAAACGAACAATCAGCGGCGCCTCTCTCCCTATGTGAGTGCTCCTGAGTCCGGCGCGTTTTTTTATTCTATCGAGATGATGTAACTGTAAACCGGCTGTGAGCCATGCAAAGTGAGCACCTCGGCGTCGGGATGCTTATCTTCGAACATGGCGGCGACCTTTGCTGCTTCTTCCTCGTCGGCGCCCTCACCGTAGTATACGGTGATAAACTCCGCTTCCTCCCGGTCGGCTTTCTCGGTCAGCGTCTGCAGGCAGGTCATCCTGTCAGGGTCGCTGGTTACTATTTTGCCGTTTACGAGACCGAGGGTATCACCTTCGCTTATTTTGTTTTCTCCCACTTCCGTGTCGCGAACTGCGTAGGTCACGGATAAGGTGATTACACGGTCAGCTGCTTCCTTCATGGCGGAGGCGTTTTCGTCACATTCCGCGCTTTCGTCGAAAGCGAGCATTGCGGCGGAGCCTTCCGGAACGGAAACAGTCTCTATGACTATGACGTTTCTGTCATGAACCAGTCTCTTCGCCTGCTGGCATACCATGCAGATATTCTTGTTGTTGGGAAGCACGAATACGTTTTGGGCGGGGGTGTTCTCTATGGCGGACACTATGTTGTCGGTGGAGGGATTCATGGTCTGTCCTCCCGACACTATGACGTCTGCGGCAAGATCACGGAACATATCGGCGATACCGTCGCCCATACAGACGGTGACAAAACCGTATTTCTTAGTTATCTCGACGGATTGTGACTTTTTCTCTTTCTTTTCGGCGGGTTTCTTCTTCGGCTCTTTTTTCTGTTCAGATCCCGCGCCGCCGGAAAGATCCGAATGCTGACGTTTCATGTTTTCGATCTTTACAGTGTAAAGGGACCCATAGCGGAGCGCCTCGGTGATAACTTTACCGGGCTTGTTGGTGTGGACGTGGAGCTTGATTATTTCCGCGTCGTCAACGAACACGGCACTGTCGCCCAGCTTCATGATGAACTCGTGAAGAGCTTCGGCGGTGCCTTCGCCTTTATACTTGTCGTTCTTTGTCACTATGCACTCGGTGCAGTACGCGAATTTTATCTTCGACGTGTCAAAATCGGAAAAATCCGCACCGTTTGTCTCCGCTGCTGCCGGAGCGGTGGAGGTAACGCTTTCACCCTTAATGCACTTGAGCATACCCTCGATAACGCATACGAAGCCGTAACCGCCCGAATCCACCACGCCCGCCTGCTTCAGCTGAGGAAGCATATCGGGAGTGCTGTCCAGAGTCCTGCGGGAAGACTCGTACATAACGTAGAAGAGCTGTTCCATTTCCGTGACGACACCGTCTTCATAAGCTTTCTCGGCGGTTTCCGCCATTACGCGCATGACTGTGAGGATAGTGCCCTCTGTGGGGTTCATTACTGCCTTATACGCTTCCTTTACGCCACGGTTCAAACCGGCTATGAGGTCGGGAATATCGGCCTCGTCGGCTTCGAGGAGCTTCCACGCTTTTGCTATGCCGCGGAAAAACAGGGAAAGGATAACACCGGAGTTTCCCCTCGCTCCGCGCAGCATGATATTGGCAGTTTTCTGCGCGGCATCCGCCGCCGATTCCATATCGGAGCGCATGTCGGTGATAAGACCACTCATGGTCAGGCTCATATTGATACCGGTATCTCCGTCGGGGACGGGGAATACGTTCAGCGAATTGATCGTTTCCTTGTTGTTGTCAAGACAGCATGCCGCGGATACGACCATGTCACGATAAAGGTTTCCGGAAATTTTCATCTTGTTTTCCTTTGGTTATCTTTCCTGTCCAAAATAGAATACTGCAACTGTGCCTGCACCGGAATGGCTGCCGATGACGGGCCCGATATAATCTATGATTATTTCTGCAGGGGCGATTTTCTCACGAAGAAGTGAAGCAACGTACTCCGCATCCTCCGCGCAGTCGCTGTGGGAGATCATTATGGTTTGGTTTGCGGGATTTGTGCATTTCTTCACTACGGCAGCGGCAAGGTCGTTAAGGGCGCCTTTTCTGCCTCTTGATTTTCCTACGCTTACTAAGTGCCCATCATTGTCAACGTGGAGCAGAGGCTTCACGGCGAGGACAGAGCCCACAACTGCGGTAGCTGCGGATATCCTGCCGCCTTTCTGCAGGTAAAACAGGTCATTAACTGTGAAATCGTGGCAAAGGTGCAGAGCGTTGGCTTCAACAAAATCATAAACCTCGTCGATGGTCTTTCCCTCATCGCGAAGCTTCGCGGCACAAAGACACATGAGGCCGAGACCGAAGGAGGCGCACTTTGCATCTGCGACCAAGATCTTTCTGCCCGGATACATCTCCGACAGGTCTTCTGCGGCAAGCTTCACCGTTCCGTGAGTGCTGGAAAGCCCTGATGAAAAAGGTATACAGAGGACGTCGAAGCCGGTGTCCGCGAATCTTTTGATATAGTCACAGGCATCCGAATAATTGCAGGCTGAGGTGGATGTTACGGCGCCATTCCTGATTTCTTCGTAGAAAGCTTTGAGATCCACGTTTTCTCCGGGTATGGGATCTTCGCCGTTCACGGAATAGAGCAGAGGGATCACCTCGATGCCCCATTTATTTGCATTTTCTTTTGATATATCGCTGCCGGAATCGGTCAGGATCACGAATTTTCTGTCCATTACAAAGCCTTTCATATAATTTTGAAATACAGCTCAATAATACCTCTCTAGTATACCATACTTTTATTGTCCGTGTCAAGAACTGCAATAAAAAATGACCGCCCGGCAATGCCGGGCAGTCATTTTTTTTGTACTGTTTGTCAGTCTTTTTTCGCGTTCTTGGATTCGAGCATGATGACTTCTGCGTAGTAATCATCAAGAGCCTTCTGCAGCTTCTTCTCGTTACGCTTGTATGTAGAAGTAGCAGTAGTGGGCTTTTCGAACATGGTGGTGATGATTTCTTCGATGGAGGTGATGCCTACGGTCGCGCAGAACTGGTAACGGATGCTCTCGCGGATGATGTCAAGCATCTCGGAGTCTTCCTCGGAGTCCATTCTCTGACCCTTGAGGAGGGTGTCGTAATAGTCGGGAAGGAGAAGTTCATTGGACTTGTATGCCATGTACTCAAGGATGGTACCGGTTCTCTCCATGCTTGCGGTGGAAACGTCGTTTCTCACGGTTGCGGGAAGAGCGAAGATGGAAGCGAGGCTGTCAACGCCTGCGTAGTAGTTCTCCTGCTTTTCATCGTACTTGGGGAAGGGGATGATACCGTAAGAGGAGGTCATGTTACGGAACTCGCTGGTGATGTATGCGCTGCCCGTACAGAACAGAGCGTGGTCGGTAGAGAAGAAGGAACGAGCGTATTCCCACTGGTCGGTGTAACCGCCGTTGCCGTCAATGCCGCCCTCATTCCATATGTCGGCGTAATCTTTTACATACTTGTTGTTGCTGAACACGGGATATACCTGATCGATTATGCCCAGAAGCTTCTCATTATAGAATGCGAGAGAGTAGGATCCGTCGTCATTCTTTTTGGTGAGCGGGATATCGGAGCAGGAAACAGCCCAGGAGCCGTCAGCACTGCCGGTGAGCACGCCGTAAACGTCGTCCTTGCCGATGATACCGTCACCGTTGAGGTCGTTGGATACGGACTGGATCATCTTGAGGAATACGTCGTTGGTCCACTTGCCGTCTCTTACGAGATCGTAGAAGGAGCCGAACTCGGTGTTTATGTTGTAGTCCTCTGCCATGTTCTTGTTATAGAACAGGAGGCTCGCCCATTCCAGCTTGTTCATGGAAATGTCGTTGATGCAGAGGTAAAGTCTGTCATTGATGGTAAGGTCCTCGGTCGCAGAGGGGCTCCAGTATTCCTTTGTGAAATCGGTGTTGGAAAGCTCGTTGAAATCTGCGAAGAAGTTCTCGGGGATACATGCACCCAGCTTATATGCCCAGCCGTAGATAACGTCATGGTCAAATTCACCTGCCATGATCTTTTGCTGGATGAGAGATGCGGGGTCGCGGTAGATCTCAAGGTCCTGCTGGATCTTTACGTTGTACTTTCCCTCAACTGCCAGATTCCTTGCATACACAGCGTCGCTGATGGTGTCGCCGGTATAGGTTTCAGCGTAGATGAAGTCTCCGCCGTAGTAGTCCTTGCCGATGTCGGAATGCTTGATGTAGAGGAAGGTGAAGTCCTCCTGATCATAGTCCGCCTCGACAAAGCCTTCATCGCTGCCGGTGTCGCTGCCGGGGTTGGTGACGATGATGGGACCTTCATCCGCGCAGGAAGCGAGGAATGTGAGGCACATAATCGCAGCAAGAATGAATGAGATGATTCTTGTGAGTTTCATGTTTTTTCTCCTGTGTTGTTTTTTTATTAAATATATAATGATAATCAGTCTAGTTCCGAGCGCATGGCACGCATCATGAGATCCTGTACGGTCTCTCTGGGGTCTGCACCGCGCTTTATCACGTTATAAACGCCGTTGATTATGGGAAGCTGAACTCCGTACTTTTCGGCGAGCTCAACCGCAGCATCAAGAGCGTAGTAGCCCTCGACCACCATGCCGACCTCCTTTGACGCTTCCTCGTAGGTCATGCCTCCGCCGATAAGTTCTCCGCATTTGTTGTTGCGGCTGTGTCGGGAGGTACAGGTGACGATAAGATCTCCTATCCCGGCAAGGCCCATGAAGGTACGTCTTTTGCAGCCGAGTGCAAGCCCTATTCTCGTCATTTCGGCGATACCGCGGGTCATGAGAGCGGCAAGAGTATTGTCGCCGTACTGAAGTCCCCGTACCATGCCGGCTGCCAGAGCCACGATGTTCTTGAAAGCACCGCATATCTCAACGCCTTTGACGTCGGTGTTCGTATATACTCTCATGCAGGAATTCATGAAAAGCTCCGCAGCATTTGCGGCACATTCTTCATCCTCGCAGGCACACACCACCGACGTGGGGATATTCCGTGCCACCTCTTCGGCGTGGGTCGGGCCCGAAAGTGCTATCAGCTTCGGCGTGAAAGGGATGCCTTGCTTTTTTATTTCATCCTCAATGACCTCGGTCATGGAGAAAAGCGTTACAGGCTCAAGACCCTTGGCGGCGTCGATGAGAAGCTGACCTTCCGAAAGAAAGGGAGCAGCGGACGCTGCTGTCGATCTCACGTAAGCGGAGGCGACTGTGAACAGAACTGCGTCTTTTCCAGATACTGCGGCTTTAATATCCGTTTCGTATGTAATGCTGCGCGGTATCTCAACGCCGGGGAGATTTTTATGTTCTCCGCCACATTTCAGAGGCTCAAGCTCACATGGAAGTGCCGACCAGACGGTGACGTCGTGCATGTTTTCGCAGAGCAGCTTTGCCAGCGCCATACCCCAGGTACCTGCCCCCAATATAGCAATTTTCATAGAAGACTCCGTTTATTCAGGCTGAATCTTGCTGCAGCCTGCAATATGCTTATCATATGATATCACATTTCACGACTAATTGCAATAGAAGAAAATGTATTATTGTTAAATAAAAAAAGATATATTGTAAACAATAAGTAACACGTCGCCTCCTCCTTGACAATTGTGTCGTATGATGGTAAAATGAACTGTAAGGCAGGGGTAACGCCGCTGTCTTCCGTATTAATTGTCAAAGGAATGATACATAATGGATGATTCGCGGAAATATGATCTGATTATTGTCGGGGCCGGACCCGCCGGTATTTTTACTGCTATGGAAATGATCAAGCGGGGAAGCCGTGCTAAAATCCTGCTGATAGAAAAGGGAAAATCCGTCGAAAAAAGGCATTGCCCTAAGGCAGAGACCAGATACTGCCTGAACTGCAAGCCCGCTTGTGACATAACTACCGGTTTTTCCGGTGCGGGCGCATTTTCCGACGGAAAGCTGAGCCTCAGCTACGAGGTGGGCGGAGACCTTCCCGATCTTATAGGCGCGGAGCTCGCGCAGGAGCTTATAAATTATACCGACGGGATTTATCTTGATTTCGGCGCTGACCCCCGGGTCGAGGGCATCAGCAACGGGGAAGAAATAAAAGAAATAAGAAAGAACGCCATAAAGGCGGGCCTGAAGCTTGTAGACTGTCCCATAAGACATCTGGGAACGGAGAAAGCGCAGAAGCTGTATTACGATATACAGAAATGGCTCTTATCCCATGGCGTCGAAATGATGTTCGGAACTGAATGTAAGAATATCATCCTGGAGGGCAGTACCTGCCGCGGTGTGATCATTGACGATAAGGGCGGCAACGTGGAGCTTTACGCCGACAGAGTGGTAATCGCCACTGGCAGACGGGGCGCCGAATGGCTTGAAAAAATATGCGCGGAGCATAATATAGCACACAAGCCCGGCACCGTCGATATAGGCGTGAGAGTGGAATGCCGCAATGAGGTCATGGAAAAGGTCAACCGTGTGCTCTACGAAAGCAAGCTTATAGGCTATCCGAAGCCGTGGAAAAACAAGGTCAGGACTTTCTGCCAGAATCCCGGCGGATTTGTGGCGCAGGAAACCTACGATAACGATCTGGCGGTGGTGAACGGTCACAGCTATAAGGATAACAAGAGCGATAACACCAACCTTGCGATCCTCGTAAGCCATAATTTCACGGAGCCGTTCAACCAGCCTATCTCCTATGCACAGAAGGTCGGAGAGCTTACGAATATGCTTGGCAACGGTCACATTCTCGTACAGAGATACGGCGATATCCTCGACGGCAAGCGCACGTGGGCGAAAGAGCTTATGTTCAGCAACGTGAAGCCTACACTGAAAGATGCCGTTCCCGGCGATATAACGGCGGCGATGCCGTACCGTGCAATGACCAATATCATAGAGTTCATAAAGATGCTCGATATGGTGGTGCCGGGATTTGCATCGACGGAGACACTTTTATACAGTCCCGAACTTAAATTTTATTCTAATAAAGTCCGGATGGACGAAAATCTCAATACGAATATCGAAGGCCTTCATTGTCTCGGTGACAGTTCCGGCTGGACACGCGGGCTGATGATGGCAAGTGTAATGGGCGTTTTGATGGGGCGCAGGATAGTTGAAAAGGAAGAGAAACGATAAGAAAAAGCTGAGGATCATTTCGTGGCTTCTGGTGCTTATAGTGCTGGTCAATGCCGCGTATCTCGCAGTGGTTTATTCCGATAACCACTTTGTGAAGTACTGGCGTGACGTGTGGATAGAGACCGCAATGACCACGAAAACTCACCAGTGGCTTGCCACAATGCTGTTCCCGCAGGGGATTATCGACGCCGTAATGGCGGACCATGATAAGACCTCGGATGTCATCGGAGGTATGGAGAGCCTTGAGGAGCCTGATGAGACGGTACCTCACGGAGAGGTGGTCGACGATATCCTCAACCAAAGGTTTCTTGTGGTCGGCGGGTACGATTTTGCCGGCAATGAAATAGTCATAAACGACATTGAGGAAGGCATTCTCGTTTCAGCCATCGAGGGCCCATCCTATAGAGGCAGGATCATGCTGGTGGACGATCCCTCCAGAGTGTACATAGGTATGACGAAATATCCCGGAGTCACCGGAATGAGAATACTGGAAATGATGGAAGCCTACGATGCCGTCGCAGGTGTCAACGCCAGCGGATTTTCCGATCCCGATGAAAACGGAAACGGCGGCGAGGTGCTCGGTATGTCCCTTTCCCGCGGTACATATTGGGGCAGCTACGTGACCTTTTATGACAGTATTGTCATCACCACGGACAACAAGCTCGTTGTAGGCAACCTTAACTCCTGGGAATCATACGGAAATATCCGTGACGGAATGCAGTTCCGACCTGTGCTCATCGCCAACGGCGAGAAGATGGTGGAGGGCTCCGACGGCTACGGCATTCAGCCCAGAACGGCTGTGGGACAGAGAGCTGACGGTGTCATGGTGTTCCTCAATATCGACGGACGCGATATTTCATATTCCATCGGCTGTACGGTAGGTGATATGGCAGACATACTCCTGAAATACGGCGTCATCAACGCGTCCAGCTGTGACAGCGGAGCTACCAGCGTAATAGGCTATAAGGGCGAGGTCATTACCCATAACTGCTCGTGGAACCCGACGCTCGGAAGAATACTTCCCAACGCGTTCCTGATCGATCATAAGAACAAAGTATCCGATTAACGCAAAAGGCTGCGATCCCGCAGCCTTTTCTTTTTGAAAATTTACGCATAAGTCTTGATTTATGGGATATCATCTGTTATACTGTCAAAGGTATGTTTCCGTAGCTCAGCTGGATAGAGCGTCCGCCTCCTAAGCGGAAGGTCGGGAGTTCGAATCTCCCCGGGAACGCCAGAAAAAAGCAAGTCGAAAGACTTGCTTTTTTCAATGATATCCGTTACTGTCGGAACGGGTGATATATTCGCTGCGCTATATGATACCGCACTTCGTGCGATGATATATGCCTGCGGCGTATTAGGAACGGATATTATCTCATATTTGAGCGAAGCGAGAATATATCATACTTGCGAAGCAAGTATATCATATCGCGACAGAGATATATCATTACAAATCCTACAAGAATTCAACGCCATCCACCGATTTGTCGAAAATATTTTTTGTAGTCCAATCTAAGGAAAAAGCCACTTGCGTGAGCAAGCGGCTTTTTGTTTACTCTGTGCTGCATTTTATCCTGTATGCAAAGCACACGGTACGATATCCGAACTCGGAAGAATCGAACGCCCAACATCGTGACCCCGGTTTTGACGCAGGTGTTTGACTTACATCGTAGGGAAGTGCGCTGCGGGCAAGAGCTTCGGAGGTTATATAAGCGAAGACATAACGGTATATTTCCTCCGTGCGGAATTCCGGATCCTGCATAATTGCGATGTTGTTATTTGCAACAAAGCCGTTTGCTCTCTGAAGACGTCCCTCCGCGAATCCGACCAGATGATCTTGTGAGAAGAGTCCGAAGCAGAATATGCTGTGTTCCTCATTCCCGAGCTCATACCTCTGAAAGAGTTCATCTTTCAGATGAGGGAGTTGGTATTTCCAACCTTCGCGGGACCTGTAATGCTCTTCAATGAGCGGCCAGTCTTCATAACGGAGTTCACGGACAAAAACACCTTCCGGCGGCTCGGGGACAGACGGCTCCGCGGTGCAGACGCGGATCTCGTTGTGCTCGATCTTCTGAATTTTCATACCTCGGGCTGCCAGAACGTTTGTTACAGTCGCTTCGTCGTCCGTTGTATAGATCGTCAGGTCAAACCTATCGTCCCCAAATGTTTTAAGATATTCGACTGTTTTGTCCCAGTCGCCGGAGATTATATCTCCTTCAAAGCGTCCGTCCCACTCCGAAAACCAGATGAACGAGCCGCAAGGACCGCTGTCGGTTATTGCCGCACCGCCGTTGTTCTTGGCGCAAATCGCCGCCATTCCGTATTTCAGTGCATCGACCTCCAGCATCCGGTCGATTGCCGCGTTGGGATCAATGATGCTGAACTTCGGAAATTCGTGCGTTATACGGGCTGCGACAGTATCATTGAAAAATTCTCCGTATAACGGTTCTGATTTTTCATGCTGCTTTCGATAATTCGTCGGAGATGTGCCGTACTGCTTCTGAAATGCGCGGGGAAAAGCTTCCGGAGATTCATATCCGCAGTCCAGCGCGATTCCGAGCACATCCATGTCACTTGCGCAAAGGAGCCTCGCCGCCTTTTTCAGCCGGGTCACACGGATATATTCCATGACGTTGAAACCGGTGTGAGCGAGGAAAATCCTGTTGAAATAGTCCGTTGAAAAACCGGCATGCCTCGCTACGTCTTCGATGGTCATGCTGCTGTCCGACACGTCCTTTTGGATATATTGGACAGCTTCTGTGATGAGCTTGCTGTTTTCCATGATTTTCTTTCGTCCTGTAAATTCAGAACACGACCGGTCTGTGTCTGTGATTGTATTATAACATACTTCCCGGGTTTTTTTCCTGACTGTAAACGCTGAAATTACAGTAATTCTTCGTGATACTTTTATTTTGTTTCATTGACAATTTCACTTTTTTAGCCTGCAAGCTTTATGTTTCCGGTTGACTTTAAAGTGATTTGATGGTATAATATTCTAATAAATATGGATATTTCCAAGATATCTGCGGAGGCATTTTTCTGTTATGAAAAAATATGACATCCTTCTTACCTACGAAACGAAAAACCGCGAGGTGGAGAACCTCTGCCTTATAAAGAGAGAACTTGAGCGCAGAGGCTACAACGTGGGTATGTGCATGCAGTACGATACCTATTTCAAAACGCCCGAGCCCGTTGAAGCCGAGGTCATCGCAATTCCCGCTTATTACAGGCCCAGAGCGAAGTTTTATACCTCCTCTCACTTGAACGTTACTAAAAAGATCGTCAACCTCCGCTGGGAGCAGGTGTTCAATAACCTTTCCGAGGACGATCCCAATACCCTTTGCTCCATAAAGGATTGGGGCCGCGACGCCGTTCATATTTCATGGGGAGCACGCCCCTCCGAAATGATGACCGACCTTTACGGAGTCCCCGAGGACCATGTCAAGCTTTGCGGTCATACCACGCTTGATTATCTGCGCGGGAACCTCAGAAATTATTTCGATTCCAGAGAGACACTGTTTGCACGCTACGACATTCCCGCGGACAAGAGAGTGAACCTCTTCATTTCCTCTCTGACCCTTACGACCATGCACTCCCACGTTATAAAGAACAGTACCAACGCGGAGCAGGCATACGCCGTGAACAGAATGGTGGACGTGGCAAAGACGACCCAGAAGGAGATCGTTTCCTGGTTTGAAAAGATCCTTGAGGAGAAAGAGGACGATATAATCGTTTACAGACCTCATCCCGAGGAGAGAAGCAGTGCAATACTTCGCGAGCTTGCCGAAAGGCAGCCCAGATTCAGAGTGATCAGCGAAGAGTCCGTTAAGCAGTGGATACTCGCCTGCGATAAGATTTATTCCTGGGTCAGCACCTCTATCGCCGAGGTGTACGCTGCCGGGAAGGGCTGTACCATACTCCGTCCCGTGGAGATACCCTATGAGAACGTTATGAAGATCTACAACGGCGCGGAATACGTTGACAACTACGAGGACTTCAGAGAAGCGTTTATCGCAGAAGACCAGAAACTTGGCATAGATGAAAGCCTTATTTCAAGGTACTACTACATAGACGAGAATAAATACAGCTACGAGCTGGTGTGCGACGCCATCGAGGAGGTATATAAGGACGACAAGTACCTGCTCGCAGAGCCTCTCCCTAACCCCTTCGGAAAGACTGTTTTCAACGGAGAGAGAATCAAGAACTTCATAAAGAGAATGGCTGCAGGCTCAAAGCTTGCCAACTATATAAACAAAAAAGATCTTTTCCCCAATTCCAAATTCAGATATCTGCTTGACGACGTTATATACGTGCGCGAGAAGCTGAAAAAGAACTGCGCCACTGACGAGGAGATTGCGGATATCATCAAAAAGATCGATTCAGTAATGTGAGTGCGGGCCGGAATATGAATATACTGATTATCGGCGCGGCGGGCTTTATAGGAAAAGAACTGACTGAAAAAGCACTCGCCGAGGGACATAAGGTGCTTGCCTGCGACGTGGCGGAGAACGCACCCTATGAACGTGAGAATTACGAATACTACCGTATAGAAAACGATGAGGTACCCGCGGAATGTGCCGGGCGTGCCGACTGCATGGTCTTACTTGCTGCAAAGAGACCATACGACGGCTTTAACATGGACGACTATTTCTTCAACGTGCGTATCTTTGATCATTATTTCAGAATCGCCGTGAGCTCGGGAATAAAGAATATCGTTTTCGCTTCATCAAAGGCGGTCTATTCCGGCGACGGCTATCCGTGGAGGGAAACGGACGTGTGTGTCCCCTCGAGCCTTTACGGCGCTTCAAAGCTTGCCTGCGAACAGCTTGGAGCATACCTTGCCGAAAAACAGGGCGTATCATTCAAGGCGCTTCGCTTCGCGCAGGTCATAGGCAGGGGTGAGAGAAAAGGATTTCTCATCAATACGCTTATCGATAACGCCGCGGCGAAGAAAACGCAGGAGATATACGGCACGGGAGAGCAGAGAAGACATTACGTTTACGTAAAAGACGTGTGCGGAGCTATTCTCAGCGCGGCTGAAAATGACCGTGTATCCGGCGTTTTCAATATCGGAATGGCAAACGCCGTATCGAATCTCGAAATGGCGGAGTGCGTCAACACCGTTTTCGGGAACGAGGGAAATCTCGTGCATAATATGGACAAGGACATGAAGGGAAGCGATGACGCGCTCTGCGTTCAGCTTGCCCTGGAAAAACTGGGATTTTCCGCAAAATATGATTTAGCAGAGACCTTCCGCGACCTTGCCGCGGAGCTCAACGGTTGAAATGGCAGGTATTTTATCTAAAGCAAAGGAAAAATATGATTCTTACCCCGTACACGTAAAAGCATCGTTCTTTTTCGTTTTGTGCGGTGTGTTCAAGGATGCGGTGGACGTTATCGCGACGCCGATTTTCACCCGCCTTCTGACCACCGACGAGTACGGTCTGTTCGGCGTTTATAATTCGTGGTACCAGATAGTAAGGATCATCATAACTCTGAGCCTTTTCAGCGATTCCTTCAACGTGGGAATGGCTCGCTTCGGCGAGGATTCGGAACGCTTCGCGTCCTCTCAGCAGGGTCTTATCACCACCATGCTCATATTCTGGAGCGGCGTGTGGTATATTGCCCGAGGGCTTCTCGGAGGCGTCATCGACATAGGAGTCGAGCTGGTCGTCCTCATGCTTCTGCAAGTGCTGTTTTCATCCGGATATTATATCTGGTTCCAGAAAAAGCGATACAGGTACAGCTATAAGATACTGACGGCGGTCACGCTTACCTATACCGCCATGCAGCCGCTGCTGGGCATCGTGCTGATAAAGCTCAATACCCGCGGCTTTGACAACGGAGTTCTTCGTATCGTTACAGGCGTCGGAGTGCAGATCGCTTTCGGCCTCGTTTTCTACGTGATACAGTTCTGCCGCAGCAGAACGTTCTTTCATAAGAAATACTGGAAATTCGCCTTAAAACTGAACATACCGCTTCTGCCGCACTACCTGTCGCAGATTTTGCTTAATCAGTCTGATAAGCTGATGATAGACGCATTCAGCGGGAAGACCAGCACGGCGATATACAGCGTGGCACATTCCGCAGCTTTTGTCCTGCAGGCTGTTACCACCAATCTCAATGCCACTCTTGTTCCATGGCTTTACGAAAAGCTGAAAAGAAAGAATTATGAGGGTATCCGGAGAGCTGTCACCGGAATAGTGCTCCTTTCGGCAGTCGTGGTCATGTGCCTTGTGCTGGTAGCTCCCGAGGCCATGAAGGTGTTCGCCGACGACGAGTACCGCGAGGGCATATGGATAATCCCGCCTCTGGCGTTCAGCGTATATCTCATCCTCGTATATATGCTGTTCTCCAATCTGGAGCTGTTCTTCGAAAAGAGCAATTATATCCTCGTTTCATCAGTGGTAGGCGCCATTTCAAATATCGTGCTCAACTATATTTTTATCCGTAAGATCGGCTACCTTGCCGCGGGCTATACCACTGTGGCGGGTTACGTACTCATGTGTATAGGTCATATAATATTTGCCTATATCACATGCAAAAAAGAGAGCGTGCCGTTCTCAGAGCTGTATGACCTGAAAGCCATCGGTATCGTCACAATGTCTCTGTTCGCTGTCTGTGCCGGGATAATGTTCCTTTATGACCATACTGTTGTCAGATACGCCGTACTGCTGGCGGTCGCACTCTTACTGTTCATATTCCGTGCAAAGCTTTCCGGTTTTATAAAGAAGCTTAAAACCCGCACTAATCAATAAGAATCAAGGAGAATGGGAATGTCATTATATTCTGTCGTAATTCCTGTTTACAATTCCGAAAAATCGCTCCCGATTGTGTATGAGCGTATTTCTAGCGTTTTCGACAATACACTCGGCGAACCCTTTGAGCTTATCCTCGTTGACGATTGCTCAAAGGATTCATCATACGCCGTGATACGGGAACTTATCGCCAAAGACCCGAGGGTGAAGGGCATACAGCTTGCCGTTAACCACGGTCAGCAGAAGGCCGTGCTCTGCGGTATGTCCTGTGTCTCCGGTGATTACGTAATCACCATGGACGACGATCTGCAGCATCCCCCGGAAGAGATACCGAAGCTCATCTGTGCCATCAAAAGCAATGACGACGTGGACGTTGTCATCGGCGCGTATGAGTCCAAAAAGCATAACATAATAAGACGCTTCGGCACCTGGCTCATGAATCTGAGCAGTAATATCATATACGGCAAGACCAATGATCTGAAGCTGACAAGCTTTCGTATCATGAAGAGGTACGTTGCGGACAACCTGGCGCGTATCTCGATCGCGAAACCCACGGTAGGACCTCTCTTGCTGCAGACCACGAAACGTATCGAGAACGTGACCGTGAAGCATGATGCCCGTCAGTTCGGTAAGAGCGGATACTCTTTCTCAAAACTGGTGAAAACGTTCTTTGCCAACATTTTCACAAATTCCGATCTGCCGCTGAAGCTGGTGGGTAAGATAGGCGTTCTGAGCTTTACGGCAAGCATAATACTTATTATTTACTACGTTGTCAGATTTCTCGTGAACAAGACCTCTATACAGGGCTGGACCTCGTCTATCGTTCTGATACTGTTCTTCGGCGGAATGATCCTGTTTTCCATGGGCATCATCGGCAAGTATCTGACAAATCTGATGCTTGAAACAAAAAAATATCCCGCATACAACGTGCGCAGAAAGGATTTTGCCGGCAACAGCGGCGAAAAGAGCGAATAATTATGGAAAAAATACTTGTTCTCGGCACGGGTAAACCGCAGGCAGACCTCATCAGAGAATGCAAAAAGCGCGGTATGGAAGCATACGCCTGCAGCTATACTGTGGGCGACCCTGGACAGAAATACGCGGACGGATTTGAAAACATAAATATCGTTGATGCCGCCGCCGTAAAGGACTATGCGAAAAGGATCGGCGCGGATTATATCTATTCTGCAGGCTCCGATGTTGCCATGCCTACCGTATTCCGGGTGGCAAAAGAACTGGGATTGCCGGCGTTCTGCCCCTTTGAAACGGCTAATATTTGTAACAAAAAACCGCTTCTGCGCGCTCATCTCGGAGAAGATTTCGAGGGAAACCTGAAATTTCAGTGTGTTACGGATATTGACGAGCCTTTGCACGTAGGTTTTCCCATGATGATGAAGCCCTCGGATTCCCAGGGGCAGCGCGGAGTGTGCCTCGTCCGTAATATGGAGGAATACAGAGCACAGTTCGACCTTTCCATGAGCTTTTCCAGGGAGAAGAAGATAATTCTCGAGGAATATGTTGAGGGCGACGAGATCTCCGTAAATACCTTTTCCGTCAACGGAAAAGTCGTGTTCTGCCTGCCTTCCGACAGAATAATCTGGAGTGAGTTCCCGGGCGGCATAATCCACAGGCATCTTATCCCCACGAAATTCGCAGACTGTGCCGACGTAATGGCGAAGATAAACGATCTGGTGGCAAGGGCTCTTGATAAGCTTGACATCAAGAACGGTCCCGCTTATTTCCAGATCATGGTGAACTGTCAGGGCGACCCGAAGATAATCGAGGTCACACCCAGACTTGACGGCTGCCATATGTGGCGTCTCATCGAGTTTTCCACCGGAGTCAATCTTCTGTCCATGGCGGTAGACCTCATGACGGGGAAGCTTTCCGTCGAGCCGCTGAAATATACAGTGAAGCCTTATGAGACAGAGTTCCTCTGTATGGCACCCGGCTCGGAGTTCACGAAATCTCACTTTGACCTTCCCCCGTACGAATACCTTGAGTGGTATTATGAGGACGGCGGTACCGTCAAACGCATGAACGGTTTCATGGAAAAGACGGGGTATATAATCAAAAAACTCTGACAATAAAAAAGCCCCCTGACGGAGCGAACACATAGGGATATTTTCACCGCTGACCGGCAAGGAATATTAATAAAAACATCAGGTGCGACGGGAATTTCCCGGATATCTGATGAAAAAATGACCGAAACGTAAGTTCCGGTCATTTTATTATTATCTTGCCTTTGCCCGTTTCGGACGTCTGCCGTACTTTTGTACGGCGACGGCGCTCCGAAACGAACAATCAGCGGCGCCTCTCTCCCTATGTGAGCGCTCCTGACGGGGGCTTTTCTTTATTTTAGAGGTTATACATCTTTTTGTAGTAGTTCTTGTACTCGCCGCTGATGATGGTCTCCCACCATTCCTTGTTGTCAAGGTACCATGAGATGGTCTTGTCGATGCCGTCGGCAAATTTTGTTTCGGGGAGCCAGCCCAGCTCCGTATGTATCTTCGTGGGGTCGATGGCGTAGCGCATATCGTGACCCTTGCGATCAGCAACGAAGGTGATGAGGCTTTCGGGCTTGCCAAGCTTTTTGCAGATAAGCTTTACGATGTCGATGTTTTTCATCTCGTTGTGGCCGCCTACGTTATAGACCTCACCGACGCGTCCCTTGTGGATTATAAGGTCGATAGCCTTGCAATGGTCCTCCACATAGAGCCAGTCGCGCACGTTCTCGCCCTTGCCGTAAACGGGGAGGGGCTTGTCGTTCAGCGCGTTGGATATCATCAGGGGTATCAGTTTTTCCGGGAAGTGATAGGGACCGTAGTTGTTGGAACAGCGGCTGATGGAAACGGGCAGGCCGAACGTTCTGTGATATGCGAGAACGAGGAGGTCCGCGGAAGCCTTCGAAGCGCTGTAAGGGCTTGATGTATGTATAGGTGTCGTTTCTGTGAAGAACAGGTCGGGGCGGTCAAGGGGCAGGTCACCGTAGACCTCGTCAGTAGAGACCTGGTGATAGCGGGTGATACCGTATTTGCGGCATGCGTCCATCATGACCTGAGTGCCGAGGATGTTCGTCTGCAGAAATACCTCGGGATTGTCTATGGAGCGGTCCACGTGGGACTCCGCAGCAAAGTTTACAACGATGTCGGGCTTTTCCGTTTCGAATATGCCGTAAATCTCCTCACGGTCGCAGATATTCGTCTTATAGAATTTGAAATTACCGTTCTTCATCGCACCCTCAAGGGTGGAGAGGTTGCCGGCGTAGGTGAGACAGTCAACGCAGATTATCCTGTAATCCGGATACTTTGCCAGCATATGGTATATGAAATTGGATCCAATAAAGCCGGCACCGCCGGTCACTAATACCGTCATATCAGTATTCCTCCTTGGCGATGGAAATAAGGTACTGACCGTACTCGGTCATTTTCAGCTCTTCTCCCAGAGAAAGGAGCTGCTCACGGCTGATGAAACCGCGTCTCCACGCGATCTCCTCTATGCAGGACATATAGAAGCCCTGGCGGGACTGTACCGCTTCAACGAACTGTGACGCCTTCAGCATACCCTGAGGCGTTCCCGTGTCGAGCCACGCGATGCCGCGGCCCATGAGCTTGACCTTCAGCTCACCCATTTCCAGGTACGCGTTGTTGACGGAGGTGATCTCTATCTCGCCGCGTGCGGAGGGCTTTACGTTCTTCGCTATCTCAACTACGCGGTTGTCGTAGAAGTACAGACCGGGAACTGCAAAATTCGACTTGGGCACCGCAGGCTTTTCCTCTATGGACACCACGTTGTAGTTCTCGTCGAACTCCACAACGCCGAAGGACTTGGGGTCCTTAACCGGGTAGCCGAATATGGTGGCACCGCGCAGATTTTTCTTGGCATCGTTGAGTATAGCGGTCATGTTCTGGCCGTAGAATACGTTGTCTCCGAGAATGAGGCACACGCTGTCGTCGCCGATGAATTCCTCGCCCAAAATGAACGCATCCGCAAGTCCGCGGGGAGTATCCTGCACCTTATAAGATATGGACACGCCCAGCCGCGAGCCGTCGCCGATAAGCTTTTCGTAGACAGGTGTATCCTCCGGTGTGGAAATGATGAGAATTTCCTTTATGGATGCTAAAAGCAGCATGGAAAGAGGATAGTATATCAGCGGCTTGTCGTATATTGGGAGAAGCTGCTTTGATACGGTTTTTGTCATGGGGTAGAGGCGGGTGCCTTTACCGCCGGCTAAAATAATGCCTTTCATTTGTTACCTCTGCTTTCTTTGCTCTTTCAGGGTTTGTGTTTTATAAATTGCCAAACCGGGCGGCCGTATACGGTGCCTACCTGCTCGGCGTCAACGGATTTACAGTAGTGCTCGCGGATATAGGTGAGGACTATTTCACATCTGTCCTCCGGAGCGATATAGTAGGTGGCCCTTTTGTCCGTCAGTGCCCGTATGGGATTCTCGATACCGGATTCTTCGAGAAAATCCTCAAAATACGGCTGTCCGTATATCCACTCGCCGTCCAGCAGATTATGGGATAGAAAGTCCCTGTTTTCCATTTTAGAGGAAAGCCTCGCGTTCCTGTATACAAGCGCGTTTCGCTCGAAGACGCTCCATATGAATATGGCATCGTCCGACGAGTCTATTTTGTCAAGCTCGGCTGAATCGAAATAATCGTAGTCACGTGCGGTCAGCGAGGTCTCCGTGATGCTTTTCGTCGTGATATCGTAATTATCAAATAGAGCGGGGGTGTAGGTCGCAAAGAGCAGTGCGCACAGAAACGCGATCTGCTTTACGACTGAGTGCTCACCGAGCTTTGCTTTTTCGACGGTGAATACGGACGCTGAGACTATCCAAACGCCGCAGACGATACTCTTGACTACGTAAACCGGGATATGACCGAGATATGCGACGTAGAGGAGCATAAGAGCGGCGCCGAGTATGGCGAACACTATTTCAAGCTTCCGAATAAGATGCGCCTTTGAGGTAAAATCGAGGTACAGTACGAATAACAGGGCGACCGCGTTAAAATAATAGAACGGAGCGTTCATGGAAAATCTGTCGCACAGAGCGTTTATGCCGCTGCCAAGCGAGGCAATCTTTTCAGTGGACGTTTTCTCACTTATTTCGGAGAGCCCCCGGAGAAACTCCGTGTCTATTCTTTCGGTGTCAAGCAGAATCAGATTCCGTGCCATGGCGTAGTCGTTTTCCGAATAACCGGCGGCACGGAGCTCATCGACTATATCCGAGCAGTCGTCGCTGCGGTAGTCACACATATCGCTCCTGTATGTGTTGTAGGTAATACCGTCGGCATATCTGCCGCCGGAATTGTAATATCTGACGTATATTCTCGCACCGGTACAGAGAAATGCGACGAGAGCTGCACTTGCAATAAGCCTAACAAGAGCTTTTCTGTCCATTTCCTTCTTCGTAGTGCCGATAACGACGTCGGAGACGACGGCAAGACCGATAAAAGGAAGCGTCATTATAAACGCGTCGTAGCGCCACATAAAGCCGAACAGCATCAGCACGGCACCGACGATCCCGAAGGGAAGTGCGGCGCGCCGTCTTATCCATGAGTAGAGGCAGATAAAGCCGATTCCCGTGAGAAAGGTCGCCGTCACAGTAAACGCGGAATGGAGTATGTTCAGGTCAAGGTTGAAAAGGCAGATGAGGACGAAAACGATGAATGCGTTTATCCTTTTTAGGCTCGTCACAAGAAGATAGGTAAGGCACCATACTCCGATGAGAAGCAGGATCTCCGTGAGCAGGACGAAGCAGTCCGCGTGAGGAAGGATACGGCTCATCCCTTTAACAATAAATGAGATGAACGGGTGCAGGAAAATGCAGTAGTTTTCGTCGGAATAAACGCCGTTCAGCACCTGCGAGATCCTGTAATTGTCAGTGGTGCTCCACAGAATGAGCATACTCTGCGAGGCGTAGAACAGGGCGGTATATACAGTCGCGACAATCGCCGCCTCTGGCGCTCTGCTGACTGATGAGGTCAGAAAGCGGTTCGGTGATTCTCTGTGAAAACGTTTTCTTTCGTCAATTGCGTGATAAACGGAGAAGAGAAAGGAAAGTACGGCAAAAAACGATAACAGGGCAAGCACGACGGCGCCTGCGGCGACGAGCCACTGTGCCTTTACGCCAATCAGCGCGGATACTCTCGCGGCTATAACGGACTGGTCCCATCTGGCATAGAAAGCCTGTGCGATACGCACGTCGATAACGAGGGATGATAAAATCAGCAGGAACGGGGCACGGAGGAGATCTTTTGCAGTCGTGTGTCTCTTTTTCAAAACTGCGCGGCAGAAGACCGCCGCTGCCAGAACGGCGAGAAACACGAAAGGTATCACCTTAAATTCCGGCGGGAACAAAAGCAGGAATAAGGCAAAAGCGTACAGAAAGATCATTCGGATGCTCCGTTATGGCTGATGTTTCAGGCGAAGAATGAAATGACAGCTTCGATGACCCGTTCCGAATCCTCATCCGTGAGACCGTAGTACATGGGAAGACGGACGAGCCGTTCGCTTTCTTTGGTAGTGTATGCGTCCTCGCCGCAGAATCTGCCGAATTTTTCACCGGCGGGCGCGGAATGGAGAGGAACGTAATGGAAGGTGCACTGGACACCTTTTTCTTTCATGTAGGAGATAAAGGCTGTTCGCTCCTCGAGGTCGCGGCACTTGAGATAGTACATATGAGCATTATGCTCACAGTCCGCGGGGATGGTGGGAAGAGTGAGCTTCCCCTCAGCCTCAATCGGCTTGAAAGCTTCATCGTATTTGTGCCACACGGCAAGACGATTATCGTTTATTTCGTCTGCTACCTCCAGCTGTGCCCACAGATACGCGGCGCAGAGCTCGCTGGGCAAAAAGCTGTCACCGATATCGACCCAGGTGTATTTATCAACCTGACCGCGGAGAAAGATGCTTCTGTTGGTGCCTTTCTCGCGGATTATCTCGGAGCGCTCTATGAATTTCTCGTTGTTGATGAGGACTGCGCCGCCCTCACCCATTGAATAGTTTTTCGTTTCGTGGAAGGAATAGCACCCCAGATCGCCGATGGTGCCCAGAGGCTTTCCCTTATAGGTGCTCATGACTGCCTGTGCCGCGTCCTCTACGACCAGAAGACCGTGGCGCTGTGCTATATCCATGATGGCGTCCATTTCGCAGGCGACGCCGGCGTAGTGCATGGCAACGATCACTTTTGTTTTATCTGTTATGGCGGCTTCTATTTTTGTTTCGTCGATATTGAGCGTATCGGGACGGATATCGACGAAAACGAGCTTCGCGCCGTATATCGCGAAGGAATTTGCGGTGCTTGAAAAGGTGTAGCTGGGGAGGATGACCTCATCGCCGGGGTCAAGATTACAAAGGAGCGCCGCCATGTCGAGGGCGGTGCTTCCGCTGGTGGTCAGAAGGATCTTGGGGCAGGAAAAGCGCTCTTCCAGCCATTTCTGACATTTCTTCGTAAAGGCGCCGTCGCCGCATATTTTACGGCTTTCGATGGCCTCTTTTATATACTTCTCCTCGGTGCCTACATAAGGCGGAACGTTAAAGCTTATCATATATTTACCTCTTTGACGGAATCACACATTTTTCCTGCATACAATTATACCACAAATATCATAAAAGTCAATGAAATCAGTGTTTTTTCGCTTGTAAAAGACACGAATATATGATACAATCACATTAATGAAGTAAGGGAGGTGCGAGCCATGTCTCCGCTTGATCAAAGCAACTATACGCTGTTTACCTATACAAACGAAAATCTTCTTTCAGGAGAGCCCCGCGGAATATGTATAGAGTTCCATGGACTCAATCTTACGGGAGCTTACTGGGAGCCCGACGAGCGCGCGAAAAAGTTCGCAGACCGCGGTATCATTCTTGTAAAACCCATGACGAATCCCTGGTCCTGGATGAATCCGCAGGCTTTTGAGATAACCGAGAGAATAGTAGATATCCTAGGAGAAAAATATCCTAATATTGACGAAAAACTCTGCGTTGCAGGTGGAAGCATGGGCGGATACGAGTCTTTGATGTACGCTGTGTACACAAAGAGAAAGCTTCTGTCCTGCACGGTGAACTGTCCTCTGTGCGATTGCGAGATATTTGAGGGCGACGACCCCTGGAGGGCGAAAACCATAAAGGAAGCCTTTTATCACGAGGGTAATTTCGCAAAGTCTCTTCACGATCACAGCCCTATAAACCGGGTTGACGACCTGCCCGACATCCCTTATTACGTATTTCAGTGCACCGGCGACAACATAATAAGAAAAGATCACCAGACCGATCCCTTCGTCGAAAAGCTGAAGCGCGGACACCGAGTTGAATATTTCATTTCCGAGACACCGGAGCACTGCGAGCTGAGCCCCGAGCTGTGGGTGAAATACGACGAGTGCATATTCTCGGGCTTCGAAAACTGACCGGCGCAAATATTTGTCAGTTTTTTGCCGAATATACTTGAAAAAGAACGTAAACGGGTTTATAATTAATAAAATAATTATGAGCGGAAACGCGGAAAAGAGGACATTATGGGCAGCCTGCACGTACTTGATCATCCTATGATTACACATAAGCTTACGCTTATGAGAAAGAAAGAGACCGGAGCAAAGGATTTCCGTCAGCTTCTGAACGAGATATCCATGCTCATGGCCTATGAAATAACGAGAGACCTTCCTCTGGAAGACGTTGAGATAGAAACTCCCGTTTCAAAGATGAAGGCTAAGACCATTTCCGGCAAAAAGCTGGCGGTAGTACCGATACTCCGCGCAGGCCTCGGAATGGTTGACGGTATTCTCAGCCTGGTTCCCGTGGCAAAGGTCGGACATATCGGCCTGTACCGTGACCCCGAGACCCACACCCCCGTTGAGTATTACTGCAAGATGCCTCCCGACATCGACGAGCGTATCGTTATAGTCGTTGACCCCATGCTGGCTACAGGTGGAAGCGCATCTGACGCGATCGCGATGCTGAAGAAGCGCGGCTGTTCTACCATTAAGCTCATGTGCCTGGTCGGTGCACCCGAGGGCGCAGAGAAGGTCATGGCTGACCATCCCGACGTCGATATCTATATCGCCGCCATGGACGAGAAGCTCAACGAGAACAAGTACATCATCCCCGGCCTGGGCGATGCCGGAGACAGACTGTTCGGAACGAAATAAAACCTGTGGGGTCGGCTTTGCCCGACCCCTTTTGAAATATGATAACACTTAAACTCAATAAAAACGACGGCGGGCAGAGGCTTGACAAGTACCTGACGAAGGCGCTTTGCTCGATACCCGCGCCGCTGATGTATAAATACATCCGCAAAAAGCGTATAAAGGTCAACGGGAAAAGGGCAAAGGAAGGAGATATCCTTTGCGCGGGTGACGTTGTGGAGCTTTATATACCAGATGAGTTTTATAAAAATTCCGCAGAGACCGCAGAGTTCGACAGAATTAAGATAAATCTTGACGTAGTATATGAGGACGGGAATATCATAATTTGCTCAAAACGTCCGGGAGTGCTTTCCCATACGGGCGACAAGGGTGAAAACGGCGCGGCGACGATCCCGGAGCGCGACACCCTCATCTTTATGATACAGGCATACCTTTATAAAAACGGCGAGTACGATCCCAAAGCGGAGCAGACCTTCGCGCCCGCTCTCTGCAATAGGATAGACCGCAACACGGGCGGGCTGGTCATCGCCGCGAAAAACGCTGAGGCGCTTCGCGAGATGAACAGACTTATAGCAGACGGTCTTGTGGACAAGCGCTACCTCTGCGCCGTACACGGTAAAATGACGCCCCGTGACGGGACTCTGACGGGTTACCTTTTCAAAAATTCAAAGACGAAAACCGTTACAGTCACAAAAGATGAACGGAGGGGCGCAAAGAGCATCGTCACCTCATATAAAACGGAAAAATATGACAAAACAAACGATCTGTCCCTGCTTGAGGTCCACCTTGAGACAGGCAGGACCCATCAGATAAGGGCGCATATGGCGTCCGTCGGCCACCCGCTTCTGGGTGAGGGTAAGTACGCCGAAAACCGCGAGGACAGAAAGCTCGGATATAAATATCAGGCGCTGTATTCTTATAAAGTGACCTTCGGCGAGTCTGACGGCTGTCTTTCCTATTTGTCCGGAAAGAGCTTTGCCGCGGACCGCGGAAAGATCGGATTTTTAAAGCTGTTCGGAGACGAAAAATGAAAAATACCGGAAAAAACAGAGACGGGAGCCGCATTCTGCGGCTTTGTCTCTGTGCCGTTTCCGGTTTTCTTTTTTCTTTACCTCTGGTTTTTGAAAAAGCTTTCATTCTGGCATGGATCGCGCCGGTGCCGGTGCTGTTTGCCGAGTTTTACTGCATCAGTCAGGAGAAGCATCCTTTCGGTTCGGCGTGGGGACGCGGCGTTCTTTTCTTCTGGTGTTCGTATTTTGTCGCTTTTTCGTGGTTTTGCAGTATTTATCCCATAGATTATCTCGGTTACGGCAAGTGGGACGCCATTTTAGTAATAGTTATGGCGATGACGCTTCTGCCTCTCTTGCAGGCTGTTTTCTCAGCATTGATTTTCGTATTTATTGCAGCGGTAAGACGGAGCGGTGCGATTGAGCGGGCGGGCTTCGCTGTCTTCCCGGCAGTCGCTTTTCTGTGGTCGATCTCAGAGTGGCTCCAGACACTCACCTTTGCGGGAGTACCGTGGGCGAGGGTCGCTGTGGGGCAGGCGGAAGTAAGGCCTCTTATACAGTCGGCGTCCCTGTTTGGTTCCTACTTCGTGACATTTATCGTCATCCTTTGTGCCTGCATACTTTGCCGATCGGCAAAAGCGATGACAGAGAGAAAAGCGCGGCGCGCTCTGTTGTCGCTTGCCGCAGCTTTTGCCGTGTTTTTCGCGAATTACCTGTACGGTACCGTCCGCATTGCCGGTGAACATTATGAGGGCGAGAGCGTAAAGATCGCCGCCCTTCAGGGAAATATTCTCTTTGAAGAGAAAATAGCCGACAAGGAAGACTATATAAAAGTGCTCTACCGTGACCTTACTGTTGAGGCGGCACGGGACGGCGCCGAGCTCATCCTTTGGCCGGAGACTGCCATTCCTTATAACTACGAACCCGGCGGTGAGTACGAGGAATATATCAAAAGTGTCAGAAAAGGCGCTGATGCCGATATCATTGCCACATTCTTCAAATATGAGGACGGAGATCTCAAAAACATCGTTTTCCCCGTAACGGAAGACGGCGTTTCCGAAAAATACTACGCGAAGCGCCATCTTGTGCCTTTCGGAGAATACGTTCCGTACGAAAACGTTATTGATGTGATATGTCCGCCTCTTGCAAGGTTTGCCGCCATCGATGCCCCCCTTAGCCCAGGTGATCGAGCGGAGGTTTTCACCGTCCCCGAGGGCCGGGTCAGCGCTCTCGTCTGCTTTGACTCAATATTTGAAAAGCTGTGTCTTGAGGGGGTACGCGAGGGCTCCCAGCTCATTCTGGTCTCTACAAACGACTCCTGGTTTGCGGGCAGTCCGGCGCTCAGACAGCATAATAAGCAAGCGGTACTGCGTGCCGTGGAATGCGGACGGTATGCCGTCAGAGCCGCAAATACGGGCATTTCATCGGTAATTTCCCCAACGGGGGAGGTCATAGCCTCTCTGGGCGACGGGAAACGGGGATATATCACCGCCGACGTCAAGATGATAAGCGATATGACACTTTACGCGAGAGTGGGGAACATTATCGTCCCCGCGGGTACCGTCTATGTATGTTCAATTCTCGCGTATTCGCTAATGAGGAAGAAAAAATGGAATTTGTGATAGATGAAAAGCTTTCCGGCCGAACCGTAAAGGAATTTCTGTTCCGTGATTTGAAATTCTCCGGCGGCATGGTGAAAAAACTGAAATTCAGAGAGAACGGCATAACCGTCAACGGATTTTTCGTGACGGTCCGATACGTACTCTGTGAGGGCGACGTTCTGAAGCTGAAGACCGACGATACTGAGGACGACACCTGTCCTTACATGATCCCCGCGGACCTGCCGCTTGACATAGCCTATGAGGATGAACACGTGACTGTGGTGGATAAGCCTCCCATGATGCCGGCGCACCCCTCCTATCAGCACAGACTTGATACGGTGGCGAACGCTTTGGCGTTCAGGTATTCCGACGCACCCTTTGTTTTCCGTCCGGTCAACAGGCTCGACCGCGATACCAGCGGGCTCATGCTGACAGCGCGTACCCGTCTTGCCGCGTCCCGGCTTTACCTTTCCATGGTGGGCGGCGAGATCGGAAAATACTATCTCGCACTTCTCGAAAAAGAGCCTCCCGAGCCATCCGGCATAATAGAAACGTACATGAAGCGCGTTGACGACAGCATAATCAAGCGCCGTGTCTGCGAAAAAAACGAAGAAAAAGCGAGGCTGGCACTGACAGCTTATAAGGTCCTTTATTCCGGTGACAGCATCTGCGCCGTCATCGCGTCTCCTGTTACGGGCAGGACCCATCAGCTCCGAGTCCACTTTTCGCATATTGGATGTCCGCTTTTGGGTGATACCATGTACGGCGGGAATACGGACAAGATCGGGCGCCATGCTCTCCATTCCGCTTACCTTTCATTTCCTCATCCGGAGGGCGGCGTGCGGGAAATCTTCTCGCCGATCCCCGGCGATATGCATGAGGCGCTGGGAAATGCGGCGGATACGGTAGATGAAGCATTCAGAAGAGAAATTCACGGAGATATAGAAGAATTAAGAGAAAAATGCAGAGAGATAAAAGAGAGAAAATAAAAAAGTCCCGCGACGTGCCCGTACTGTTTTGGGTGATCGCAGTGCTGTGCGCCATTTGCGGCGTGCTTCACCGGGCTTTTATTAAGTCCCCCGCGTTTTCCGACAAGTTTAACGTCACTGCAGGTTACTTTTTCAGAATGGCCGCAGCGAAAATCTCCGGCATCACCCCGTTTTCTTTGGCGGAATTTCTTCTTTTTTCCTCTCTCGTCCTCATCGTCGCGCTTACGGTCTGCCTTTGCAGATATGCGGGGCGGGGAAAGCGATATCTCGTACGATCCATATGCTTTCTTCTCTGCATACCCATGCTTATATATTCGGAATTTGTTATAGGCTTTGCCTCCGGTTACAGAGGAGCGCCTCTTGAGGATAAGCTGTCTCTTGAAAGAAAAGAGGTATCGGCGGGAGACCTTTACCACACGCAGATGATCGTAGTGAGTGAGCTCAATTCCTGCTCCGATAATATTTCCTTCGCGCCCGATGGCTTTTCCGTCATGCCGTACGGCTGGGGGGAACTGAACAAAAAGATATGCACCGCTTACGGTAAGGTCTGCGCAGCTCATGACTTTATCAACGATTTCAGCTCGGGCGTAAAACCCCTCGTCATCAGTAAATATATGACGTACACCCATCTGTCGGGGATATACACGTTCTTTACGGGAGAAGCCAACATCAATACCAATTATCCCGAATACGTCACAGCATTCACCGCCGCCCACGAGATGGCGCACCAGCGGGGAATATCCAAGGAGGACGAGGCGAATTTCATCGCTTTTCTGGTGTGTACCGCATCCGATGACCCGTATCTGAGGTACTGCGGCTATCTCAATATGTACGAATATCTGGCGGGCCCCCTGTATTCTGCCGATACAACGCTTTATTCTTCCGCCGCGGGCTCTTTGGACCCGAGGGTGAGGACGGAGCTGAAAGCTTATTCGGAGTTCTTTGACAAATACCGTGACAGCACAGCATCGGAGGTATCGGACAAACTTAACGACGCATACCTGCAAAGCCAGGGAACCGCAGGGGTCAAAAGCTACGGCATGGTCGTGGATCTTGCCGTCGCTTATTATAAACAGTAAAACAGCGCTCTGTCCTATCGGACAGAGCGCTTTACATTTATCTCTTAATAGTGATCGTAACGTCTTCGCCGTTGATGTTCCAGTCCTTGGAAACGCCGTCGGCAGGGGCGTTTTCGTATGCGAGGGAGTCGGCGAGGACTGCCTTCGAGAACTCCTCGGGAGACTTTTCGAGGATCGCTTTCAGCTTGTCGCTTCCGCATACCGTGACGGCGATGTGGTCTGTGACGTTGAAATCGGAATCCTTTCTCATGGTCTGTACCTTGGAGATGAGCTCGCGGATGTAGCCCTCCTCGATGAGCTCGTCGGTGAGCGTAGTGCAGAGTGCTGCGGTGAGGCCGTTGTCGGCAACGGAGAACCAGCCCTCCTTCTGAGATACGTCAATGAGCAGGTCGTCACGGGTGAGCTCGATCTTATCGCCGTTCACCTCAAAGGTGAGAGCGCCGGTCTCCTCGATCTGTGCCATAGCCGCGTTGCCGTCAACGCTAGCAAGATACTCTTTGATACCGCCAAGATATTTTCCGTACTTGGGTCCCACGGTGCGCAGCTGGGGCTTGAAGCTGTAAGAGGAGATCTGAGAAATGTCGGCGGAGAAGGTGGCACACTTAACGTTGAGCTCTTCTTCAACGATTTCCTTGTAATAGTCGCTGACCTCGCGGTCGGTCTTTATGCAGATTTCGGACAGTGGCTGGCGGTTCTTGATGTTGGCGCCGTTTCTGGCAGATCGGCCGAGCACTACCGCGTCGAGAATGAACTCCATATCCTCTTCAAGCTTTTTGTCTATAAGAGCTTCGTTTACGTCAGGATAAGAGCAGAAGTGAACGGATTCGGGAGCTGTGGAATCTACTGTGCAGACGAGATTTCTGTATATGTCCTCAGCCATGAAGGGGATCATGGGAGCAGCTGCTTCGGCGAGGGTGACGAGGCAGGTGTAGAGGGTCATATAAGCGGCGATCTTGTCGTCGGTCATGTCGGACACCCAGAAACGCTCGCGGGAGCGGCGGACGTACCAGTTGGAAAGCTCGTCCACGAAGGTGGAAAGGCATTTTGCCGCTTCGGGAATCTTATATGCAGCAAGGTTTGCGTCGGTGTCCTTTACGGTGGAGTTCAGTCTTGAAAGAATGAACTTATCCATAACCGTCAGCTTGTCAAATTCGAGGTGATGCTTGGTGGGGTCGAAATTGTCGATGTTCGCGTAGAGCACCCAGAAAGCGTAGGTGTTCTGGAGAGTACCCATAAACTTTCTCTGTCCCTCGGTGACTGCCTTATCGGAGAATCGGGAGGGAAGCCAGGGGGCGGAGTTGGTGTAGAAGTACCAGCGGATGGCGTCGGCGCCGTGAGTTTCCAGAGCGTTGAAAGGATCTACTGCATTGCCCTTGGATTTGGACATTTTCTGACCGTCCTCATCCTGTACTAGACCGAGTACTATGACGTTCTCGAAAGGAGCCTTATCAAAGAGCAGGGTGGAGATGGCAAGCAGGGAATAGAACCAGCCTCTGGTCTGGTCAACTGCCTCGGAAATGAACTGTGCGGGGAACTGCTCTTCAAACTTCTCTTTGTTTTCAAAGGGATAGTGATGCTGTGCAAAGGGCATGGAGCCGGAGTCGAACCAGCAGTCGATTACCTCGGGAACTCGCTTCATCTCGCCGCCGCAGTCGGGACACTTTATGGTTACAGCGTCGATATAGGGACGGTGGAGCTCTATCTCATCGGGACAGTTGTCGGACATAGCTTTAAGCTCTTCAATGGAGCCTATGGCGTGTCTCTTTCCGCACTTGCACTCCCAGATATTCAGGGGAGTACCCCAGTAACGGTTGCGGGAGAGCGCCCAGTCCTGAACGTTTTCAAGCCAGTCGCCGAATCTGCCCTTGCCGATGGACTCGGGGATCCAGTTGATGGTATTGTTGTTCTTTATAAGGTCGTCGCGGACCTCGGTCATCTTGATGTACCAGCTCTCGCGGGCGTAGTAGATGAGGGGAGTGCCGCAGCGCCAGCAATGAGGATAGCTGTGCTCGAAGTTAGGAGCGGAGAAGAGAAGACCGAGCTCTTTCAGACTCTTCAGAATGAGCTTGTCGGCGTCTTTTACGAATTCGCCTGCCCAGTCGGTATTTTCGGTCATTTCGCCCTTTTCGTTGACGAGCTGAATGAGGGGCAGATTGTAATTTCTTCCGATTCTTGCGTCGTCTTCGCCGAATGCGGGAGCGATATGAACGATACCGGTACCGTCTTCCATGGTAACGTAGTTATCACAGGTGACGAACCAGCACTTTTCCTTGGGAGAAACGAATCTGTAAAGAGGCTCGTACTCTTTGCCCTCAAGGTCACGGCCCACGTACTTTTCGATAACCTCGTAAGCACCTTCACCGAGAACCTTATCACAGAGCTTTTCAGCGAGAATATATACTGCATCCTCTGTCTTTACTTTAACGTAAGTTTCATCAGGGTTAACGCAGAGCGCTGTGTTGGAGGGGAGAGTCCAGGGAGTGGTCGTCCAAGCGAGGAAATAAGTGTCTTCACCGGGAATCTTGAATTTCGCGATGGCAGAGCGTTCCTTTACATCTTTGTAACCCTGCGCCACCTCGTGGGAGGACAGGGGAGTTCCGCAGCGGGGGCAGTAGGGAACGATCTTGAAGCCTTTATAAAGGAGCCCCTTGTCCCATATTTTTTTCAGTGCCCACCATTCGGACTCGATATATGTGTTGTGATAGGTAACGTAAGGATCCTCCATGTCTGCCCAGAAGCCGACCGTATCGGAGAAATCCTCCCACATACCCTTATATTTCCAAACGGATTCCTTGCACTTTTCGATGAAGGGAGCGATCCCGTAAAGCTCAATCTGCTCCTTGCCGTTTATACCGAGAAGCTTTTCAACCTCCAGCTCTACGGGAAGACCGTGGGTGTCCCAGCCCGCTTTTCTGGGCACGTAGGCGCCTTTCATAGCGTGATAGCGGGGGATCATATCCTTGATGACACGTGTGAGCACGTGTCCTATGTGCGGCTTGCCGTTTGCCGTGGGCGGACCGTCGTAGAAAGTATAGGTGGTGTCACCGTGCCTTTCGTGCAGAGCCTTTTTTGTGATACCCGCTTCGTTCCAGAACTTGAGAGTTTCTTTCTCGCGCTCGACGAAATTCAGGTCTGTCGGAACTTTCTTGTACATTGTGAACTCCTTATATGGTAAATGATTATTAACAAAACAAAAACCCTCTGCCATACGGACAGAGGGATAAAACCTTCAAAAACCACCGCATACAAATATATGCTCCTCCTGTAACGGTGAGGCACCGGCGGGGGTTACTTATGTTCACCCTGCGGCTCGGAAGTGATATTCACGAAAAGCGTGATACCGGGCTCGCACCCGCCCCGGCTCGCTTTATCAGTCCTTTTCGCTACTCGTCTTCGTCAAAGCCTTTAAATCATATGGCATTATATCATAATAAGTATTTTTTGTCAATATAAAAGGCACGTAAATTGCGTGCCTTTTATGTTTATTTTTCTATAAGCTTCATGACCTTGACGCCGCAGCCCAGATCCTCGTATTCGATACACTGTACGTTGCCGAGAGAATCGAAATATCGTCGTATCTGTGACATGGGGGACGCCTCATTGTATGTCAGCAGCAGATAAACGTTATCGTTCAAGAGCGTTTCGGTATGGAGCTCGTCAAGTCCGAAATGTTCCTTTATGCCTTCGTAGAAGCCTTTTGAAAACATACCGGAACCACCCCAGAACAGCATATTTCCGGGACTGCATTCTCCGTGGAGATACGTACGTCTGTCACCGCTGAGCGAGCTGGAATACACGTATATGTTTTCTCTGTGCTCGGCGACGTACTCCGTAACCGCACCGAGCCTGTCTGCCTGCGCTTTGCGCGAGACGGCGGTGGTGCCGTCCGCCACGATCACCTTTTTCATGGGTACTGCGGCGACCAAGAGGATGATTACTATGACCGCGCAGGTGCGGATGATACGGGTGGCGGCGGAAAATACGGTAAGGGATTTCTTTTTATGGCTCCAGCTCTGGATAAAGTCGGGGAGCTCCGCCAGAAATACCGCAAGCATGGCGGCGTTTGTTATGGCGAACGGGTAGTACACTCTGTTGAGAAATCTACCCTGATATCCCAGATACAGGCAAAGAAGTGCGCTTCCGGCGGTGGTGCCCAGAGCGAGCAGTAATGCGAACCACATGCGCGCACGCTGTTTTCCTTCAACCGTCCAAGGTGAAATGATCCTGTGTATGAGCCCGAAGAACATGAATACTGTAAGAAGAACGTTGAAAGCTGTGAGAGTGAAGCCCTGCAGATCGTCGAAGACGACAGTCTTTACCTTCTCTACAATGTTTTCCGGGGTGCGGTCAACGGTGTATTTGTCAGAACCGTTATATCTGTCGGTGATAGCCTTAAGAGACTCTGTATTATATCTCGAGTCAAGGAAATACCAGCTTCTCGTTGCGGAATAAAGCTCATAGGTCCAGCCAATGGACTGGTAAAACTCCGGGTCATCCTGATACGACAGTGTGGGGTAATCCATATACTTTACACGGTAGGACGTATATTCGATATAGGAATCAAGCTCGTCCTCGGTCTGGTATTTGGCGTTGACTGCGTTCATACCGTAGATAACGGAGGCGATCACAAGCGCGAAGCACACGGGTGCGATCATTTTTTTCAGACCTCCGCCGAATACGTGACCCTTTTCGCTGCTCAAGAACGCGGTTATCAGCTTGAAGAGCGCGGCGGGAAGGAAGTAGACCAGCATACCTTTTCCCATGGTGGGTCGCATACCGTAGCCCACAAGAATGAGAAAAGTGCAGACCAGCCCCGAGAAGAATCTGGACAGCCAGCCGACCTCATGGGTGGTGGCAAGGAAAAGGACTGCGGCGGCACCGACCGCGGTACCGGAGGTCGTTGTGAACTGGAGATAGCGCACCTGATGCCCGAAGGCGATAAGGCACAGAGCCGCGCTGACGGTGATGGAAAGGAAAACGGAGTGTTTTCTCCGTGCCATGGCGCCGAGAATGCTTTTGATGAGAGCGGATGATGCCACGAACAGCAGAGCGAAGTGCGTATAAGTATACCACTGTATGCCCGGAACTGCGTTATAAAGAGCCGCCATGAGCATGCCGAAGCAGTAGTTGCAGAACTTATGCTTTGGCGAGGGGGTGCCCCATGCCATGCCTGCAAAGGTTTTCAGCATGCTGGCGTCATCGTTGGTGACGAAATATACCTCGTTATCCCACAGAACGCCCGCGAAAAGCACTGCGGTTATAAGGATAGCTATAAACCATTGGAGTGCCGATGATTCCATCGGGCCGCGGCGCTCATCGAGCAGGGCGGCGGTATCTTTCTTTTTTCTTCTGAAACTCATTTTTTCCTCCGACAGGAACGGGAAAGTGTCGGCAGAACCTGCCTCATCACATCATTCTACCATAAGTTGTGTGATATGTCAAGTTTTGAACCGATATGTTGAAATGAAAAAGCAGAGCGGCGTCAGCCTGCTCTGCTTTCCTTATAACGTTCATATCCTTTGATACCTGCTTCGGTGACGGGACGTATCCATTTTTCAGAGAGATAATGCTTTATACACATTATATCTTTCGGTATGTCCTCCAGCAGATACATGAACAGAAATACCTGAGTAAAGGGGAGCTTCACGTAGTACGCGAGAAAAGCCGTTACGGGGATGGCGATGATCCACAGAGGGATAAGATCCAGTATCATGCCCGTTTTCGCGTCTCCGCCGGGTCGGAACACGCCTACTATCATCAGATAGGGAAGATTACGCAGGGGCATTATGGCGGCGTACACCGTAAGGCAGGTTATGCCGGCTTCTATGGCCAAAGGGGTATATTCGCCGTTCATGGTGAAAAGGTCTACGATCGGGTGACGCAGGAGCATCATGAGAGCACCGATGGAAACGGTGAACAGGGGCATGATAAGGTTGAAGCGCACAGTGTCATCCTTGGCGGCGCGTATTTCTCCCGCGCCAACGCTCTTGCCCACCATGATACAGCATGCGTTACAAAGCCCTATGGAGACGACGAACGCCACGTCCTCTATCGTACGGAGTATGGTCACACCTGCGTAGTAATCGTCACCCATATTGGAGAGTATGGCGTTCATAACCGTGGTGCCCAGAGCCCATACAGTCTCGTTCGCCGTGGCGGGTATCGCTTTTGAAAGGAACTCCTTTACATGGGAGACGCCGAAGCCGAAGAGCTCGCGAAGAGGCGCCCGGCATATGTTTTTTCCAAAATAGCAAATGAATATCAGCGCGAACAGCGTGACCCAGTTGGAAAGGGAGGTCGCCAGCGCCGCACCCGGGGCACCCATTTCGGGGAAGCCGAAATGTCCGCCGATGAGACAGTAATTGAGAAATACGTTCAGAAGGGAATTGCAGCCCGAGATCACCATGGGCAGTTTCACGGACTCCGTGGAACGGAGCACGGCGCACAGCACGAAGGTCAGCGAGTTCGGGATATACGACCAGCACACAAAGCGTACATATTCGGCGCCGCAGCTGATTATCTCCGGCGTATCGGAATAGATGCCAACGATATCGGAAGCGAAAACAAAGCCGAGTACACAGAAAACAGAGCTGAGGACAAAAGCGAACAAAAGCGCTATTCCCTCAGTCCTGTGTATCGACCTCTTATCGTCTGCACCCCAGTACTGGGAAACAAAAATGGACGTGCCCGACACGATGCCGAACATGATGCCGTTCATGACCCATGAAAGCTGGGTCGCCATACCCACGGCTGAGAGCACCGTGCCGCCGAGCCCCGCCACCATGAAGGTGTCCACCATGGCGAAGGATGCGGCAAGCAGGTTCTGCAGGGCGATGGGCACCGCCAACTTCAGCGTCCGTTTCCAGAAGGGCTTATTTGCATAGATTTGTCTTAAAGTCATATACCACCTAACAAAAAATCTCTGCAGAGCAGAGATTTTTGTTTTGTAAGCTGAATTACTGGATCTGTTCCTTTACCTTTGCAGCCTTACCTACTCTGTCGCGCAGGTAGTAAAGCTTTGCACGTCTTACCTTACCGACACGTACCACGTCAACGCTTACAACGTTGGGAGAGTGGATGGGGAAGGTCTTCTCTACGCCGCAGCCGTAAGCAACGCGGCGAACGGTGAAGGTCTCAGAAGCGCCTGCTCCGTGCTTGCCGATAACTGTGCCCTCGAAGAGCTGGACTCTTTCTCTGGCGCCTTCTTTGATACGGTTGTGAACTCTTACTGTATCACCGATAGAGAACTGAGGAACGGATTCCTTCATCTGCTCGTTAGCAAAAGCCTGAAGTTTGGTCATTGTGACAATCTCCTTTTCTTTTGATATCCAGAACGTTCGTACGGAGCCGCATTGGACCGTTCCGGCGGCCGGAGCCGCATACGTTGGAATTATATCACAACTCTTTCCCGATTGCAATAGTTTTCGTGAAAATTTAATATTATTTATTCTTTTTTTCAATACGCTTGAAAGTCGCGCATTTGTATGGTATCATTTAGACAGATATAAAATCAGAAAGGACTGATACCATGGCAATACCCGTACCCGAAAAAAGAATAGCGGATTTTGAGAATATGGGCTTCGGAATGTTCATTCATTTCGGAATGTATTCCCAGCTGGGACGCGGCGAGTGGATCATGAACATCGCCAACATCCCCGTTGAGGAGTATTCCCAGCTCACTAAGACCTTTACCGCAAAGGATTTCGACGGCAGAAAGATAGCGAAGATCGCCAAAGCCGCCGGAATGAAATACATCACCCTCACCACCCGTCATCACGACGGCTTCTCCCTTTATGATACCAAGGGGCTGTGCGATTATGACGCGCCTCACTCCGCGGCAGGCCGCGACCTTATCCGCGATTTTGTGGACGGCTGTAACGCAGAGGGCATCATGCCCATGTTTTACCACACCACCCTTGACTGGTATCAGCCCTCCTTCAAAAACGATTTCAAAGCTTACCTCGAGTATCTCAGACAAAGCGTTGAGGTGCTCTGCACCAACTACGGCAAGATAGGCGGTCTGTGGTTCGACGGCAACTGGTCAAGACCCGCGGGCGACTGGGACGAGGACGGACTGTACGCCACCATCAGAAAGCATCAGCCCGAGGCACTCATCATCAATAACACCGGTCTGGACGCGAGGGGCAACACCGGCCATCCCGAAATCGACAGCGTAACTTTCGAGCAGGGAAGACCTACTCCCATGTACCGCGACGGAATGCCGAAATACGTAGCTGCCGAAATGTGCCACACCATGAACGACCACTGGGGACACGGCGCGGGCGACCTCAATTACAAGAGCCTCCCCGAGATGATAGAGACCCTGTGCGCCTGCCGTAAGGTCGGTGCCAACTATCTTCTCAACGTGGGTCCCGACGGCGACGGCAACATTGTTCCCATGCAGCAGGTGATCCTTGAGGGCATGGGTAAATGGATAAACACCTGCGGCAAGTGCATTTATCGCGGCAAGCCCTCCGAAATCCGCGGTGAGTATAAGAATTTTGCTCTCGAAGCGGACGGAAAAGCATACCTCTTCTTCCACGATCTCAGCATTTCCGGCAACGCAAGCGTAACGGTCGCCGGCGGCGGCCTGGGATATAAGTACTTTAAGAACGTAAAGGGCACCGTGAAGTCCGTCAAATGGACCGACAACGACGAAGAACTTCAGTTTGTACAGAACGGCGAGAACCTTTGGGTCAACGCTACCGGTTATCCCTACGGCTGCAACTACATCGTAAGAGTAGCAGAGGTTGAATTCGACAAATAAGTTAAGGAGTCGCTATGAAACACAGAATTACGGCATTTCTTCTTGCGGCAGTTCTGATATTTCTTTCTTCCGCTACCGTTTTTGCGGAAGATTCCTCCGCTGTAGAGCCTCTGGCGACAGTTATGTTCGCATCTGACTATCAGCTTGACGGAGTGATCCTGCCGAAAAGAGTACTTGCTGACATTTCCGGTTCGGTTCTCCGTGACGGAAAATGTCCCGACAGTTTCGTACTGTGCGGAGACGTTACCAACATAAGCGGGTACAGCAACTACAATGCTCCCGAGGAGGACACGGCTGCCTCTGTCGTTGAATCCCGTAAGGTCATCACAGATACCTTCGGCGACGGTACGGACTATCACGTGCTCCAGGGAAATCACGACCCGTTCCTGCCCGATTATATGGACGCCACCGGCGCTTATGAATATAAGGACTATATTCTTTATATTATCAACACTGAGGGCTATAATCCCTGGAGCCAGGGCGTGACAGCTTCCGAGCAGTACGTTATCGACGCAGCTGCGGAACTTGACGAATACCTGACACAAAAGATCGCCGACTGCGACACCCGTCCCGTGTTTGTCTGCACCCACGTACCGCTTCATTTCTGCGGAAGGACATCGTCACGCTTCGGATTCGGCGACAATATGTACTCGAGATATTTCTTCGATGTACTGAACAGCGCCGGCGAGATCCTCGATATCGTATTCATTTTCGGGCATAACCATTCCAAGGGCTTTGACAATTATCTCGGAAACGGAAGCATATATCTGCCCCGCGGTGGTACGATCCTTATTCCCGATACAACTGATGTTACCACCCCTTATACCGATAAGTATACGAGGGAGACCTTAAATTTCACGTACATGAACGCAGGATATGTGGGATACGTTGCTAACAGTGAAAGCCCGGAAAACGCCGATCTTACGGCAACTGTGGTGGAGATATATGAGGACAGCATGGTCTTCGCGCGCTACGGAAGATACGGCATGCACGCACTATGCGGAGAAGGACATTTCAACACCGTTGAACAGTATCCCGACCTGAACATCATACCCACGGGACCCGGACAGAGCTTCGTTCTCGGCGTATTTCCCACGCCTCCCGAGGGGATCTTGTCCGAAAGAGTCGAAAGCCCCGCTTTGGTATCGAGGCTCCCTGCGCACGTGCACAGCTTCGAGGACGGCATATGTACAGGCTGCGGTATTCCCGAGTCGTATTTTGATGAAAAACCGGACGGTGACATAGACGGCGACGGAAAGCTGACGGTGAAGGACATAAATCTCTTAAAACAGATAATTCTCGGTACCCTTGACAAGGTCGATGCCGCCGATATCGACTCCGACGGCAAGGTCGGTATTCCCGATATGATGGCTTTGAAGCTGCTGCTTCTCAGCTGACGCTATAATGTAAAGAAACAGACCGTGACGTGTGTCACGGTCTGTTTCTTTACATTAAGCCAAAGCTTACACTTATGGCTTCGTTTACGGATCTCATCACGTCCTCGTCCAGATGGCCCATCTTTTCGCGCAGCCGTTTTTTGTCGATGGTACGTATTTGCTCGAGAAGTACCACGGAGTCTCTTGCAAGCCCCACCTTGTCGGCATATACGTCGATGTGCGTTGGCAGATTCGTTTTACCCAGCTTCGAAGTGATGGCGGCGGCGATGACGGTGGGACTGTATCTGTTGCCCACATCGTTCTGTACTATAAGTACCGGACGAAGTCCGCCCTGCTCGCTGCCTACTACCGGGCTCAGGTCCGCGTAGAATATATCTCCCCGTTTTACTGTCACAGTATCACTCTCCGTTATTTTCTTATTCCGTTTCTGTTTTTAGTATTTCCGCGAGGGAGTGTGTTTTAATCAAATGGAGCGGAAAAATCACATACTCCCCCTTACCATATTATTCCGCAGAGAGAGAGTTGAAAGAAAAAAGAACGGAGTCAGGAGCGCATACAAAGGGATTCTTTCACCGTTGACCGGAAAAGAAAATAAACTTAAAAGTAAAGTATAGCGGGAACTTCCGAAATTCCTAATGTAAAAAATGACCGAAACGCAAGTTTCGGTCATTATATTACATCTTGTTTTTGGACGTCCGGCGTACCTTCGCACGAAAACAGGCAAGCAGAGGCGCCTCTCTCTGTGTAAGCGCTCCGATCAGCTGTTCTTTATCTTATAGAGCCACGTGCCGAAATAAAACTTCGGGAGTTTCATCATGCGCCCGATACGTTTAGGCTCGCGCAGAAGCCTGTAAAACCATTCAAGATTGAGCTTTATAAAGAGTTTCGGCGCTCTTCTGAGATTGCCGGAATACACGTCCAGACTGCCGCCGAGAGCGAGAAATATCTTTACTCCGGGCATTCTATCGCGGTTTTCGTATATCCATTTTTCCTGCAGGGGCGCACCGAGGCAGACGAACAGAATCTCCGCACCCGACTCATTTATGAGGCGGACGGTCTCGTCGTTTTCCCCGCCTTCTTTTTTGCAGTAGCCGTCACGGCACCCCGCGATATTAATACTATCGTATTCCTTTTCAAACACCGCCTTGCATTGATCGGCAATGGAGATCCCGGATTCGGTACGGCTTTCGTCCTTGCCGCCGAAGAGAAAGACGGGGATATGCTTTTCTGCCGCCATGTCAAGGACTTTTCTGCCAAGCTCGATTCCCGCCACCTTACATTTCAAAGGCGTTCCCAGGATCCTCGACGCCTTTACGACACCGATACCGTCGGGGATTATGAGCTCGGCGGAGTTGATTATCCCATAGTTCCTTTCGTCCTCGATGCACAGCTGCACTATTTCCGGATTGGGAGTGTAGACTGCGGTGACCTCACCGTGATCATACCTCTCGGAAAGGTACTGCATAGCCTCACTTGGAGTCACGTTATCGAACATGACGCCGCGAACGTTTATTTTTTCAGTTTTCATCATTTCAATTATAAAGGGGCTTTTCAGCCCCTTTCATCATTTTGCGCTCTGTTCCAGATATGTAACCACGTCACCTACGGTAACGAAGCTTCTAACGTCGTCGTCACTGATTGCCACACCGAATTTGTCCTCGCAGAGAAGAACGAGATCGGCAAGCTCCAGGGAATTGATTCCCAAATCTCCGGAGAGCTGGGAATCGGCGCTGACGGTGTCAGCATCTACGTCCATTTCGGAAACGAGAATTTTCTTGATTTCTTCAAACATGGTTTTATGCCTTTCGTTATTTGTTTATTTGACAAGGAAACGCTTGATCTTTTTGGTAAGTGTCTTTTCGAAATCCTCATGCCTGATCTCGAAACGGTCGATGTGCTTATATGCGGGAAGCGTGCGGTTTATCTGCGCGATGGCTTCCTTATATATAGCGCTTGCCGCGGCATCTGAGGTGCCTTCGCCAAGTACCTCATAATCGGGCACGATGACGGCGACTATCTCCTGCACGCCCTCGTCGTTGTCGCGTCCCAGAACCACGCACTCCTTTATGGTGCCCAGCCTGTTGAGGCGCTCTTCGAGCTCCTCGGGGAACACGTTCTTGCCATTGGAGGCGATTATCACGTTTTTCAGTCTGCCGGTGATCTTGATATAGCCTTTGGTGTCCATGGTGCCGATGTCGCCGGTGCGGAACCAGCCGTCCTCGGTGAATGCCGCTGCAGTCGCTTCGGGATTATCATAATAACCCATCATGACATTGTCGCCGCGAACGAGTATCTCGCCGTCGCCGTTATTGAACTCGTCGTCCGACTCGTCCAGGGGCTCTATTTTCACTTCAACACAGTCAACGGGCTGACCAACGGAATCAAACATGACGTGACCGGGGCGGTTTACCGCTACCAGAGGTGCACACTCGGTGATGCCGTAGCCCTGGATGACCGTGATGCCAAAGGAGTAGAAATCCTTGACTATCTGGGGATCGAGGGGGGCGCCGCCCACGACGATGCTTTTGAGCTTTCCGCCGAATACTGCGGTGACCTCGGAAAAGAACTTATCTCTGTTGTCGATACCGAGTCTCAGCAGGCTGTCGCTCAGCTTCATTGCCGCTCTGACTTTCTTCTCCATACCCTTGCGGCGGAGCTCGGACCATATCTTCTTATGGATGGTCTCCAGAAACAGGGGAACGAGAACGAGGCAGGTGGGCTGTTCTTCCTTGAACCTTCTGGTTGCGTAGCGCACGCCGTCACAGATGAACACGGTGGATCCCAGATTCGTTGCTGAAATCTGGGCGGGGACCAGCTCGTAGGTATGGTGTATGGGAAGAACGGAAACGTACTTGTCTTCCGGACCGTATTGGGTGGCACGGCAGGAGGCGTTAGCCGCCGCTACGATATTTTTATGGGAGAGCATTACGCCCTTGCTGGTGCCGGTGGTGCCGGAGGTGAAGAACAGGGCGCTCATCTTTTCCATATCCAGATCCACGTCGTAAAATCTGGTGTCGCCGGCGGTGAGAGCATTGTTGCCCTCGGCCACGATGTCGCAGAAGGGAAGAGTCCTTTCATCGGTGCTGTCTGCTGCAACGGGAATGAAATACTCTATGAAGTCGAGCATGGGACGGGCTTCGTCGATCTTTTTGTTCATGGCGGAGGTATATACCACCGCGGAGCATTTTGCGATCTTCATGAAATCCGCCATCTGTTCGGTGTCAAGCTCGTGGTCCAGAGGAACTATTACGCCGCCGCCGATTATAACGGAGTGGAACGCCGTCATCCATGCGGGATGGAGGTCTCCGATGACCGCTATGCTTTTACCGTTGAGCCCACGGCAGAAAAGACCGGTGGTGAACGCAGTGACGTCTGCATACATTTCGTTGAAGGTCTTTTCTGTTCTTACGCCGTTTTCAAGGTAGATAAACTGAGCCTTGTCGCCGTAACACTCCGCGTTGGTTCTTACCAGCTGGCGGAAGTCCACTATTTCCTTGGGCGGTGCGACGGGTTTCAGGTTGTTATAGGTTCTCATTTTTGTCTCCGATGGTCACATATGAAATGGTGCAGTCTGTTTTTTCACATACTGGCGCATTATATATAGTATTATTATAAGTATCTTCCCCGATTATGTCAAGGTATTTCGCAAAATTTGCGGATTTCATTTCATATCGTGCTTTTTTGCATTTTTCGGGAATGATTTGTAAATTTTTATTGACATTTGGGGAAATTACTGTATAATGATTTTTACCACAATTTAATATGCACGATTTTTGCATCTGTGCTAACAGCGTTCCCGAGGGCAAAGGTATCGGGAGCGTTCCTCAAACGTCCCGGCATGAACGGCTCGTCCGTTATACGCGACAGCGTTACGGGATGTTCACATACGTCAGTTCCGAACAGGAGCCGTTGACATTCTATTTTTCTGTCATGAGAAACCGTATGCTGCAAGCGAATCTTTCTGCTTGTAACACACTCTTTGCGGGGGCTGCGGTTAGGCGTGTGTGAGTTCGCGCAGAGCTGTAATACGGCTTACGCGGTCTTGGCCGCAAAGGGGGATGCAAAAAATGGAAAACAAAAAGTTAATTCAGCTTGAGAACATTTCCATGTCTTTTGACGGGGAAAAGGTGCTTGACAATGTCTGCCTGTCCATTGCAGACGGAGAGTTTGTCACGCTTCTGGGACCGTCCGGATGCGGAAAGACGACCACACTTCGCATTATTGCGGGATTTTTGGATCCCGATGAGGGCGAAGTTGTTTTTGATTCTCAGCGGATCAATGGTGTTCCGCCTCACAAACGTAAGGTGAACACCATTTTTCAGCGTTACGCTCTTTTTCCGCACTATAACGTATTTGACAACATTGCGTATGGTCTGAAGGTGCGGCACGTTCCGAAGGACGAGATAAAGGAGCGCGTCACCGAAATGCTCAAAATGGTGAATCTTGAAGGATTCGAAAACCGCAGGGTGGCAAAGCTTTCCGGCGGACAGCAGCAGAGAGTGGCTATTGCCCGCGCTGTTATAAATCACCCGCAGGTTCTTCTCCTTGACGAGCCTCTGGCGGCTCTGGACTTAAAGCTCCGTAAGGATATGCAGAAGGAGTTGAAGAATATCCAGAAGCAGCTGGGCATAACCTTTATTTTCGTCACTCACGACCAGGAGGAGGCTCTTTCCATGTCGGATACCGTCGTTGTGATGGACAACGGCAAGATCCAGCAGGTAGGCTCTCCCACGGATATTTATAACGAGCCCGTGAACGCTTTCGTCGCCGACTTCATCGGCGAGTCCAACATCCTGGACGGCGTTATGGCGGAGGACTATTCCGTTCGCTTCGCGGGGCACACCTTCAAGTGTCTGGACGCGGGCTTTGAGAAAAACGAGGCAGTGGACGTAGTCATCCGTCCCGAGGACGTTGATATTGTCCCCGCGGATTCCGCCATGCTTACCGGCACCGTTACCTCTGTTACCTTTCTGGGCGTACACTACGAGATAATCGTCGATATATGCGGCTTCAAGTGGATGATACAAACCACTGACTACGCCGCTGAGGGCGAGACTGTCGGTCTTGACATCGAGCCGGACGCAATACATATAATGAAAAAGTCCGAGTATTCCGGCAGGTACGGCGATTACAGCTTCTTCTCCGAGGAAATGGACACCATAAGCGAGATCCCGGAGGATGAGGAAGATGAGTAAAAAGACTAAAAAAGGCTACGAGCGCACGCTGAAAAAGTCGAACGCAGGCGCCACGTTCCTGAATATTCCGTACATAGTGTGGGCGGTCATATTCATAATCGTGCCCATGTTCATCGTGGCATATTATGCTTTCACTGACAGCTCCGGCACGCTCACACTTGAGAACTTCCGCCAGCTGTCCGTCTACCGCGACAATATCGTGGACTCCTTCGTCTACGCTCTTATCGCCACGGTGGTGACGCTGCTTCTTGCATATCCCTTTTCCTATTTCGTTGCTAGGTGCTCCGAGACTACGCAGAAGATCATAATGATGCTGGTCATGCTCCCCATGTGGATGAACCTGCTCATCATGACCTACTCCATCATGAATATCATCGAGACCAACGGTATCATAAATAACCTGCTCGCAGCCATGGGCTTCGGGAAGCTCACCCTCATAAACACTCCCGGCGCCGTCATATTCGGTATGGTTTATAACTATTTCCCGTATATGGTACTGCCGCTGGTGTCCGTGCTTTCAAAAATCGACGATTCGCTTCTCGAGGCGGCGTCGGACCTTGGCTCCAACGGCGCGTCCAGATTCTGGCGCGTGATCCTTCCTCTCAGCATTCCCGGCGTTGTTTCCGGCTTTACCATGGTGTTCGTGCCCTCCGTCAGTACCTTCTATATCTCCCAGAAACTGGGCGGCACCAACGTAAATATGATAGGCGACAGCATAGAGGCTCTGGTCAAGAGCGTGAACACCATACATCTGGGAGCTATGCTTTCTCTGGTGCTCATGGTGGTCATCCTCGTATGCATAATGCTTATGAACCGATTCTCCGATGATTCAGAGAGAGGAGGTATCGTGCTGTGAGCAAAACCGGTAAGATCTATACGGCAATAATATTCGTCATAATGTATCTGCCCCTCCTGGTAATGGTATTCTTCTCATTCAATGAAGGGAACAGTACCGCAAATTTCACGGGCTTTTCACTGAGATGGTACAGCGAGCTTATTGAGGACGAGGCAGCGGTCAACGCATTGAAAAACACACTCATCCTCGCCGCTCTCAACTCCTTGATCGCCACGGTGCTCGGCACAATGGCGGCCGTGGGCATCTTCGGCATGAAAAACAAATGGTTCAAAACGGGTATTCTGTCTGTCACGAATATTCCCATGATGAACCCCGAGATCGTGACCGGCGTATCTCTCATGCTCCTGTTCGCCTTCGTGGGAAGGCTGACCAGTTCTCCCGAGTCTCTGGGCTTCGGTACCATGCTTATCGCCCACGTCACATTCAGCCTGCCTTACGTGGTGCTGAACGTGCTCCCCAAATTACAGCAGACCGATCCCCACCTTGCCGAGGCGGCACAGGATCTCGGAAGCACCCCTCTGCAGGCGTTCTTCAAGATAGTCCTGCCGTCTATCTCCTCCGGCATCCTTTCCGGAGCACTTATGGCGTTCACGCTGTCTATCGACGATTTCGTCATCAGCCATTACGTCAGCGGCGGCTACACTACGCTTCCTCTGCTCATATACAACATGACGAAAAAGCGCGTCACCCCTGAGATGTACGCCGTATGTACCTGCATATTCCTGTCGGTGCTTGTGCTGCTTCTCATCATAAATATTTCACAGTTAAGACAGACTAAAAACAAAAATACAAACAACTGAAAGGGAAAACAATGAAAAGAACCGTATCTATTCTTCTCGTTCTCATGATGATGCTTTCCTCTGTTTGCCTCTTCTCCTGCGGCGACAAAGCGCCCGAGATCGACCCCGCTCTCCTTGAGGGCACATACACCCGCGATCTTGAGGGCACCACTCTCAAGGTTTACAACTGGGGCGAGTACATCTCCGACGGTAAAGAGGGAACCCTTGACGTGAACCGCGCCTTTGAAGAGGTAACCGGTATCGACGTTGTATATTCCAACTACGACGATAACGAGTCCATGTATTCCGAGCTTGCCGCAGGCGCTACCTATTATGACATCATCATTCCCTCAGACTACATGATCCAGAGGCTTATCCGCGAGGGTATGCTCCGTGAGATCCACGTAGACTCCCTTTCAAACTATAAATATATCGACGAGCAGTACAAGGGTCTTTACTTTGACCCCGACGAGCAGTATTCCGTGCCTTACAATCTCGGTATGGTAGGACTTATCTACAACTCCACCATAGTCGAGGAGGCTCCCACCAGCTGGAAAGCCATGTGGGACGAGAAGTACACGGGTCAGATCCTGATGTTCAATAACCCCCGTGATGCGCTCGCTATCGCGCAGCTCATCCTCGGCATCGACCTCAATACTCACGACAAGGCTGAATGGGACCGCGCGGCAGAGCTCATGAAAGAGCAGAAGCCCGTGCTCCAGTCTTACGTCATGGACGAGATCTTCAATAAGATGGAGGGCGGAAACGCCGCTATGGCTCCTTACTACGCAGGCGACTTTCTGACCATGAAAGAGAACAACCCCGATTTGGAGTTCGTATATCCCGAAGAGGGTGTGAACATATTCTGTGACTCCGTATGTATCCCTGAGGGTTGTCAGAACTACGAAGCGGCTCTCCTTTACATGAATTTCCTCATGGAGCCCGCAGTAGCCCTTGCAAATGCCGAGAAGTTAGGATATCTTTGTCCTAATACTTCCGTTGTAAACAACGATGAGTACTGCTACAAGGGCAACGAGATCCTTTATCCTTCCGAGGAAAATATGCCCGAGACTCACTGGTTCTGTGACCTTGACGCTGAGGTCGTCAAGTACTACGAGGAGCTGTGGGTAGGCGTGAAGAACAGCTGAACATAGTAAAAGAAAAAGCCCCGAAATGGGGCTTTTTCTTTTAGTTGCCATCGATCAGGGGCTATCAGCCGTTTACGGCGTCGTAGAACTCCTTGTACATATAAAGACTGCCGAGGCCGAGGGTGTCGCCGCATTTCATGGCGGCGTGCACCGCATCTGCAACGGTGCCGCAGGCTTCGGCGGGGACGCCCAGTGAGCGGTAGACCTCGGAAAGCTTTTCTGCCGCGAGTGCACGTGGGTTGTCGGGACGTACGCAGAAGACCCTTTTTGCCACGGTGCTTATCATTTCTGCCATATTGCGGTAATCCTTATCCGCCATAACGCCGGTGACGATGTTGATTTTTTCGGAAAATACTGCTTTTACCGTGTGGACCGCCGCTTCCACACCCTGGGGGTTGTGTCCGCCGTCGTAGAAGACGAGGGGAGAGTCCGAGAGCTTTTCGAATCTGCCGCGCCAGCGGGCGGCTGAGAGCCCTGCGCGGATATATTTTTCGTCGATGCACAGCATTTCGCAGGCGGTGATGACAAGTGACGCATTTTCAGGCTGATATGCTCCCGCAAGGGAGATATTGAAGGGCTCGCCGTACCTCTCGAAGAAAAACTCCGCGCCGTCAGGGGAGAGCTTTATATCGTGAAGGCGGCTGTAATCTGTGCGTATAAAGAGAGAATTGCGGCTTTGTGCCGCGTTGTATATGACTTTCTCCGAGGAATTGAGACCGTTTTCGGGGTTTTCGGAAGCTCTGCATCTGCCGATAAGCACCGGGCAACCGTCCTTTATGATTCCCGCTTTCTCAAATGCGATCTTCTCGCAGGTGTCGCCCAGTATTGCGGTGTGGTCAAGGTCTATGCCGGTAATTATAGAAAGGAGAGCGGTCTTTATAACGTTGGTGGAGTCAAGCCTTCCGCCCATACCGGCCTCCAGCACCACCACATCGCACTCTTTTTCTTTAAAATACATAAATCCGACGGCGGTTATAAGCTCGAATTCAGTCGGAGGGTCGGACATTTCGTCCGCCGCCGCTTTTACTTTTTCCACGATCCGGGCGAGGTCTCCGTCGTCGATGGGCGTGCCGCCCAACGATATGCGCTCGTTGAAGCGGTAGACGTAAGGAGAGGTAAATTCGCCCACCTTCTTTCCCGCGGCACTGAGAACAGACGACAGCATGGAGGAAACGGAGCCCTTGCCGTTGGTGCCCGCCACGTGGATAAATGTAAGGGAGTCCTGCGGGTCACCCAGTTTTTCGCACAGCTCGGTGATGCGGGAGAGCCCCGGGCGGCTTCCCGTCCAAGAGATGGAATGTATGTAGCTTAATGCTTCGTCGTAGGTCATCATTTTTCTCTTTGTACCTTTGCTATTGCTTTATTTTTAAGAAGAACTGTCATAAGTACGTATTCTATGGCGGCGATAACGATGTAAAGCGGCAGTCTGGGATAAAGCAGCGGTATCGCCCACGAATACATTATGTGAAGTCCCGTCGATTTTACGATGATATTTCCTATGATATGGGCAGAGAACACACTTATGAAAAGCACGAGACTGTTTTTCTTTTTGAAAATAAGAGGAACGAGCCCTGCCATAAGTCCCACAAGCCCCGCACCCAAGGTGATGATGGGGTTTATGCCGCCCAGACCGTACTGGGAGATCGCCGTACTGATTATGTCAGAGGTGAGCCCGCAGAGAAGCCCGGGCAGGGGACCGAAGAAATATCCCGCCATGATGAGGGGCAGGTTCTCAAAGGTTATGCGGATGTAGGGCGTGACCGTGAGAAACATCTTGCAGAGCCACGCGACGGCGACGGAAAGGGCTGTGAGCATAGCGCATAAGCACAGGACCTTCACACTTCTGAAAGCTTTTGTTTTCATATAAAAATACCTCCTTCCCGTAGTCAGCGAAAAGGAGATATCCAGTCCGTTGAAGCGGGATGCAGACACGGCACCGCATGTCGCGGATGTGCAACAAATTCGTCCGTGCGGCAACTCCCCGTCCGCACGGCACTTACGCGCCGGATCTTACTCTTCAAATTTGATTTTATTATTTTTCGTCTTTTTTGCGTTTGATGATGCGGAAATTGCTGAATCCCGCGATATAACCGAGGGTAGCCGCCGCGACTGCGGGAATAATGATCACAAGGTAAAGTGACATATAAAGGGCCCCCGCGGGATTATCGACCACGTCGTACGCGTAATTGGCAACGCCGTCTACCACGTGCAGGGTCTTTGGAAAAACTGTCCAGAGGATGCCGGAGTACATGCTTTCCCACATGATGGCGATGTTGCGGCAGAGAATCACCACAGAGTTCTGCATGCTGTCGAAGATTGTGAAAAGGGTACATCCGAGACCGAGTATGACATTGGGGATCCCGGCAAGAAGCGCCGCTTTGGTCCCTACGAACAGGTCCTTTTCGGCTCTGCCGCCATCCACCTTTATCCGGTCGCGGGCGCCTATGTCCCACATGGAGGTGTAGTCTATCACCATATAAAAGCAGGTGGTGAAAATGCCGGTGAACAGCGACATGACAACGCTGTTGCGGCTCGCCATAAAGAGCATGATGCCCAACACTGCCGCGCCGAACTGGTTAAGCAACAGTTTTTTCACGGGAGTGCCGTAGCTGTATTTCGAACTTGTCTTCAAGAAGTTCCTCACCTCGCTTTTTTACTATTTTATAGCATGCCGTGCGGATTTCAAGAGCCTATCGAAAAAATTTACAAAATATCTATGTTTTTCCCGCAAAGTATGATATTATTAGGTAAAGCAACGGGGAAAGGAAGTGACATGATGCCTGCATACGACGATCTGGACGGATACCCGCAGCCGCTTCTCGATTTTGCCACGTATAAGAATATCAGCGGCCTGTCCCATAAAACGGTGTCCGAGTACCTTCTGGACCTCAGGACATTCTGCCGTTACCTTATCTTGAAGCGCGCAAAACAGCCCATAGATGACGAGACGATGCAGAAGACCGACATCTCAACGCTCGACTGGGATTTTTTTGCGTCGGTCAAGGAGTCGGAGGTCTACGAGTTCATAGCGTACGCCGCCAACGCCCGCGGCAACGGCAACGCCTCCAAGGCAAGAAAACTGTCGGCTATCAGAAGCTTTTACAAGACCGCCACGGTGCGTCTTCACAAAATAGAGAACAACCCCGCGAAGGATATAGAATCCCCTAAAAAGAAAAAACAGCTTCCCAAGCACCTCTCCATGGATGAGTGTGTGGAGCTTTTATCGGCGGTAAAAAACGACCCTGATTCAAAGTCGAAAGACCGCGATTACTGTATACTGACTCTTTTTCTCAACTGCGGCATGCGTCTTTCCGAGCTCTGCGGCATATCGTTGGGCGATATAGACCGCGACCTCAAATCCCTGCGAGTCATAGGTAAAGGCTCCAAGGAGAGAGTGGTTTATCTCAATCCCGCCTGCCGCGACGCGCTGACGGTGTACCTTAAAAAGCGGCTCGCTGACCCCAGGGTCAAAGAGCGCGAGCAGGCGCTGTTTCTGTCGAGCCGCGGTCAGCGTATAAGCGTCAAGACCGTACAATGGATGGTTAAAAAGTATCTGGGCGAGGCCGGGCTGGAATATAAGCATTACTCCACCCATAAGCTGAGACATACTGCTGCAACCTTAATGTATCAGTCCGGTGATGTGGACATAAGAGTATTAAAAGATATTTTGGGTCACGAGCAGTTGAACACCACACAGATATATACACACGTCAGCAACGAGGGTATGGAACGTGCCATGGAGCATAACCCTCTTGCCAATATAAAAATCAAGGAAACTAAAAGCGAGGACAAGACATGATCATTGCAAAAGGCAGAGAGAGCGAGTACAGTATAATTTATCCCGTAAAGCCCACGGAGGCTTATTACCATGCTGCGCAGGAGCTGAAAAAGTACCTTGCGAAGATAACGGGAGCGTACCTGCCCGAGTTTCAGTCCAACAGGCATCAAGAGGATAAGGAGATCGTCATCGGCTATACGGACCGTGGCGGATACACCGAAGAAGAGGTCGCTGAGCTGGGAGACGAGGGCTTTATTATCAGAAATATCGACGAAAAAATATTCATCTTAGGAAGCGGCGTGCGCGGCGCCCTCTACGGCGTTTATACTTTTCTCGAAAAGTTCTGCGGCGTCAGATTTTATCTCAATGATTTTGAGAAGGTCCCCGAGACGGATGCCCTCGAGATCGCGCCCTTTGAAGATGACCGTGAGGTTCCCGTCTTCTTCTACAGAAACCCGTATTGGTACCCTGTTACTGATCCTGCTATTTCCGCGAAGCTGAAGATCAACGGTTGTCACGGCAGAAAAAGATTTCCCGCAGAGTTAGGCGGCGATGTCAACTACGAGGGTGGCTTTGAGCATACCATCGGATGGCTCGCGGGGCAGTGCAAGTTCGGCGAAAGGGCATGGAGTCAGCCCTGCCTTACAGATGAGAAGACCTTTGACACCGTTGTGAATAATCTTCGCTGGCTTCTCTCCGAGCATCCCGACGCCCGGCTGGTTTCCATCACTCAGAACGACGGCGACTCCGGCGCATGCAAATGTGAGAGGTGTCAGGCAATAAACGATAGAGAAGAGTCGCAGATGGGCACCATGCTCGATTTCGTCAACCGTGTTGCAGAGAAGCTTGAGCCCGAGTACCCGGACGTTATGTTCGATACCTTTGCGTACAGATTTACCCGTAAGCCTCCCAAGACCGTGCGCCCGAGAAAGAACGTCATCGTCCGTCTTTGCTCCATCGAGTGCTGCTTCAACCACCCTGTGTCGGAATGCGACTGCACTCCCGGCCACGGAGAGACGGGTACGTCCTTCGCAGGCGACGTGAGAGAGTGGACGAAGATCGCGCCCAGACTGACTATCTGGAACTATACCACCGACTTTACCGATTTCAACACTCTGTTTTTCAATTTCCGAACGCTTCTTAAAAACGAGAGATTCTTTGCGGATCAGGGCGTGTGCGGTATGTTTGAACAGGGAAATTTCGCCTCTCCCAACGGTGAATTCGCGGAGCTTCGCGGATATATCCTTGCACGCATACTGTGGAATCCGTACATGACAGAAGAGGAGTATATCGCCCTCATGCGCGAGTTCATCGCAGACTACTACGGTGCCGGCGGAAAATACATCGAAGAGTATCTGGAACTGGCGGCAAAATGCTCCGAGGACTCTCATTTCGGTATCTATTACGACAATTCCTCCGAATATATATGGGTACGCGGTCTCGAGTCCAAAATGGCGGGCAAGGAAGAATATATCCGGCTCGGGAACGAGCTTTTCGATAAGGCGGAGGCATGTGCCGAAAACGGCTGGTATCTGGCCAACATCCGCAGATCAAGGATACAGCTTCTTGATTATATAGACTTTGTTACCCGTGAAAAAGCAAACGCTGCAGAGGGAGAAGAAAAGGAAAAACTGACAGCCGAGTTTCTCAAGAACAACGAAAAGCGCTTCATTTATATGCGCCGCTATGGGATAACCAACAACCGCGAGTTCAATAACATATCCTCGCTGAGCGACCCAGACTACATGAAATATACTCTTATGTGGGATCCTGTTGAATGATGAAGTATTGGGAAATAAAGGACCGCGCCATAGTTCGCGGGGGAATTAATCCTTTTGCTGACAATGTTGAAACGGCGGGCAGGAAATGCGCCGCCGTCATATACTACGGCACAGGCGAGGACGGAACGCTGAACTGCAATTTCCGCCTCTTTTTCCCCATGCTCCGTAAGATCCCCAACGATACCCACGCGACGCTACGCCACGATGTTCCGGAAAGCGGGCATATCGCCTTTTCCTGCGGCGGCGCGGAGGTAAAGGAGTATCCCGAAGAATACAGGATAGACGGAGTTCTTTCCGTCACCTCACGAGGTGCTGACGGAAAGCTTATCATAAAGAGATACTATTTTCCGAGCACCGAGAAGAGCGCATTTATAGAATATGTGACCGTTATGAACGTCTCGGACGGCGACGTTAAAATCGGATGCACGTTCCCGGACGGCGAGCAATTTTACCGCGGTACCAAGGGTATTTATTCGCTCAGAGCAGACAGCAGGGGCGAAAAAGAGACCGTCCTTGAAGAGGGCGAGGCCGCCGTATATGCTACGGTTTATTCCGGCAGAGTTATCGCCGATGATCCTGTCACCCTAGACCCCGCCGAGGAGCTTATGCTCCGCCGAAGCTTTGCGGAGGAGATCTTTTCCGAGAGCATTGTGCTGGAATGCCCGGATGAGTCGGTAAACACCGAATTTGCGTTTTCCAAGCTCCGCATCTCGGAGAGCGTTTTCGACACTCTTCGCGGACCTATGCATTGTCCCGGAGGACAGGCGTATTACGCCGCGGTCTGGGCAAACGATGAAGCGGAGTATGCCGCCCCCTATTTCGGATTTTCCGGTTTTTCCGGCGGTGTCGGCGCTACCGTCAATATGATGGAGCTGTACCGCCCGTTCATGGGCCCTGAGATGCACATGATACCCTCGTCCATCATCGCCGAAGGCCTTGATATATGGGAGGGCGCCGGTGACGAGGGCGACGCTTCCATGTACCTCTATGGCGTGACACGCTTCCTGCTTTCACGCGGAGACAGAGACCTTGCGGAGAAGTATTTCGATACCGTGGACTGGTGTGTCCGCTACATTTCAACAAAGGAGACGGACGACCACGTCATTACCTCCGACTGCGACGAGCTGGAAGCCAGATTCAAGATAGGCAACGCCAATCTTCTGACAAGCAGCCTTTCCTATGGCGGCCTCAGATGCGCTGCAGATCTGGCGAAATCTCTGGGCTATGACCATAAGGAAAGGGAGTATAACGCCTTTGCAGAGCGTTTGAAGGCCGGCATAGAAGCCCATTTCGGCACAAATTTCAAGGGATATGAGACCTACGTTTACTACACCGGATGTGATATCCTTCGTTCCTATATCTGCGCGCCGCTGACCGTAGGGTTGACGGAGCGGGCGGAGGGAACCGTACTCGCCCTCATGGAAAACCTTTATACGGAAAACGGTTTTCTCACCGCCGAGGGCGATAAGATGTTCTGGGACCGCTCTACACTTTATTGCTTCCGCGGCATATTCGCGGCGGGAATGGCGGACAAGATATATCCCGCGTTCCGCGATTATACTGAAAAGCGCCTGCTCTCAGAGCACGTTCCGTACCCCATAGAGGCGTGGCCGGAGGGCAATCAGCGCCATCTTTCTGCCGAGGGCGGGCTCTATTGCAGAACTGTTATCGAAGGGCTTTTCGGCATCACCCCCACGGGGCTCTCGTCCTTTTCAGTAAAACCGTCCCTGCCCGCAGAGTGGCGCGGGAAAAAGACAGCGCTAAGGCGCGTGGACGCGTTCGGCACCGTTTTTGACATTGAGATCGAGTACGGCGAAAACTATAAGATGACCGTCACCGACGGGGAGAGGATACTGACCAAAACAGTCTCTCCCGGAGATTCGGCGGTATTTGAACTTTGAAAAAGCACCCTTAAGAGCGTTCACATAGGGAGAGAGACGCCGCTGATTGTCTGTTCTGAATGCCGTCGCCGTACAAGAGTACGGCAGGAATTCAGAACGGACGAAGGCAAGACAAAAATAAAATGACCGAAACCTGTGTTTCGGTCATTTTTTATCAGATATTCGGATTATTCCCACCGTACTTGATATTCTTTATTATTATTTCTTGCCGGTCGGCAGTGAAAAAATCCCTATGTCAGCGCTCCGTTCGGGGTGCTTTTTGGCTTTAAGTTTTAAGATTTTAGTTTTAAGAAGCGGATGGCGGGTAGTGGCTGTTGACCGCAGTCCATTAAAATATTTTACCCGAAAAAAAGTAAAAACGCTGATTTTAGCGTATATTATAGTTGAAAAGTATTTTGACGAAAGGCGGCGCAACCTGTGACATTAGCGGAGATTTTCTGTGAAAGAGAAAAGACCACTCTTTCTCCCTATGCTTTTCTCACCTGTAATACCAAGGGACGCGACCATCCTTACGTCCCCTGTCAGAACAGAACGGAGTTTCAGCGTGATAGGGATAAGATAATACACTCAAAAGCGTTCCGACGCCTTATGCACAAGACGCAGGTGTTCCTCTTTCCCGTGGACGAGCACTACAGGACCCGCCTTACCCATACCCTTGAGGTCACGCAGATCGCCCGCATCATATGCCGTGCCCTTATGCTCAATGAGGACCTGTGCGAGGCGGCGGCTCTCGGCCACGATCTGGGCCACACACCCTTCGGCCACGCCGGAGAAAAGGTGATGCAGGAATGCTTTGATCCCTCCTTCACCCACTACAAGCAAAGTGTCCGCGTGGTGGAAAAGCTGGAGCGGGGCGGCGAAGGCCTCAACCTCACATGGGAGGTGCGCGACGGTATGCTGAACCACGCCGGCGACTGCGTCGCTTCCACTTTGGAGGGCCGCATAATCAAGTTCGCCGACAGGATAGCATACATAAACCACGACATAGATGACGCCTGCCGTGCAGGGATCCTGAAGCCCGACGACATTCCGAAGGACATCACAGACGTGCTGGGGCAGGGCCACAGCCAGCGGATAAATACCCTGGTGACGGCTGTGATCGACGCCTCCAAGGATCAGCCCGATATCCTCATCGACGACGAGGTGGGACGTACAATGAACGACCTCAGAGATTTCCTCTTTGAGGCGGTGTACCGCAACCCTGTGGCAAAGGGCGAGGAGGCAAAGGCGAGGGAAATGCTTACGGTGCTCTTCGATTATTTCGTGAAGAACCCGGAGAAGATGCCCGAGTTTTATTACAAGAATACCGAAAATGAGTCAGTGGCGCGGTGCGTGTGCGACTATATTTCAAGCATGACCGACCGCTACGCCATAGACATTTTCAAGAGCATATTCGTACCGTCCGTTTGGCAGACACCGTCTGAATACTGATAGCTTTACACGAAGGAGGATGCTGATGATACCTGCTAATATTATCGAAGACTTAAAATACAGAAACAGCATCGAGGACGTTATTTCATCTTATGTAAATCTTACCCGTTCGGGCTCCAACCTGAAAGGTCTGTGCCCGTTTCACAGCGAAAGGACTCCGTCCTTCACCGTATATTCCGGCGACGGACATTTCTACTGCTTCGGATGCGGAGCGGGAGGAGACGTGGTCTCCTTCATAATGAGGATAGAGAATCTTGAATACAGACCCGCTTTGGAATTTTTGGCAAAGCGCGCGGGGATAACGCTTCCCGATGACGACGCGAAACAGAACGGCGGAGTGACCCGCAGCCGCGTGCTTGAAATGAATCTGGAGGCGGCTAAGTATTTCAGAAGCGTGCTGTTTTCTCCGGAGGGAGCACCCGGCAGGGCGTATTTCGAAAAGCGGAAGCTCTCCGGCGCTGCAATAAAGCATTTCGGTCTGGGCTATGCTCCCGACAGCTTCGACAGCTTGAAGCGCCATCTTCGCTCCAAGGGCTTTACCGACGAGGAGATGGTTGCGGGCTACCTCTGCCAGCGAAGCCGCAAGAACGAAAATAACACCTACGACTGCTTCAGAAACCGCGTCATGTTCCCCATAATCGACACGGCGGGCAACGTGGTCGCATTCGGCGGGCGCGTGCTTGACGACAGCGTACCCAAATACTTAAACTCCGCAGATACCCCTGCGTTCAAAAAGAGCCGCAACCTGTTCGCCCTGAACTACGCGAGGAACCACACGGAGGGCGGCTTCATCCTCTGCGAGGGCTATATGGACGTCATCGCCCTGCACGCGGCAGGATTTGAGAACGCTGTGGCGACCCTGGGTACGGCGATCACCGCGGAACAGGCGCGGATAATGAAGAAATACACCGACAAGGTGATAATATCCTACGACAGCGACGAGGCGGGACAGAAAGCCGCTGATAAGGCTTTCCGGCTTCTGGGCGAGGCGGGGATAGACGCAAAGGTCCTGACTATCCCGGGCGCAAAGGACCCGGACGAGTATATAAAGACCTACGGCGCCGAGAAATTCCGCGGGGTGCTTTCGGGCAGTAAAACGGAATTTGATTTCAGAGTGTCGAAAACTCTGGCAAAATATAATGTGGAAGACCCCGCCGAAAAGGCGAAAGCCGCACGTGAGCTGTGCCGCAGTATTGCGGAAATCGGTTCCCGGGTGGAGCGGGACATATATATCCAGAATCTGGCGAAGAAGCTGGAACTAGATCCCAAAAGCGTCGCCGCTGACGTTTCGGGGATGATCAAGCAAAAGGCCGCCGAAAAGAAGAAATCGGAGAGAGGCGAGATCGTCCGGGAACTGTCGGGAATAGGGAACCGCACCGACCCCGACTACGCAAAAAACGTGCGCTCCTCCGTGATAGAGCGTACGGTGATAGGGCTTCTCATCATCCGCCCCGAATATCTGAAAATAGCGAAAGAACTGATACCCGAGGACTTCGCCTCCTCACTAAACGCCCGGCTGTTTTCGTCAATATGCGAGCTGTCCGGGAACGGAGGATTCGACTTCGCTATGCTCTCCGAAAGGTTTACTCAGGAGGAAATCTCCGAAGCGGAGAAAATGGCGCAGAAGCGCAGGGGCGGCACCTCCAACGGCGAGGACGTTATGCGCGAGGCGGTGAAAAACCTGAAAGAGGAAGCACAGCGCCGCAGACTTAAGGAATCCGGAGACGACCTTATGTCCCTCATCGAAAGCAAAAGAAAAACAAATAACATATAAGGAACGGTAAAAAACAATGGATCAGGAAAAGAAAAACTTTGACGTCAAATCCTTAATCGAAAAGGGCAAGACCAAGGGCTCGCTTTCTAATTCCGATATAATGGAAGCGATAGAGTTCGCCGATTACGATATCGACCAGATCGAAAAGATCTACGATCAGCTGGAAGCCAACGGTATCGAGGTCATAAGCTACGAGAACCCCGCCGAGTTCGAGGAGATCGAGACCGAGGTGGAGCAGCTGGAATCCGCGGAGGATATGGAAAAGATGCTCCAGCAGGAGGGTCTCAACATCGACGACCCCGTGAGAATGTACCTGAAAGAGATCGGTAAGGTGCCCTTGCTCGACGCAGAAAAAGAGCTTGAGATCGCTGCCAGAATGACAGAGGGTGACGAGCAGGCAAAGCAGATGCTCATCGAAGCCAATCTCCGTCTGGTGGTAAGCATCGCAAAGAGATACGTGGGCAAGGGTATGTTTTTCCTGGATCTCATCCAGGAGGGCAACCTGGGACTTATGAAGGCTGTCGAAAAGTTTGACTATACCAAGGGATATAAGTTCTCCACCTACGCAACGTGGTGGATAAGACAGGCCATAACCCGTGCCATAGCCGACCAGGCGAGGACAATCCGTATTCCCGTGCACATGGTCGAGACCATCCATAAGGTATCCCGCTATCAGAGGCAGCTCCTGCAGGAGCTGGGCCACGAGGCGACGGCAGACGAGGTCGCCGAAAAGATCGGTATGTCCGCCGATAAGGTCCGCGAAATCATGAAGATCGCGCAGGATCCCGTGTCTCTCGAAACTCCCATAGGCGAGGAGGAGGACAGCCATCTGGGCGATTTCATCCCCGATGACGACTCTCCCGCACCGCAGGATGCCGCATCCTATGCCATGCTCCGCGAACAGATAAAGGAAGTCCTCCATACGCTGACTCCCCGCGAGGAGCACGTCTTAAAGCTTCGTTATGGACTCAACGACGGCAGGACCCATACACTTGAAGAGGTGGGTAAGGAATTCAACATCACCCGTGAGCGCATACGCCAGATAGAGGCTAAGGCTCTTCGCAAACTCCGCCATCCCAGCCGCTCCAAGAGACTGAAAGATTTTCTCGACTGAGGGCACGAAAAACTGTCGAATGTCCTTGACATATAATAAACAGTAGTGTAAAATGTATCTATGTAGTTGTGCCCTCGCGCACATTTAGGAGGATCCAATGAAAAAGAGAATCGTTTCTGTCCTGCTTTGCGTGTTCATGCTCGCCGGTACCATTCTGATGACCGGCTGCTCGGTTTCCGGCGACACACCCTCTCTCCCTTCCGACGGTGATGAGACTACGGGTAATGCTTCAAGCCTCGACCGTTCCAGTATGACGCTTTCCCTGTGGCTGCCCGTAAAGGAAGGTACCACCGAGGAGGCTCTGTACGCCGTGGAGGAAGCCATAAACCGTAAGACCCAGACCGAGTTCGATACCGCGATAAAGCTTTACGGTATCCCCGAGGACGAATATGACCAGACTATAAAGGACCGTATCGTTCTTCTGGAGACCCGTACCAATGAGGCCGAGCAGAAGGCTATCGAACAGAGAAAGAAAGAGATCGAAGCCGCGAAGAACGGCGAAAGCTACGTGGCAGAGTCCACCGCTTATGAAAACCCCAACATGGACGGTGATTACAGCCTTGTCGTCCGCGGAGCCGACGGTTATACCCCTATCGAGCGCAACCAGATGGACATTTTCCTTATCCACGGTGAGGAAGCGTACGATTACTACGCAGAGAACTACTACATAGAGTCTCTGGACGAGGACATCACCAACTCCTGCAAGGTGCTGAAATCCTATATTTATCCGGATTTCTTCAACGCCGCTCAGTATGACGGTACCGTCTACGGCGTTCCCAATAACCACGCCATCGGCAACTTCACTTACTTCCTGGTCAACAAGAGACTGGTGGAGGAGGAGTACCTGAATCCCGATAAGCTCACAAGCCTTGCGGACTGCCAGGACTTCATCAATGATATCGCGAAATATCATAAGGACGTACAGCCCATTTACGGCGACTATGCGCCCAGCTATTACAGATTCTGGTCCGGTCAGGATCAGGCTACCTTCTCGGCGCTGGCATCCCGTATCACCTTCAGCACCCCCATCGAGGAGGTCGCATTCAACAACATATTCTCTTACAACAACTATACGTCCAATTTCTACCTCTATAAATACTTCAAGGAACAGGGCTACGTCACCACGACAGAGCCTGCCGAATTCGGCGTAGGCTACGTGACCTGCTCGGCGGAAGAGGTACAGAAGTACGCCGATGATTATCACATCGTCACTTACCTGCATCCCGAAGGCACCCGTGCCGATTATCTCCAGACAGTGTTCGCCGTATCCTGCTTCACCAAGAGCACCAACCGTTCCATGGAAATCATCACCATGCTGAACACCGACACGGAGCTTCGCACCATACTCCAGTACGGCGCACAGGGCGTTCACTGGAAGTATGACGAGGAGAATTCCGATGTCATCGTCAAGCTCTCCGACGAGTATAAGATGAACATCTCCGATACCGGTAACGAGTTCATCACCTATCCCGACTACGGAAAGAGCATGGATGCCTGGAATTACGCTAAGGACCAGAACCTCAACTCCTACTATCCCATCACCGGTCATTTCATAAATTACCAGAACGAGGAGAACAAGGAGCTGCTCGCAAACTTCGATAAATTCAACGCGGAGCTCTGGAACCGTATAAGCAACATGAAATCCGACGAGTTCAAATCGAGCATCGCCGCTCTCGAGAACGAGGTCGAGAACAACGAGTATTACCAGAAAGTTACATATATTCCTTCCGATAACGACTCCAGAACGGGTAAGACCGAGGAGAACGGTTGGTTTGCGTCTTCATCTATCACAAACCTGTGGAACGAATATTTCAATGAGTACATGGGTATAGAAAATTAAGATCAAAGAAGGGACTGTTGACAATTTATCAACAGTCCCGAACTTTTTTAGAAGGAGACAGATATGAAAAAGCCTTTACCCCTTATCCTCGATACCGATATCGGCAGCGACATAGACGATTCCTGGGCGCTCGCCATGATACTGAAAAGCCCGGAGCTTGATTTGAAGCTCGTCACCACCACTGCTTATAATATCCCGTACCAGACAGCTTTGGCGGCTAAAATGCTGGACGTGGCGGGCAGAACCGACGTGAAGGTCGCTCCCGGACGCGGCGGCGTGCAGTGCCAGGACGCGGTAGCTGAGTGGGTCGGAGACTACGACCTCAACTCATATCCCAACCTCTGCGACAACGCCGTTGACGCGATCATTGATACCGTCATGAATTCCGATGAAAAGGTCACCATCCTTTGTATAGGCTGCTTCAAGAATCTTGCGGACGTGTACGAAAAGTGCCCTGAGATAACGAAGAACAGCCGTCTGGTGGTTATAGGCGGGAACATATATAACGGCTTCTGCAAGGGATGGCACCCGGCTCTCGCCAGCGAATGGAACATCCGCTGTGACCTTGACGCTTGGCGCCGCGGTATCGAGCAGACGGACTGGGAGGTGGAGCTCGTTCCTCTGGACGTGTCCGGCAACGTTTTGCTGGATACCCCCTATTTCGAGAAGATAAGAAAGTGCGCAGAGGGCGACCCCATCTTAAAATCCGTTGTGGACAGCAACGATGTGTGGTTCAGAACGGAGCATTGGGATTATCACGGCCCCACTTCGCCCCTTTTCGACACGGTGGGCGTGTATGCCTGCATAACCCACGATAACCTCAATTATCAGGAGCTCCCCATATATTCCACTGACGCATCCATAACCATGATCGACCCCGAGCGGGGAAAAATGATGAATACTGCGCTGACATGGGACGATAAGGAGAAATTCTATAAGTTCCTGACAGCCAGAATGTGTGGAGAAATATAATGAAACGGATAGTCTGTGTTTTACTGTGCGTGTGTATGCTGCTTTCTTCAGCACTTGTCGCACTGCCTTGTGCCGCGTACTCTGTCGGTGATCTTAACAACGACGGTAAATTCAACGCTGTAGATTCAAACCTGATGCGAAACTGCATTCTCGGCAACGATACGCAGGCTCCCGCGACCTATGCAGCGGATATTAACGGAGACGGGAAGATCAATTCCTCTGACGCTGTTCTCATACTGATGGTGGTGCTGGGCAGCTACGAGATATCTGCCGAGCCGTATCCCGTGACGGAAATAAAGCTGGGCGGTACCGATATCACACAATATTCCGTGCTCCTGCCCGATTCCTTCCCGGAGTGGGGGAGTGAAGCGAATTACCGCTACGCGGCGGAGATCATCACAAGCTACGTGAAGGACGCCTGCGGCGTGATACTGCCCGTAACGGAAAATAACGCGGGGCACGTGATAGCTCTCTCATATGATGAATCGCTTGGTGCGGACGGCTTCACCATCGAGGTGGAGAACGGGAAATGCACGGTCCGCGGCGGCGCTCCCAGAGGACTTATGTACGGCGCGTTCGGGTTGCTGGAAGAGTTCCTCGATTACAGATTCTATCCCTACGGCGTAACGAAGCTGGGCGGCGAGGGAAAGATCTCCGTGGACGCCGGATATACCCACACGGAGGGAACCAATACGCCCTTTATGTACCGTGATGTTTACACATACAGTAAGATACAGAATAAGTACCCCGGCGCCTATACGAGTAAATTCAGAACGTCCGTGCTGGCATCTCATATTGTCGGACGCTGGCTCAATAACGGATGGCAGAACGTACCTCAGTACGGCTACTGCTACGGTCCCGACAGAAACCATTCCTGTTACGCGCTCATGCCCAATTCCGTTGACGGCGACGTTACTGTCGGCAAGGTCTGCTTCTCCTCAAAGGACACCCTGAACGAGTGTGTAGGGAACCTGAGAACTTATCTTGCCACCTTCGATCCCGATAATCTTCCCATGGTCTCTATATCGCAGAATGACTCCGCCGACTGGTGCTCCTGCCGTGCCTGCAATAAGATCATCGACAAATACGGCGCTCGTATATCAACGCTCGTGGAATTTGTGCGAAAGCTCTCCGCAGAGCTTTTGCCCGAATACCCGGACCTTAAATTCTGGTCACTTTCATATCTGAGCTCGGAAAAGCCTCCGGTGGGTCAGGAAATACCGGACAATATGTATATCTGCTTCTGCGAGTACTACGCCTGCAACAATCACGCCATAGTCGAGGAGCCCTGTGCCCCCGATTCCGCCGGTGTACATAATACGTACCTCAACCTGTACCGCGAGGACTGGATGAAGATCACGGATAACATACATATATGGTACTACACCGTGAATTACTATTACAGCGTGGTGAGCATGCCCATCCTCAGAAAAGCTTTCTTGGATACCAAGTATTACGCCGAGCACGGGATTAAAGGCATATTCTTCGAAAACGAGGATACTACTCTCGGCTTTGAGCCGCTGAAATCCTATATGCTCTCCGAGCTTCTCTGGAACCCGGATATAACCTGGGAGGAGTACGATGCACGTATCCGCACCTTCCTTAACGACTGGTACGGCGAGGCTGGCGATGAGATGTACGAGATACTGTGGCTCATGGAGGATGCCGGCGACGCTGCAGAGTGCTTCTGCGGTCTGGGCGACGCTCCGAACTACTGCTACAACTACGATTTCCTCTGCGAAAATTACGACAGAGTGTGTGAGCTTTTCGATAAAGCGGAGAGCGAGGTCACGGGAGAGTGGGAGCGCGAAAATCTGGAGCGCCTTTCCTGTCAGATATATTTCAACGTGCTTTCCGCGGCTTACGAGAGCCGCTGGGCGAACGGAACTGACAGCGAGCGTGCGGACTTCGAGGCACGTTATAAGACCTTTTACAATCGCTTCAAGACGATCAAGGGTACTTACTTCTTCAGCTTCTTCGAGGGCGCCACGGGAGTTACGGATTCTTCTTTCCCGGCGACCGACGAGGTCACGAAGCCTCTTGACTGGTACTCGAGACTGTTCCGACTCGACAAGCGTTGGGACGGCTTGAACTGAGTATTTCCAATAACACAAAAGCCTGCTGAGCAATTTCAGCAGGCTTTTGTGTTTCAATTATTCTGTTATTTGCTCAACCCGTACATGGTGTGTACGTCCTCGCGGACCTTTGCCTTTCCGGCTATCCAATCCTGAGTGTACTGGAAGAGCAGGGTCTCACGGACGTTATCTATACCGTAGTAGTAATCGAAGAAGTCTTCAATATCAGCAAGGTCCTGAAGCTGATATTCCTTGCCCATTTCGGCGAGCTGCTGCTCGTAGTATTCATCGGGCAGCTCAAGCTTCTCGCAGCGGATGATGTAGTAGAGGATCATTTCCTCAAAGCACTTGTTCTCCGCGTAGTCCTTTAAGTTTGCATAGTATTCTTCGGAGCTTTCGTAGCCCAACTCGTCCTTCACGTAATCCGCCAGGGGAAGGTCCTTATCGGCGGCGGCGGCTCTGTCGGTGTCAAGCTTTTTATTGTAGTATTCGTCGTATTCCTTCTCGGGGATCTTCTTCAACTTCGAGTGGTCGCAGATGTAGTCCCAGGCGAGTATGACCTTGTAGTCTGCGCACAGCTCCTGCAGCTCCTCACGGCACTTGTTTTCAAGCATGGTGCGGTATTGCGCCTCGGTGTAGCCGAATTTTTCAGGGAAAAAGGTATTTTCCGTAACGGAGTTGGGGTCGGTCTCTGCGACGGAGTAGTCGACAGCGTCGATATACGACAGGGAAACTGTAAATTCAACCTCACGACCGGAGTTCTTCAGGTCCTTGTAGTAGGGGTCCGGCAGGTTGAACTTTACGGTCTTTTCCTCGTCCTGTCTCATGCCGATCACCGCGTCGTCGATGCCGGTGGTATAGAAATAGTTGGTGCCCAGACAGAACGCGCGTCCGTAGCCGTTGCTGCTTCGTTTGAAGGTGAGCAGACTGTAAACCTCACCGGTGTCGGTGAATTTGCATTCGGTGACGATATCAACAACGTCTCCGGCGATGGCGCCGCGGTCCGGGTCCTCCGTACGGGGCGCATACAGGGTGATCTGCTGTTTCAGACGGTTTTCCACATCCTCCTTTGTGGGCTCAGTGGAAATATCCGGTACCTCAATGCCCGTGTAATTGCAGACCTTAATGTAGTCGGGAAGGTAAATATCGTATTTTTCTCCGGTGCTGTCGTAGTCGCCGTACCGTTGGTCTCTGCAGGAAGCGAAGAACACGGGTATCATGGAAAAGGCCAGCAGGAGGGATATGAGTTTCAGTGATTTTTTCATCGTATATCCTCGAAAAACATTTTTATCATTTTACCACAGGCGGGAGGATATTACAAGCATAAAATGTTAATTATTTAACTTCGACGGCGGACATTTTCATCCTTCCCGTGATGACCAGACGTCCGGACCATATCTCGGGATTGGGGCGTATCTCGGCGACGGATTTGTCCGATTCGAATTTTGCCTCTACGCACCAGTTTTCGGGTACGTGTATCTCTATTGCCGATGCATACCCGGAAAGGGTGAGGGTGATCTCGTCTCCGGCGTTCACCATGTCGGTGTTGGAGAAGAAGACCTCGGTGGCGCTGAACTTGGCGTTGACCTTGTGTTCTTTCTGCGTTGCATCCAGATATACGGTGCTGGCGCCCAGCCTTGAGGTGTGAGCGTCCTTTTTTTTCAGAGGGCGCCCGTCGGCGAGGACGTGAACGCCTATCGAAATGAGAATGGCGGCGACTATCAGCTTCCATCCGGAGTAGAGTACCGTTTTCCCGGCGAGAGCGGCGAAATTAGATTCGAACACAGTCAGAAAAACTGCAAGAGGGAGCAGAGCGTCAAGCCTGTCCGCTCCGCGGCCGTCCACGACCTCACTGAACATCCAGTATATAAGGAGGACTCCGATGATTATCTTCCACACGGAGATGCTGCCGAAGGAAAAATCCGGGAACACGGCGAGCAGTATAAGCGCTGCGGCGGCAAGAATCAGGATTATTCCCCATATTACTTTGTTTTTTGATTTCATTTCTATTTACCGTACCTTTCCGATAATGCTTCTCTGAATGGCTTGTAGTACATTCGCGACACGAAGACCTTTTTTTCGCACCCCGTGAAATACGCTTCACATATGCCCGCGGGGCTTTTTTTCAGCGCCGACACCACAAGGGTGTTGATAACACAGGATTTTGATATCCGCATGAAGTTGCCGGGGAGCATTTCCAACAGTTCATACAGCCTCAGCGGAGTTTTGAACATTCTGTCCTTTGTATGTACTGATACTTTGCCGTCTACCGTTTCAAAGAAAAGGACATCCGCGGCGGGAACAAAATATTCGCTGTCGCCGATGGTGAGGGTAAGGGTTTGCGCAGGTGCTGAGAAACCCGATTCCGCCAGCTTCTGCAGGCTGATTATTTCGTTGGTCAGCCTTTTGCAGCGGATGATTATTTCCTCGTCGGCATTCTCGTCGACGACGATTTTCACTTTCCGGCTCATGGGACGCTCCTTTTTCTTTGATGATTCGCTTATAGCTTATCTGCGGCTATTTGTAAATAGGGAAGAGGTAAGATGCGGTTTTGAGGGCATAAGTGGTAGGTTTTGTGTCGTAAAACGTGGTAAGCAGCTCATAGAGCTGCTTACCACCTGTTTTTGATATTTTCAATGTGCTTCTTTTTTTCTTCGTCCGTGACTTGTGTCATGGGGTAAAGGGAAGTGTAAATGCGCTCAATTTCCTCCTGCGTCAGAGATTCAGATTTCGATTTCAGGATGCGGCTTATCTCTTCGCTGAGATTTTCTCTTTTCACTACTATAACATTATCGGACGTTTTTGTCACTTTTTTGAGTTCACAGCGTTCGGAGAAGACTATAACTGAATACACGGGCAGGCTTTCCGGAAGCTTTCCCGATATGTATTTTATGTGAGTTCTGTTCTGCCATATGGGATTGTAAAATTTTTTCTTTTTTGGACACGTTGCCTTTGCCCTGCGGCAGAGTCTGCGTCCACATCTGCGAGCTTTCACTGCCGAATATCCAGCCGCTGTAATTTTTGCTCTCAATCACGAAAGCGGCTTTCTTGTGGATCATTAGAATGTCGGTTTCCGTAGTTTCTCCGTTTTCTTTGTTCAGATACAGGTTGAAGAGAATTTTAGAGCCGCTTTTTTCCAGATATCTGAGCTTATTGTAAGTCAGATATTCACCTCTTTTTCCAAGGTCGAGGTAGATAGTGATATAAGGGTTATGTGTCAGTTTATAATATGATGATGTTTTGTAGCGGATGTAGTCGATAACTATGACCAGCACTATTAAAGAGGCTGAGAATATCATCAGCGGCTTGAATATTTCCAGTAATTCTTTCATTTTGGCTCCTTTCCCGGCGCTAAGGCTGATTTGATTATAGCGCAGCCGCAGTGGTTTGTAAATAAGGAAGCGGTTTGGATAAGAAAAAACGCCGCAAGGCGTTTTTTTTGAATGATATATCGCTTGCACGATATGATATACTGCTGACGCCGTATGATATATTTGCCCTACGGGCAAACATGAGATAATATCCGTTCCTCATACGCCGCAGGCGTATATCATCCACTGAAGGTGGATATCATACCGAAGGTATATCACCCGTTCTGACCCATTTTTCAAAACGGCAAAGCCGTTTGTGGGGACCCTTTGGGGAGGAACGGATATCATTGTAAAACCCCTCTTTTGTCAGTTGGACAAAAGAGGGGTTTTACTTGGAGCAGATGACGGGACGGCGGCAGTGCCGCCTATCGAAAGGGGTCGATTCCCCTCGATCTTTACTCCATTCCACACAAAAAGCCCCCACATGGTGGGAGCTTTTTGTGGAGCAGATGACGGGAATCGAACCCGCGTGGTCAGCTTGGGAAGCTGAAGTTCTGCCATTGAACTACATCTGCATACGAGCATTATACCACCTTCGTCCTGTCGTTTCAAGGGGTTTTTCGTTTTTTATAAAAAAACAGTTGACAGAACATTTGTTCGGTGATACAATAAAAAGCAGAACAAATGTTCGGAGGACGTATGAGAACGATACTTCATTCTGACCTTAATAATTTTTTCGCTTCCGTGGAGTGCAATCTCGACCCGTCACTCAAGGGCCATCCTGTGGCTGTGGCGGGAAATCCGGAGATGCGTCACGGCATCGTCCTCGCCAAAAACTACGAGGCAAAGCGCTTCGGAGTTGCTACCGGGGAAGCCTTATGGGAAGCGAAGCTGAAATGCCCGGATATTATTTTTGTGCCGCCCCATTACGACAAATATATGGAATATTCGCGTGCCGTGCGGGAGATATACCATTCCTACACCGATCAGGTGGAGTCCTACGGACTGGACGAGTGCTGGCTTGACGTGACGGGCTCGGAGAAACTTTTCGGCGACGGGTCCGCCATCGCCGACTCAATCCGTGAACGTGTGAGACGGGATCTGGGCGTCACGGTCTCTGTGGGCGTTTCCTACAATAAAATCTTTGCAAAGCTGGGAAGCGATATGAAGAAGCCGGATGCTACTACCGTGATCCCCCCGGAGAGCTTCCGTGAGGTCATCTGGGACCTTCCGGCAAGTGATCTTTTGTACGTTGGACGCTCCACAGCGGAAAAGCTCATGCGTTTCGGCATCCGCACCATCGGCGATCTGGCGCAGGCGGACGGGAAATTCATACGTTATCTTCTGGGAAAAAACGGGCTCATGCTCCGCGCCTTTGCCAACGGAGAGGACACCTCGCCCGTTTCGGCCATCACGACGCATACTCCACTCAAAAGCGTAAGCTGCGGGAGCACAGCCCCGCGTGATCTGGTCTGCGAAAACGACGTCAAGGTGCTTCTTGCGGCGCTTTCCACAAACGTGTCCCGCCGTCTCCGCGAATACGGCTGTACCTGCCGCACAGTGTGCCTCCAGATACGCGACAGCGACCTTTCCTCCAAGGTGCGGCAGAAGAGGCTCAGTTACCCCTGCCGTACCTCGGAGGCCATATATTCCGCCGCTCTTGAGCTTTTCCGAAGGAGCCACGGCTTCGACGTGCCCGTCAGAAGCATGAGCGTGTGCGCCTCGGAGCTGGATTACGGGGAAACGGAGCAGATGTCCTTCGACGGGGAGATATCGGTGATACAGCGCAGGGAAAATCTGGAGTGCGCCTTCGACGGCATAAATAAGCGGTACGGGCAGGGAACTGTGAAGCGGGGGCTCCTCATGACCGCCCCGGAGCTGTGCCGCCTGGACATACGAAATGAGCACGGCATCATGCCGGGGCGGATGGCGGGAACATAAGAAGTGAAACATCGGCTGCGCCGATGTGCAGTTGCTCGTAAGTTTTCAATTCCTTTCCATTCTGAAAAATCAAAAGTACACCCCAATAAAACGATAAAAAGTACGGCAAAAACTGCAACAGCTATTGCAGAAATACGACATATTTTATACAGTGTTTTTTCTCATTGACCATATCTATTATCTATAATTATTCTTCGTCATCTTTCTTCTTTTTTTCGATGCAAGAGCCGATAACAAGCCCAGCCAGCATTCCGAGCGAAAGCCCGATGCCGGTATTGTTACCGAATGCCGTGCCGATTGCCACACCGAAGCACATTCCCAAAGCCATTCCCTCGGTACCGTAATTCTCTTTCTTTTTATCATCTTTTTTCTTTCGGGCACTCTGCGCAAAGAATATGGCAAGCAACAGCCCTATGCAAATCCACGGCAGTGCCGCAGACAGGAAATCAATAACTTCTCTCATGTTAATTCTCCCTTTCATATTAATCAGTTACAGCGATGCGAAGATTTCCGTTCCTTTCTTTTTCAGCCAGGTGTGGAGCACAAGCCACAGGATCAGGAACAAAAGAATGTATGCACAGAGTACAGCCCATACGGGAGCGACCTTTGCAAGAAAGTAGCCACCGAATCCCAACAGAATGCAAAAGCCCCAACCGCTGAACATGCTGATAACTACCGGCATACTCTGCTTTGTAACGGATGCTACATTTGTCCAGCTGAAATTCGGGTTTTTCAAGTTCAGGAATAATCCGAAATCGGAAAACGCCCAAATAAAGAACCACACGGCAACGCAGATGAGCGCTGTTTCCCACCAGTTAAAACGCAGTACCGTGCCGCAAACCAACACAAAGAAGATAGCCGGATATAGATTTAACTGAACAGACATGCTTACTTTTGCGTGAAGAATCTCCCACGGATCAAGCGGGAGAGACTGAAGCTGCCAAAGAGTTTTTCCCTCCATAGATACGGAAACGGGTAAAATGGCATTGACAGACAGGATCAGACACACTGCCGCAGGGAATAAAACAGGAAGTAATGCGTACAATTCGGGAAGTTCAACCGCAATTTCCGGAAGAACAGCTCTTATGGTTCCGCTTTTTATCAAAAGTACAACAGCTACAATCGGCAGAAGCAGCAGGCCAAAGCCGCCGTTGAGCATCCGTGTGGAAACGGAAGTGAAATGCTTGTATTCGCGGTTAAGAAGTGCCGTTTTGATCGGCTTTTTCGTATAATCTGCGGTTGTTTTTGCTTTTTTACCACTGCTCACGCTGACGGTAGACAGCTTCGTAAATGTTTTTGAAAGAACAAGGAAACAAAGTACTGCAAGTGCCAGTGTGATCCCTGTGACAAGCAGCATAGAAAGGATATCACCGTCGGAAGCCCTGCCCAGCAGATAAGAATAATGAAGCCAGGACTTCACGGTATTGCCAAGTTCAGCAATATGATTTATGATTTCGCCGAGCGCCCCGACGATCTTAAAGTACACGAAATAGTAAAGGGCAAAAACAGCAAGACTGAGAAAAAGCGTAACAAAGCTCTTGCCTTTTACTTTTGATGCAATCATCGCCACGATCCATCCGAGAATGCAGGACAGGACCGTAACGAAAAGTGCAATAACAAATGTCATCAAAACCGGGAAAATAATACTCAGTGCATTCACAGGTACCATGACCCAATAAGCGATCATGACCGGAATCCATATCCATGCACTGTACATCAGACTTGTGAGATAAACCGCGGTAAGCCTTGCGAAAAGAAGTTTTCTTTCAGGAATCGGAAGGGCCAAAAGCTGTTCATTGTCCTTTGGCAGATAAACGCTTGCATAGGTGTTAAAAACACTGCCGAATACGCCGAGCGCCATGGAAAGAAGCCCCATCAGGGCAAAATATAACCAGTTAATACCGGCTCCGAGTATTGCCCCGCCGATTCCTCCCGCCATAGAATAAAACGCAAATCCGAGTCCGAGAAACAACACAACGAGCAGACCGAAGAATAAAACGGTTCCTGCTTTCGAACGGGCTTTACCCGTTTTCCGGTCAATATAGTATGTCTGCCATATTTCCAGCAACTGCTTTTTGATCAGTGTCTTCAGCATGATTTACGCCTCGCTCTCGCCAAGTTCAAGAAATACTTCCTCAAGGCTTTCATCACCCTTAACGTCTTCCATCGTGCCGGATTTTATAAGTTTGCCGCTTTTGATGATAGCGAC
>JAZLKW010000076.1:0-33463 GCA_045597805.1 Candidatus Avispirillum sp. | reverse complement strand
ATTCCGGCTTTTGCCACCTTCCCACGCACCACATATAGGTAAGCAAAATCCAAGAAATATTGTGGTGCGCCAGCAAAGGCAGAGCCTTTGCCTAAGTTCGCTGTAAATCGTAAGGGAAGGCAAAATGGCGGCTTCGCCGCCTACCACACCATTGGCGAACTGCTCGCTAAACTATAATTTAACTCAAGCGAAAAAAGGTGAAAGTTATGAAAATGACATTATCGAAGCCCGTTCCCGTTGCATACGGCCCTACGTGGGCAGAAGTGGGTTGGGGCCCCTGGCAGTTCCCGTCCATGAGAAAGGACGGCAAGAGAGTTTTCGCCGGCGTTCACGTCGGTCAGGACTCCGAGGACGACTACGGCCTTGAGAACAAGTGGTTCTATTCCGACGACAACGGCGAGACCTGGACCCCCGCCACAAGAGAAGAATCAGACCGCGGCTTCGTAGTTGCCGAGAACGGCGACAGAATATTCCAGTCCGCACTTCCGCCCGTTGAGGTCGATCCTAAAATATTCGAGGGCATTACTCCCGTGGGAATATTTGAAGACTACTACACGTTCTACCGTTTCGACGATTTCCCGGAGGGCACCTTTGACCGCGCCTTCAGAATGACCCGCATCAGAAAAGGCAGCACCGAGCGTGAAACTTTTCTCGCTCCCATCAAGAACTTTGATGACCTTCTCATCAGACGTATGAACGGTACCAACAAGGTGCTTCTGCCCTTTATGTTCGGCAGACTCCGCAAGGCTCCCGACGGCTCCCTATGGTTCACCAGTTACGACAGAGGTCTCACTCCCGGAACGGGCGAATTCTATGACTGTTTCTTCGCATATTTCTACCGCTCCACCGACAACGGTGAAAGCTGGGAACTGGTCTCCGTGCAGGATCCCCAGAAGACCGAGGGTGCCGTCTGCTACTGTGAGCAGGACATCTGCTGGCTTCCCTCCGGCCGCGCAGTCACCGTTTCCCGCTCCGAGGGTCTTCACCTCGCACTCTCCGATGACGGCGGATACACCTGGGGCAAATCCGTTCAGCTCGACACCATCGGCGTTGACCCCGCTATCTGCTATCTGAAATGCGGCGCCATCCTTACCTCTTACGGACGTCCCGGATTCTTCGTCCGCGCCTGCTTCGACGGCAAGGGTGAAAAATGGGAAGAGCCCGTGAAGATCAACCAGGAGACCTGCTCATACTCCGACATCGTTGCCATCTCCGACAACGAGGCGCTGGTAGCGTTCACCGAATTCCACTACACCGACGAGAACGTGGAAAACCGCAAGACTCTCATGGTAGTCAAGGTCACGTTTGAAGAATGAGAATAAAAACAGAGCGGAGCCCCGTAAGGGCTCCGCTCTTTTCAGTTTCTTTGCGCCGCTTTCTTTGAAAAGAAAGCGGCATAATAATTATTACACCTTGATCTTGAAGATCGCTTTCTTTACCTTGACGGTGTTATGGCGAAGTCCGGGACGGTGAGCGTCCTCGGGTCCGAACCATACGAACACGTCGGGAGTACCGAACGCGCTGGCATAGGGTCCCTCGCAGGTATCGAAGATCTCATAGTCGTGCTCGCTGTTATAGCCGGAGCCGCCCTTGGCGTTGGAGATGGGCGCGCCGTCCATTCTCTCGTCGCCGCAGACGAGGACGTGCAGGTCGGCGTACACTCTGTGCGCCTCCCACTTATCGGGTGCGGGATAGGTCTCGTACTCTTCCATATTGACGAACACGCCGTCGCATATATGGGTCGTGCCGAGAGGCAGAGCTTTGAGGTCGGTCTTTTCGATGAAGTCCGCCACCGCATTGAGATTCGGGCAGAGAGCGGCGTATCTTCTCAGGTTTTCCATTTTATCACAGAACATTATTCTTCCTCCTCTGTGGGTGTATAATCAAGAAATTCAAGCACGGAGTTTACCTTTTCCTCGAGCACGGAATAGACTACCGTGGAGCCCTCCGTGGTATAGAAATAGCCGTTGGCGGGATTTCCGTCCTCGTCCTTTTCCTCTGTCTCGAAGAAATTGCCGAGGAGCACCGTGTATTTATGAGGCACCTTTACCGTTTCGCTCTTGCCGTCGGAGCCGGTCGCCTCCTCCATTTTTGTGTAGGTGATGGTAATTCTCGTCGAATTATCATCAATGCCGTACTTTTCAGCCATTTCCGTGCTGTCGGCGTAATAATCCTCCCAGGTGGAAAGATTCATGGCATATACGGGGGTGAACAGCTCTTTGATACCCGCCTCATCGGTTATCTCGTTGGTCTTGTCCTTAGTCTCGATGAGTATGGACGTGACCTTATCCGCCTGCACGGAATCGTCGATTATGGGGCAGGCTTCTTTCTTATAGAGGTTTTTGATCTCCGTATTGAAGAGCTCGCTGACGGCGCGGTCAAGCATATAGACATTTTCGTCGCCGCTGACGCGGAAATACTGAAAATCGTTGAAATCGTTGACGTCGCCGAAATCGTAGACGAGAGTCTTTCCGTCGGAATATGCGGCGGTCACGGTGAGCGCGGGCTCGTCAAGGCCGTATTCGGAGGGGTCACCCGCATTGTCTACCTTTACCTCTGCTTCGACCAGGCTGAGGGCGCTGACCATTTCCTCTATCTGATCGGTGTCGAGGGGGAACATTTCGTCCTTATCCCAGTACCACTTATCGTTGATGTAGGAGAAGTTCAGGCTGCCGTCACCGATCCTCATCATCGTCATGGTAAAGCCGGTCTTATCGAGGACGGATACCTTTTCCGTCGGCTGTTCTGTTTCTTCTTCCGCCGCCTTCTTATCGTTATAGTCCTTCAGTATGACGTATCCCGCTGCGAGAAGCGCCAGCACCAGGACGAGGATAAGAGGAGTTATCAGTTTTTTCGTTTTCTTTTTCATTTCCGTCTTCTCTTTACGCAAACCGTGATGCCTGCGGCAAGTACTGCGACCACAACTGCAGCGAACACCGTCGTCCACGTGGTCATGCTGCCCTCGCTTACCTCAAGATACGAGGAATTCATGGATTTTCCGATGATGGAAACGGAGGAGGTCTTTTCACACACGGACTGCAGGAGCGCCAGGGTAAGCTTGGAGTTGCCGTAGTTTATGAAGCTGTCCTCAAAAATGTTGGGAGAGCCGAACCATGTCAGCGTGCCGCCCTCAGGCTGTACGGTCTGGTATGCCAGAGAGTACAGATTCTTCTCCGCCGCGTCGGGATCGTTGGCGTTCTCCTCTGTGTACACGTACGCGCTGTCGGAGGTCTCGAGGAGAGAGTATGCCTCAACATCGGCGTTGGTGCCTGTGATCTCTATGGCATGGCATACGGGGATGAACAGATAAACACCCTTATCCTCCATGAGAGAAGTAAATCCGCTGCCTGTTATGTCTGCTATGTTATAGAAAGGATAGTTGTAATAGTGATTCCCGTCGTTATCGGCGATGATGTCCTCGGAAGGAGCCTCAAGACCCATATGGTCGCAGACCTTTGCGAGGTTGGGAACTTTATCCTCCGTCACGCACTCATAGATGGTGGTGAGTATCACGTCGCCGCCGTTATCGATATAGGAGATGAGAGCGTCCGCCTCACCCTCGCTGATATCGGTGGTGGGAGCGTGGATAAGGACCGCGTCCGCGTCCTCGGGAACTGTGGGAGTCTCGCCGCCCGCGAGGGACAGAGACTTTATCTCCACGTTCTCGTCGCGGATGAGACCGCCGAAAGCGGTACCGGAAATATCGGTCTCGCCGTGGCCGGTGAGAGCGTACATGGCGGGTATCTTCTCACCGGTCACGTAGTCGATGGCGCCGGTGATCTCATTCTCACCGAAGAAATACTGCTTTGCTTCGGGAGCCTGGCCGGTGGAATAGTAATACTGCTGAGCAAGGCTCGCATACTCGCTCTCGGTATAATATACCCCGTCCTGACCGGCGATCTCGTATTTATAGAACTCCGTTCCGTCCACAACCGTCGTTCTCTTGTCGGAAACGACGATGATGCTGTTATTGGAAAGAGTCTGTGAGGTATATTCTTTTGTGAAATTGGGCTTTGCCTGGGGGTCTACCTTTGTGACCTTGATCTTATCGCAGGCATCCTCGTATCTTTCCAGGAGGCCCGCCACCTTAGGCTCAGCCTCGCCTGCCACGATATAGAATATGTCTATCTTGTCCTTTACGCCGTCGAGGATCTTCTTCGACTCCTCGCCCACTGTGGTGAGCTTTTCGGGCGTAAGGTCCGGGCGCAGGAATGATGAGGGAAGCTGACCTGCAAAGAGATTTACCGCGATGACTACCGCAAGGACTATTGCGGAAAGGGCTACGCTGTACGCGCCGATTTTCAGTACTTTCTTATTTTTCATCGTGCGCCTCCTTAGTTCCAGCGTCTTTTTTCAAAAGACTGTACGGTGAAGAATACGAACAGAGCCGCAAAGCTTATGTAGTAGATGTACGTGCTTATATCGACCACGCCGTTTGCGAATCCGTTCATTTTATCGAAGAGGCCCAGGGTGGAGATGATCTTTCCCGCAAGGCCCTCGTACCACTCGGACTTTACGAAATAAATTACGAACTCACCTGCGGCGAGGACCGCGAACACAACTGCCGCCACAACAGGATTCTTCGTTGCCGCGTAAACTACCGCGCCTATCGCCAGACTCAGAAGAAGGAGTACGAGAAGTGCCGTCATGGGCGTTTCGGAGATGCTTCCGGAGAGCTGGGGCAGGAAATAGAGCACCAGCACCGCCGCGATGCTTCCCACCGCGGACACCACCTGATTGGCGGTGAGAGAGGAAACGAACATACATACCGCGATAACGGCACACCCCAGCAGGAAATACGCGAGGATGGCACCGTATGCGGCGAGGTAATTCACCGCTCCGTACATACCGGTGATGACGGGAACGAGAAGGAACTCTGCGAAGGGGAGCGCGAAGATGGCAACGAGGGCGAGATACTTGCCCATTACGATCTTACCCGCGCTGATGGGGAGAGAATACAGAAGTATATCGGTTTTCTGATGTCTTTCTTCGGGGAATACTCTCATGGTAAGGAGAGACGCGAATATGAGAGTGATGAGCGGGAAACCGTTGGATATCCACAGATAGATGGAGCCCTGCTGCATTCCGAGGAAATGCACGAACGAGAATTCCACGGCGGGATATGCCGCACGGAAGGTGAGCAGGATATAGTTCCAGCCGAACGCGATAAGGATGACCGCGATGAAGATTATTCCTATCACGTTGGTGAGGTTGGAACGGAATTCTTTTTTGAATACTGCGTTCATTCTTCGCTTTCCTCCTTTTCTTCGACTTCGGCCTCGACCGTTTCTGCGGCTTTTTCCGCCTCTTCGGGCACAGCGGTGAAGAGAGGCTTATATTCTCCGTTCTCCTCCGCAGGCTCGTCTTCGGCGGCCTCGTCGTCTTCATCGACGTATTCTTCGGTGTAGTACGCCTTGCCCTTTTCGGACTCGGCGAGCACCTTTTTCTTATTCTTCAGAGCTGCTTTCGCGGCTTTCTGCTCCGCCTTTTCCTGGGCGTACGCGGCGCCCGCATCAAGGCTCTCGCCTGCCAGACGGATGAACACGTCCTCAAGGCTGGACTCGTTATTGGTCATGGAAATGACGTTCATTCCGGCGCCTCTCAGCGTCATGAACACCTTATCGCTGATGTCAACGCCCAGGTCGGTGACGATGGATGCCACGTTATGCGCGCCGACGGGACTGACGGAAAGCTCGCGGATCTCGCCGATCCCTGCGAGAGCCTCGCGAATGGCTTCTTCCGCGCCGTCTGTCTCCACCTTGATGACCGCGCTGTCGCCGCAGCCCTCAAGCAGATTATCCATTGTATCAGATGCGACGACGGTACCGCGGGATATCATGATGACGTAGTCGCATACGGCGCTTATCTCCTGCAGGATATGGCTGGAAAGAATGACCGTATGATCCTCTTTCAGAGAGAGGATGAGGTTTCTGATCTCTACGATCTGCAGAGGGTCGAGACCTACCGTAGGCTCGTCCAGAATGATGACCTCGGGATCACCGAGAAGAGCGCCCGCGATGCCCACTCTCTGCTTATAGCCCTTGGAAAGATTCTTTATCAGTCTGCCCGCTACTTCGGTGATGCCCGACTTGTCCATGGCATCCTCGATGGCATCGTACAGAGCCTTCTTTTTGAGTCCCTTCACGCCGCCGATGAATTCCAGATATTCCAAAGGAGTCATATCGGTATAGAGCGGAGGGATCTCGGGAAGATAACCGATGAACTTCTTTGCTTCCACCGCATCCTCGTAAATATCGAAGCCGTTTACGGTAACGTCTCCGGAGGTGGGTGCGAGACAGCCGGTTATCATATTCATGGTGGTGGATTTTCCCGCGCCGTTAGGCCCGAGGAATCCGTAGATGTGCCCCTTTTCCGCGGTAAAGCTTACTTCCTTTACCGCCTGTACGGGACCGTAGTTCTTGACGAGATTTTTTACTTCTATCAAATCACGTTCCTCCTGAACATAAATTTTAGGGTGTAATGATACTTCAACTGCTTAAAATCAACCTATATTATAACACCTAATTTTGAAAAAAGAGTGAATTTTTCTGATTTTTTACAATATTTTTTCCCCGTAGTTGCAAAATTGCACGTTTTGTGTTATATTATATACTGAATGAAGATTGACCGAAAGGAGCCGTATATATGAATTTCTTCGGAATGAGAAAAGACATAGGAATAGATCTGGGTACGGCGACGGTGCTGGTCTACGTACAGGGCAAGGGTATTGTCCTCAAAGAGCCCTCTGTTGTCGCCATTGACCGCAATACAGATAAAATTCTGAAGGTCGGCAGAGAAGCCCAGGTGATGCTGGGCCGTACTCCCGGCAATATTACGGCGATCAGACCCCTCCGTGACGGAGTTATCAGCCAGTATGAATATACTCTGAAAATGATACAGTACTTCATCAAGCGCGCCTGCGGGAATTCCTTTATCAATCCCCGAGTGGTCATCTGCGTTCCCAGCGGTATAACCGAAGTCGAGGAGCGCGCCGTTGTTGATGCGGCGACCCAGGCCGGCGCGAAGAGCACTTATCTTATAGAGGAGCCGCTGGCGGCAGCCATCGGTGCCGGAATAGATATTTCCACCCCCAACGGACACATGATCGTCGATATCGGCGGCGGCACGACCGACGTTGCCGTCATTTCCCTGGGAGGCGTCGTCGTTTCCGAGTCCATCAAGGTCGCGGGCGACAAGTTCGACGAGGCCATCATCCGCTATGTAAGAAGGCGCCACAACGTGCTTATCGGCGAGCGCACCGCAGAGGAGATAAAGATCAAGGTCGGCGGCGCATGGCACCGCGACGAGCCCCGCGAGATAGAGGTCAAGGGCAGATGCCTTGTTAAAGGCCTTCCCCGCGTGGTGAGAGTTTCCTCTCTCGAAATGCCCGATGCGCTTGAGGAGCCTATCACCGCCATCATCGAGGCCGTCTGCTCCGTTGTTGAGCGCACTCCCCCCGAGCTGGTGGGCGATATCCTCTACAACGGCATCGTTATGACCGGAGGCGGAAGTCTTCTGTACGGTCTCGACAGGCTCATCGCCAACGTGACCGGCATCAAGACCAAGGTCGCCGACAGGGCGGTGTCCTGCGTGGCGCTGGGTACCGGTATGTCTCTCGAGCACATCACCAACATCCCCGAGGGCGCCATAAATATCTCCCGTCAGAGAGAACAGAGATTCTGATATATTCCGAATAGAAAAACCACCCGCTTTGCGGGTGGTTTTTTTCATTTAACCTTTTTCAATTGGAATCCAAATTTCAATGCTTCTCTCAGCGCAGCCACCGGAAACTCCCCAATGGTAGACCGAAAGCTCGGGTGCGTCGGCTATCTGATATTCCTCATTTGCCAACCACACGGCAGCGATCTGTTTGCGGATTTCCTTATATTCCGGAATAGGCATCCTCCCTTTTTCGGTTTCGAAAACAGCATATATCCTCTCGGGTATCACTATTTTTTCAAATCCGAACTTATCCATAAAATCAATTCCGGTAACATCACTGTTATTAAGGTTGTCAAGCTCATATTCGTGCGCTGTTACGGAGTAACGAAAATCGTATCCGGTGTCTGTTATATTGTCAATAACACAATACTCCGAAAACTTGTCGTTTGATATTCCTTTCAGCATCCACTGACGTGCTCTTGAAGTAATAAACAGTTTTTCTTCCTGCATGAAGCGCATATCATCATACGGAGTTCCCTCAAAATGACTTTTGTAGCCGAGAAGTGTCAATTCCGGCTTCTTTTCAATACGATAATCCATAATCGTTCCGCCTTCCAATGATAATTTAAGTACAAGGCGGGAATAGGTTTTCAACATACTGCCGTTATTGCATGCCTGCGACGGTAATATGCCATGGAATTTCTGAAATGCTTTGGCAAAGCTGTCCGGACTTTCATAGCCATATTTCAATGCGATATCAATTACTTTCACATCACCTGCGGCAAGCTCTTTGCCGGCAAGCGATAATCTGCGGTTACGAATGTATTCGCCGACTGTAAAACCGCAAAGAATACTGAATACGCGCTGAAAATGATAGCTTGATGAAAAACTCTGCGCTGCGACCGTATCGTAATCAATTTTTTCTGTCAAACTGTCTTCAATATAGTCGATCGCTCTCTGCAATCCTGTAATCCAGTCCACAATATCCCCCCTTGTCTGCCTTTAATATATCATAAGGCATTTCTATCTTCTCGATTTTTTGTGCGGAGTGTTGTCGGATTTTTCAGTCCTCGTATTCGATAACGCACGGCATCTTTGACGATCGGGGATCACGTATGGGGTTTTCGTCGGAGACTGTGATCTCCACGTCGGGCAGGCCGTTTTGCGCGAAAAACTCCCCAAACGTCCGGAGATATTTCTCCCTCACGGTTTCGAAGGGGATATTTTCCGCGGGGATAATGCGGAATTCCAGCTTATGCTGACCGTGCCGTATCACCTGCATGGCCGCTGTCTTCAGCCTGTCGTCCGCGTCGGGTATGTTCCAATACGGTATAACTATCTCTCTCCCCTCGCGTTTGAAGGTGAGAGTCTTCACGGCGGTGCGGCCTCTGACCTCGATCCAGGGGAGCTTACTTTTGCAGGGGCACCCGTCACGGTGTACGGTAACACGGTCACACACCTCGTAGCGTATGAGCGGCATGGCGAAATTTGAAAGATTGGTGATTAGCATTTTATCCGCTTCTTCACCGTCGGGAACGGGATCATAATTCTCATCGACCGCTTCGATCACAAGTCCGTCGTCGCAGAAATGCATATGGCCGAAATCGCAGTCGGTGGCGATGTGGCCGGTCTCGGTGGAGCTGTACACGGAATATACACGGCACCCGAAGGTCTCGGACAGAAGCTTCCTCGTACCGGGGCTCATAGGCTCCGCAGATGCGGTTATCACCTTGGGATGAATATTGAGCCGTCCCGCCTGCTGTTCGCGGGCAAGTATCTCAAGCGTTGAGGTATAGCTGTGTATCTGCTTCGGAGCGATGCTGTTGAGCCTTGACACGATCTCCCCGATGGGAAGTGTGGTATCTATAAAAGGAATGCGGGGGTCTCCCGAATCTCTGAACGAAGTGTTTCCGATGAAAAAGCCGTTGTCCGCCGCCATGGTAACGGAGGGGTACTCGGAGAGAGCGCCCATGCGCAGCCAGGAAGCGTAGTGGAAACGGGTCCGGTGATTTTTGTCGGCGACGTATACGAGAGGCTCTCCGGTGCTGCCGGAGGTGGTCAGTATTTTCAGGTTTCCGGCAAACATCTTATTTTTGTTGCCGTCATCGGAAATAAAGCTTTTGACGGATTCAAGGGTGACGCCTGGAACGCATACGACACGGTCAAATTCCTCCATGATCTGCTTTTTCGTCACGGGGGGAAGCTTTTTGAAATAATCGGGATCGGAAAAATCGACCCCTTTATACAGTTCTCTGTAAAACGGGCTGTTCTTTACGGCGTATTTAACCATTCTGTCCCGCTTTTCCCGTCTGAATAAGTTCTGAAGCGACGCGGGGATATAAGGGTACAGGGCAAAGTCCCAGTATGAAGGATTGAAGTACATTTTTTCTCCTTACGGATAATTGTCATCCATGTACTATTATATCACTTTTTGTCGCTTTTGGCAACGGAATGGTAATTTTTCATGGAAAAGGCGGGAGCAAACAGAGCGCACACATAGGGATTTTTTCACCGCCGACCGGCAAGGAATATTAATAAAGGATATCAGGTGCGGTGGGAATTTCCCGAATATCTGATGAAAAAATGACCGAAACTTGCGTTTCGGTCATTTTATTTATCTTGCCTTTGTCCGTTTTGGACACCTGCCGTTCTCTTGTACGGCAACGGTGCACCAAAACGAACGATCAGCGGCGTCTCTCTCCCTATGTGAACGCTCCTAAAGCTCCCGCCTTTTTTGTTTTATATTTCTATAAGCTCGTAATCGGTGGTGCCGAAGCCCTGAGCTTCCGCCGCCTCTACGGTATGTGCGCCGTGGCGGCTCTCTATCCTTTCGAGCATATGCGCTCTTCCGGGGTCGTCCCCGGCGGCATACACAAGATCGAGGCACGCCTTATCTATTGCCACGGGGTCGGTGGAGGCGAGAATGCCTATATCCTTCATGCAGGGATCCTCCGCGACCGCGCAGCAGTCGCAGTCAACGGACATATTGCTCATGATATTTATGAACGCGATCTTCCCTTCGAACATCTCCGCCACGGTGGACGCCGCATCGGCCATGCACTCGAGGAAAGTATCCTGCGGAGCGGTATTCTTCCATATGACCTTCTGGTCCTCGGTCTTTCCCGCAGAATGGATGACACATTTTCCGGCGGAGGACGCGCATCCTATGGAGAGCTGCTTCAGGGCTCCGCCGAAGCCGCCCATGGGATGACCCTTGAAATGGGACAGCACCAGCATGGAATCATAGTTCTTTATATGTGCGCCGAGCACGTTTTCGCGCAGGACCTTACCGCCCTTTACGAGGACTCTTATATCCCCATCCGCGTCCATGATATCCACGTCGAAGTACTTCGACCAGCCGTGATACGCCATCAGCTCAAAGTGCTTTTTCGTTTCGTTGCGCTCGCCGCGATACGCGGTATTGCATTCCACGACGGTGGCTCCGATCTTATCAAGGAGCGGCTTCCACATCTGCGGACCGAGGAAATTCTGATTTCCCTTTTCTCCGGAATGGACCTTCGCGGCGACCTTCCCGGGCAGGGTCACGCCCAGCGCTTCATATATCTCCTGCACTTTTCCGGGAGTGATCTCTTTAGAAAAATATACCTTTGAGCTCATGGCTTTCTCCTTTATTATTTACCCTGTATGGCGGCGAGAGCTTCCTCAATACCGGCTTTCTGCGCCTTATACTTTTCCAGCTTTGCGCGCTCGGCGTTAACGACTGCCTCGGGTGCTTTCGCGACGAAGCTTTCGTTACGGAGCTTGCCCTCGCAGCGTGCGATCTCGCCGGTGACGTTTTTCAGCTCACCCTCAAGGCGCTTTCTTTCGGCCTCAAAGTCGACCATATCGGCAAGGGGAATAAAGATCGTCGCGCTGTCAGTAATTATCTGAACGGCGCCCTCCTCAGCGTAGGAATCGACTACGGAGACCTCAGATGCCGACGCCAGCTTCATGAAGAAGGGATGCGAATACTCGCCGAATGCGCTCTGCTCTTTGGTGATGATGTAGAGCTTCGCCTTTCTTGACGGAGGCACGTTCATTTCGGAGCGGCGGGTACGGATCGCAACTATTGCGGCGATGACCTTTTCGAAGTCCTCGGCCTCGGGGAAGTTGAGGCAGTCACACGGGGTGGGGTAGTCCTTTATCATGATGCTTCCCTCTTCACCGGGCAGACCGGAATAGATCTCCTCTGTGATGAAGGGCATGAAGGGATGGAGCAGCTTCAGGGTCTCACGGAGCACCCATGCCAGCACGTTCTGCGTATCGGCAGAATCGGATGAGGTTTTGGAAAGCTCGATGTACCAGTCGCAGTACTCGTCCCATATAAAATCGTAGAGGTTGGAAAGCGCCATGCCTATCTCGTATTTGTCGAGATTTGCGTTGACGGATGCTGCGCAGGCGTTGAAGCGGTTCAGTATCCACTTATCCTCTGCTTTGAGTCTTTCCGTGGGAGGCAGCTCGATCTTGTCGATGGTGAGATTCATCATAACGAATCTCGCGGCGTTCCACAGCTTGTTTGCGAAGTTTCTCGCTGACTCGATCTTCTCGTCGGAGAATCTCATATCGTTTCCGGGGCTGTTGCCCGTTGCGAGAGCGAATCTCAGCGCATCGGCGCCGTACTGCCCGATGATCTCCAGAGGATCTATGCCGTTGCCGAGAGACTTGGACATCTTGCGTCCCTGCGCGTCACGGACAAGGCCGTGGATGAGCACGGTGTCAAAGGGCACGGTATCAGTATACTCAAGTGCTGAGAATATCATTCTGGAGACCCAGAAGGTGATGATATCGTAGCCGGTGACGAGGGTATTGGTAGGATAGAAATATTCGAGATCTTCCGTTTTTTCGGGCCAGCCCATGGTGGAGAAGGGCCACAGAGCGGAGGAGAACCAGGTATCGAGGGTATCGGGGTCCTGCGTCATGGTCGCGCCGCACTTGGGGCACTTGCAGGGCTCAGTGAGGGAAACGACGGTCTCACCGCAATCATCGTTATCGCAGTAATATGCGGGGATCCTGTGGCCCCACCAGAGCTGACGGGAGATACACCAGTCGCGGATGTTTTCCATCCAATGGAAATAGTTCTTATCGAAGCGCTCCGGAACGAATTTCACGTCGCCGTCGCGTACTGCCTTTATCGCGGGCTCAGCTAAGGGCTTCATCTTTACGAACCACTGCTTCGAGACCATAGGCTCGATGGTGGTATGGCAGCGGTAGCAGGTGCCGACGTCGTGCTTCAGGGGCTCGACCTCTTTGAGATATCCGCCCTCTTCAAGGTCCTTTACCATGACCTTCCGGGCCTCTGCCGCGGTCATGCCCGCGTATTTGCCGCAATCGAGCACCATGGGCTCACCGGCGGTAGCGATGCCTTTTCTGAATCTTTCGGCGGACTCGGCAGCCTCTTTCGCGCCGGTCATTTTGCCGTCGTAGGTGAATACACGCACCAGAGGAAGGTCGTGGCGCTGACCTACTTCAAAGTCGTTGGGGTCGTGGGCGGGGGTGATCTTAACGACGCCCGTACCCTTGGTCATATCGGCGTGCTCGTCGCAGACGATGGGTATTTCCTTATCGAGCAGGGGGAGGATAACGTGACATCCGTGCAGATGTGCGTATCTGGGGTCGTCCGCGTTGATGGCAACGGCGGTATCGCCCAGCATGGTCTCGGGACGGGTGGTGGCAAGCTCCAGTTTTTCGCCCGTTTCCTTGACTGTATAGAGCAGGTGCCAGAAGTTACCGGCCTGCTCGGCGTAGTCCACCTCCGCGTCGGAGATGGAGGTCATACACTTGGGGCACCAGTTTACCATACGGTTTCCGCGATAGATGAGGCCCTTATCGTAGAGCTTCATGAACACGGTACGGACTGCCTCGGAGCAGCCCTCGTCGAGGGTGAAGCGCTCTCTCGTCCAGTCGCAGGAGGAGCCCAGCTTTTTGAGCTGTTCTATGATCCTGCCGCCGTATTTCTTTCTCCAGTCCCACGCTCGCTCAAGGAAGCCGTCGCGTCCCACATCCTCTTTGGAGAGGCCTTCGGCGCGCATGGCTTCAACGATCTTCGCCTCTGTCGCGATGGAAGCGTGGTCGGTGCCGGGGAGCCACAGAGTGCAGAATCCGCTCATCCTCTTATAGCGGATGAGGATATCCTGGAGGGTATTGTCCAGGGCGTGCCCCATATGGAGCTGACCGGTTATGTTCGGCGGGGGGATAACTATTGAATAATGGGGTTTCGATTTGTCGATCTTGGGTGTGAAATAACCTTTTTCGCACCAGTCGGAATAGATTCTTTCCTCAAATTCCGCGGGGTTATAGGTCTTCGGAAGTTCTTTTTTCATATATTTGCTCCTTGATTAGATTTCAAAACAAAAAGCGCCCTGAAAGATCAGGGCGCAGCTGCGCGGTACCACCTAAATTTATTACTCGTCTCCTTAACGCGGAATACGTCCGGGACTAGTCAGAGTTTCTCATTCCGGAAGCTCCGAGGCTACCTTCGCGAATCTCCGTCACAGCTTTTCACCTGCCGCTGCTCTCTTTTCCGACGGATGGGGTCGCTACTCCTCCTCATCATCGCTTATGGAGCGATTATAGCACAGTATCACCGCTTTGTCAAGCAGAACACAGTTCTTATTTTTTGCCGATAATCCCGTGCTCTTTCTCATATTTCTCGATACAGTCCCTTATCAGTATGAGTATCTGACTGTTGGCAGACCTGCCCTCGTAGTCAGAAACAACGTGAAGCTTGTTGAGCATTTCTTCATCTATCCGTATTGATAAGCTTTTTATTGCCATATTATCGTCTCCCGTAAACATATTATATGTTTATTTTAGAGTCGATATGTGCTATAATGTTGTAAACGAACATATTATATGTTCATTATGTGTCTAAATATACAAAAAAGCGCCCCTCAGGACGCTTCCAACTCATTTTTCTTCCTTTGGAATATCTATTTTTTCGACCGTTTCTTCAAATTCTTTTATGCATTTCCTTATTAGATACAGAATCTGACCGTTTGCGGAACGTCCCTCATATTTTGATATATAATGCAGTTTATAATGCAATTCGGGATCTATCTCTATTCCAAGATGCTTATTATTTTTATTTCTCACAGTACACTCCAAATCTTAATTTAAGTATATTTTAAGATTTTTATGCGCTATATCAGTGTGTGTATACTTATTTCAAGTATACTATTTTTAAGGGGAGACAACATGAAGACAGCAGTTATCGGGTCAAGAACATTGACAGTTGAGGATATAGGACAATATCTGCCTAATGGGACCGATGAGATAATTACGGGCGGGGCAAAGGGTGTTGACCGTTGCGCTGGGGAATATGCCGAAAAACATTCAATACCGCTGACGGTGATCCCCCCGGACTATCGCAGATATAAAAAAGGCGCGCCGCTTGTACGCAACCTTGAAATAATCCGGCTTGCCGATTTCGTTCTTGCGTTCTGGGACGGGAAATCGCAGGGGACACGGTATGTTATCGAACAATGCAGAAAAGAGGGCAGGCCCGTACGGGTGGTTCTTGTTAAGCCACAAGAAAAAGGGCTTTGACAGCCCTTTTTCTTATTGTACGGTTATTATAAACCCGTCCACGTTATTGCCGGAAACGGAATACTCTGCTCCCTTCGGTACCTTGACCTCGGTCTCCCCGCCCTCGCTCTCGGCGTAGTAGATCATCACGCCGCCGTCGTAATCCGCGGCTTTGACGTCATGAACGCCCGTGGCGGTATCGTAGCCAAGGCACACCGTATCGTAGGTATAGTTTTTGAGGTAGTTTATATACTCCTCGTGGCAGAGGTTCATATCCGCCATTATCTGCGAATGGGGAGTGCCGACGTAGCGGTAATGCCACGATTCGTAGCTGATTCCGGTCATATGCACCTTATCATCGGGATAGCGGAGAATAAATCCGTAGTTTTTGGCATTCTCCCTGAACCACTGGCAGCCCTCGTAGCTCTCCACGTAGTATATGGCGCCGTCCACGTTCACGTTCAGGTCCATGGCAAGACCCGTATGGTGCTCGGAAAAGCCGGGCGTCGCCACGTAGGACTTGGCGTAGTCCGCGCCGTAGGTCTCGGTATACTCGGCGTAAAGATCGGTCTGCTCCTGCTTTGAACGGTAAGCGGAATTTACCTGCATCCAATGAAATCCGCTGTATTTGTAATAGTCCTCACAGAGAGTGTTGAACTTTTCGATGACGTTATTCGAAAGCTTGGTGGAATAGGCAGAGAGACCGTAGTATCCGTTTTTCGCGGAGCTTATTTCCACCACGTTCTTCTCCGCTTCCGCCGGGAAGAAGTACTCATGCTGGGAGTTTACGAGAATGAGGTCGCCGTAATATATCCCGCTCTCCGTGAGAGTGATGATGGAATAGGGGAGACCGTCATCGTTGGTGACGGATTCTCCCGACACATCCGTCACTGCGGACGAAGTGTCGGCGGGGAGAGCGGGCTTGTTCTTCCCGCTGGCGAGAAGGTATATGCACACACTGATTATTGCCGCGAAGAAAAGCACCAGAAGGAGCACTCCCGGGTTGAGCCTTTTCTTTTTCATTCTTTTGACGCTGTACCGCGAGACGGGGCGTCGGGTCCTTTCGTGGCCTGCCTCCTCGGGGGTATAGGTTCTTTTTACCTGAGGGAAATCGGGATCGAAGTTATCGTTCATATTATCACCGTGTGACAAAGGCGGGGTATCGTCCCCGCCCTTGATCTTTTTTTATTCAGCCGCCTCTGCGTTCAGAGCGTCTTTTCTGGAGAAGTTCATTCTGCCCTTCTCGTCAACACCCAGGAACTTGACTTTCATGGTGTCGCCGACGTTGCAGACATCCTCGACCTTCTCGGTGCGCTTGTTGTCAAGCTTGGAGATGTGTACGAGGCCTTCCTTACCGGGAGCGATCTCGACGAACGCGCCGATGGGGATGATTCTCGTTACGGGGCCCTCGTAGATAGCGCCTACCTCGGGCTCGAACACGATACCGTCGATGATCTTCTTCGCTGCGTCGATGCAGTCCTTGTCGATGGCGGAAATGAATACGGAGCCGTCGTCCTCGATGTCGATCTTGGCGCCGGTATCTGCCGTGATCTTCTGGATGACCTTACCGCCGGTACCGATGACCTCACGGATCTTGTCTACGGGGATCTTCATAGCTACCATCTTGGGAGCGAACTCGGAAACCTCGGCACGAGGCGCGGGGATCGCCTTCAGAAGGATCTCGTCGATGATATAGTCACGGCCCTTATGGGTCACAGCGAACGCTTCCTTGATGATCTCGGGGGTAAGACCGTCGATCTTCAGGTCCATCTGGATGGAGGTGATACCCTTATGGGTACCTGCTACCTTGAAGTCCATATCGCCGTAGAAGTCCTCAAGGCCCTGGATGTCGATCATGGTCATGAAGTCGTCGGAGTCCTCAGCGGTGATAAGACCGCAGGAGATACCTGCAACGGGAGCCTTTATCGGAACACCTGCGTCCATGAGGGCGAGGGTGGAGCCGCATACGGAGCCCTGGGAGGTGGAGCCGTTGGAGGAGACTACCTCGGAAACGAGGCGGATAGCGTAGGGGAACTCCTCAACGGAGGGGAGAACGGGAACGAGGGAACGCTCAGCGAGCGCGCCGTGGCCGATCTCGCGGCGTCCGGGGCTTCTGGAGGCTTTTGCTTCGCCTACGGAATAACCGGGCATATTGTAGTGGTGGATATATCTCTTGGACTGTTCTTCCCAGATGGTATCGAGCATCTGCTCATCGGAGATGGGGCCGAGGGTGGCGAGGGTCATGACCTGGGTCTGTCCTCTGGTGAAGAGGCCGGAGCCGTGTACTCTCTTGAAGAGGCCGACTTCTGCTGCGAGGGGACGGATCTGGTCCATTCTTCTGCCGTCTACTCTCTTCTTATCGACGAGGAGCCAGCGGCGGACGATCTTCTTCTGGATCTTATAGATGAGCTCGGGATAGATAACGTCAAGGTTTTCGTACTTCTCGCCGAAGTTCTCCATTACCTTATCGTAAACGGGCTCCATTCTCTCGTCACGAACGTTTTTATCGTCAGTATCGAGGGCGAACTTCACATCTTCCTCGACGAATGCGAAGATCTCGTCGAACATATCGTGATCAAGTTCGCCGGAGGGGTACTCGAACTTGGGCTTGCCGACTTCCTCGACGATGTGGTCGATGAAGACGATGAGCTGCTTTATTACTGCGTGTGCCATCATGATGGCGTTGAACATATCGTCGTCGGATACTTCCTTCGCGCCTGCCTCGATCATTACGACCTTCTCGCGGGATGCGGCAACGGTCAGCTCCAGAACGCTCTTCTCACGCTGCTTCACGGTGGGGTTCACCATGAGCTTGCCGTCCTCGGTCATGCCCATGAACACGCCGCCGATAGGTCCGTTCCACGGAATATCGGAAATGGACAGGGCGATGGATGCGCCGATCATGGCTGCGATCTCGGGAGAGCAGTCATAGTCTACGGACAGAACGGTCAGGGACACGTTGACATCGTTTCTGAGGTCCTTGGGGAAAAGGGGACGGAGAGGTCTGTCGATGACACGGGAGGTAAGTATTGCCTTCTCACCGGGTCTGCCTTCTCTCTTCAGGTAACCGCCGGGGATCCTGCCGACAGCGTACATTCTCTCTTCAAAGTCCACGGACAGGGGCAGGAAATCAATGCCCTCTCTGGGACGTGCGGACGCGGTAGCGCACGCAAGGATCGCGGTCTCGCCGTAGCGGACGATGCAGGAGCCGTTTGCAAGGCCTGCGACCTTACCGATCTCTACGGTAAGAGGTCTGCCCGCAAACTCGTAGTTGTAGGTTTTGTAGTTTTCAAACATTTTTCTTTCCTCCGTTTTTTATTTTGACTCCGGAGGGTTTAGCACTTAAATAAGCCTCGGAAAATTCCGGGATTTATTTAACTGCTAATCCGAACCGGAGTGTTTTACTGAAAATACTTCCTTAAAAGTCAAGACATAGTACAGAATGACCATACTATGTCTTGATGCTTTCGTTTTCGTTCTGCGCTTTATTTTACTTTCTCAGGCCGAGCTTCTCAACGATCGCGCGGTAACGCTCGATGTCGATCTTCTGCAGGTAGTTGAGAAGGTTGCGGCGATGGCCGACCATCTTCAGAAGGCCTCTGCCGGAGTGGTGGTCCTTCTTGTTCAGCTTCATGTGCTCGGTAAGGGTCTTGATTCTGTAGGTCAGGATAGCGATCTGTACCTCGGGAGAACCGGTATCGCCCTCATGAGTTTTGTACTCTTCGATGATTTTCGCTTTTACTTCTTTTGTGATCATTTTTGTCACCTCATAAAATTTATTTAATCGCTCAGCTCAGGCGGCGGCGGGTGATGAAGTCTTCTGAAAAGACCTGAGTCCGCTGTCCGGGCAGCCGATTAGCCTATGTATTGTATCACAATATTTTTGTTTTGTAAAGAGTTTTTCGAAAATTTCCTTATTTATAGCCAAAAAATCTCGCAAGCCTTGTGATATCTATGTTTTCAGTCCGGTGGAGTCCGAAATACTCTACCGTTTCGTCCGCTCTTTCCATGGTCTCGAAATCGAAAAACGTTTCGGGACGGTGTGCGTCGAAGCCGTATATCACATCGTTGCCGACCTTTCCCACTACGGAGAAAAATTCGTCGCAGGGATATATGCGTCCGGTGGCAAGTCCCAGGAAATTGAGCTCCAGAGGGATGCCCGCGTCCTTTGCGGCGCGGCAATACTTTTCGGCGAGGACCTCATAATCGGGGTCGTCGCGGTCAAGCCCGAAGATGTCCGGGTGGGCGACGTAGGAGAACAGGCCCGTATTCATCGCCTCTATACACTGGTCAACGTACCTTTCGGATTCCCCGCGGTCCTTTATATGGGGCGCGTAAGTTCCGTACTGATCAGTATCTATGAAATGCTGTCCCAGTATCATATATTCTATCCCGTAGGGACGGATGAACTCGAGAAATTCATCGAACTGCTCCGGGTAGTATTCCGCCTCGAGGCCCAGATGGATGTCAATGTCGCCCGCGTATATTTCCTTAAGCGAATTGACGGAAATAACGTAGTCCTCGAGCATCTCCGGCCTCATTCTGTATCCGGAGTAATAATCTCCGTCAAAGCCCACGTAGGGTGCGTGATCGGAAAATCCCAGCGTTCTGATACCGGCTTCTATTGCAGCCTCCACGTACTCGCGGTCATCGCCCGCGGCGTGGTTGCATCTGTACGTATGTGTATGAAAATTCGTGTCTGTCATGTTTTGTCCTTCTTTGCTTCCGGATATTCCACGTGAGCGAGAGCGGAGGATTTTTTCAGCGAGAACCGAAGCTCGGGAGGAAGCAGATCCCCGTTTTCGTCCTTTTTCTCGTTCTCACAGCTTACGGTGACGCTGTCGCCGTCATTTTCGTATACCAGACCGTTGACATAATTCTCTACGAACGAGAAGGGCACCCACACGTCCAGGCCCACCGTACGGCACGCGCCCTCCATAATGACGGTCGTCCCGTTCACGGCGGCGGATCTCATGCCGTCGGTAAAAATTACGTATTCTTCCCTTCCTGTTCCGCCGCTGTCGCGGGCGTCCGCATCGGGAATTATGAAGCGTACCGAATCAACGCTTCCCACCGACGCGATGCCGAGAGCTTTCGCGAAATCGGAAAAATCTATATAAAGGACACCGTTCCTGTAAGCGTTATCGCTCTTTGCGGAAAAGTTGTGTCTCTGCTCGGTCTTTACGTAATAGTCGACGCTTCCGGATTTGCCGGAGCCGGAATGGAACGTGGCGAAATACAGACCGCCGATCACTGTCGCGCACAAAAGAAACATTATTCCGAGACGTATGAAGAACGATTTTACGTAAAATCTTCTTTTCCTGCGCTTTTCTTTCTTCTCTTCCGCTCTTCTCTGCGCCAGCTGCTGTCTTTGCTGTTTTTTATCTTTTTCGGGTTTCCGGGGGCGCGTGTTACGCTCAAGCTCCGTTCCGTAGGCTGTGTACACCACGGAGCTTTCCGGCATAGCCCACTCCCGCTTCTGAGGGACTCCATCAGGTGCGGCGGTTTTCTTAACGTTTACGGGCGCCGGAGCCTGAATTTTCCGGGGTGCTTTGCGGGGAGACGGCTTGGAAGCAGTCTGCTTCATCGGAGCCTGTGGCCTGACCTGCGCACGGCTCTGAGCCGGACGAAGTCTGTTTCTGAGCTCCGTCGCCTTTTCGTCCGAATAAGCAGCGCCGGGCGTTCTGCGGCGATCCTGCTCCGGATAAGCGGGATATTTCCCGTTTGCGGAGGGAGGGATCGGTATATGCATCTGTCTCGGGGTATCGACGGAATAATAGGAGGTGAAACGGCGCTCCGTTTCGCGGCTTTGCGGGACCTTGTTTTTCGCCGTTTTCCCGGGGATCGGATTGGCGTTTCTCCACTGGCCGTAGGTCATTGGGGGACGGTTGTCTTTCTTTTCCGGAATCGGGCGTCCCGTACGGGCAGTTCTGGGTACCGGGGGCCGGTTCCTGTCGGCGAAGCCGGCGTGAGAAACGGGTATTCTGTTTTCTGCCACGGCGGCACCTCCTTTATATTTCACGCAAGAACCAGCTTATGTGCCGATTTGCGGCACCTTATTTCGTCTCTGCTATCATGAAGTAGGGGGAATCCGGGGAATTGAGCATTTCGAATTTGGCAATGCAGAGCTTATAGCGGGAAAGGGTAGAAAAATACTTCTGCAGCTCCTCGCCCTCAAGTCTGCCCTCCGGGTGTCCGGGGTACACCGCCACCATAAGGATGGCGTCACGGTCCAGGAGCGACAGGGCGTTTTCCACGGCAGGGAGCGTCGTTTCCCGCATGGTGGTCAGCGCTTTATTGCCGCTGCCGGGCATATAGCCCAGATTGAACATTCCCGCCTTTATGGGCTCCTTTACATATTCGGGAGCGAGGTGGTGAGATGCGCATATAAGCTTCCAGTTTTCGGGGCAGCCCCACTCGCGTAGATTTTTTGCGGTGGATTCCAGCGCTTTCGGCTGAATATCAAAAGCGGTGACAAAGCCCTTATCTCCCACGGTCTGCGACAGAAATGCCGTATCGTGGCCGTTGCCCATGGTAAAGTCCACGGCGCGGTCACCCTCGTGGAGATGCTGCAATATGAAATATTTCTGAAGTGTAAGAAGATCTACCATTATTTCACCTTGGAGACAGCGAGGTCGAACGCTTTGAGGTTGACCTCCAGCGCTTTCGGAGGAACGCACGCGGAGACTGCCGCCCTCAGCGTCTCTGTGTCAAAGCCCAGCGCATGGGCGGCAAGTCCTATAAGCGCCACATTCGCTGCTTTTTCGTTTCCGGCTTCTTTTGCTATGCCGGCGGCGTCTTCTGCGATAATGTCAACGCCAAGCGCCTTTATCTTTCCTATTATGTCCTCGGGGTATTCTGCCGCGCCGGTAATGACGGGCATGGGGTTTATCTCCTGCAGAGCGGTGACTACCGTTCCGCCTATCTTCAGGTAGGGGAGCCATCTGGCGCTTTCCAGCTTTTCAAAGGAGAGGATGACATCTGCCTCGCCCTCGCAAATGACCGGGGACGCGACGGCATCGCCGTAGCGCACATAGGTCACAACGGATCCGCCGCGCTGGCTCATGCCGTGGACCTCGGAAATCTTTACATCATAGCCTTTTTCCATGGCAGCGGCACCAAGTATCCTGGATGCCAGCAGGGATCCCTGCCCGCCTACGCCGACTATCATTATATTTTTCGTATTCATAATATTACCAATCCTTTCGTGCATTTGTTCCGGTTCTCTGAATTTGCCGCCCGTTGGCGGCGAAAGGAACAAATGGAGTCTGAAAGCAGCATATTTTCACATAAGGATTTCTCTGCTTTCAAACCGGTCTCCTTTCAGTTGATGGCGCCGATAGGGCACATGCTCTGACAGAGCCCGCAGCCCACGCACATGGAGGGATCGATCTTTGCCTGTCCGTCCTTCATGGAAATGCAGGGACAGCCTATCTCCATACAGGTCTCACAGCCCACACACATATCCGTATCGACTGCAAGCGCGGGCTTTTTCTCGACGCCCTTCAGGAGTGCGCAGGGACGGCGGGTGATGACCACGGAGGGACAATCAGCGTCCAGCTCCTCACGGAGAGTCTTTTCGAGAGCGTCCATATCGGCGGGATCGACCACTCTTATATGTTCTCTTGCAACGCCCAGGCCCGCGCATATATCCTCAAGGCAGATATAGGGAGCGGGGGTATTCTTCAGGGTCAGGCCGGTCAGGGGATTCTGCTGATGTCCGGTCATGCCGGTGATACGGTTATCAAGGATGATCACGGTGGACGAGCCGCCGTTATATACGATATTCACAAGTCCCGTCATGCCGGAGTGCATAAAGGTGGAGTCACCGATCACCGCTACGGTCTTCTTTTCCTCACCGCGGACCTTATTGAAGCCGTGGAGAGAGGATACGGAAGCGCCCATGCAGTACACGGTATCCATGGAAGAAAGGGGGGCGACGGCGCCAAGGGTATAGCAGCCTATGTCGCCGGAAACAGTGAGGCCCATCTTTTTCAGCGTATAGAATACGCCGCGGTGGGGGCATCCGGGGCAAAGTACGGGAGGACGGGCGGGGATATCATCCGCGATCTCGGTATTATCCGCTTCCTCGCAGAGAAGCTTCTCGCGGAGCAGCGACTGGGAGTACTCGCCGCACAGGGGAAGAACGTCTTTTCCGGTAACCGTGAGCCCTATGGAACGGCAGAAATTCTCGATAACGGGGTCCAGCTCCTCTATTACGATTATCTGATCGAGTCCCTCGGCAAATTCCCGAATAAGCTTTTCGGAAAGGGGATTCACGAGGCCGAGCTTTAAGTAAGACGCGTTATCTCCGTACACCTCGCGGGCGTAGTTATAGCAGTTGCCCGCGGTGATGATACCTATCTTCGATGAGTTTATCTCGACTTTATTGAAGGGGCAGTCGTATGCGAATTCTTCAAGAGCTGTGAGCCTGTCCTCGACCACGTAATGCCGTTTTCTCGAATTCGCGGGCATCATTACGTGCGCAGGCGCGTTCTTTACGTATTCCTTTATCTCGTGCTCCGTTCTGTCCAGCATCTCCACGGGCTGTGAGGAATGGGACACGCGGGTAGTGAGGCGGAGGAAAAAGGGAGTATCGAATCGTTCGGAATAATCGTACGCGAGGCGGACGAACTCCTTACACTCAACGGAATCGGAGGGCTCCACCATGGGCAGCTTCGCCGCTATGGCGTAATGCCTCGAATCCTGCTCGTTCTGTGAGGAATGCATTCCGGGGTCGTCGGCAACGCCTATGACAAATCCTCCGTTCACGCCAGTGTATGCCGTGACGAAAAGGGGATCCGCCGCAACGTTCAGTCCTACGTGCTTCATGCCGCAGAACGCTCTGCCGCCGCCTATTGCGGCACCGAGAGCCGCTTCGAAAGCGACCTTCTCGTTGGGAGCCCATTCCGCGTATATTTCGTCATATTTCGCCGCTAACTCGGTTATCTCCGTGGACGGTGTTCCGGGGTAGCTGGAAATGAACCTTACCCCTGCTTCAAATAAGCCTCTGGCAACCGCCTCGTTGCCGAGCATGATTTTCTTCATATGTATCTCTTTCCGCGCAAAAAACACTGCGCCATAGTATATTTGTAATTATACGCCCGCTGTCGCTCTTTGTCAAGTGTTTCGGGGGCTTTCGGCGGTTTTCTCCGCCGCGCTGCGGAGGATCTCAAGTTCCTCTTCGGTGAGGTATCTCCACTCCCCCTCGGAAAGCGTTTCATCGAGTGTGATACCGCCGAATTCCGTTCTTTTGAGATAGGTGATATTGCTTCCCACCGCCTCAAATGTGCGCTTTATCTGATGAAATTTTCCCTCCGTCAGGGTGATATAGCCGTCGCCGCCCGAAAGGAGCGACATTTTTGCTTTCTTCGTCACGTAGCCGCCTATATCAACTCCCGCGCAAACTTTCTCTTTTTCCGTCTCTCCGATTTCAGGGGAACATCTGTAATAATAGACTTTTTCCGCGTGGTGACGGGGAGAAAGCAGCTCGTGGGCAAGGGGACCGTCGTTGGTGACGATAAGAAGCCCCACCGTGTCGATATCAAGCCTGCCGCAGGGAAACATCTCCATTTTCGAAAATTCCGGAGGGAGCAGGGACATGACCGTTCTTGACGACTTTTCCGTTGAGCTGATATATCCCGACGGCTTATTGAGCATGACGTACACGTACTTCCGCCAATTGACTTTTGTGCCGCAATACGTGACGTTCGCCGTATTCTCGTCTATATGGACGGACAGGTCGCGCACGGGGGTCCCTTCAAGAGTCACCAGTCCCGCTCTCGCTGCCTTCGCCGCTTCTTTTCTGCTGGCTATGCCCGTATCGGCAATATATTTGTCAAGTCTCATTTTCTCACCTCCGAAAGTATTTTACCACAACCTCTCCCCGATTTCAACTGTCCGTTTTATGGTACCTCATCCATGTTATGATCACGGTACGGAGTAAAAGACACCGTCCGAGCCTTTTGGGGGCGTTTCTCCCGGACGGTATCTTTCGCGGGGAGATTTCTCTGTCCCGATCCTTTATGATATGGCTGTGCTCCTTCTTCCGCCTAATTTCCTCTTTTGTTGCATAATTGCAACACAAAAGGACAAAAAACGTGTTGCATATGCTTGACGGTTTTGGCAATTTTTGGTAAAATTTATACAGAAATCCGAGGACGCGGGACGAAAGCGGCGGCCGTGCTTTCGCTCTTGCGCCGAAGGGGCTTCGAAACAGCAATTGAAAGGAATGATGATATTGGAGATCGACGTTTACGCATTGAAGCGTAAGATAGCAGAAAAGAACACCACGCTGGAGGGCGTGGCGGCGTACCTCGGCATCGACCGCAGTACTCTGTACCGCAAGCTCCGCGACGGCGGATGCGGTGTGACCGTGCACGAGGCGCAGCTGATGTCATCCTGCCTGGGGCTTAGCCTTGAGGAGACCATCGGCATTTTCTGGAAACGGCGCGGAAAGAGCCCGCGCCGGGAAGATCCGGCTAAAAATATACTGTCTTCCCCGTTCTGACGGTTGTTTTGATTGCCTTGGGAAGTAATAACAAAAAAAGAGGTCGTACTAATGGCAAACAAAACCATCGATGCACTTGTATTCTGTCCCTTTTACGTCAGTGAGGCGAAATACACGATCACCTGTGAGGGTATCGTGGGGAGCCGTACCGTGAACCGCTTTCTCAGCGAGCGGGACAAAACCGAGCACGAAATGAACTTCTGCACCGGAAAATACTGTCGGGGCTGCGGCGTACACTCCGCCATAATGCAGAATTACACTCCGAAGAGTCCGGACGTGCCGCGCTCATACAGGTGCTAACAAAAAAGGGAGGATACCCTCAGGTATCCTCTTCTTTTTTCTATATTCCGAACAGCTTACGCAATATGGGGCACAGTATCTTCGGAGGCTTCACCACGGCAATTTTCATATGCGTTTCCCCTTTCGTCGGTATCAGTAATATAATATGACAAATAGGCTTATGCTGTCACAGAAGCATATTCACGCCCGCCACGGTAACGATGACGGCAAATATTTCTTTAAGGAGGTCCGTATTCAGTCTGTCCGTCAGCAGGGCGCCCAAAACTCCGCCCGCGGCGGCGGGGAGCGCGAGACGCAGGAGTATGGAAATATCGCCCATGCCCCTGTCGGAATATATCACCGCAGACACGGCGCTTAAAGGAAGGACTGCCGCCACGGTGGAGGCGAAATTGTCTCTTGGGGAGTTTGCTCCGTCCGTCCGGGACAGCTTTCCGAACAGATACAGGAGTATGATCCCTCCGCCTGAGCCCAGAAATCCGTTTATGAATCCCGCCGCAGCGCCGCCCGCCGCAGCGGCGCTGCTTTTTATTGCCTTTCTGCCGTATGCTTTCATATTTTTCATTATATCCTTTTTTGCCGTAAACCTTGAAATTCACGGTTATTTCTGTTATTATTAGTATGTATTACTATGGGGAAGTTTATATGGAGGGAAATTATGTCACGTGGCAGGGACCTGAGGCTTGACCGTATGCGTATCATTTCGATGATACTGGTCGTAACGGTTCACGCAGCGAATTACTACTGCCGCGCCATATCAAGCATCAGTGCCGCCTCCTTTTCGGCAGCCGTTTTCTTCAACTCCGCAGCCCGCATCAGTGTCCCTCTGTTTTTCATGATAAGCGGAGCGGTGCTTCTCGGGAAAGAGTACGACCCGAAAAAGAACAGAAAAAGGATCGCGTGGCGTGCGCTGTCCCTCGTTTTCATCACCGCGGTGTTTTATTTCTGGGACAGATATTTCAAGGGTGTCACGGACATCGACGTTCTCAGTCTGTTCTCAGGTCCGGAGCGGACGCTTCTGTGGTTTCTGTATGCGCTTCTGGGAATATATATCGTACTGCCCTTTATCAAACGGATGACTGACGGTATGACAGAACGGGAGGATCGCCTCTTCGTGATACTGTTCGCTGTGTTCGGCGGACTTATATACTGTATCGGGATAAATCCCAGATACCCCGTTCCCATCGTGGGCGCCACCTATTATCTCGGCTATTTCGTCTGCGGGCGCATCATATATAAGAACCTCGGAAAGTGTGACCTTGCGAAGCACCGTGTATGGTGTGCCGTTCTCATCGCCCTGTGCGCCGCGGCAGCATCCGTCATCGCTTCTGCCGCCTGCCTCAAACGCGGAGAATACGACAGCAGTTATATTTCCAACCGCAATATTTTCATCATGGCTGCGTCTTTCGCCGCATTCACCCTGCTCTACGGCATACTGACGGACAAACAGAGTACCTTTGTCAAAACACTGTCCGACGTTTCATTCGGCGTGTACCTGTTCCACGGCATAGCGCTGGACCTTTTCTTAAAGTATTTCCCGTACAGATCGGTATTTTCCGCCGTCGGCATCCCCGTGACCGTGGCGGCGGTATCCCTCGTTACCGTTCTGTTCGTATATCTCATACGGAAGATCCCCGGAGCATCGAAGCTCTTCTGATATAAAATCAAGCATCCGAAAGGACTTAAAGTTAAATGGCACAGAAAAAACCAGCAAAAACCTCAACCGGCACTGCCGCGAAAAAAGCACCCGCACGGCGTCAGGGACAGCAGATCGAGATCAGAGAAGAAAAAACCGGTCTCTGGTCGCAGATCGCGCCATACATCATGCTTCTCTCCGCCATTCTTCTCACCATCTGCCTTTTCACGGGCAGAGGAGAGGATCCGGGCGTGGTGCTTAAAGGAATATATAAGTTTTTAACGGGTCTGTTCGGCGGCGCCGCTTTTCTCACTCCCGTTTTTCTCGCTTATGTCGCCATCGCCGAATTTTTCGACAGGAATGACGCCGGACTTCTCAGCTTCCGCTTCATTTTCGCCATGATCTCGGCAGTTCTCGTTTCCGTATTGCTTGAGCTTTTCTCCCCCGTGGGCGGTTTCGATATCCCCGCCATGTGGACAAGGGGCGCGCTTCTTTACGGAGGCGGCGTTATCGGCGGAACCATCGGTGAAGCGTTCATCTACTGCTTCAAGTTGGCGGCGTCCTTCGTCCTGGTCTGCGCTCTGCTTCTCCTTTCCGTCACTCTGACGGCGGGACTGACGCCCAAATACCTGTTCAAGCTCATATCCATAAAGCTGGCCGAGCACAGAGAAACAGCGGCCGCCGAGCGTGCGGAAAGAGAAAAATATGCAGAACAGTACCCCGTTGAGGAATTCATCCATCCCGAAGACGAGCTGGAATACGTCGATGTTGACAAGGAGACCGGAGAGGTCACCGAGAAAACACCCATCCCGCCCGTGAGCAAATGGCGCAGAAAGAAATTCGACACCGACGTGCCCATCGACGAATCAGAGCTTATCACCGAGGATGAGGAGGACTACGAAACCCCCGAGCAGAAGCGCGAGAGGATCAACAACGCTACCTACGAGGAGGTCATGAGACGGGCAAAGGAAACGAAGTCCCGTTCCGTGCTCGCCGCGGAAAAGGCTGTGTTTGCCAATGAGGCAGAAGAAGCAGAGGTCACCGAGGAGATCCCCCCCGCGGCCGACGCTGCCGACGACGGCTTTGACGTTCTTGCCCGCGCCGCCGACGAATACGAAAAAAAGCACGGCAAATCTCTGGGCGTTGCCAGAGAGACCGTATCGGAGGTCGAAAAGGAACCCGAGCCCACCCAGGTCAAGATAGAAATACCAAAACCCGTATATAAATATCCGCCCATCGAGCTTCTGACGAAAGACCCCGGCGCAAAAACCGCGGACGTCAGATCGGAGTATCAGGAGAACGCCGCGAAGCTGGTGAACGTTCTCGCAAGCTTCAACGTGAAGACACGCATCGTGGGCGTATCGAGAGGACCTACGATAACCCGCTACGAGCTCTTGCCCGAGGCGGGCACCAGAGTCCGCTCCATCGCAAACCTTGTGGACGACATCGCTCTCAACCTCGCCACCTCCGGCGTGCGTATCGAGGCGCCCATCCCGGGCAAGGCGGCGGTAGGCATCGAAGTACCCAACAAGCAGGCGGAGACCGTATATCTGCGTACGCTGATAGATTCCGGCAACTTCGGCACCGCCAGATCCAAGCTGACCTGCGCTCTCGGTGAAGATGTTGCGGGCGAGCCCATCATCATGGACGTGGCAAAAATGCCTCATCTGCTCATCGCCGGTGCCACCGGTATGGGTAAATCGGTCTGCATAAACTGTCTGCTCATGTCCATGCTCTACAAGGCTGCCCCCGACGAGGTCAAGCTTATCCTAATCGACCCCAAGAAGGTCGAGTTCAGCATTTATAACGGGCTGCCCCATTTGCTCGTCCCCGTGGTGAGCGATCCCAAGAAAGCCGCAGGCTCTCTGGCGTGGGCGGTCAATGAGATGGAGCGCCGCTTCGGGCTCATCGAGTCCGTGGGCGTGCGTGATATTGCAAGCTACAACGAGATCACGAAAAACGATCCCGACCGTGAGTTCATGCCGCAGATAGTTATAGTCATCGACGAGCTTGCCGACCTCATGTCAACTGCCGCCAGCGACGTTGAGACCTCCATCGCCCGTCTCGCCGCCAAAGCGAGAGCTGCGGGTATGCATCTGGTCATCGGCACACAGCGTCCCTCCGTGGACGTCATCACCGGCGTCATCAAGGCGAACATCCCCTCCCGTATAGCGTTCACTGTCGCGAGCCAGGTTGACTCCAGAACGATCATCGACCGTTCCGGTGCGGAAAACCTCATCGGCCGCGGCGATATGCTCTACGCCCCCGTAGGGGCGGCGAAGCCCATGCGTGTGCAGGGCGCATTCGTATCGGAGAAGGAAGTTGACGCCGTGGTACAGTTCATAAAGGCACAGAGCATCGCCGGTGAGAACACGTACAGCGACGAGGTCATGAAGGAGATCGACGCTCAGGCCGCAATGTGCGGCTCCAAGAAAGGCTCCGGTGCTGCATCCGGCGGCGGAGAAGGCGGAGAATCCGAGAGCGATCCTCTGATGGAGCAGGCTATGGAGGTCGCCTTCGAAAGCGGCAAGATATCCACCTCACTTCTGCAGCGCAGGCTGTCCGTAGGATACGGACGTGCCGCGAAGATCATCGACCATATGGAGAAAATGGGTTACGTTTCCGCCCCCGAGGGACAGAAGCCCCGAGAGGTGCTCATAACCCGCGACCAGTTCATGGAGCTCCAGGTCAAGAACGAAGAGATATAAGCTATGGGAAAATTTATTGTGATAGAGGGTCTTGACGGAAGCGGCAAGACCACACAGACCGCCTACCTCGCCGAGTATCTGAAGAAAAAAGGCCGGGTGCGCGAGCTGAGCTTCCCCCGCTACGGGGAGAAAAGCTGCTCTCTCGTAGAGATGTATCTTGGCGGTGAGATAGGAGAAACCCCCAATGACACCAACGGCTACGCCGCTTCCTGCTTTTTCGCATCCGACAGGTATATAAGCTTCGTCACCGACTGGAAGCGGGACTACGAGGATCCGGACTGCACCGTCGTCGCCACCAGATATACCACCTCGAATCTGTATCATCAGCTTTCAAAGCTCCCGGAGGACGAGTGGGAAGGATTTCTTTCCTGGATATTCGACTTTGAGTTTTCGAAGCTGGGGCTTCCCGCACCCGATGAAGTGGTGCTCCTCTCCATGGACCCCTCTCTTTCCACCGGGAACGTAAGATCGAGGACCGCTGAGACCGGGCAGAAGATGGACATACACGAAAAGGACATCGGGTATCTGTTCCGCTCGTACAAAGCCGCCGCCTTTGCCGCAGAAAAATGCGGCTGGCACGTTATCGAATGTGCACCGGACGGAAAGATATTGCCCAGAGAGGTAATTTTCGAAAAAATAAAGACCGCATTGGAGATATAATTATGGTTTACATTTTTCTGGCTGAGGGATTTGAAGAAATAGAAGCGCTGACGTCCGTGGATCTTCTGCGCCGCGCAGGGGTCGAGGTAACAACGGTGGGCGTCGGCGGCGAGTATATCGAGGGCTCTCACGGGATCGTCGTTAAAGCAGACAAAAAAGACACGGACGTCTCCCCCGACGACCTTGAGATGGTCGTGCTTCCCGGCGGAATGCCCGGAACGACCAACCTCGACAAGTCCGACACCGTGGAGACTTTTCTTAGCGCCGCTCTCGAAAAAGACGCATATATCGCGGCGATCTGCGCCGCACCCTCAATTCTCGGAAAGCGCGGTATCCTCCGCGGCAAATTTGCGACCTGCTACCCCGGATACGAAAAATATCTGGAGGGAGCCTCCGCTGAAGAATGTGACGTTACCGTCTGCGAAAATATCATCTGCGGACGCGCCATGGGCTGCGCTACGGAATTCGCGTTGGAGCTCGTGGAGGCACTTTGCGGCAGTGAAGCTGCGGAAAAGATCCGCACAGCCGTTATCGCGTGATGTCATCCTCCCCGAAGCAGGAAAAAGACGCGCTGAGGAAAGAATATAAGGAAAAGCGCAGAGCTCTGCCGAAAGAGGAGAAAGAACGGCGCGATATGGAAATATGCCGCCGTGCCGCCTCTCTCGCCGTATTCCGTTTCGCACAATACGTGCTTCTGTACGACGCGACAGAGTGCGAGATATCCCTGTCGCCTCTGGCGCGGGAAGCGCTGGCGAGAGGCAAAAAGCTCGCCTATCCCCGGTGCGACACGGAAAGCCATACCGTGACGTTTCACACGGTTGCATCCCTTGATGAGCTTATCCCGGACGCATACGGGATAAAAGCGCCGCCCCCGGATGCCCCGGTGTTCGATCCCGGCAAAGGCGCCGGTAATGCCGTATGCTTCGTTCCGGGGCTCGTCTTCGACAGAAGCGGGTTTCGCCTCGGCTATGGTAAAGGGTACTACGACAGATTCCTTTCCTCTTTTTCCGGCAGCCGCGTCGGCGTCATCTATTCGGACTTTCTCGTACCCCGGCTTCCTCGCGGGAGGTACGACCGTAATACAGATATATTACTGACGGAGCAAAACGTCATTATCGTAAGAGAGTAAAATGAAAATCAAAAGCGTACACGCCGCGCCCGCGCTGATAATCATAATATCGGTGCTGATAACCGCGGCAAATTATCTTGACATATCGAAGATCTCCGGCGGGGTGAACCCGTACCTCACCGTCATGGCGCTGGAAATCGCCTGCATGGGGCTTCCCGCGGTTTTCTTCTGTATTCTCAGAGGAAATGAATATAAAGGAAGACTTAACCTAAAAATAATGAGGGTGCGGCATGTTTCCCTTTCGCTATACGCCGTTCTCCTCATGATCAGCGGAGGTATCGCCCTCAGTCTTCTCATGTACTGGCTTTTTCCGGAAAGCTTCGCGGCGAGCGCGGCAGCGGGCCTGCGCGGATCGGTGGAAATGACCGGTGTGACAGACACAGTTTACACAGCTCTGGCCTTCGGCGTGCTTCCCGCCATCCTTGAGGAATTCCTATTCCGCGGGGTGATACTGACGGAATATACGCCCTACGGAGCGGGAACGGCCGTATTCTTTTCCTCGCTTCTGTTCGCGTTTCTGCATTTTACACCCGTCAGACTTCCCATATACCTGTTCACCGGCATCATTCTGGCTCTGGCGGCGGGCGCCACGGGCTCTATCATCACCACCTCTGTGATACACGTCGTTTACAACGTATTTACGGTTTATTTCGAAAAATATATCTACAAGATCGCCGCAAAGCAGATAGGCGGCCTCATACTTCTCACTTTTATCGTAGCAGCTCTTTCCCTTATCTCCGCCATACTCTTTTTCGGCAGAGCGGAACGGCTGTACAGGATAATGGGCGAATCGAACGCGCCCTCGCCCCTGCGCCGCAAGCAGAACCAGGGAGATCCTCCGCCGTTTCTGGCGGCACTGCTTTCTCCCTCCTTCATACTGCTTTTCATTTTTTACATCATCGTTTCGTTTTTCTTCTGATCCATTAAGGAAAGAAAGGTCGATAACCTATGAATGACATACCCGAAAGAAAGAATTTGAACGGTCCCGGAGATCCCGGCATCGGTGACGATAACGAAAGCCTGATACAACGGAAGAAAGCCGCAGAGAGGTTGGCACAGACACCTGCGTCCAGACCCATGCCCGGAGCTTCTCCGGCGTCTCAGCGCAGGAACACCGCACCGTCAGTCGACGCGGCGACCCGAATGGTAACGCCCGGAGCGAATCCCCGCGCACAGCAGAAGGGCCCTGCGGCTCCGTCTCCCGCCTCGCAGCGCAGACCGGCTGCACAGGCACAGAGGCCTGCGGCTCCCGCGGTGCAAAGGTCTGCGGCTCCCGCGGTGCAAAGGTCTGCGGCTCCTGCGGTGCAAAGGTCTGCGGCTCCCGCGGTGCAAAGGTC
>JAZLKW010000075.1:0-11697 GCA_045597805.1 Candidatus Avispirillum sp. | reverse complement strand
GCCGTACAAAGGTACGGCAGACGTCCAAAACGGACAAAGGCAAGATAATAATAAAATGACCGGAACTTACGTTTCGGTCATTTTTTCATCAGATATTCGGGAAATTCCCGCCGCACCTGATATTTTTTATTAATATTCCTTGCCGGTCGGCGGTGAAAAAATCCCTATGTGTGCGCTCCGTTTGCGGGGCTTCTTTTTTTGAGTTTTAAGTTTTAAGTATTAAGTTTTAAGAGGCGGCGGGTGATAGCCTCCCTTAGTCCCATAGGGTCAAAGGGAGTGGGGACATCGCTTTGCTTGGTGGAGGGATCAGAAGCCTTAGATTTCAGGCCAAAAGAATCCCTCCGTCACTCGCTGCGCCCGTGCCACCTCCCTTTGATTCCTGCGGAATCTAAGGGAGGCAATCAGGCGGCGAAGCCGCCTTACACGGAGGGGCGAAGCACCGACGGTGTCATTGCGAGGGAGGGCATCGCCCGACCGTGGCAATCTCTACTAACTATTTGATGGTACCCCTGTCACTGTCAGCGAGGCGAACGCCGCAGAAAGCCTTCCCCAGTACAACGTCAAAGAACAGCATATGAGGGAGGTCTGCTGACGTTGTACCCGCAAAGGCGGAGCCTTTGCCGAAGTGATACTTAAATATGGGGAATGAGGGCATCGTTACACTTGGCGGATGAGGTGTCTTTCTAAACGATTACGATAGGTTTATGCTGTAAGAAAAGTTGTGCTGATGAGACACCTCATCCACCGTCAGCGCTTGCTGCGCAAGAGATTTTTGCTTCGCAAAAAAGACGGTCCCCCTTCCCCCGCTGGGGAAGGCTATTATACGCCGCCCTTGCAACAGAACTAACGCCTCAATTTCACAGGTTCTTTGTGCTCTTTCTTTTGGGAGAAAGAGCGCAAAGAAACAAAAACAGGTCAGCCCCTTTCGGTGCCGACCTGTTTTTTATTTATCCAATCCGAGGAAGAACTCATCGTACGAACAGTCGTAAATTTTCCGTAAAGCTACGATAACGCTGGCACGGATATTCAACTCACCCGATTCGTATTTCGCGTAGGTCGTTCTGCCGATGTCACAGCCGTTCCGCTGAAGGCAGGCACACAACTTTTCCTGCGACAGACCGGATGCGTCTCTTAACCTGCGAAGGTTATCCCCCATGTTCAGATCGCGTCTGATCTTCTGTTCCATAGTTACCTCTCATGCTGACCGGTATTGGTTGCAACCGTAATTATTGTATGTTATAATGAAACAGAATATTGACCGCGAACTGGTCATAAAATCGGGAGAACTATTATGAGAATATGTACTTTTTTCGGCAGCAGATATGCGTCGCCCGTGATCAGACCTATGCTGCGCAAGGCGATAATAGAACTTATAGACGGCGATGTGACAATGTTTTACGCGGGAAATAACGGGAGCTTTGACCTTAATGGTGATCGACATACTGACCGAGCTGAAAAACATATATCCGCAATTACGGTATGAAATAGTACTGGCTTATCTCCCGCAGGGAAAGAATAAAGCGGAATATCCCGGGAATACGGTATTTCCGGAGGAACTGGAAAAAGTACCGCGCCGTTACGCCATATCGAGGCGGAACGACTGGATGCTTAAACACTCGGATTGTGTGATATCGTATTGCTCAAACGGCAGAGGCCATTCTTATAAAATGGCCGAAAAAGCAGTAAAGCAGAAAAAAACCGTAATATCCCTCCCCCTTTCTTAAAGTTTCTTTGTGCTCTTTCTTTTGGGAGAAAGAGCGCAAAGAAACAAAAGCAGGTCAGCACCTATCGGTGCCGACCTGCTTTTTATACTCCCCTTCAGTTGCAGCCGCAGCCGTAGTTGACGGGCGAATCGTTGCAGCCGCAGCCGGATCTGCCGTAACCGCAGTTGCAGGTGTTGTTGAGAAGAAGAAGCGTGATGATAATGAGCCAGATTACCTCATTGTCAAAAAGATTGCAGAAGCAGTTCATATTTTGTGCCTTTCTTTGATTTTTCGGTTTTCACCGTTCCGGAGCACTTGCGCGCTCCAATACCATAATATGAAAGGCAGAAAAATATGTGACGGTCATTCGCTGCGGAGCGCCTCCACGGGATCCTTCTTCGCCGCGAACACGGCGGGGATGAGACCGGAGATAACTGTCAGAACGACGCTGATGATAACGAGTATCACGGCCGCCTGCCAGGGAAGAGCCGCCACACCCGAAATGTCCGTGAGGTTCTTTATGATGATGTTGATGGGGATGGATAAGAGCTCCGTTATGCCGATGCCCAGCAAGCCCGCTGTGAGTCCCACGATAAGGGTCTCCGCGTTGAATACGCGGGAAATATCCTTCTTCGACGCACCGATGGCGCGGAGTATTCCGATCTCCTTGGTGCGCTCCAGAACTGAGATGTAGGTGATAATGCCTATCATGACGGAGGAGACCACCAGCGAGATGGAAACGAAAGCGATCAGCACGTAGGAAATGGAGTTGATGATGGTGGTCACGGAGGACATGAGGATCGCCACGTAGTCGGTGTAGGTGATCTGATCCGCCTCGGATACACCGTCGTTGTAGCGGGAAATGAGATCAGCTATATCATCCTTTGCCTGGAAGGTCACCGCGTAGATGTTTACCATGGAGGGAGAATCCAGATCCACCGCGGAAAGCGCGCGGATGTTGTCCTCATATGTGGATTCGGAGACCGTAGCCGGCATGAAATTGTCGTGATACGAAGCAAGGGTCGCCTCGTCGGCGGAAGCAATTGCCGCGTCAAGAGCAGCGGAAAGCTGATCGGGCGTCATCACGGAAAGCCCGGAGGAGACCTTTTCGGCGTACTGGGCCGTGATCTGCGCGGAGATCATCTGCGTCACCGCACCGTCCAGATCCTCGTCGCTCATGTCGGCAATGTACTTTTCGACGGCGGAGGTGTCAGCCCCTGAGGACTGGCTGTATGCCGTGATGATGAGCTGCTCCTTCGACGCACGGTCGGGGTACTGCTGCATGGCGGCGGAAAGGCTCTCGGCCATGGTATCCTCCGGCACGGTGCAGGCGATCTTAGTGTAAAGTTCCGCTTTCGCGGCGGTGTTCAGACCGGAAGCGTGAGACTTGAAGCCCTCTGCCTTTTCAGCGGCGGTCAGCTCCTTTTCCTCGCCGGTCTCAAAGGGAAGCCCCGTGAAAACGTCTACCGCGGGATCTTCCTTCTGCTGTTTGACGATGGGAGCCTCGGCGGTCTTTTTTATAAGCTCTTCCGTCAGCGCGTGGGTGTAGCCGATCGCACCGCGGATGGAGGTGCTCGCCGCCTCGGGATCGGGGCGCACGATACCGCATATTTTGATCTCGAGAGCGGACTCCGCCGTGATCTTCATATAGTCCTCATTGTCGGTCATGTCGGTCCATACGCCGTCGCCGTCCGTGTCTGAATATACAGCGGAGGGAAGCAGAGCGTAGAAGCTCATGCCGATGAGATCATCGTATTCCCAGCTCTCAGGCACCTCCGGCGCCTCCAGCTCGCCGGAGACGATGTCCTCCAGCTCCGTCTGGTCCTTAAGCCCCAGCGAGTAGAGGTAAACGTCGCTGATCTCGTTGTTCTTGTCCATGACCAGAACGACCTCTTCGGCGCTCTCGGGCCAGCTTCCCGCCACTAATTCGTACTGATCGCGGACCAGATCGTTCACAAGCCCGCCGTCACGCGCAGGGATCATCTCCGACCATACGTTCATGTTGTTCTGTGACATCATGGAGTAGGGAGAGGAGCCCGAGGTGCTGATGCTTACTCCCATGGCGTCGTACATGGAGGTGATGATGGTGGAAGGGTTTATCTTCTTAAGCTCGCCGTTCACGTCCTTGCCGTATATCAGCAGGTCCGCATTGTAGGAGTATCTGACGGCGCTGACGTAATCGTCGATCTCCTCGTTTTCGTCCAGGAACGCCTTGAAATCGTGAAGATTGTTCTTCGTGGTCTCAAGATTGTTCATCGTGTCGAACAGATCGAAAATACGGGGGGATGCAAAGACTTTGTCGTTCCCGTGGTCGCCGGGCTCGGCTTTTCCGGAGATGGTCTCCAGTATCTCCTCAAAATCCAGGTTCTCCTCAACGATGGATATGGGATAGCCCGAAAGGGTGTCCTCCTGTACCTTGTCGATATAACCCTGTATGCCGCTGGAAATCGCAAGGATCAAGGCGATGCCGATAATGCCGATGGAGCCGGCAAAGGCGGTGAGAATGGTCCTTGCCTTTTTGGTCATCAGGTTGTTCATGGAAAGGGAAAGCGCCGTGAGATAGGACATGGACGTCCTCTTCTTCCTGCCCTTGGAGACGGAGGCGGCCTTTTCCGCAGCTTCCTCATCTGCGGCTTTTGCCGCCTCTGCGGGAACGTTCGGCTCGTCGGAGATGACGGCGCCGTCACGTAAGCGCACGATACGGGTGGAGTAGGTCTCGGCAAGCTCCGGGTTGTGCGTCACCATGATGACGAGCCTGTTCGCCGAGATCCTCTTCAGAATATCCATTATCTGTACGCTGGTGTCCGTGTCAAGCGCCCCCGTAGGCTCGTCGGCAAGGAGAATATCCGGGTCGTTCACAAGTGCGCGGGCGATGGCGACTCTCTGCATCTGTCCGCCGGACATCTGTGAAGGCTTCTTTTTCAACTGATCGCCCAGACCGACAGCTTCAAGCGCTTCCTTTGCCCTGCGGCGTCTCTCGGATTTCGGAACTCCGGAAAGTGTCAGCGCCAGCTCAACGTTTGAAAGCACCGTCTGGTGGGGAATAAGATTGTAGCTCTGGAAAACGAATCCCACGGAGTGGTTGCGGTAGGTGTCCCAGTCGCGGCTTTTGTATTCCTTTGTCGATTTTCCGTTAATTATCAGATCACCGCTGTCGTAGCGGTCAAGTCCGCCGATGACGTTCAAAAGCGTGGTCTTACCGGAGCCCGAGGTACCGAGCACGGAAACGAATTCTTTCTCTCCGAATGCGAGAGAGACTCCGTCCAGAGCCCGGGTCACGGTGTCCCCGATGGTGTATGATTTTCTTATGTTTTTAAGTTCAAGCATCAGCTTTTCCTCCGATGTCGTTTTCATTGATGGCGCGGTTGATTTTCTGCGCTATATTCTTCAGCGCTTCAAGTCCCTCTGCCGCGCGCCGCACCTCTTCGTTGTCGGCGGCATCGCATCTGGGCAGAATGCAGGGCAGTCTCTCTTCAATGCCGCGCAGAGCAGACGTGCCTTTTTCCGTCAGCGTGATGTAAAAGCACCGCTCGTCATCGGGAGATCTCTGCCTCTTGATGAATCCGTCGCTTTCCAGTTTCTTGCAGACTGAGGAGACGTTACCCTGATTCAGGTCAAGCTCACGGAAAATGGAGCCGACGGTAGCGCCCTCCGAGCGGGAGATAAGGTGGAGCATGACGGACTGTACGGGCGTCAGCCCGAAAAGAGCCGCCACGGGGGAGAGAATGCGGTCCACGGAGGTGCGAAGCTTCATGAACTCGGTCAGCGTCTCGAAATAAATGCTCTCCGTCATATTATCACCCTTACCTCAAAGGACTTCGCGCACCGCGGGCATTTCACCGTGTGCTTTCCCTTTTTCGGGGGCAGACGGAGAACTGCGCGGCAGCCCGGACATTTTCTGTATCTTATCTTCTTTGCGTCCCGTATCCTGTTTTTCTGCAGGATGAAAAAGTTTTTCGCAGAGCGGAAGATGCCGAGAAATTTCTCGTTCTCCTTCCGCCTTGCGGGTATATTCCTCGAAAATACCCTGTAAACCATGAAAACGAGGATCGCAAGCTCGATCATGTAAAGGACCGCGGAGGCGGCTAAGCTTTTGACGAACACCCTCACCACCCACAAAAGGAGAACCGTCACAAACAAAGCATAGTATAAAGCGTCAATGCCGTATCTTCCGTAGAAAAAAGAGCGTAGTCTGTCGCTGAATCTCATTCTTATACCTTTCACAATATATTTAGAGTAAATGTATTGTACCCATAAACTGTTACCGTTTATACCCAAACATATTAACTTTTTGTAAACACAAAAAATCGCAAAAAGGGAAATGGGGAATATAATAGAATATACGGAGGAAGAAGATAATATTACATATATTGCACAAAAGTGAAGCGGACTGCTGATACATTATGCACAACAATTCGCAAATAATAAAAAAAAGAAGAAAAATACTTTATTTTTATCCGATTATCTGTTATAATATATTGGTTTTTAATCCACATTTTTCTCATGAAGAGACTTTTCGCCGGAAACGGCTGCATATACATCGAAAAGCCCGCAAGGGCAGCATGAAAGGAAATTGCCTGCATGGATAAAATAGTGATAAACGGAGGCGGCGCTCTTCACGGTACCGTTGAAATCAGCGGAATGAAAAACGCGGCGCTCCCCATCATATATGCCTGCGTCCTTGTAGAGGGCAAGTGTGTCATTGAGAATATCCCCAACGTACGCGACGTTTCTCTGTCCCTTGACATCCTCCGCAAAATGGGCGCAACGATCAAGACTCTCGGCAAAAATACCGTGGAGATCGACTGTACGGAGATAAATCAGGGCACCTCCGACCCCGCGCTGGTGAAGAAAATACGCGCTTCCTACTACCTGCTCGGCTCCGAGCTGGGCAGATTCGGTAAAGCGAGAGTGGCGTATCCCGGCGGATGCGATTTCGGCGGCAGACCTATCGACCAGCATATAAGAGGTTTTGAAACTCTGGGCGGTAAGGTCAATACCGATACCGGCTGTATAGAGATAGATGCCGAGGACGGCGTCACCGGCTCCCACGTGTATTTCGATATCGTCTCCGTGGGCGCTACGGTAAATGTAATGCTGGCTGCGGCAATGGCTGAAGGCAATACGGTGATAGAGAACGCCGCACGTGAGCCCCATATAGTTGACCTTGCCAACTTCCTCAACACCTGCGGCGCCAAGATATCCGGCGCGGGCACCGACGTGATAAAGATAAAGGGCGTCAACCGTCTCCACGGCTGCACCTATGCCATAATCCCCGATATGATCGAGGCGGGAACCTATATGGTCGCCGCGGCGGCCACCGGCGGGTGCGTTAAGCTTACTAATGTCATCCCCAAGCACCTTGAGTCTGTCTCGGCAAAGCTTGAGGAAACGGGCGCTGTTGTCGACGAGTTCGACGATTCGGTCATAGTCACCGGCAAAAAGAAGATCCGTAAGGCAAACGTAAAGACCCATCCTTATCCCGGATTCCCCACGGATATGCAGCCTCAGATGGCAGTGCTGCTGTGCCTTGCCGACGGCGTAAGCTACGTGTCCGAGGGCGTGTATGAGAAGCGCTTCCGCTACGTTGAGGAACTCTGTAAAATGGGTGCCTCCATCAAGGTGGACGGCAGAACGGCTGTTATAGAGGGCGGAAAACCCCTCCACGGCGCACCGGTCACCGCGGTGGACCTTCGCGCAGGCGTTGCCATGGCAATAGCCGCTCTGGTGGCGGAGGGCACGACCGAGATATTCGACGTCCACCTCATAGAGCGCGGATACGACGATATAGTGGGCAAGTTCAAGACCCTGGGCGCGGACATCAGAAAGATCACCGTACCCGATGAGGACGCACTCCCCGTAAAAAAAGCAAACTGAACGAAAGGAAGTATAAAAAAATGGAAGTTACAAGAGAAACAGTTATAGGCGATGTGCTTGATTTCGATATAGAAACGGCACAGTTCTTCTTTGAAATAGGAATGCATTGCCTGGGATGCCCCCATTCAAGAGGCGAAAGCATAGAGGCAGCCTGCGAGGTGCACGGTACCGACGCCGACGAGCTCGTTGAGAAGATCAACGCTTTTCTTTCCAGCAAGGAATAAGATCGTCGTCAGACGGAGTCTACCGGCAGTATTAAAAGAGAAGGGCACAGTCCCGGAAAAACTATAACGATATGTTGTAACGACGGGCAAAATGCCCGTCGTTACTGCCTTTTTCCGTTCTTTTTCTCTGGCGTACCTTTGTACGCCGACGAAGAAAAGAACGAAAAATATCCTGCCGTCTGACACCAATCTTCACGAAATAATAAAGTAAGGCAGAAACCCGATAGCATGAAATTACCGATAATAGATGACAGACTGTACCTCGCCGCCTCAATGGTCCGCGAGGGCGCGGTCGTGGCGGACGTGGGCACCGACCACGCATATATCCCCATATTTCTCATAAATTCGGGGAAATGCCCCCATGCAGTCGCCTCCGATATAAATGAGGGACCCCTGGAGCGCGCACGGGAAAACGCGAAAAAATACGGGTCGGAAAGCGAAATGACCTTCGTCCTTGCCGACGGACTGGACGGGCTCCCCCTCGATTCGGAGGGCGTTACCGATATAGTTATATGCGGCATGGGGGGCGACCTCATCGCCGATATAATAGACGGCAGCGACTACCCGAAAAAGGCGGGAGTGCGCCTTATCCTCCAGCCCATGACGAAGCCCGAGCACCTGCGGCGCTACCTCTCCGGAAAAGGCTTCGCCGAGACCGACGGAGGCGTCGCGGTGGCGGATAAAGTCTATCAGTGCCTCGTCTGCGAATATACCGGCGAGCCCTATCACCTCACTCCCGCCGAGCTGATCGTCGGAAAGACTGAGGGCATCCGGCGCTCCGAGAATTTTCCGGCGCTCGCCGCAAAGCATATAAAAATGACCGAAAAGAAATTGCAGGGGCCTGAGCGGGAGCAGGCGGAAAAGCTTATTGCCGAACTGTCAGGAATGATCGAAAGGAACTGAGATGAACGTCAGAGAATTTTACGAAAATATAAGCGAGCTGTACCCGAAAGCTCTCTCCTGTGAGTGGGACAACGACGGCATAATGTGCTGTACCGATATGGGGAGAGAAGTGAAAAAGGTGCTCGTCTCCCTCGACGCCACCGGGGAGGTCATAGAGTACGCCGCGAATGGCGGCTTCGATACGGTGCTCTGCCACCATCCGCTTATTTTCCGCGGACTTGACAGCGTGACGGAGGAGGGCGCGGTCGGCGCACGTGTTGTCGCCGCCATGAAAAATGATATCACGGTGCTCTCTTTCCATACCAGACTCGATCAGGGCACGGGCGGCGTCAACGATACCCTCGCGGAGATACTGGATCTTCGGAACGTCCGTACCTTCGGCGACGCCGAGACTCCCGATTTCGGCAGAATGGGCGAAACGGATATATCCGACCCGGCGGCATTTGCGGAGAAAATAAAGGCCGCGACCGGCGCGAAGAAGATCGCGGCATACCTCTGCCGCCCGGTGAAAACGGTGGCGGTGGTCGGCGGCAGCGCCGGCGAGTTTTTCGAATGCGCACGCCTTGCGGGCGCGGATACACTGGTCACGGGCGAGTGTAAGTACCACGAGGGACTGGACGCAAAGGAAAGCGGCATGAATATCTTTGCCGCGGGCCACTATTATACGGAGTACCCGGTAACGGCGACCCTTGCGGCCCTTGCGGAGAATATAGCGGGCGCCGAGACGGAAATATATAAAGCGGAGCCCGAAATAACGTTCTGAAAAGGGCTGAAAGTTTGAAAACAAAGCATACACTGAACTGAAAGTCAGCTGTTTTCAAACCCCATTTGTGCCTTTTGCCGCGGGTGGGCGGCAAATTCGAAGAACCGGCACAAATGCAAAGAAAGGTATGGACAAAAAATAATAGAAAAAGGGTTGACAAAGGGAAAAGCCTGTGCTATTATATTAAAGCTGACCGTTTGGTCTGCGGGTGTAACTCAGTGGTAGAGTTCCAGCCTTCCAAGCTGGCTATGTGGGTTCGATTCCCATCACCCGCTCCAATGTGCCTTTAGCTCAGCAGGATAGAGCAACTGCCTTCTAAGCAGTAGGTCGAGGGTTCGAATCCCCCAAGGCACGCCATACGGTGGGTGTAGCTAAGCTGGTTATAGCGCCAGGTTGTGGCCCTGGAGGCCGTGGGTTCGAATCCCATCACTCACCCCAGCAAAAAAAGAGACCGCCGTCGGCGGTCTTTTTTGCTGGGGTGAATGAAGTCGCCCTCACGGGCTAATGAAGAATGAAGACGCTTCGCTAATGAAGGAATGAAAATGAGAGAACGTGAGAAATGAGGGCGACTTCGCTTCATTAGGCGCGAAGCGCCGTCTTCATTTTGCTTCATTAGGTGCGAAGCACCGTCTTCGTTGACTTTTGAATAAAATTTGATATAATTGTGTTGAAAGGGAGTGAGCATATGCGCAATGATCAGTTATCAATTCAGTCTCTGGATTTCGCCGTGTCAATAATCAATCTTGTCAAAACGCTAAAGTCTGAGCATGAATCAATAATATCAAATCAAATCGGCAGAAGCGGCACTTCAATCGGTGCAAATATCAGAGAAGCACAATATGCTCACGGTAAAGCGGATTTTGTTGCCAAGCTTCAAATTGCACTGAAAGAAGCGAATGAGACGGGTTACTGGCTTGAACTTCTTTTCAAAACAGGGAATATAAATGAGCAGGAATATAAATCGCTCGATTCTGCTTGTACAAGCATCAGAGTTATGCTGATTTCTTCAATCAATACTTCAAAGGAAAACGGCAAATAAGAATTAGTTGAGGTGAGGCAGAATGACAAACCGTATAATATCGGATATCTCACAATATATATTTGTTTCCGATGAGTTACAAAAGGTGGATGCTATATTTCTTCCCGGCGGCTCGCATCCTGAACAACCTGAATATGCCGCTGAACTATATCGCAGAGGTTATGCCAAGTGGCTGATACCGTCCGGCGGCGTTAGTGTGAAACGAGATAAATGGCCCGGAGTACGTTCAAAAGCAGAGATTTACAACGGAGATTATCATTCTGATTGTGAATTCTTTACTGATGTTCTTATAAAGAACGGTGTGCAAGCCCGTGCTATTATCGGCGAGGACAAATCCGGACACACCCGTGATAATGCTTTCTTCTCAAGGAAAGTCATCGACGAGAGTGGTATTGAGATTAAAACCGCTATGATTGTCTGTAAGGCATTTCATGCACGTCGGTGTCTGATGCTCTATCAAATGGCATTTCCCGATGTGTGTTTTATCGTCTGCCCTGTTCATTGCTATAACATTACAAAATACAATTGGTATACTACTGAAGAAGGAATAGACCGGGTCCTTGGCGAGCTTTCACGCTGTGGCAACCAATTTGTAGAAGAAATAAAGACTTATTTGAAATAAACAAATCCAAGCTTACCGAGCGGAACACATTGCTTCACAGCAGGACGTAAAGCGTCCTGCGGCTTCACGGCGAGAGGTGCGAGACGCTTCACTTGCTTCGCGGCGAAGCAAACTTCACTTAAAAAAAGAAGCCCCGAAAGGCTTAGTGACAGCCCGATAAGGAAGTATTTCGCGATGTGGATTTTGTACGGCAAAATCCGATGCTCGTTATGAGTGTAGACAAATCGGAATTTTTGGAGGTCAAGCAAAGTGCATATTATAGATACTTATGCTGATATTCCATCGATTTTTGACAATGGTCATTTCAGTATGGAAAAATGGAAGCTGTATATTGAAAAATGGATTCCACAAGCCAAAGCATTGTGTATCGCCGACATGAAAGAGTGTTTGGATGCCGGCTATTCTTGGCAGAAAGATTTTTTGCTGATTTTAGAGTTAGTGTCAACTCACCCAGATCTGCGCGAAAAGGCTGTCAAAGCATTTCATACAGTTGTAGAACATCTTGATGATAGAATTATCAAAGTGTTCGGCAAAACCGTCAATGCGGAAATAATCTTGTATGTTGG
>JAZLKW010000074.1:0-14318 GCA_045597805.1 Candidatus Avispirillum sp. | reverse complement strand
CCGTCAGCGCTTGCTGCGCAAGCGATTTTTGCTTCGCAAAAAAGACGGTCCCCCTTCCCCCACTGGGGAAGGCTTACTGAGGTGCTCGCCTCGCTGATAGTGATAGGGGCGGCAGAGCCGCCTCTTAAAACTTAACTCTTAAATCTTAAAACTCCACGCTCCACACTCCTCGATAAACTATAATTCTCCCTCCGCCGCTCCAAAACGAACAATCAGCGGCGCCTCTCTTCATATGTGTGCGCCCCTTTCCGGGGGCTTTTCTTTTTTCGTGGGAAATATTTAAAAAAATTAAAAAAAAGGATTGACATTGACGCAACGTCAAGGTATATAATCAATTCGGAGGTGAGCAAAAGATGGAAAACGGACAGATGTATGATATAACCGAAATATGTCGGATGCTCTGCGTAACTTCAAGAACGCTGCGGTTTTATGAATCAAAGGGGCTGATACAAAGCACAAAGATCGGTATTTCCGCACGGCGGAAATATACCGTGGAACAAATTAATAATATAAAAAATGTGCTTGTTCTTCGTTCGTTGGGACTGTCGGTAAGGTCAATATTGGAGCTTCAAAGAAAAAACGCAGATTTGCGAGAAACGGTCAATTCAAAACGTGCCGAAATATATGCTTCAATTGACACAAAAATCCGTGAGATAAATATGCTCAATGAAGTGCTGTCAATGCTTGAATCGGGGGAAACTGAGCTTTCCGAAATCGTCCGGAAATCACCCGAGGCGACAGGTTATGAATATGATATAATCCGGATATGTACGGATGCAATTGTAAGTGATAAAACGGGAATTTTATACGAATATATGAGTGAACGGATGAAAAAATATCTGCCGCAATCGGCGTATGAGGTAATCCGAAAAGACGCATTTCAGGTGCTCGGTGATTATATTTCCACGGAAAAACCGACAGCCGACCCGTCTATTTCCCATAGATTCGTCCAGCATATACGGTTTTCTGAAATGGGGCTGAAAATCACGTTTGTAATATATAATAACCGCATTGAGGGGCTGTGGCTCGGGTATTACGACGCGGAAAAGAAAGGATTAGCATTATGAAAAAGAAATTGTTGAAACTCGGGGCAGCACTATTCTGCCTTTTGTCGCTGACCTCCTGCGATGTACATTTCGGAAAAGTTCATTACGATGTGCCGTGGTGGATGATTGCCGTACCGGTTGCAGTATATTTGGTAATAGTATTCTCTGTCTCAGGTAAACACATATCATCAAAGGAATATGTCTGTCCGAAATGCGGCGAATCATTTTATCCGGACAGATTGAGCGCAACATTTTCTCTTCACGTCAATGCCGATAGGTATTTCAAATGTCCCTGTTGTCAAAAGCGCAGCTTTTGCAGTATTAGTTACAAATCAAAATGAAATGGGATCCAGCTTGGAAACTTTGAGTTTGTAGAGGTGTCATGCCCGCAGCCAAACAACGATATACCGTTCTCAATTTCCAAAAAAAGAAAGAAGCCCCCGGGACGGGGGCTTCTTTCTTCATTTCATTTGTTATAAAGGTCATTCCCGCAGCTGTCGATCGCTACGATGCAGGGGAAATCCCTGACGGTTATCCTCTGCACGGCCTCCGTGCCCAGATCCTCGTAGCACAGGATCTCCGACGCCGTGATGCACTTCGAAAGCAGAGCGCCGCAGCCGCCCACGGCGGCAAAATATACGGCTCCATGCTCCTTCATCGCTGCGATGACCTCCGGGGAGCGCTTGCCTTTTCCTATCATTCCGCGCAGTCCGAGCCCGAGCAGCGCGGGGGTGTATCTGTCCATCCTCGTCGAGGTGGTGGGGCCTGCCGAGCCGATGATCCGCCCCTCCCTCGCGGGTGAGGGACCCATGTAATATACGGTTTCGCCCGCGATCTCCACGGGCAGTTTCTCACCTTTTCGGATAAGCTCATAGAGCCTGCCGTGCGCCGCGTCCCGCATGACCAGCATTTCGCCGCAGAGCAGTACCTTGTCACCTGCGTGAAGCCCATTGACCGCTTCCGCAGTCAGAGGAAGCATTATTTTCTTTTCCACAAAGCGCCTCCTATATCACCACGGTGCGGTGACGGTTCACGTGGCAGCATATGTTCACCGCCACGGGAAGCCCCGCGATGTGGGTGGGGTATGTTTCTACCCTTACGGCGAGGGCGGTAACGTAGCCGCCCAGCCCCGCCGGGCCTATCCCCGTTTCGTTGATCATTCCGAGCAGTTCTTCCTCAAGCTCTGCTGTCCCGGGATCCTCCGAGGGTGCCTCTCTCGTCAGCGCTTTCTTTGCCATGACAGCGCATTTTTCGAAATTTCCGCCCAGGCCTACGCCCACTACCATGGGAGGGCAGGCGTTGGGGCCCGCGTCGCGGACTGCGGTGAGGACCGCGTTCTTCACGCCCTCGATGCCGTCCGCGGGTTTCAGCATGAATACCCTGCTGGTGTTCTCGCTCCCGAAGCCCTTGGCGGTCAGGGTCATTTTCACCCTGTCCCCGGGCACGATCTCATAATGTATAACGGCGGGCGTGTTGTCGCCCGTGTTTTTTCGTTTTATGGGGTCCGCTACCACGGATTTTCGCAGATACCCCTCCGTGTATGCCCGCCGGACGCCCTCGTTTACGGCATCTCCCAGGCCTCCGCCGACAAAATGCACATCCTGCCCGATCTCCAGAAATACCACGGCCATTCCCGTGTCCTGGCAGATGGGTATCATTTCCGCCTTTGCCACGCCGAGATTTTCCGTGATGTCGGAAAGAACTCCGCGCCCGATTTCCGATGTCTCCCGCTTTGCGGCGGCGCGGATAAGGCTCTCCGTATCCGGTGACAGCACGTGGTTTATCCCGATAAAGCCCTCTGCCACAGCAGCGGTGACCGTGGAAACGTCGATTTCTCTCATATTCTCGCAGCCCCCGTTTTTCTTGCTGCGTCCTTGACCGCCTCGGAAACGTTACGGAATACCTGCGGGTCGAGAGTGTCGGGAACGATGCGGTCCTGCCGCATCTCCGATTCGGGAAGAGTGCCTGCGATGGCGAATGCCGCCGCCAGCTTCATTTCCTCGTTTATCTCCAGTGCGCGCACGTCAAGCGCTCCGCGGAAAATTCCCGGAAACGCCATAACATTGTTTATCTGGTTGGGGAAATCACTGCGCCCCGTGCCCACCACGGCGGCGCCTGCGGCGAGTGCCTCGTCGGGCATTATCTCCGGAGTCGGATTCGCCATGGCGAAAACTATGGGATCCTTTGCCATACTTTTTATCATGTCACCGCTTACAACCCCCGGCGCGGAAACGCCCACGAAAATGTCGGCGCCCACCATTGCGTCGGCGAGGCTTCCGTGCAGGTGATTTCTGTTGGTGACCTTCGCGATATCGGCGTGCGCGTCCTTTAGTGTCTCGTCGTCCTCCGAAAGGATGCCGAAGCGGTCGCACATGACGATATCCTCAAAGCCGTATCTCATAAGCAGGCGGCAGATGGCAATGCCCGCAGAGCCCGCGCCGTTAATAACGATGCGGCAATTCTCCTTTTTCTTTCCGGTATATTTCATGGCGTTGATTATCCCTGCCAGAACGATGACGGCGGTACCGTGCTGATCGTCGTGGAAAACGGGGATGTCAAGCCGCTCTTTCAGCCGTCTTTCTATTTCAAAGCACCGGGGCGCCGAAATATCCTCCAGGTTAATGCCGCCGAAGGAGGGTGCGATCATGGCGACGGTCTCGACGATGACGTCCACGTCGTTGGAATCGATGCAGAGAGGGAAAGCGTCCACCCCGCCCAGCTCCTTGAAGAGAAGACATTTTCCCTCCATGACGGGCATGCCGGCCGCGGGGCCGATGTTGCCGAGCCCGAGAACTGCGGAGCCGTCGGTGATGACGGCGACCAGATTGTGGCGTCGGGTCAGCTCCCAGGACTTTTCGGGGTCCTTTTCTATTTCAAGGCAGGGAGCGGCGACCCCCGGCGTGTAGAGCACGGAAAGGTCGTGACGGTCACGGAGCGGCGCGCGGGAAACGACCTCTACCTTGCCGCCCAGCTCGTGATGCTTTATTAAGGATTCTTCGCTGATAGTCATATTTTTCACCTTTACTTTACAGATAGAATGATTATATCACTCCTTTCCGGTTTTTTCAATAATAAATTGCAGTTTGGCGGCCACGGTACCTTGTAGGGCGACCATGGGTCGCCTCTGCAGTCACGTCTCCTGTAGACTGCAATTCGCAAAAAAAGAAGGCTCCGCGGAGCCTTCTTTTTTTATCCGATTATCCGGAATATCAGCAGCGCGACGTCTGCGACCGTAACCTTGCCGTCGCCGTCGATGTCGGCGGCGGGGACCTTGTCGAGCGTCCCCAGAACGGTCTGCTTCAGGAGATTTATATCCTTCGCGTTTATCTTGCCGTCGCCGTCAAGATCGCCCACGGTGAACGTGGGAACGTGGGGATCGGGCTCACCGCAGACTTCGCAGACACCGTCCTCAAAGCTGTGCCCCGCGGCGGGAATAACTGACGTGAGTACCGCCTTGCCGCAGCGCTTGCAGACGTCCGCCGTACCACCGTCAGCGGTGCATGTGGGAGCGATGTTCTTTATAAACATATTGTGCCCCTCGGTGTCAAGAGTGGTGCCACAGACTTTACAGCTGATACGGTGATTTTCGTCGGATACGGACGTATATACGAAGTAATTCTTGTCGGTATGGTGGGAAACGTTTCTGTCCTTTTTCCTGTATCCGCAGACGGAGCATTCAACGATCGCCGTCGAATCCTCGGTGCAGGTGGCAAAATGCCCGGATATGAGCCCGAAAACGTCACCCTGAGTATGGAGCGTGGGGATTATCTCGTCGCACTCGGCACCGCATTTCGTGCATGTGCGCCTGAGAGTTCCCATGACGAGGCAGGTCGGCTCTTTCGTGACCACGCCCTCGTCGTAGGCGTGAGAGCATTTTCCCTCGGTGACTGCTTGTGCAACGGCGTTGCCTATCCCGCGGCGCACGGACTCCATGATGTCGTAGTCGTCGCTCATGCCGAAGGCTGACTTGTCGAAGGACTTCTGGGAAAGATAATTCACAACATTGGTCGAAACCTGCGATACCATATCCATCGCCGCGTTTTTGCCCTTGTATTCCTCAAGCATTTTGAGCATTTGGTATTCTTCAACACCGTCGCGCATTATCTCAACACGGATAGTGCCCACAACGGCGCCGGGGACGTTTATCCTTGCCGCGTTCTTGCCGTAATACAGAACTCCGTTGCCGAATTCGTTGTAGCCGTTGGGCAGCGTATTGCAGTGCGTGTGCCATTGGGACGTTGTCCTCGAGCCGGTAACGGTGGTGTCGGGAGCGGCTCCCGTTTCGTTCCAGTTGTTCGAGGCGTAGAGAAGATATCCCGACACGTCATTCTGGTAAAGCTGCCAGAAGAACATCTTCGTCTGCAGTCCCGTATGCTCGATAATGTGGCCGCAGTAATTATAGGATCCGCCGAAGTATGCCCACAGATCCTGCGGCTCTCCGCGATCGTTCTGCATCTTCTGATAGGACTTGTATCTGTCGTTTATCTCTCCGTAAATATTCTCCCAGCAGAAATATCCGGGGATGATGGAATAGGTGCCGGAGTAGGGACCGCACATGGTGCGGATAGGGTAACCCTGCCGGATGAGGTAAGTCATTCCGTACTTGTTTATCTCCGACATGGGAGTGAAGTTCTGGATGCTGGGACACCAGAGCTTTATGGAGCCGTAGTCCATCTCCTTCTGGAAGGAGTCGTAAAGGTCTTCAACGGGAAGAGTTGACAGCGGCTGTCTGTAATATCTGTTGTAGGGGTACGGGTGATCCTCACTGTCGGGAACGATGGTCATGGGAGTCTCTCCCCAGAACTGTTCCACGATATCATATCTCGTGATGGTGGTGTTCACGTCGTGGCGTGTGCCCACGGAAAGGTCGTAGGGCAGGGGCTCATCCGCCGTGTAGAAATAAAGCTTGTCCTTTATTTTATCCCAGTCGGGAGAAGTGGAGAGATTGTTGTAAATCGTCTTGTACGTTGAATACATGGAGGGATCGTCCATGTAGAGGTTTCCGGAGGAGAATCCGTTGTAAGCGCCGGCGTAAACTCTTATGGCCGAAACACGGTCGTTGGTGACGTAAGGGTTGTCGTACTTGACCTTTCCGGGGATATCCGTACCGCAGAGACGGTTTGCGAGAAGATAGTCGTAGAACTGCTGATAGGTGCCGCCGTACTGTGTGTTGTCGGTAATGATAAGGGAGGTTTTCAGCTCGGTCTTTTCGGAGATCACGAAATCCCAGACATAGCAGAAAACACGGGCGGTCTTAACTATTTGCCCGGAGAAATTTTTAATGTCAAGGGTCGCGGAGTACCAACCCGGGGCCGTGTCCGCGGAGCTCTTCGCACGGATGAGGAACGCCTGCGACTTGCCGCCGTTAAGCTTGAATTTTCCTCCCACCGCGGAGAGGGGAACGACGGGGTCGGGCGTTTCGCCCTCACGTATGAAGGTGTCATTAACGGTGGAGCCCATAGGCTGTGTCACGTTGAGATTGTACGTGGTGACGTACATCTCGTAGTAGATCTCCGCAGGAACGGTGTGACCCTTGCCGTCGGAAAAATCGGTCACAACGGCTGACATTCCGGTCTTGTCCGTGTCGGAATAAAGAACGAACTGCGCCGATTCGATCTCGTTTTTCGCCATATAGATGGAGTATGTGTTTTTTCCCGTGGGGGTCGTGTCACCAGTAAAGGTCTTCCTGAAAGAGTGATCGAACCAGAGCGAAAGAGAAGAGTCCTCGTTCGGCGCGGTCATCACCGCGTAGGAGTCCGCGGGATCGTCTGAGGAAGCACCTGCGCTCATACACAAAGCCCCGAGCATAAATACGGCCGCCAGCAATAAAGCGGGAAGCACGGCTGATTTCAGTTTTCTCATACGGCACCTTTCTGACTTTAGAATAGAGTTTGCACAATATAACTATAACATATAAAATACCGATAGTCAACATTTTGAAGCCGGCGCTCTTTTGTCGATTTTTGAATGAAAATGTTGATTTTCGTCCAAGCATATGATATACTATAGTTTGTATATAATAAATCAAGGGGCCACAAAATGTCAAGCACAACCAACACGAGAAAAAGAAGAAGGAAAAGTGATCCCACCCCCGCCGTTTTCGCTACCGTCGCAGTCGCGGCAGTAGTCATGGTGCTTGTTTTCCTGTTCGTCATCAATCATTGGACGGTGGAGATCACCCTCAACGGCGACGAAAAAGTATTGCTCGAGCCCGGGGAGACCTACGTTGAGCAGGGTGCCGAAGCCACGGCAAGCGGCACCGTGTTCCGCAAGGACCCGAGAAAGCTGGAGGTTACGATAGAGGGCGGCGAAAAGATTGATACCAACGTACCCGGTGCCAAATATACCGTCACCTACAAGGCCACCTATATGTTCGCTACGGGAAAGGCCGAGAGGGAAGTGGTAGTGATCGATCACGAGCCACCCGTCATCGAGCTTAAGTCCGATCCCGAAGCCTTCACCCCCCTGGGCGAGGCCTACGTGGAGGAGGGCTATACCGCGCACGACAACGTGGACGGCGATATCACCGATAAAGTGGTAAAGAGCGGAAAAGACGGCGGCATCATCGTCTATACTGTGGAGGATTCCTCCGGCAACGTCACCACAGTCGAGCGGAAGATAAACTATAAGGACATGAACGCCCCCACGATAGTGCTTAACGGTGACCCAGAGATGACCATAAACGCCGGAGACAGCTTCAACGATCCCGGCTGTACCGCCACCGATAAGGAGGACGGCGACATCAGCTCCGGCGTCACGGTCGAGGGCGAGGTCAATATCTATATGGCGGGCACCTATACTCTGGTATATATCGCAAAGGACAGCTGCGGCAACTCCGTCTCGACAGAAAGAAAAGTAACGGTCAAGGCAAAGCCCCAGCAGCAGACCGGAGGGAACGAGGGCGGCGAGCATAACATTTACCTAACCTTTGACGACGGTCCCAGCCAGTACACACCTGAGCTTCTGGACATCCTCAAAAAATATAACGTAAAGGTGACCTTCTTCGTCATCAACGCCAATCCCTCCACCATTACCAGAGAGTATAACGAGGGACACACCGTGGCGATCCACTCGTACACCCATAAGTACGACGTCATATACGCCTCCGATTCCGCCTTCTTCAATGACCTGAGCCAGATGTCATCGGTGATAGAAAAGCAGACGGGACACAAGCCCACTATGATGAGATTCCCCGGCGGCGGTTCCAATACCATCAGCGCCAATTATTCAAACGGCATCATGACCCGTCTGACACAGGCAGTCACCGACGCGGGCTATACCTACTTTGACTGGAACGTTTCCTCCGGCGATGCCGGCGAGACCACCAGTACCGATCAGGTGTTCCGCAACGTAGTTGACGGATGCAGCGGCAGAAAGAACTCCGTAGTCCTCCAGCACGATACCAAGAAATTCAGTATCGACGCGGTGGAAAGGATAATAAACTGGGGCATTTCCAATGGATATACCTTCCTGCCCCTCACTCCCTCCTCACCCACCATGCACCACGGAGTGAATAACTGAAAAAAACTGAAAAAATCCCCGGCGCCATCCGCCGGGGATTTTCTTTTTGGAATCAGTGTTTGTCGAGGAGTCGCAAGTCACAAGCCGCAAGTGCCAAGTGATTTGAACCGTACCTTCGGTGAACAAGGGGACGAACGGTTTAATAACTTGCGACTTGCGGCTTGGCACTTGAAACTACGATTTACTGCTTCACGTAAAACAGCTCAAGCATCGTCTCGTACAGCGCAGTCGCGTCGGGGGTAAACTGCGCGTGGGAATCCACCTCGGCTATGGTGCCGGGAATGGAATACATCTGCATATTCTCAACGCCTTCGAGATAGTTCGCGGCGAGATAGGTGATCTGGGATACGCCTACGTTGGTTACCATGTACTCGCTGACCGAGTTGTAAAGCCCGATGGGGAAGGTGATGTCCTCCTTGGTCAGGGCGACAGCACGCTTCGCGAAAGCGGAAATGTAATTCTTGTGACGCTCAATACGGGCGTTGTTGGAGGTCAGCTCAGGCGTCCAGCGCCAGCGCAGATAGCGCTCGGTACGCTCTCCGTCAAGCGTTATCATGTTGCCGGTCTTCTGCATGCCGTCGTCGGTGTATTCGGGAACGGTAACACCGCCCACAGCCTCCGTAAGAACGGGAAGCGAATCGAAATCAATAGCAATGTAGGAATTGAGAGGGATGTTGCAGAGCAGACGGGAAACGGAGGTCATAACGTTCTCACAGCTCTTTTCCTTGCCGTCGCCGTAAGCATAGGAGAGACAGAGCTGCATCTTTTCCGTGCGCAGGAAATTGCCCTCATAGGAGTACATATTCACGTCCACCATGGAGTCACGGGATACTGCCAGAATGCTTACACCATTGGTCTCGGTGTCGAGAACTGCCAGATAAACTGCGTCCGCCTGTCCGTTGTAGCCGATACCCTCCGTGTTCTCAAAGCTGTATTTGTCCACGCCCAGCAGAAGGATGGGCACGGCGTTTTCGTTGAATTTGTATTTTTCGCCCTTGTAGTATACGGAAAGGCCGTCCTGTTCCACCTGAACTTCCTTTTCGACCTCCTCGGGCGGGGTGATCTCAATGACTTCTGCATCGGGCTTCAGGGAATTCCTGCCCGATCTGTACATAATAAACATGACGATGCCCGCTATGATAGCAAGAGCGAGTATCACCGCGATGATAATAAGAATGACCTTCAGGGCCTTGTTCATTTTCTTTTTTTCATTTCGTGAGCTCATCTTTTATAAGTACTCCCTGTACAAGATATCTTTTGGAACTGTCGCTGTTCTGCACGCAGGTGCTCAGAGTGATAATTTTCGAGTCCGCGTTCAGCTCCACACCCTCGCGCACGTTGCGGCTCATTGACTGCGGGTCGAGGCAGGACCGGAGATACTCCTCGAAGACAGCCTTGTCGTTGAAATTGAATGACAGCAGTATGTGCCTCGAATCGTATTCGTACGCCGCAAAGATCTCATAGGTCAGAATGTGGCCGTCGGTGTATACGAAAATATCCTTGTGCTCCTCAAAGAACTGAGGATCGCGGAAATTGTGGAGCGACCCGAAAAAGGTGCCGTCGTACATGTAGTGACCGTATACCACAGTATTGGGATCGGTAAAATCCCGGCGGTTCATGGACTGGGTGAAGATGCAGCCGGAGACGCTGGGATTCCCCAGATAGTCGCGTCTGAGGTAAAAACTGTCATCCTCGAGGCTCTGTACCACGGGGTAGTCCACCTTAGTCCCGGGGACCACGATCCATGCGTGGATCTCGTGATTCTCGTTATTGAGTGCTTTCCAGTCGACGGGGTTGTCGGGAAGGGGAGGCTCTGTCACGGCTTCCGTGGTTTCTGCCGTCGTTTCCGAGGAAGTCATCTCTGCGGTGGTCTCACCGTGCGTCCTGAACCTGTCGAAATCGTAGGTGCAGCCCTTTGTCATAAGGACCAGTACTATGACCGCCGCCGCGAAGATCGCGGCGAAGACCACGGCAATGGCACGCCATAGCTTTCTTTTTTTGTTTTCCATTCGTTTTATTAGATAAGCCCTGCCTTAATCGGCAGGGCTTAAGTGTTCGTGATTGATTATCAGACGTTATAGGAACGCTTAACTGCGTAAGCACAGCCGAACAGAGATACTGCAGCAACAACTGCAACTGCGATGTAAGCGTTGCCGGTCGTGGGGGAATTTTCCTCGTCCCAGGGCTTAACGGGCTTGTTGCCGTCGAAATATGCGGTAAAGGTAACGTCGCTCTTAAGAACGATGGTCAGGGTCTTGTCGCCGATCTTGCCGTCAACGATCTCGAAATCACCCTCGGTGGTCCACTTGGTGAAGGAGTGATCCTTATCGGGCTTCGCGTAAATGGTGTAAGAACCGTCGGGATTCTTAACGTACCATGCCTCGCCGCCCTCAGTCGCGATAACGGTAAGCTTGTACTCGGAACCGGGCTTCTCGGGGCTGATAACGGGGTCTTTTGCAAAAGTGCAAACTGCAAGGGTGAGCATCATAACGACGACCAGTGCTACAGCTGTTAATTTCTTCATTATATTTCCTCCGTAAAGTAATCAAAATTTATACACATAATATTATATACGAAACGTTTCGGTTTGTCAAGTGCCTTTTGCTTTTATTTTTTCATTTTCCCGTAGTCCTTCTGCCCGGCAAAACCGTGCTGGCGGAGCACCTCGTAACAGCCCACGGCGACGGCGTTGGAAAGGTTTAAGCACCTCTGCCCGTCCCGCATGGGGATGCGCACGCACCGCTCGTAGTTTTTTGCGAGAAAATCCTCGGGGAGCCCTTTTGTCTCCTTGCCGAACATGATGAAAACGGGCAGGGGATACTCCTGCTCTGTGTAGGATCTCGGCGCTTTTGAGGAAAAGCAGAAAAACTCGCAGCCGGGATTCTTTTCGAAGAAATCGTCAAGGCTTTTGTAATAGGTGATGTCCAGATCGTGCCAGTAATCAAGTCCGGCGCGATGCAGTTTCGCGTCGTCGATCTTAAAGCCCAGAGGCTCGATAAGATGGAGGGCGGCGCCCGTCACGGCACAGGTGCGCGCCACGTTGCCGGTATTCTGAGGTATCTCCGGCTCAACCAATACGATGTTAATGTCTTTCATCAGTTTTAAGTTTTAAGAGTTAAGTTTTAAGAATCCTGGCCGTTCAGATTGATAATCAATGCAGAAAGCATACGATTAATTTCGTTGGAAATGGAAAGAGCAGTATTTACGTCACCGCTGCTGAGATACCCTTGACGCTCACATATCATTATTTGCGTTTCAAGTTCCATCAGAGACCCGTTTGCCACCGATAAATACTGTGCAAATTCTCTTTTTGACTGCCTTCCGTGTCCCTCGGCAATGTTTGAAGGAACTGATATGCAGCCCGTCTCATTTGGGCTGACAAAGCGTACAGCTCATCTTTCGGCAGTTTCTTGACAAGTCTGTAAGTTTCATCCGTGAGATCCATGGCTTTCTGCCACACAATCAGATCTTTGTAGCTCGTGTAGCTCATGATTATGCCTGCCTTTCTCATTTTAAGTATTATATTGCAGATGCTCCGGAATGTCAACAGCCGTACAAACGGTTTATTCCTTAAAACTTAACTTTTAAAACTTAAAACTCATCCTTCATTTCCTTGACTTTTTTCCATACCTGTGCTATATTGTATTATATATTAATTTAAGGACGGTAAACAGTTATGAACAGAGTACTGATTTCCGATATCTTCAAGTGTCCCGAGAGCTTCGCGGACAAAGAAATAACAGTTGCCGGATGGGCCCGTTCCGTCCGTGCATCCAACGAATTCGGCTTCGCCTCCCTCAACGACGGCTCCTGCTTCGATTGCCTGCAGGCAGTGCTTGAGAAAGGAAAGCTCGAGAATTATGACGAGATCGCAAAGACCAATATAGGCGCCGCCCTTGTTGTAACGGGTGTCCTCGTGCTCACCCCCGAGGCAAAGCAGCCCTTCGAGATCAAGGCGACAAAGGTAGAGGTAGAGGGTGTGTCCACCCCCGAGTACCCCCTGCAGAAGAAGCGCCACACGGTAGAGTATCTCCGTGAGATCGCGCATCTGAGACCCCGCACTAACCTCTTCTCCGCGGTGTTCCGCGTCAGAAGCGAGGCAGCGTTCGCCATCCATTCCTTTTTCCATGACAGAGGCTTCGTTTACGTCCATACGCCTCTCATCACCGGAAGCGACTGCGAGGGCGCGGGCGAAATGTTCCAGGTCACCACTCTCGACATAAACGATCCGCCCCGTCTCCCTGACGGCAGCGTCGACTATTCCCAGGACTTCTTCAAAAAGACTACGGGACTCACCGTCTCCGGTCAGCTTGAGGGCGAGACCTACGCGCAGGCGTTCGGAAGCATATATACCTTCGGCCCCACCTTCCGTGCCGAAAATTCCAATACCGCCCGCCATGCCGCGGAGTTCTGGATGATAGAGCCCGAGATCGCGTTCGCTGACCTGCACGACGATATGGTCCTCGCGTGGGATATGATCCAGTATATCATAAAGCACGTGCTGAAGACCTGCCCCGCAGAGCTGAACTTTTTCAATAACTTCGTTGACAAGGGCCTTCTCGAAAGACTTACAAAGCTTGCCGACAGCGATTATAAGACCGTCACCTATACCGAGGCCATAGAGCTTCTGGAAAAGAGCGGGGAAGAGTTCAAATATCCCGTAAGCTGGGGCTGTGACCTGCAGACCGAGCACGAGAGATACCTCACCGAAAAGATCTTCGGTATGCCCGTGTTCGTAACGGACTATCCCAAGGAGATCAAATCCTTCTATATGAGACTGAACGAGGACGGCAAGACCGTTGCCGCCATGGACCTTCTCGTACCCGGTGTCGGCGAGATAATCGGCGGCTCCCAGAGAGAGGAACGTCTGGACGTGCTCCTCGCCCGCATGGAAGAGCTGGGACTGAAGGAGGAGGACTATTCCTGGTATCTGGACCTCCGCCGCTGGGGCTCCACCAAGCACGCGGGCTACGGACTGGGCTTCGAGAGGATCATCATGTACCTCACCGGCGTCTCCAACATCAGAGACGTCATCCCCTATCCCAGAACGACCGGCACCGCAGAATTCTAAAAGAAAAGGACCGCCTTATGGCGGTCCTTTAAGTTTTAAGTTTTAAGAGTTAAGTTTTAAGAAGCGGCGAAGCCGCCGATAAGCCCTCCCTTAAATCGGTTTCCATAGGAAGCCGCAGGAGGGGACCGGCTTTGCCGGTGGGTGAGTTGCGTCTTTCGTATTATATTAACTTATTGACAATCTCCCCCCTACATTGTATAATTTTTTTAAGAATAACGATCCGGAGGTCGCCATGAAACTGAAACCCGAAATCGAAAAGAAAATAGACGAATTAATAGCAAAAATGACGGTCCGCGAAAAGCTGGGTCAGCTGACGCAGCTTCACACCAACCATGACGTCACCCCCTCCGTCGAGGAAAGGCTCCGCGCGGGAGAGCTGGGCGGCTTTCTCGGTGACGGCGGCGCGGGAAACGATCCCGAGCGTGCGGCGGCGATTCGTGACAGAGTAGACTACCTGCAGAAAATAGCGGTTGAGGAAAGCCGCCTCGGCATTCCCGCCATATTCGGCAGAGACGTCATCCACGGCCACAGAGTCGCGTTCCCCGATGCCCCCGCCGCGGCCTGCTCCTTCGATCCGGAGCTGGTGGAGCAGTGCTACGCCGCCATCGCGGACGAAGCATCGGCGGACGGCCTCAACTGGGCTTTCTCTCCCATGATAGACCTTGCCCGTGACCCCCGCT
>JAZLKW010000073.1:0-25010 GCA_045597805.1 Candidatus Avispirillum sp. | reverse complement strand
AATATATTTTCCCGTTCAGCAGGATTTTTACAGGGAAAAATTGAAACTGCCATACAAACGAAGACACTCGCTTCCGCTCGTTAATGAAGCTGCTCACTTCGTTCGCAATGAAGACGGGCTATGCCCTAATGAAGCGAAGTCGCCTTCCGCGTTTTCTCATTTCCATTTCTTCATTAGCGAAGCTTCTTCATTCCTTCATTAGCCAACGGCGACTTCATTTTCGGCGCGTGATGGCGGGTCTTCAAAAACTTCCTTATCAGCACGCGCCGAAATCCACGGTGTCCTTTTTCTGTCTGCCATTATCAGACGCCTCATGTTCTTTCCCGCAGGGAAAGGACATCGGGTCACTTCAGTTTCCTGCCTTTCGAGAATATCAGGTCGGAGACGCCCACGGCGTCCGCCTTCCATATGATTCCCTCGGGACAGTTTTCGAAGCACGCGCCGCAGCCCGTACAGAGGTTATAGTCTATCTGAGCAACATTGTCGCGGACCGCGATCGCTCTCTCCGGGCAGACCCTTACGCACTTTCCGCAGCCGGAGCAGCCCACGAGGCATTTGCCTGAGGTCTTCGCCGCGGTGTCTCCGGAAGAGCAGCCCACCCAGAAATAGGTGTCATATGGGATCATTTTGATAAGGCTCTTGGGGCAGACCTCGGCACATATGCCGCAGCCCGTGCATTTTCTGTAATCCACGGATGCGGTACCGTTGACTATGCTGATAGCCCCGTAGGGGCAGCTTTTGCGGCAGGTCCCCATGCCTATGCAGGCGAAACGGCAGGAGCGCTCTCCTCCGCCCAGGTTCATGACGGCGAGACAATCGAGCTCTCCGGCATCGGTATCATACTCATATTTTGAAGAAGCCGTTCTGTCAGTGCAGGAGCACATGACCTGTGCCCGCAGGGGCTCGCGGCCTCCGTCCTCGTTTCCCACCAGCACGCCTATGGCCTGCGCCACGGGGGCGCCGCCGGAACGGCAGGCGGAGGGAGAACACTCGCCTTTTGCTATTTTCATAGCGAGCTCGGCGCAGTCGCGGCAGCCACACGCCCCGCAGTTGGCGCCGGGAAGATACTCCAGTATCTTCTCTCTTTTTACCTCGTTATCCATGATCTGCTTATTGCCGCTGCCCGTTATGAATGCGGATATGAGCAGGGTGAGAACACAGATAACGGATGCAGTAATCATTACTCCGAGAAGCATATCACACCCCCGTCAGGCACCTACGCCCGTAAAGCCGGTGAACGCCATGGCCGCGAAAGCCGCAGCCAACAGGAGGATGGGAAGCCCACGGAACGAAGGCACCGCGGACACGTTTTCGAGCCTTTCCTGCACCGCGCTGAATATGAGAAGGCTCAGGGTAAAGCCCACGCCGGCCGCCATAAGATAGAGGACGGACGCACCTACTCCCAGCGCTTTCTCCGTGCACAGTCTCGCCGCGCCGATCACCACGCAGTTGGTGGAGATAAGTGGCATATTCTTCGTATAGGCGAGATAGAAGCTCTCCGATATCTTCTTCGAGACGATATGGAGCGCGCATATCACGGCAAGTATGAGAAGCGCCGTGGCAAAGGTGGACATATACTCCATCCCAAGAGGGGTGAAAACGTACTTGTTTATAAGCACGGAGAGTATTCCGGCCACCGTTGTGACCAGGGTCACCATGCCGCCGTAAACGAGGGAGGACGATCTCTTTTCGGATGTGGAAAAGAAGGTCTCTATTCCGAAAAGGTGGGCAAGGAGGAAGTTATCGGCGAATATCGCCGCAATGATAACGGATGCTGTACTCATTTCGTTCCTCCTTTATTTTTCGATCTTTCTATGGCTTTTATTGCTGCCGTTCCGAACGCCGCCAGCATGAGCACGCCGGCGGGGAGCGCCAGGATGGGCAGGGGAGCGCCCGGGAAAACCTTTATGCCGCCGTTGCCGTCGAAGCCGCAGGCGAGGGTGCCGCGGCCGAGAAGCTCACGGATAAAGGAGGTTGCGAGCATGAGTAAGAGAAACTCGCCGCCGGTTATGACGGAGTCCTCAAGTGCCCACGAGACAGGCATCTCGGTAGCTTTTTCCAGTCTCAGCATGACCACGCAGCTCACCGCCAGCACGGGGAGATACACTCCCAGCGCTTCCACCGCGGAGGGCACGCAGATTTTTAAGACAAGCTCCGTCACGGTGGCGGAGAATGCCGCTACCACCAGGCACACCGCGAAGCGGGTGCCGGGGTAGATCATTCTTTTAATTAAGGATACGATCAGTTCCGCAATAAGGAGAGTCAGTATCATCGCCGCGCTGATGACCAGCCCTTTCGCCAGGGTATCGGTCACCACAAGGGAGGGACTTACCGCCAGAAGCTTATGTATGGAGCGGGTATCCGCTTTATCAAGTCTTGATTTCAGTATCATGTCCTGCCTCCTTATCCTTCGGCGCTTGTGTCATCTGCGGGAGGAGTGTCTGTTACGGGCTCATCGGTGTCGGGCGCGTCGGTTTCGGGGGGCTCCGTTACGGGAGGCTCCGTTACGGGCGCGTCAGTGACGGGCTCGGGATCGGGCTTCGGTTTCGCCGTAGTATCAGCGGCAGTGGTGACGTCGGTGGTGTCCTCCTCCTTCGTTTCCGTTTCGAAGAAGGTGGTGCTGTCCTCGCCGTCCACGTTCATGTTCCCGCCGCCGTTATTGGCGTTTGCGCCTCCGCCGTGGCCGTCCAGATTATGGCCTCCGCCGGGGCCGTCAAGTCCCGGAGGCACGAAGGTATCGAAATAGCTTCCGTAGCGGGTGGTCTCATCGGCATCGCCGGTGGTCTCCTCCGCGTCGGAATTCTCGTTCTTCTTATCCTCGATTATCTCGTCGGAGGTAATAGTCTCCGCCTTCAGATCCTTGGCGACGGAGAAGGTGTTTATACCCGTTTCAAGTATATCGCGCACACCTCCCACCACGGCGTCGGATGACGCGGTAGCGCGGGAGATAAGGTCTATCTCGGACTCCTCCTCGAACACGGTCATGCCGCGGAACTGGTCGAGGAATTTCTTGTCTCTAATCTTATCGCCGAGACCGTGGGACTCATTTTCGCTGATCACGGAAACGTCCACTATTTCGTTTGCGCCGCCCATGGTGAGCAGAATTTCTATATCGCCGGAAAAGCCCTTCACGGTATGGTACACTCCTATACCGGCGACCTTTTCCTTATAGAACACGGCGTATACGTCACAGCCGTCTACGGTTTTCACGTATTCCGCCTTGGTACAGTATCTGAACTGCGAGAGAACTCTCTGCTCTCTCACGGCTTCGATCTTATGGATATTTTCGGCAGGCGCCAAAAATCCCAGTACTGCGATGATCACGGCGAAAAAGGCACACATGACGGCAAAGAGCACGGAGGAGTGCTTCTTTCCGTTATCGGCGGGACGGGATCCGTCGGGCGCCGGTGCGAATTCCTCGGGGTCGAACTCGGGGGAGTTTATTTCCTCCTCCGTCAGTCCCAGTCTTTTCTCGTCGGGAGAATTATCGTTATATCTCAAAGGATCGCACCTCCCTTCCCGTTTTTCGCGCCGAAGCGGCGGGGGGCGGTAAAGCTCTCAAAGAGAGGCGTCATCAGGTTCATTATGATTATGGCGAATGACGAGCCGTCAGGATAGGAGCCGTAGTAACGTATGACCACGGTGATCACACCGCAGCCTATACCGAACAGCAGTCTGCCGCCGGAGGTCACGGGGGTGGTGGTCCAGTCGTTGGCGGCGATGAGCGCGCAGAACAGAAGGCTGCCGGACACCATTTCGTACGCCATGGAGGTGGGGTTATCGCCCGTTATGGGGAACGCAAGGGTGTAGATGAAGACCACGCCCACGAAGGCGACGGGGATCTCCCATTTTACCACTCCGCGCACGAGAAGATATACGAATCCCGCGCCCAGAGCGATGGCGGAGACCTCGCCGATCGCTCCGGTCATGTTGCCCAGCACCGCGTTGAAGAGCGAGGTCTGGGGAACGATGCCTGCCTTGAGGCTGACCAGAGGGGTGGCGGAGGTTATGAGGTCCGTCTTTACATCGACGTATTTGGTCATTTCCGTGGGGAAGCACAGCATGAGAAACACCCTCGCGCAGATGGCGGGGTTTACTATGTTATGTCCCGTGCCGCCGAAGAGCTGTTTTACCACTATTACGGCAAAGACGGAGCCCAGGGCGGGCACCCACAGGCTGACGCCCGAGGGCATGGAAAGACCGAGGATGAGGCCCGATACTGCAGCGGTGAGGTCACCCGCGGTCATGGGCTTTTTAACTATTATCTGAAAGACCGCTTCCGCGGCGACGGCGCATCCGACTGAAATGAGCAGGATGAGCAGCGCGCGTGCGCCGAAGCGGTATATTCCCCACACGGCGGCGGGGAGAAGTGCGATGATCACGTCGAGCATGACGCTTCTCACCGTATCGAGAGTTCTCACGTGAGGAGAGGGGGAAACGCTGAGCTTCTCCGGAAGTGTGTACTGTGTCATGTCACTTTACGTCCGCCTCGGCGGCTTTCCTCCTTTTCTCCGAAACTAAGGTTCGTGCCGCAGAGACCGTCTGCGTTACGGGCACGCCGCCCGGACAGACGTACGTACAGCATCCGCATTCTATACAGGTATCGGCGCCCAGCGCCTCGCACGTTTTCGTATCCATGCGGCGGTACGCCTCCATGATTTTCACCGGCATGATCCCCATGGGGCAGGCGTCTATACATCTGCCGCACCTGAGGCATACAGCGGGATCCTTCGATTCTCTGTCAAAGAAATCGCTGAGGATCAGGACCGCCTTCGTATTTTTGGTGACCGGTGTTTCCGGATCCCACGCGGCATGTCCCGTGAGGGGACCGCCCAGGACTATCTTTTTCGGTTTCCTGCAGAGGCCTCCCGTGCAGTTGATGAGGTGGGAGACGGTGGTACCTACGGGGACGAGGAAGTTGGCGGGCTCGGCTACACAGTCGCCGTCCACGGTGATGACCCTCTCGCACAGGGGAAGGCCCTTGGAGAACGCCTCGTAGACTGCCACGAGAGTATCTGCCGAAAAGACCACACAGCCTGCGTCGATGGGGGATCTGCCCGCCGGGACCGCCTTGCCCGTGAGGGCGTAGACCAGATGACGCTCGGAGTCTGCCGGGTACTTTGCGGCTATCTTCTGTATGGACATAAGCTTTGAGCCGCCCAGCACGGTATCCAGTTCTTCTATTTCGTCACGTGCTCTGTCGCTGACGGCCATCAGTGCTTCCCTGACGCCCAGCGCCACCATTACGATCTTGGCTCCGCCGATGATCTCTGCAGAGTTTTCCATGATGAGACGGTGGGTGGAGCAGGAGAAGGGCTCCGTTTCCAGACAGTTCACTATCACGCGGTCCACCTTGCCGCGCGCCGCCAGAAGCCTTGCGTAGGTGGGGAACGCGGTGCCGCCCATACCGGTGATACCCGCGTTGCGTATGACGGAAACTATCTCTTCGAAGGTCGCCTCCGACAGCTTTTTGCCGAAGGGCTTTACCGTAGGAGCGAGGATGTTCTCCCTGTCGTTCTCCACGACAACCTTATAGGATGAGCCGCCCGCGTCGGTAGTGAATTCTTCTATTTTTTTCACAACGCCGGATATGCCCGAATGGACGGGACAGCCCAGTCCCCCGGGGATCTCGCCCACAAGCTGTCCGCGGAAAACTCTGTCGCCCACGGAAACGACCGGGCGGCACATGACTCCCACGTGCTGGGTCAGGGGAATGGATATGTATTCCGGCTCGGTCAGATTCATAACCGGGAGGTTCGCGGTATATTTATGGTCGTCCGGTCTTATACCGCCTTTTATTCTGAATGCCATATTTTGACCTTTCCTTTACTTTTCGGGGTGCCAGCTGCCGAACACGGTGAAATTCGTGACGCCGGGCTCGATGTGCTCGGGCTTCCCGAGGATACGGAGCCTCACTCCGAAGGCTTTCATCGGGGTGAGCGGCAGGTACTCTATGTTCATATCCGCCGTGTTATCGCGCCTGTCGCAGACCGTTATCCACTCGCCTTCCCTGCTGAGAGCATCGATGGCGTAACGGAACGGACCCGCCATATAGCCCTTTTCGATATCGAGGCCCACGTCGCGCCAGATGATCCTGGCTGAGCAGATATCGAGACCGTCGGGACAGAACTCGAAATTAACGGTGATGGAGGGCTCGGGGTCGTCGGATGCGGGCTGCCACCAGGTTATCATGGAGTCGTCAGTGGCGTATATGCCGTCTCTGCCGGGTGCGGCGGAGGACTCCACGGGGTCGCGGTGCTGAGTTAAGGGCACGATGCCGACGGCGTTGCCGAGCTCCGGATGCTCTAGGACACCGGGCGCCCACTGAGGATTTTCCGTGGCGTGTGTTGCCACGATATCGCCGTTTTCGTCAAAGCCCACGGGGTCGTATCCGATCCTTCTCTCGAACTTGCCGCCGTAGCACATACAGCAGGTGTAGAACGCCCAGACGGTACCGCAGGGTCCGTCCACGATACAGCCATGGCCGGGGCCGCGGACGATACCGTCGCGTTTCGACATAAATGGCGAGGTCTTCATGTATTCCCACGGGCCGAGAGGGGATTTACCCTTATAAGCGCCCATGGCGTATGATATCCACTCGGTGCCGGGACCGCAGTAGGTGAGGTAATAGGTGTCGCCGCGTTTATACATCCACGCGCCCTCTACCCAGCTGTACGAGCCGTCCTCGTTCCAGTCGCCCATACGCTCCCAGACGTGATTTTTAGTGTCGTAGTCGAACATCACCTGAAGGTCGGTGAGGAGGTGTGTGGGGTCATCGGGATCGAGCTCACAGCCCTTGATACCGCCGCCGCAGCCGCAGTAAAGGTAGAGCTTTCCGTCCGTGTCGGAGAAAAGCATGGGGTCGTCCACCTTGACCTCCGAGCCGTCGGGAGCGATCAGCGCGCCGAGGAAGGTGAAATCCCCGAGGGGAGAATCCGACGCGTATATACCGGAGCCGCACGCCATAAGGAGAAATCTCCCCTTATGCTTTACGACCGTAGGCGCGTAGCCACAGTCATAGGGCTCCATTTTTCTGTGATTCCAGTGTATGTAATCCTCCGACCAGTACACCATGCCGCAGGAGGGGTACAGGTACCACACGCCATCCTCGAATATGACGGAGGGGTCAGCGGTCTCTCTGTAATCGGCGCGGTGCTGCCAGCCCTCGCGGAAGCAGTTTCTTCCCAGAGGGTAATCCGGCAGGGGCGTGGGGTTACAATAGGTTTTTGTTATATCTATCATACGCTGTCCTACTTTTTGAATTTCTTTATATGCCGCCTGCTGCGGAGTGAATTGGCCGCAGCCCTGCTGCGGAGTGAATGGTCGATGCCGTCGGCATCGAAATGAATATTGAATAGTGAATAATACAACAAGATTTTATTCACTAATAATACCAGAGAGAATCTTGTTTTTGATTTCAATATATTCGTTATCAGCAATGATACCTTCCTCTTTTAATGTGTTCATTTTTGAAAGTTTCTGATAACATTTCAGCGAATAATACGCACTTTTTCGGTATATGTAAATATTCCATATAATTGCGAAAACAACACAACTTATTAAAGAGAACAAAATAACAAAAATAGAAATTATCAAAAAAACGATAATATATTTAGCATCTTCCAGTATCTCATTAAACAAAAATGGGATACCACTTCCAATCAATAATACACTTGCAATTCCTATTAAGATATTGTTGTACTTTTGAATTTTACTGTTCACAAACAAACATATTATTGTTAAAATGCAAAACACCGTCGATATAAAATAATACATATCCGTATTAGAATCAATATCTTTGAAATTCAAACATACTATATTAGATATTACAGGTAATATCATCGCAATCGAAATCCAGATTAATACTTTTCTTGACCGATTAATTACATTTTTATATGATTTTTGCTTAAAACAATCAACACCCAAATCTATTCTATCCTCATTTTTGGATACAACTTTCGTTCCACAAAATGGACAAAACTCACTATCATTGGGAATAATATTATTACATTTTTCGCAAATCATTGTTTTCATCCTTCATTTGTATTTTTGTACCACATATATGGCAATATAGACTTCCCACTACCAACTTCCGTCCACACTTCCGGCAATAAGCCGGTATTAAATTCTTAGTTTCATCTTTGTCGTTAAGTTTGCTTTCATCTATTGGTTCAGGCAATCCAATAACAGGTATATATGATCGTTCCAATTCCTGTATAGCATCAATTTGCTCAAGTTTACAATTGGATTCTGATATAATATACATCACTTCTCTCATGACTATTGGACTATCTTCAAATTTTCTACTATGTAAATAGCAGGCCAATGCAAGTTTATAGTTATGTCTTTCCGTTTCAATATACCCCAAACGTCTATAAAACTTAGCAATTTGACCTTTTTTCGTAAGAAAATCCGTCATGTCAAGTAATACTTTTGAAGCATTAATTAAGTCTTTCTTTGCTATATAAGCCTCGCACATTTCAAATCTTGCGCCAATACCAATTGGATTATAAACAAGTGCTTTTTTACACAAAGAAATCACTTGATCATATTTTGTTAATTCAAAAGCCTTGAGACACTCGATATATAAATCTTTATATTTATCGCCTTTTAGCCATACAACATCATTTTTATTATTGTATTTTACATATGATGCAAATTCTGATACATCTTCAAAGTAGTATTCAGATTTAGATTTATCACTATCCTCATCGGGAGAAATATTCATATTCTCCTCTATCTTTTTTTCTGCATTGTTGGTATTTTCTTCTATCACGTCGAAGTATATTTTCACACTATGACCGCAATTTGGACAATTGCCATCATATGGACCAACCCGCCCACAATTTCCGCATTTATAAGATCTATATGTTTTTGGTTCAATAGTGTTTCTACCATCAATTGCAACATTACTTTCACAAAATAAATCTTTTCGTTTTTTTATATAAATAAAATTTGGAACAAATACCGCAGCACCCAGTATTAACGAAATTATTCCAATAGGAATACTATTGTTGAATCCGGTAGCAACAATACAAAGAAAATCCATAAAAATAGCTATGCAAAAGAAGTCATACCCTTCTGGTTGATATTTTTTTAACAGTGTTTTAATCTTAATAATAAACCGAAAAACATCTAGTATGATAAACAAATATGGAACAAATCCTATATCTACCAAAATGCCATATACATTGTTTTTTATTAGGTATATATTAGCCAATAACCCCAAAATGCCAATAGGACTAACAATACATTGAAATACCGTAAAACCATATAAAAAGGTAAGCCATTTTGTTCCGATATTGCGGTCTTTTTTCATATGTATACCTCATTTTTGATTCTGCACAAAGTTATTCACTCTGCAGACACGATTTATCATGTCTGCTGCTTTTCCCACTTTCCGAACACGGAGATGTTCATGACCGCGGGTCTGATGCCCTCCGGCGCGCCGTAGATCGTCAGACGGGCTTCGCTGGCGTGCACAGTCTCGAAGGTACGGTAATCGACTATATAGTCCTCCTCGCTGTCGCGTCTGTCAACAACGGTGATCCACTCGCCGTCGTTTGCCGCGTCGCGCAGCTCGAGGGTATATTTGATGGGTCCGGGGAGGTTTCCGTGCTTAAGGGACAGTCCCACATCGCGCCATATTATTCTCACGGCGGAGCACTCTACTCCGTAATAGCACATGGGAATGGTCAGTGTGGGACGCTCATCGTCGTCGGCGGGCTGCCAGAAGGACATGAGGTCCTCGTCGGTGGCGTACACCGCGTCACGGCCGGGAGCGGTGCTGGATGCCGCCGGCACTCTTCGGCCGGTGACGCAGATAAGCCCCGTATCATTATCGTGGGCGGGATCGGGCATAACACCGGGTGCCCACTGGGGGGTCTCCGTGACATGCTCGCAGACAAGGTCACCCTCGTCGTTTATGTAAATGGGGTCGAAGCCTATCCTTCTCTCCATGGGGTCGACATAGCATATGGTGGTGGTATAGAATGCCCAGAGGGTGTCGTTCGGGCCCTCCACCACGCTTCCGTGGCCGGGGCCGCGCACCACGCCGTCACGCTTCAGCGTGAAGGGGGAGGTCTTCATATATTCCCACGGACCGAGAGGAGACGTGCTCTTGTACGCGCCCATGCCGTAGGTGGAATACTCCGTGGCGGGTGCGCAGTAGATAAGATAATAGACACCGTTCTTTTTGTACATCCACGGGCCCTCGAGAGCGCACATGCTGCCCGCCTCGTTATACTCTCCCGCTCTCTCCCAGATGTGGTCGGGATCGAAGCGGTACATGACCTCGGGAACGGTAAGGAGCTGTGTGGGATTATCCGCATCAAGCTCACAGCCCAGGATTATGGGCTGACCTGTGGTGTAATAGAGATAGAGCCTTCCGTCCTCGTCGGAAAACACCATGGGATCGTAGCAGCGGAGGAGCTTCGAGCCGTCGGGAAGACGGAAATCGCCGATGCTCTCGAAGGGTCCCGTGGGGGAGTCCGCGACGAGCAGATCGGAAAGGCTTCCGCAGAGATAATACTTACCTCTGTGGTTCACGACAGTGGGAGCGTAACCGCAGTCGTAAGGTTCCATCTTCTTATGCTGCCAGGTGTGAAAATCCTCCGTCCAGTACACCATTCCGCAGGAGGAATAGAGGTACCATTTTCCGTTCTCATAGAGCACGGAGGGATCGGCGGTCTCTCGCCAGTTATATTCAGCACCCGATTGTATGGCGTTGCGTCCGACGGGGTAGTCGGGCAGCGGGATCGGGTTGCAGTACGTGCTTTTATACTTATCCATGTTCTCTCCTTACAACATATTTTATCACATTAATTTTATCACACTTCACGCTCTATGTAAAGAGTATTCGGACATTTATTATCTTTTGGCACGTTTTGGTGCGGTTATTTGCAGGATTCCCGCTGCTTTTGGCTTTTTATCGGAGATCCTGCCGGAAAATGCAGTAATTACGGCAAAAGCTTTCACAAGGTCCATTGGTGCAGGGGGCGGCTGCACAGGCATACGTGTATCTGCGCTTCTCCGCGCGGTGTGACGGAAGGCTGTCTCATAGCATATTCCCCGCTCACCTTTCATAAAATCTACCGGTAATGAGCTGAAAATGAAAGGACAAACGTATGGAAAAAAGGAAATATGAAAACGTATATTTACCGGAGGGGCAGCTGCTTTTCACCGAGGCGAACCGCACCTACACGTCCTCACTCAAAATGCTGGAATGCGCCATGCGGCGAGGGAGGATACTTGAGGGGATCGTGACCCTTTGCGACAGCGCGGACATGTCGCTCACGGTGGATCTGGGTTTTGCCAAGGGCATCATTCCCAAGGAGGAGGCAGTCTTTTCCCCGGACGGAGGAAAGGATATTGCCGTCATCACCCGGGTGGGAAAGGCGGTATGCTTCAAGGTGACCGGGATCGGAGACGGGGTCGTTTATCTCTCCCGCAGGGCGGCGCAGGAGGAATGTATGGAAAATTACGTCAGCTCCCTCTCCCCGGGGGACGTTATCCCTGCCGCCGTGACACACCTGGATCCTTTCGGTGCTTTCGTGGATATCGGCTGCGGCATCGTCTCCCTGATCTGCATAGACTGCATTTCCGTCTCCCGCATTTTTCACCCATCCGACAGACTGACCGTGGGTGAGCGGATATTCGCGGCGGTGAAATCCGTAGAGAGAGACACGGGGAGAATATACATGACCCTCCGCGAGCTGCTGGGCACGTGGGAGGAGAACGCGGCGCAATTCTCGGCGGGATCTACCGTGGCGGGGATCGTGCGGAGCGTGGAGGACTACGGCATTTTCGTTGAACTCGCCCCGAACCTTGCGGGGCTTGCGGAAAAGAGCGACGGGGTATTTCCCGGAGACATCTGCTCCGTTTACATAAAAAGCATCATCCCCGGGAGGATGAAGATAAAACTTGTGATAATCGACTCACGCCCTGCGGTGAAGTCTGCACCGCCTCCGCTCCGGTATTTTACCGACTGCGGGCGGGTCTTTCACATAGACCGGTGGAGGTATTCGCCGGAGGGCTGCGTGAAGGTAATAGAGACGGTGTTTTAGCTGCCGGCAGCTGGCGGATTAAACCGTACGTCTCACTGTTGACGGGATGGGCGGTGTAGATAGTCTTCCCCGTTACAACGTCAAAGTACAGCATATGGGGGAGGTCTGCTGACGTTGTACCCGCAAAGGCAGAGCCTTTGCCGAAGTGATACTTGAATTTGGGGAAAGAGGGCATCGTTACACTTGGCGGATGAGGTGTGTTTCCGAACGATTACAATAAGTTTACGTTAAAGAAAAGCTGTGCTGATGGGACACCTCATCCACCGTCAGCGCTTGCTTCACAAGCGATTTTTGCTTTGCAAAAAAGACGGTCTCCCTTCCCCCACTGGGGAAGGCTTATTGAGGTGCTCGTCTCGCTGATAGTGATAAAGGGCGGCGGAACCGCCTCTTAAAACTTAACTCTTAAAACTTAAAACAAAAAAGAGAGGCGTTGCCTCTCTTTTTTCTATTCACACCCGCATCCGCAGTCGTTCTGCGGTTTATGGGGAGTATTACCTATATTACACCGTGAGGGCGGGTAGAACTCGTTCACGGGGAACGGCATACTGCGGAACATTCTGCACGGATCGTCGTCGTCCGCCTCGCGGCATTCTTTCTCGGGCACCGAATACTCCGCCGCGCTGATCAGATACTGGGCGGGGCGCTCTATCCTCACCACGGAGAACATACCGAGTGTGACGGCGAGAGTGTTTCCGGCGGAGTCGCACAGCTCTCCGTCTGCCATTCTCAGCACCTGCTCGGGTATATCGCAGCAGCTGCAGCAGCATCTGCACGTCTGCGGAGGGATGACCTTTGTCGCCAGCACTATGGGATCCACGGTCTCCACCACCGTCACGGGCAGGTTATTTGCCGCGCGGCAGGCAGGCTTTCCGGAGGAACAGAAGCCGCTGCAGCCCCCGTCGCTCTTGAAGATGCGAACGCTGCCCTCGCTTCCGAAAAGTATCACTTTCTTCTCCACCGCCGCGATGCCGCAGCACTCCTCCGTGTGGCCGGGTCCCGTGCACATCTCGATCCCCAGCCTCACAAACATCCGTATATCTATCTGATAAAACCCTCTGTTGAAGGGTACCTCGTCAGTATCTATATACGACCATACCGTTTTTGCGTCCTTTATCCTTACCGCCGCACCGGAATCGAGAAGCTGCTGAGCATATTCCGACAGGTACACTCTCGTATCCTCGAAGCAGTCCTTATCCCGGCAGGAATCCAGCACACGGTATGTATCTATGCACACCGTTTCGCGGGATTGCTGACACGTCCTGTTTTCTGCCATTTACAATACCGAACCTTTCTTTATTCTCAAGGCTTTCTGCCTTCGGTATCATATTATGCCGCGGCATCCGTTTTGCGACTAAAACTCCGCCGTGACGTATGCGGGAAAATGCTCGGAGAGAAGACGGAAGCCGCCCATTATTGCCGTGATGCCGTCGAAAAAGCCCGTATCGTCGGGAGAGGTGACGGAAAATTCCATTACGGCGTAGCCGTCGGAGAAGTCCCTTTTATACTCCTTTATCCTGCCCTCGAGCTGTGAGCGGCTGAGATACTCGTCCAGAGTATAGCACAGCACCGACACCGCCGAGCAGACTATGTCGCGCCCGGGCTCGGAATACCCGCTGTGACCCTCGCATTGGAATATATAGGTATCGTACCAGGGATCGAAGGTGACGGTAGTCATGAGAGCGCCCCCTGAGCGGTGCTTCTTATTTTCGCCAGTATCTCGTCGCGCCCCTCGAACTCCATCATGGAAAGGCAGAGCTGTGCCTGACTTGAATACTCCGGCGAAAAGACACCCATATTATAGAGCTGGCAGGCAAGCTCATTAAGGCTGGCACGCGAGAATGCGGATTTCTTGCAGGCGCGGATCTTTATATCGAATATGGGCTCCGCGCCGAAAGCGTTGTATAGATCGTCGGAGCCGCAGCTGGTGAACGCCATTTTTCCGTCCTCGCCCGTTATGCGGAAGCATCTGGGGATCGTATAGAACTGCTTTATGAGCTTTATCACGGTGCCGCATATCTTCTCGAAAACTCTGTACGACGCAAAGATCATATCGCGGGATGCCTTTGAGCCCGCCTCCTGAAGCGCTTCTATCGCCGCCGCCGCGGTAACGCCCTTGCCCGCTGTGCCCTGCGCGAAGTCACGGTTGCCGGAGGTCTCCTTCAGTTCCTCGATCTTATTATTGAGGATAGAGACATAGACGCCGGACAGAAGGGGCATCTCGATGGGCATGATGGAGGAATTGGGGTCTCCGGAGCCCTGATAGTGAACGAAGGGGAGGCGCCAGTCGGCGAACTCCTTTTCGTTTATGCTTCCGTCTGAACGGACGAAGAAGCGTCGGTTCGCCGCCATTCTCGCGTTCTTCATTATGGCGGTACCGAGGGCGTCTATCTCACTCTGGGTGCCGCGCATCATATCTATCACGCCGAAGCCGCAGGGCGAGCCCTGCACGGGGTAGAGCCTATCCATAAAGAAGGGATAGAGCCCGTGGTCGTAAAAGCCGCGGTCACAGTATACGGGGTCGTTCTCGGAAGCGTAGAGAAGGACTCCACTGCAGAATTTGCAATAGTGCAGAACTGTCTTCTTCCCCACGGTCTTTTTGTAGTACCAGTCCACCACGGCGGATTTGTCGGAGGTATCCACGGTGTCGTCGTAGATATATTTCGAAGTGTCGAAGGTCTCGGAGGCGAGTGCGTTTTCGAGCTGAGGATATTTCCGGCGCAGTTCTTCGTTGTCGCAGAGTTCCACGTGGAAAACGTTTTTCGATTTCTGAATATCCGTGATGCCGGGCTCCCAGAAGAGGCTCAGTATATCGACGCGGCGCACGTCCACATTTCCGACACCGCCGTCAAGACCCCCGTTCCAGAAGACACCGTAGCAGGCGGTGCCGGATTTGAGTTTGTCGTACCAGCACTCGGAATAGGTATCCTCGAAGCCGTTCTGCTCGAGGATGACGGGGAGGACCTGCGAGAGCAGCCGTGCCGCCTCGGTGTCCCCGCGCTCACGGGGCAGACAGCTGACCTCGGGCAGGTTGTCCATGGCGTCGGCGTGTCTGTTGGCAACGGAATTGAAGAGCCAACCGGAGGCGGAGGTATCCGCGTTTCTGCCGTCGTAATGGCGCAGCTTCCACCACTGCTCGTTTTCGATTATCCTCGCCTCCACGGAGGCCTTTCCCGCCTTGTATTTTTCAAGGGTCTCTGCCGCCGACCTCACGTCGTCGGCGGTGATTTTTATTTTTTCTGACATTTTATAACCATTCCTTTCTTTACATTTGTGCCGTTTCTTTGAATTTGCCGCCCATTGGCGGCAAAAGGCGCAAATGGGGTTTGAAAACAGCACACATCCGATCCGTGTTTGCTTTGTTTTCAAGCTTTGCTCCTTCAGATGTAAGAATACTGTCGGTATTTCCCGCCCTGAGAAAGAAGATCCAGAGGATCGTCTCCCTGTGCGTTTTCCGGGTCTCTCGGTACGGGTCGTATGGGTCTCGACATGCAAAAATAGCGGAAGCTGTCCGCGAAATGGTCCTCCTCCGAGGTGTCGAGGTCCTCGGGGCAGGTCTCGCTGTAAGTGAGGAGCGGCAGGGTCCTCACGGCGTCACGGCAGGTGTTAAAAAAGTACACCATGGGGCGCCCGTCCTCTCCGAAGCTGAGGCGGTAGTGGCATTGCATCCAGCCGGGGATCCGCTTGTTGTCGCCGGGCTGGAAGAAAACACAGCACCGGTCCGCCGCCTCGATTATGGCGTCTCCGCGGGAGGCATCCCAGATCGATGGGTCGGCGACGCCGTGTATCTCTTTTCCCGCAAGCCAGCGGTGCTCCCTCTCCACCCTTTTTATCTGAGAAAATATCTTCTGCGGATCCCATTTCACGCCCTCGTTGGGGTTTCCCGTACAGCCGTAGAGCTGGAGTATGAGATACGCCCTGCCCTCGTAGTCCACCGCCCACCAGTCGCAGGAAAAGGGCTTTGAATAGCCGAAGTCGAAGCTGCGGTAAATATTCCAGTCCCGGGGTATCTCGAAGGGGTCGATGACGTGGGTGCGAAGTCTGTCGGCATAGTGGGCGGGATCGTCCCGGAACTCCTCGAAGAACTGACCCTCGAAAATGTTCCAGTCGCCGTCGAGCCATGCGCGCCGCAGCTTTCCCGGAAGCGCTTCCAGCTTTTTTATATAGTCCGGGTCCTCCCGCATGAGGGCTTTGTTGTCGGTGACGAGGGACTTTATAAAGGTGCAGTCCTCCGCACCCCCGTCCACGAAGAGCCGCTTGACCCACGCGTGCCCCTTTCCGCCGGGGTTGCAGGTGATATAGATCCTCTTGGGTAAAGAGTTGACGCCGCGCACGCAGGCTTTGAGTCTGTCGTACATCTCCTCCGTGAACTGGGTCGCCTCGTCGATGAACATGACATCGCACTCCGTACCCTGAAATTTATCGAGATCGGGGATGTTGCGGCAGTAGCGGAATGAGATCACGGAGCCGTTTTCGAAGGTCATATCCTTGGCGGTCTCCTTGTAGGTGCCCACGCCCCGGAGCATATCCCTCATGGGCAGGATATGGTTCTGCCTCAGCTCCGGGTAGGTGCGGCGGATTATCATGACGGAGATGCCGGGATATTTCAGTGCGAGAAGCGAAGCCTTTACCCTCACCGCCCAGCTTTTTCCGCCCCCGCGGGCGCCGCCGAAGCCCACGTAACGGCTTTCCGCTTCAAAAAAGAGCTTCTGCCGCGCATTGGGCGCGGGGAGCCGGAGTTTCACTCTGCCCACTCTTCACCCTCGCCGAGGAATATGACGTCGATGCCGTCCGCCTCATTCGCTTCGCCCGTGTCCTTAACGATGCCGTAGAGCTCCTTTGCGATGGTGGTAAGCTCTTTGAGCCTTTTGGGGTCGCCCTCCTCCGATTTCAGTTTTTTCGCGCCAACGACTATGGAATCCGTTACGTTGCCGAAGGCGCGGATCAGCTTCTGTTCACTTTTCTTTACTTTGTCGGTCAAATGTTATCCTCCTTTCTGACGCCTTAAGGATACACCGTGGGGGATTCTATTTCTCCCCATCGGCGTTTTGACTCCGGTAGAGAGCGACAAACTGTAGTTTCAAGTGCCAAGTCGCAAGTGGCTGGTGGTTAGCGATAGCCTCCCTTAGTCCCGGAGGGACAAAGGGAGGCAAAGCATGGTGCCGCCTCTCGTTTGTTCATGCCTATACAGAACATCAAATCGTCAGACGCTTTTCTTTGGCACAAGAGGCGCAAAGAAAAGCTATGAAAAGACACGCCGATATGCGGGGCGCCGCCCCGCACCCTGCGGCTTTTTGAAAAAAGCCGGCAAAAACTTTCAAGAAGACAGCGCCAAACTATAATTTACAACACAAAAACCCATTTTCAAAAACTATTGCAAAACGTTATACAGTGTTGTATAATGTATAAAGTTAACGTATCACGGCGAATTGTGGAGTTTTCAGTCCCCGTTTGCCGGTAATTTTTTCCGAAAAAGGAGGGTACAGGATGGCACAGCCCCTTACCCGGGAGGAATACTGCCTCAGCGTAAGATGTCCCCGTCTGCTCTGGCTTGAGCGATACGGCGATAAGCGCGAGAGCTTCGGCGAGCGTCAGCTTTCCGAGACTTATGACTGCGTTGCCGCCAATATGTTCTGCGAAAAAATCCCGAAGCTGAAAACTATCTGGGAATCCGATATATATATGGCTATGGCGAAGACACAGGATCTGCTGTCGAAAAAGCCCCGGAGCCTCCGCCGCGCCGCTTTTACCGTAGGACCTCTTTCCTGCCGCCCCGATCTTCTTTTGTACAATGACGACGGCACCTACGATCTTTATATCATCCGCTCCGCCACGCATCTGAGGCAGATAATGTGTCACGACGCGGCATACCAGATGTTCGTGCTCGCCGCCTGCGGCGTGAAGATATCGCAGGTCATGTTCGTACATACCAACGGTGATTTCGTGCAGGGAAAAACTGATCCCTCCCAGCTCTTCATCACCGAAAAGATAACCTCTCGCACCCGCTCCGCTCTTTCCTCCGTGGAGAGAAGAGTGACCGCGGCGCTGACGGTGCTCCGTTCCCGTTCTTTGCCCGACCTCGCGCTCCACAACGGATGCTTCGCGCCCTTTGACTGCGAGTGCCGCGACGTCTGCTTCGGGAAGCTCCCGCAGAAGAACGTTTTCGACGTTTCCGGCATGAGCAGGCAGATAAAATTCAAGATGTACTCCCGCGACGTTGTTTCCATTGAGGACGCCCTGAGCGATCCTCTGCTGCCTGAGATACAGAAGCACCAGATAGAAATGTATCTGAACGGCGACCCGCCGGAGGTGAAGATCCCCGAGCTCAGAAAGTTCGTATCCGGGCTCCGCTATCCCATGTATTTCCTCGATTTCGAGTGCATGCAGCTGCCCATCCCGCTGTTCGACGGCACGAGGCCCTTCGAGCAGGTGGCGTTCCAGTATTCGCTCCACTGTCTGAAATCCCCCGACGCCGAGCCGGAGTTCACGAGCTTCATCGCCGCCCCCGGAGAGGACCCCAGACGGAAAATGGCGGAAAGACTTGCCGCCGACATCCCCGAGAACGCATGCGTGGTGACCTACGCCTGCCAGCTGGAGAAAAAAGTGCTGGCAACGCTTGCGGGTATGTACCCCGATCTTCGCAAAAAGCTCCTTCGCATCCACAACAACGTGAAGGATATAATGATACCTTTTGAGAAAAGATATTACTACCACCCGGGAATGCTGGGCGCAAACTCGCTGAAGGCGGTGCTCCACGCCCTTTATCCCGATGAAAAAGAGCTGGATTACAAAAACCTCGAGGGCATCCACAACGGCAAGGAGGCGGCTGTCTCCTACGCAATGGCGACCACAGGCGACTTCAGCCCCCAATTTTCGGACACCGTGGTGGAGGAACTGCTCCGCTACTGCTCCCTCGACACTCTGGCTCTTATAAAAATATTACAAAAATTCAATGAGGCACTTGATGATGCAGAATGAGCTGACCCCGGAATTGTTTGATAAGCTGGCAAGGCTCGGCGGCATCACCGTGACGGATGAGGAACGGGACGCCGTCGAAAAGGACCTTCGAGCGCTGATGCGCGCCGCCGGCAGGCTGGCGGAGGCAGAGCTTCCCGAAATGGCCGAAGACGACGCAGCGGTGTGCCCGCTCCGCCCCGACGTGCCCGCTGAATGCGCGGATTTCTCCTTACACGGAGAGTTCGCCGTTGAAAGAATAATACAATGAACGATATTACAAAAAGAAGCGTGACGGAGCACGCCCTCGCCCTGCGGCGGGGAGAATACTCCGCGCGAGAGCTTACAACGGAATACCTGAAAGTGATAAAAGAACGTGACGAAAACATCGGCGCGTTCCTTTTCGTTGACGAAAAAGGGGCTCTGGCGGATGCGGACCGCGCCGACGAAATGCTGCGTGCAGGGGAGGCATCGCCCCTCTGCGGCATACCCTACGCCGCCAAGGACAACATCGTCACAAAGGGTATCCCCACCACCTGTGCCTCAAAGATACTGGAAAACTATATCCCGCCATATGACGCCACCGTTATTACAAAGCTCAAAGGCTGCGGTGCCGTGCTTCTGGGGAAGACCAATATGGACGAGTTCGGCATGGGCTCCTCCACGGAAAATTCCGCCTTCGGACTTACCCGCAATCCTCTCGATCTCACCCGATCACCCGGAGGCTCCTCGGGAGGAAGCGCCGCGGCAGTCGCCGCAGGAATGGCGGCATTCGCACTGGGAAGTGACACAGGCGGTTCCGTCCGTCAGCCCGCCGCCTTCTGCGGGATTTTCGGCATGAAGCCCACCTATGGTGCGGTGTCGCGCTACGGGCTCTGTGCTCTCTCCCCCTCTCTCGACCAAATAGGACCGCTGACCTCAAGCGCCCGCGACGGTGCCCGGGTCCTTTCCGCTATCTGCGGCGGTGACAGAATGGATTCCACCTCCGTCTTCCGCGATTGGGGCGACCTTACACACGTGTGCGGGACGGATTTTTCGAAAATGAAAATTGGCGTTGTCCGGGAAACACTGGACGGCGTTTCGGCGGAGGTCCAGCGCGCTATGAACTGTGCGCTGAAAACTCTTGACAATATGGGGTGCGGCATAGTAGAGGTCAGCATCCCTTCCTATAAATACGTTTTTCCCGCCTACAAGGTCATATGCTCGGCGGAGGCCTCCTCCAACATGGGCAGGTACGACGGCATTCGCTACGGGGTCGCCCGCGGCGGCGAGCAATTCTTCGGCACCCGCGAGCTGCTGGGCGCGGAGGTGAAGCGCCGCATCATGCTGGGCACCTTCGTGCTCGCCACGGAGAACTACGAAAAATACTATCTCCGGGCGCAAAAGGTGAAACAGCTTGCAGCGAGGGAAACGGACGAGGCGCTCTCCTTCTGTGACGTGATTGTCTCTCCCGCCGCTTCGACTACCGCTTTTCCCATCGGCAAAGCGGAGCTTTCCGACGGACTCTACGCCGGAGACGTCTCATGTATGGCGGCGAATCTGGCGGGGCTCCCCTCTCTCTCTGTTCCCTGCTCAGCGGCAGACTGCCCGCTTCCCGCAGGGATGATGCTTACGGGGAAAAAATTCTCGGAGAGCACACTTTTCGGGCTTGCCGATGTCTTTACGGAGGCTTATCATGAATGAATTTGAGTGTGTGATAGGTCTTGAGGTACACGTGGAGCTGAACACGGCGACCAAGGCGTTCTGCTCCTGCAAAACGGATTTCGGCGCAGAGCCCAACACCCAGGTCTGCCCCGTATGCCTCGGACACCCGGGAACGCTTCCTGTCCTAAACGAAAAGGTGGTCGAAAAAGCGGTGCAGGTGGGGCTGGCGCTTGGCTGCGAGGTCTCGGAGCGCTCACGGTTTGACAGAAAGAATTATTTTTACCCCGATCTGCCGAAGGCATACCAGATAACCCAGTTCTACGAGCCCATATGCCGCGGCGGCCATCTCACCATCGAGTGCGGCGGCAAGGAAAAAGCCGTCGGCATTACCAGGATACACATAGAGGAGGATGCCGGAAAGCTCACCCACAGAGGGGACAAGACCTTCATCGACTGCAATCGCTGCGGCGTGCCGCTGCTGGAGATCGTCAGCGAGCCGGATCTGCGGTCCGCCGACGAGGTCAAAGCATTTCTCCGAAAGCTTCGCTCCGTGATACTTTTTACAGGGGCATCCGACTGCAGAATGAATGAGGGCTCCCTGCGGTGTGACGTGAACCTTTCCGTAAGAAGAAAGGGCGACACAGCCCTCGGCACGCGCACGGAGATGAAGAACATAAATTCCGTGAAATTCGCGGCAAGGGCTGTGGAATACGAATTTTCACGGCAGGTGAATATAATAGATGCGGGGGGCAAAGTCCTGCAGGAGACCCGCCGCTTCGACGCGGACCGCGGCGTGACTGAGTCCCTGCGTTCCAAAGAGGACGCCCGCGATTACAGATATTTTCCCGAGCCGGATCTTCCGGAGCTGTTCGTACCGGAATCAAAAGCGGAAGAGATCAGAAGGTCCCTCCCCATGCTTCCCGACGAGAGGATAAAGCTCTACGGTGAAAAATACGGCATCTCCCGCACCGACGGCGAAACACTGACGGAAACGCCGGAGCGTGCGGAATATTTCGAGCTCTCCGCCGAAAAGACGAGATACCCGAAAACTATCTGCAACCTACTGCTCTCCGACATACCCGCCATAACGGACGAGGACGTCCCCGCCGTCGATCCGGGAAATCTCGCCGCTCTCGCCGACCTTTTCGGTGACGGTGAGATAAACTCCGCCACGGTAAAAAAGCTTCTCCGCCGAATGATCGACGACGGCATCGATCCCGCTCGGACAGTGGACACGGAGGGGCTGAGGCAGCTCCGTGATCCCGAAAAGATAAGAGAGCTGGTGCGTTCTGCCTCGGAGCAGCTTCCCCGCGCCGTTGAGGACTATCGGGGGGGCAAAAAGACCGCCGCCGCGGCGATAATCGGGCGGGCCATGGCACTGGGCGGCGGAAAGCCCGACCCCGTCATGCTCCGTGAAATATGCACGAAATTCTTGAAGGACTTATCTGACCATGTTTTATTACGATAATAACATCTGGCGTTCCGACATACTTATGCGCGCAGGGGTGCACCATGGTTTTTCCACCAGAGAGGGCGGGATCAGTACGCTCCCGCACCTAGCTGAAATGAACTGCGGTTTTTACCGCGGGGATGACGATGACACCGTCCGCGAGAACATCCGTCTGCTCTGTGATATGGCAGGGTGTTCTGAAAACGTTGTCGGCACACCGCAGATCCACTCCACCGAAATACGCTACGTCACCGAAAAGGAGGGCGGTCAGGGTATCACCCGGGACGTCCCCTTCCCCTGCGACGGATTCGTTACGGACCGCGCCGGCGTGACTCTTCTGGTCCGTGTGGCGGACTGCGCACCGGTGCTTCTGGCAGGCGAGCGGGAGGAAAATTCCCCCGTCATCGCCGCAGTCCACGCCGGATGGCGCGGTACAGCGGGGGGCATCGCCGAAAAAGCCGCAGCGGTCCTCAGGAATATGGGCGCGGTGAGAATTTTCGCCGCCATCGGCGCCTGCATACACGACTGCTGTTACGAGGTCGGCGAGGACATGAAAAGCGAGGTGGCAAGACTGCAAGGAGCGGATTTCGCCTCGCGCTACGTCCGCGAGCGGGACGGAAAGCTCTTCGCCGATATCGCCGGGATGAACCGGGAGCTTCTGCTCTCAGAAGGGATCACTGCGGTAGACACCTGTTCCGAATGCACCGCCTGCCGCCCCGGTCTGTATCACTCGCACCGGGTCACCAGAGGACTTCGCGGGACCATGGGCGCCGTGATCTCCATTGACGAATAAATTTCCCGGATTTTTTGAAATTCGTGCTTGACAAGCGGAGATTTATCATATATAATATTAACTCGCAGGCGCATTTTCAAAAAAATGCATCGTAAAGGAATGAAATCATGAAGCTTGATCTGTCGGCACTTCTCAATAAGCGGGAAACAGCTGAAAGTTTCGCTTTTACCCTCGACCCTGCATCGCTTGAAGACTCGGCTATGCTCCCCGAGGAGATCACCCTTTCGGGAGGTATCGAAGTCTCGGGACGCATTTCTGACTGCGACGGCTACTTTAAGCTGGAAGCACAGGTGAGCGCCGACTACGACACAGTATGCGACAGATGTCTCGCGCCGCTGCACGAAACCGTGGATTTTCCCTTTTCGCGCATCGCGGTATCATCGTCCGCCGACATTGATAAGCTGGGTCTGGACGAGGACGAAGTGCTGTTCGTCCGTGACGGAGGCCTCGATTTCGACCGGGAGCTCGTGGAGGAATTTTGCCTGGAGCTTCCCGTTTACCACCTCTGTGAGGAGGACTGTCCCGGTCTGTGCGACGTATGCGGACAGAGGCTTGACGGCTCATGCCGGTGCAAAAACGAAAAAGAAATCGATCCGAGACTGGAAAGTTTTCAAAAACTACTTGAAAAAATGAAAAAAGAGTAGTATAATACCAAAGTAACAAATTTTTTATATTTTTCCTTTAGACTTCAAGGAGGTGTTTTCGATGGCAGTACCGAAGAGAAAAGTGTCCAAAGCACGCAGAGACAAGAGACGTTCCAGCGTTTGGAAGCTGTCTATGCCCGGTATGGTCAAATGCCCCAACTGCGGCGAGTACAATCTCAGCCACAGAGTTTGCAGCGCATGCGGCTTTTATGACGGCAAGCAGGTTATTGTGAAGGAAGAGGCGTAAGTCTTTTTCACATAAAAGAGGGAAGCCTACGCTTCCCTCTTTTATAATATCACGCGGAGGTCAGTATGGAATTTGAGCCCAAACAGAAAAACAAGGCGCCGGACGCAGTCGTGCTGTGTCTCTTTATATGCGCTCTCATATGTCTCGTTTCCGGAAATGTCAGAGGCATCGCCGGGCGGAGCATCCTCCAGACGGCGGGGCTTCTCTTCTTCGCCGCCCTCATTTTCATACTGGTGAAATACAAGTTCACCCGTCTGCGCTACGTCATCCGCAAAAAGGCCCCGAAAGGCTACGGTGTCGAGGACGACGGGGACGCCCTCCCCGACGGCGCGCCTATAGTATCCTATCCGCCGTCGGCGCTGGAGCTCTATATCGAGAGCGCGCAGGGAAAACGGACCTTTATAGGTGAGAACGTGACGGCGCTGGACTCTGTCGTTTTCTTCGGGAAGATCCCCGACGCGAAGGCAGAGAAACAGGCGTTTTCGGATAAATACAGAAAGGTACCATCCTTTACTTACCTCAAGAATATGGTGGGTGCCGAGAAGTATCTTCTGGTATGGGAGACCGACGGAGAGCTTCGCAAGATCATATTCGAGCCCGACGCGAAAATGGCGGAGTATCTCTCAGCCGTCGCCGCGTATAATAAAGAAAAAGGAAAAACCGCCTGACGGCGGTTTTTTAGCTTTGAGGTTTGAGCACTTAAACCGTTCGTCCCGCTTCTTTTCGGGGGCGGGGGAGCGTCGCAAGACGCGGCAAAATTTATACCCTCCCCTATACTATCCTTTTCTTTACTACCCTAACCTATACTAACCTAACCTATGCCGTCATCTGCCTGACGTACGGTTGACATTTGGTTGTCATTTGTCCGTTATCTGTCAGCCGAAAGGGAAGGCCACCTTGCGGCGGTTTTTTAGCGGTTAGCGGTTGGCGGATAAAACCGTTCGTTCCGCTGTAAAAGGAGCGGCGGGTTTGATAACCTCCCTCGTGTAGAGGGAGGGGGACCGGATTTGCCGGTGGAAGGATTGTTTTTCTGAACGATTACGAAAGGTTTTTGCTACACGAAAATAGTGCTGATGGACACCTCATCCACCGTCAGCGCTTGCTGCGCAAGCGATTTTTGCTTCGCAAAAAAGACGGTCCCCCTTCCCCAAATTTAAGTATCACTTCGGCAAAGGCTCTGCCTTTGCGGGTACAACGTCAGCAGACCTCCCTCATA
>JAZLKW010000072.1:0-41857 GCA_045597805.1 Candidatus Avispirillum sp. | reverse complement strand
CTCCCCCGGCTTTTGTCGGATGAGTTCGTACCGTGTCAGCATAACGTACAGAGATAAGCCTTTGCCTTTCGGCAGACGACTCATCCACCGCAAGCGGTCCCCCTTCCCTTACCAGGGAAGGCATCTCGTTAAACTATAATTAATCCGTCAGATTATTCAGCCTCAGCTGACCGCAGGACGCGTCGATGTCAGACCCCAGCCTGCGGCGGATGGTGGCGTTCATGCCGCATTTCTCCAAAGTGTCACGGAAACGGTTTGCCGCCGCGCGGTCGGGTGTCGCAAACCCGGTTTCGTCTACTTTATTAAGCAGTATGAGATTAACGTGGCAGGGTGCCATCATATTGGTCTTTAACAGTTTTGCCAGTGCTTTTGCCTCTTCCTCACTGTCGTTTTCACCGGAAATGAGAGTATATTCGAAGGAAACGCGCCGTCCCGTCTTTTCGAAATACTCACGGCAGGCAGAGAGCAGTTCTTTTATATTATAGGCGTTGTTAATCGGCATCAGCGCTGAGCGGCGCTCGTCGGTGGGCGCGTGAAGGGAGATGGAAAGCGTTACGGGAAGGCCTTCCGAGGCAAGCCTTTTTATCCCGGGTACCACGCCGCAGGTGGAGACCGATATATGGCGGAGCCCTATATTCAGCCCGTCGGGATCGGAAACGAGACGCAGGAATTTCACGGCGTTGTCGTAGTTGTCCATCGGCTCGCCGATACCCATCATGACCACGCCCCCTACCCGCTCTCCTGTGTCGCGGCCGATTACGGCGATCTGTCCGAGAATTTCGGACGCGGTAAGGTCACGCACCTTGCCGCGCAGGGTGGAAGCACAGAACTTACAGCCCATTCTGCAACCCGCCTGGCAGGAAACGCAGACCGTATTTCCATGCTCATAGCGCATGAACACGCTCTCGACGCACTCACCGTCGGTCATTTTCATCAGATACTTGATGGTGCCGTCTATTTTAGACACCTGTCTTTTTTCTATAGCCGGAAGTCTGTATTCGGCATTTGCCGAAATCTTCTCTCTCAATGTTTTCGGGAGGTTTGACATCTCCTCGAGAGGTGTTCCCTTCTGCATCCAGGAGTAAAGCTGATCACCGCGGAACGCTTTTTCGCCGATCTTTTCCATAAAATCGCGGCACTCTGCTTTCGTCAGCCCGAGAATATCGCAAAGTTCTCCCATCAAGCTTTCCTCCTTATCATTCTGCACACGAAAAAGCCGTCCGTTCCGTCCGTATCGGGGAGGAAAAGCCGCTGGAAATCCTTTTCGAAGTCCGCGTTTTCCGATATGAAACGGGCACAGACCTCTTCGTTCTCACAGGGGTTCACGGTGCAGGTGGAATAGACCAGCACGCCGCCTTTCTTCACATATCGTGAAGCGCCCGTCAGCACCGCATACTGTATCTCCGGTAGTTTTTCTATATCGGAGATATCTTTATATTTTATATCGGGCTTTTTGCCGATAACTCCCAGTCCCGAGCAGGGAGCATCGCACAGAACTCTGTCCGCTTTCCCGACAAGGGCGGGCTCGGGGTCTCTGGCGTCACGCTCGGATGCCGTGATGATACCGAGACCGAGCTTTTCAGCGCCTTTTTCTATCAGGGAAAGTTTATTTTTATGTAAGTCAAAGGAGCAGACGCGCCCCTCGTTTTTCATATCTATGGCCGCGGCAAAGCTCTTGCCGCCGGGGGCGGCGCAGGTATCGACGACCAGCTCGCCGGGAAGCGCTCCCAGGGTCTCGGCACAGAAGGAGGATGCCTCATCCTGCACGAACCAAAGTCCTTTTTCGATGCCGTCGGCGACGCCCTCAAAAGAGGTGACCGACACGCTGTCTCGGGCGACGGCGGATCTTTCTCCGTCCAGCTTCTCTGCCGCCCCTTCGGCGGTGAGTTTCAGGGTATTTACACGGAGAGATATTTTGTCCTTTTCGAAGAAGGACGAAAGAATGCTCTCCGCTCTGTCGCCGTACCACCCGGTGAATCTCTCACAGAGAGGTACGGGCACGGAATACATAACCGACATTCTCTCGATTTTCCCATCGGGCAGCTTTATTTTCTTATCTGCCCTGAGAAAAGTGCGGAGCACCGCGTTCACAAAGCCTTTCTGCTTTTTGGGGCAGAGCTCCACGGACTCGGACACGGCGGCGTGGTCGGGAATACGGTCGCACCACTTAAGCTGATAAATACCCAGCCTCAGTGCCGCCAAAGCCTCCGGGCTTATCTTTTCGGGAGGGGTGGCGGAATACTGTCTTATGGCCTCGTCAACGGTGATGAGCCGCTCCGTGACTCCATAGGTGAGGCGGGTATAGAGTGCCTTATCCTCCGGAGAAAGAGACGAGCGGCTGAGGGTAGTATTTACTTCAAGATTGCTGTACCTGCCGCACCCGAGCTTCAAAAGCGAGCGGTGGGCGAGGACGCGGGCGGGATTTACTTCTGCCATTTCAGCATGTCTCCCGCTTCAAGCCGGCGGCCTCTGATATAGTCGGCGGCGCTCATTCTTCCCTTTCCCTCGGGGATGACTCTTAAAATTCTGATTTTTCTGCCGTCACCGCAGGCGACCTCGAAGCCGAAATCTCCCGCAGCGGCAACGGTCCCGGGCTTCGCGCCGGAAGCACCCTCGCAGAGCTCTGCGGACAGGATCTTAAGGAGCCTGCCGTCGGGGGTTTTCGTAAATGCGAGGGGGAACGGAGACAGAGCACGCACCTGACAGAAGATCTCACGCGCGCTCTTTGAAAAGTCTATATTGCAGTCTTCTTTCGTGATCTTCGCGGCATAGGTGGAAAGGCTGTCGTCCTGCTTTTTCCGGACGGCGGTGCCGTTTTCAAACTGCCGGAGGACCTCGCAGACGGCCTCTCCGCCGATTTCGGCGAGCCGGTCGTGGAGGGTCTCGAAATTATCCTCATCGGTTATGGGTGTCTCGACCTTCAATATCATATCTCCGGTATCGAGTCCCTCCTCCATATACATAACGGTGATACCCGTCACGCTGTCGCCCTCGAGGATGGCGCGCTGTATGGGCGCCGCGCCGCGGTGGCGGGGGAGAAGAGAGCCGTGGGCATTGATGCACCCGTATTTAGGGTAGTTGATGATATACGGGGGCAGTATTTTCCCGTATGCGGCGACGACGATGACCTCGGGGTCAAGCGTTTTCAGCTCATCGAGAAAAGCCTCGTTTTTAAGAGTTTCCGGCTGAAAAACGGGGATATCATGCTCCACGGCGTAAACCTTTACGGGGGGCGGAGTCAGCTCATACCCTCTGCCGCGGGGCTTATCGGGCTGTGTCACCGCGCCGATGACCTCGTGTCCCGCCCGCACTGCGGCATCAAGGCACGTCATGGCGAAATCGGGGGTGCCCATAAATAATACTTTCATTTGTGTTTTCCTTTCCTGCGTGGAGAATTCGACAAATTGTAGTTTGTCGAGCAGTTCGCCAATGGTGTGGTTGGCGGCGAAGCCGCCATTTTGCCTTCCCTGGCAAGGGAAGGTGGCAAAAGCCGGAATCTCCCCCGGCTTTTGTCCGATGAGTTCGTACCGTGTCAGCATAACGTACAGAGCTAAGCCTTTGGCTTTCAGCAGACGACTCATCCACCGCAAGCGGTCCCCCTTCCCTTACCAGGGAAGGCATCTCGCTAAACTACAATTTATCGGGATGGTGCTTCGCGGCTTACTCCAGCTCCGACGGGTCTATGAACTGTGTGACCTTATCTATAAACAGCACGCCGTCAAGGTGGTCTATCTCGTGGCAGAAGGCTCTCGCCTTGAGCCCCTCGCCGGAGACCGTATATTCCTTGCCGTTTCGGTCCGTGGCTTTCACGGTGACCTTCATGGGGCGCTCCGTATAGCCCCATTTATCGGGAATGGAAAGGCAGCCCTCCAGCTCATGCTGATAGCCGCTTTTCTCGATGATCTCGGGGTTTATCATCTCATAGAGCTCGCCCTCTTCCACCTCGACTATACATATCCTGCGGCGTACTCCCACCTGGGGCGCCGCAAGGCCCACGCCGTCCGCCTTATGGAGCGTGTCCTTCATATCGTCAAGCAGAGTTATTATCCTGGGGGTTATCTCCGTGACCTCGCGGCACTTTCCGCGCAGTACGGGATCGCCTTCTTTTACTATATTGAGAATTGCCATTTTATTTTCCTTTCCGTTAGAGACTCGACGGATTCAAGTCCGCCGACAAAATCAGATTTTTCGCGCCCGTGCTTCTGAATTCAAGGAGCAGCCGGCGTATCATGGCACGGGAGCGTTTCCCGAGCCTTAATTTAATTATCACCCTCATGCGGCAGGTGTTCTGGACCTTATAGACAGGCGCCTCGAAGGGTCCGAACACTATTGCCTCCACGTCGGAAAACTCGTCCGAGAGCAGTTCCTTTATCCTTTCTGAGAGCTTTACCGCCGCCTCCGACAGAAGAGACTCGTCTGTGGATGACAGTGTCAGCGTCGCTATATCGCAGAAGGGCGGGAACGTCAGCGCCCTGCGGAGCTTTATTTCCTTTTCGTAAAAGGTCTTATAGTCCTGCTTCGCCGCGAGCCTTATGACCTCGGAATCAGGGTTTGCGGTCTGCACCACGGCAACGCCGCCGCAGTCTGCCCTGCCCGCCCGGCCTATGACCTGCGTGAGCATGGAAAACGTTTTTTCGGATGCTCTGAAATCATCAAGGTACAGGCTTGAGTCAGCGTTCAGAACGCCCACCAGCGTCACGTCGGGGAAATCGTGGCCCTTTGTGACCATCTGCGTTCCCAACAGGATATCCGCTTTTTTATCTCTGAATTTTCCGAGGATCTCCGAATGTGAGTTCTTCGTGCCGGTGGTATCGGCGTCCATTCTTAATATTTTCGCGCCGGGTACCGTTTTCGAAAGCTCCTCCTCCGCCTGCTGTGTGCCGCACCCCATGAATCTGAAGTGCTCCGCTCCGCAGGAGGGGCAGGTCTTCGGGACTTTTGTCTTATATCCGCAGTAGTGACATGTGAGCACACCCCGCTCCGAGCGGATGCGCATATAGCTTTCGGGGTCGGACGCCTCTCCGAGAGGTGCTTTCGTATGATATGTGAGCGACACGGAGCACCCGGGGCATTTTATCGCCTCACCGCATATACGGCAGGAGACGGCGCTGTTATATCCGCGCCGATTCAGAAAGACTATGGACTGTTTTCCCGCCGTGTATGTATCGCGGAGCTTTTCCGCAAGGTGCGATCCCACCGGTGACAGATTTCCCGCTCCCGTTTCCGATCTCATGTCGCTGATGATAACGTCGGGAAGCTTTGCCTCGCCGTACCTTCCTGTCAGCTCTACCAGAGTATACACTCCGGTCACCGCCTTATGGTATGAATTGAGCGACGGGGTCGCGGATGAGAGAAGCATCAGCGCACGCTCTTTTCCGCACCGGAATCTTGCCACGTCGTGAGCAAGGTATTTGGGGTCGGTATCGGATTTATAGGTGTGCTCCTGCTCCTCGTCTATGACTATCATGCCGAGGTTTTTCACCGGAGCGAATATGGCGCTTCTCGTCCCTATGACTATATCCGCCATGCCGTCCTTTATCCTCTTCCAGGCGTCGAAGCGTTCGCCCTCGGAAAGGCCCGAATGTATGACTGCGACACGTTCTCCGTAGCACCCGCAGAAAAAGGACACGGTCTGAGGAGTCAGCGCGATCTCCGGCACCAGCATTATCACGCCGCGCCCGTCCGCCGCCACGCGGTCTATCATCGACTTGATGACGCGGGTCTTGCCGCTTCCGGTGACGCCGTGGAGAAGGCACGCCGCGGCCTCTCCCTTCGAATAGACCTCGTTGATTTTTTCGTAAGCCGCCGTCTGCTCCTCCGACAAAGGAGATGAATCGTCGCAGCGTTCCCCTTCAAGGTACGGATTTCTGAAATCCTGCACCTTTTCCAGCGTTATGAGCCCTTTCTTTTCAAGGCTCGTCAGCTGGGGAGAAACGTTTTTGCCGAAAAAGGCGGACAGCTCCTCCGAGGTGAGAGTGCCCCGCACCAGAAGCTGCTCCATGATCTCCGCCTGCACCGGGCTTCTCAGGGTGCCGGGCACCATTTCCTCCGCAGGGGAGACGAAGGTCTTATATCTTACGTTGCTTTTGTCCTTGGTTTTTATCTCTTTTTTTATGAGCTTCAGCTTTATGAGCGAAAGGAGAAGCTCCGGCGTATCCTCGCCGAATTTCATTTTCAGCGTGCCCAGCTGCACCGTGCCTCTGGCACGGATATAGTTATATATGAGCACCGCTTTTTCAGTAAGCTTCCGGCTTTCTTTTAACTCCTTTTCCTCGCAGACCGAATAGCACTCGCACAGCCTCGTCACGGCTGAGGGTGTTACCGCTCTGACCGCTTCGCCGAAAGTGCATAGCGTATACGAGCAAAGAAAAGAGCATATTTCCATGGCGCTCCCGTCAAGGATCACGCCTGCCGCGGAAACTGATTCCAGAGGCTTGATTTTATTCTCGTCAAGCTCGCAGGTGTCGCAGAAGCCCGTTATCACTCCCGCCGTCTTTCTGTTGGCACCGCCGAAGGGCACCGTCACCAGAGCGCCGCAAAGCGCACTGTCTTTCAGCGCCGCGGGAATAAAGTAGGCATACGGCTTATCGAGGCTGAAGGGAACGTCAAGAAGCCGTACCTCGGCGTATATTCTGTTTTCCCCGGTCACGTCTTCTCTCCTTTCCCCCAACTGAAATATTGCCGTCCGCGAAGCGGGCGGCAATACCGTCTTATTCTCCTTTTTCGGGCGATTTTCTCGTGTCGTTTTCGGCGTCGGTATAGCCTACGATCACAAAGTCGCGGTTATTGAGCTTATTTACGGCGACCTTTACAGCCTTTTCGTCGCGGTACTCGCGGGAGATCATTGCGGCAAGATTCTTGTCAGTCTCCTTGTTGTTGATCTTATACTCCGCAATCTCTCTCTGCTTTACGTATTCGTCCGTGATGGCGCGGGCGCATTTCGCGGTCGCCATAGCCAGAATGTAACGGTTGAACTGGCCGTTATTGGTAAGCTCTGTGATAGAAGGTTTGATCATTTTTTCTGTCTCCTCATCTGTATGTAAGAAAATTTTTGATTTCGTCGTTCATTCTCGCGCTTTTCAGGTGCTCGGCGCAAAGTATGGCGCTGAGCTTTTCGGCGCTTACGTCGACCCTGCCCGTTTCGTTGACGATCACATAATCGTACCCGGGGGCTTTCGCGACCTCGTTTTCGGCGGTAGCAAGTCTTTCGGCGATGACATCGTCGGGCTCGCTGTCACGCCCGCGAAGCCTCTCCTCAAGCTGTACGAGGTTTTGGGGCATTATCATGACCAGCACGGTGTCGGGCATGGCGCGCTTTACGTTGAAAGCGCCGTTGGACTCGATCTCAAGGATCAGGTCTATGCCGTTTTCCGCCGCCTTTTCCGCTTCCTTTTTCGGTGTGCCGTACAGGTTTCCGCAAAATTCGTTATACTCCAGCATCTCGCCGTCGGCGATCATTTTTTCAAATTCATCCCGGGTGACGAAATAGTAATCCTTTCCGTCCACCTCGCCCTCGCGAGGGGGTCTTGTGGTCGCGGAAACGGAAAATCCTATCTCCGGCACCATCTCGCGGAAGTGCTTCACCACGGTGCCTTTTCCGGCGCCAGAGGGTCCCGATACCACCAGCAGAAGTCCTTTTTTACTCATCTTCAGCCTCCGGTATGTTCTCTTCCGTGTCTCTGTCCTCGGCTATGCGGGCGGCTATGGTCTCGGTCTGGATCGCTGACAGAATGACGTGCTCGCTGTCGGTGATAATGACGGAGCGGGTTCGTCTGCCGGAGGTGCAGTCCACCGCCCTGCCGGTATCCTTCGCGTCCTGTATCATTCTCTTTGCGGGCGCGGAATCGGGTCCTATGAGGGCGATTATCCTGTCCGCAGAGACCATGTTATTGAATCCCACGTTGATAAACTTCATCGTTTTTTCTCCGCTTATTCTATGTTCTGTATCTGTTCTCTTATCTTTTCCAGCTCTGCCTTTATGTCAACCACCAGATGGGCTATCTCGGCGTTATTGGCCTTTGAGCCCATGGTATTGGTCTCGCGGTTCATTTCCTGGATGAGAAAATCCAGCTTTCTGCCGGCGGGCTCGCCGCTTCCGGCGATCTCATAGAAGCTGTCGAAATGGCTCGAAAGCCTTACCAGCTCCTCGTCTATTGCCGCTTTGTCGGCGAATATTGCCGCTTCGGTCAGAATTCTCTGCTCGGAGATTTCCACGTCGAAGTCGGCGAGCAGTTTCTTTATTCTCTCGGTGAGCTTTTCGGAATATCCGGAAATATCCTTTTCGGAAAGCTCCTTTATCCTTGCGGCGATCTCACGTATGCCCTCGATCTTTGCCGCCACGTCGTCCATAAGCCGTTTTCCCTCGGCGGCGCGGCGCTCGAGAAAGGCGTCAATGGCCGAGTCAAGCGCCTGCTTTACGTCAGCCCAGTCTTTTTCCGCATCGTCGTCCGGGTGCTTTACCGTGAATATCTCTCTGTTCTGTGCCACCTTCATGACCGTGATGTCATCGGGAAGCGAAAACTCGTCGCGCAGCTTTTTCAGCGCCTCGATATAGGAGGCGGCGACCGCCGTGTCAAGCCCTGTTTCAAGTCCCGTCTGGGAGAGCACGTCCACCCCGACGAAGATCTCCACCTTACCGCGGGAAATGCCCTTTTCGGTAAGGTAGCCCTTTACCTTTTCCTCCAGGAACGAATACATCCTGGGAAGCTTGACCGTCGCGTCAAGGTATCTGGAATTTACGGATTTTATCTCCGCGGTTATATCTTTCGTTCCGTCGGCGGAAAGGCATCTCGCCCTTCCGAACGCCGTCATGCTGTTTGCCATAATGCACCTTTTTATCTTTTCGGACGTACACCGCCCCAATTTTATATATACATAATAATTATATCTTCTTGTTTACCGTTTGTCAACTTTTTTCTTCCCAAAAAACGCAAACCGCGTAAAGAAATAAAGGGCCGAGAAGCATTCCGCCCACCCCTGCCAGCCTGAATCCCGCGAATACTGAAATAAGAGCGAAGATCGGGTGTACTCCGGCACCCGACCCGACTATTTTCGGCTCGATGAACTGACGGACCGCGTACATGACGCAAAACAGCGCGAGGATAGACACTGCCCTGCCGCTCTCGCCTGTGATAAAGAGTATCAGCGCCCACGGTACCATGACGGTGCCGGTGCCGAGAACCGGCAAAAGGTCTACAAGAGAAATGACCAGCGCAGCGATAAAGGCATACCGAACGCCAATGACGAGAAAACCTACAAGGAGCTCTGCGAAGGTTATGAGCATTATGGTGAGATACGCTTTGAGAAAGCGTTTCGCCGCCCGCTTCACCTTTCCGGAGGTTCTGGCGACGGCGGAGAGCACCTTTTCGGGAAAATACTTTTTCGCGTCGGCGACAATACCATCGGCATCCAGAGCAAAATAGAAAAGGGATATGAACGACACCGCCACGGCGAAAACGGCGGAGGGTGCCGATGCGATGATACTGCCCGCGGCGGTCGCCGCCGCTTCCGAAAGCTTCGAGAGCGCCCCGGTGACTACCCCCTTCAGTGTTCCGGACAGGCCGCCTTTGTCGGGTGTTATCTTATCAAGAAGCGCCGAAAGCTTTGAGATCGAGACCGAAAGAGAACTCTTCTCATCCGTAAGCATTTCACCGGCGGAGCCTATCATCTCTTCCGCCTCGGACACAAGCAGGCTTACGCCTTTCCACAGAAGAAAGGTAATAAGTGCCGACATGAGCACGATAAGAAGTGCCGCCCATATCTTTTCCGGTATTTTCGTTTTTCCGGAAAGCCATGCCGCGCCCGGGCGTACGGGCAGGGACAAAGCATAAGCTATGAGGAAAGGCAGAAGTGCCGGCAGGACGTATTTCACGAGAGCCCACGAAAACAGCACCGCCGCCGCGGATGCTATGCCCCACAGGGCGATTTTTTGCAGTTTTTCTTCTTTCATCCGCACCCCTCTTTTTTTGAAAAACTGTTTACACGGGATAAAAAGTCTGTTAAAATATACACATCAACAAGGAAAGGAATATCACCCATGAAAAGAATCATTTCTTTTATTTTATGCCTCGTTATGATACTCTTATGCACCGCCGCCTGCGGTGACAGGAAAGAGGAGAACGGCGGCGAGATCACCGATCCTTCTCCCGTTCTGGTCGAAATGGCGGTAAAGGATTTCGGCACGATGAAGATAGAGCTCTACCCCGACGTGGCGCCTGAGACCGTTAAAAACTTCATTGAGCTCGCAAACGCCAAGTTCTACGACGGGCTGACCTTCCACCGCATCGTCAAGGGCTTTATGATCCAGGGCGGCGCCCCCGACGGCAACGGCGGTGGCGGCTCCGGCAAGAACATTCCCGGCGAGTTTAAGGCTAACGGCTTTGACAACAATCTGTCCCATGACCGCGGCGTCATCTCCATGGCGAGAGCGCAGGACCCCAACTCCGCTTCCAGCCAGTTCTTTATCTGCGACAGCGGCGACTACAAGGCAAGCCTTGACGGTAAATACGCCGCATTCGGCAAGGTAATCGAGGGTCTCGACGTGCTTGACGCCATCGCTTCCGTTGAGGTAGTAACGAACGCATTCGGTGAGAAGAGCACCCCCGTTCACGACGTTATTATTGATTATGTAAAGGTAGTAGAAAAATGAAAACAGTTAACGCTAAAATAACAATGCAGGGCGGCGGCGAGATAAAGCTGGAGCTTTACCCTGAGATCGCGCCCATCACAGTTGAGAATTTCGTCTCCCTCGCAAAGGACGGTTTTTACGACGGACTTATCTTCCACCGTGTCATCGCGGGCTTTATGATCCAGGGCGGCGACCCTATGGGCTGCGGGATCGGCGGCTCGGGTAAGGAAATAAAGGGCGAGTTCGCCGCCAACGGCGTTAAGAATGATCTGTCCCATGAGAGAGGCGTCATCTCCATGGCGAGAGCGCAGGATCCCGATTCCGCCTCCAGCCAGTTCTTCATTATGCACGCTGACGGCAAGTTCCTTGACGGACAGTACGCCGCATTCGGACGCGTTACCGACGGAATGGACGTGGTCGACGAGATCGCTTCCGTCCCCACGGACATGCGCGATATGCCCAGGTTTGAGATGAAGATGGAAAAGGTCGAGATAGTAGACTAACGAAAAAAACAAAAAGAGAGGCGGATGCCTCTCTTTTTTTGTTTTAAGTTTTAAGAGTTAAGATTTAAGAGGCGGCGAACCCGCCGGCTAACTGCCAGCCGCTAACCGCTAACCGCTGATTCACAGTTTTCCGATTATGATCATGACCAGGAGCAGCGAGTCCCCGGTATTGATTTTACCGTCGCCGTTAATATCCGCGTAATCGGAATACATGCTGCCGCTGAGCGAGCCTAAGATCAGCATTTTCATATATACCGAATCCTGCGCGTTTATCTTGCCGTCGCCGTTCAGATCGCCCACACTGCGCGCGGGCTTTTCTTCCTTGCCCACTCTGAGGCTGACCGTCACGCTTCCCGCTTCTTCATATCCATCCGTCTGCAGCAAGTAAAGCTTTATGACCGCGCTGCCGGCACTTCTTCCCGTGACGGTGTCCCAGCTCAGCGAAACACATTCGGAGGATACTTCGGTCTCGTAGCCGTAAGGAGCAAGCGGAACGGTACCGCCGGTAAAGGTGTTTTGGTGGCAGAGATCCAACGTCATGCTTTTGCCCACCTGCAGATAGCCGCCGTTTCCGTGCGTATCCGCAAAAAGGTTTACGTTTCCGGTATTGGCAAGGATACCGAATAAATCATCACGGTCATTGTGCACGGTATTTACAGGATAACACGAGTCCGAAACGCTGAACACCTGTGTCCAGTATACGACTCCGTTGACCTCGACGCAGCCGACGCCGATAGAAGAATAGTCCGCGTACAGTATATTCTCTCTGTGTCCCTGCGAGTTCATCCATCCGTCCATGACGCTTTCGGGGGTGCTGTATTTCCCGACGAAGGAGCAAGCGATATTCTCTCCGCAGCCGCGTCTGTAATAGGTATCCGATAATACCGACATACAGGATTGGCCGTCGGGACGCGTATGGCTGTAAAGAACGGCGCATTCCGCGGCGCGGAGCATGGCGCATTCCGTCAGGTCTTCGTCCTCCGTCAGCGCTGCTTTTCCGTCCTTCGCTCTTTCCTTATTCGCGATTTCGACGACGCTGTGGGCATCCTTATATCTGCTTTTGCCCTCGAAGATCAAATAGCACTCCGCGCTGGGCTCGATGGAGCTGTCAATCGAGGAAAGGATATCAAGCTGCGTGCCGTAATCCAGTCCGAAGGTGCTGCCCGCGTAGTTGCCGTCCTTGTCGAAGATCACGGTATAGGGAGTCGTGATGCTCGTCAGCCCTCCGTCATACATTCTGATCATGTTCCACATAAGAGTATTGCAGATGCTTCCGTAGCACACCGTCAGAAAATCCTCGCAGTTGTATGCGTCCGCATACTTTTCCACGTCGCTGCGCGAGCTCGAGGTGATATCCGCCACGACTACATTTATACTGTCGTTACAGGAAAAATCGTCAACGTAGCTGTCAATAACGTGGTTTGTATTGAAGCACGTCTGCCGGTCGTTGAGCTGTCCGAAAATGATCACGGTGATTTGTCCGATAAGGTCTTTTTCCGTAAACGTTCCTCCCGAAAGCTTGTTCATGGAGAAGCTTTCCGTCAGAGCTGAGACCGAGCAGGGGAGCATGGATATCACAAGCACCAGTGCCAGCGCCAATGCCAATATTCTTTTCATGTCTTGCGCCTTCATCTTTCTGTCATTATATTTTTCCCCGCGCGATACTTCCGTCGTATCCGCAGAGGAGAGTCGGCACGATCTTTCCGGTCATGTCGCACGCCGAGAGGATATCGCACTCGACGAAATGCTCAGTGTGGCCGTTTAAGACTCCGTTTTCCCACTTCTCGCAGAGGACGAAAACAGGATCGTTTTTATGCTTTTCGACGTAACCGTCAAGAAAATTTCTCTGTTTTTCCGCCTGCATTTCGGCAAGGCGTGCCGCGCGCTCCCGTTTTATGTTTTCCGGCACCTGATCGGGAAGGCCCGCCGCCTCCGTCCCCTCTCGGACGGAATAGGGGAATATATGCAGATGGAGGAAATCCGCACGGCGGAAAAACTCCACAGTCTCTTCGAAGTCCTCGTCCGTCTCTCCGGGGAAGCCCGTGATAACATCGGCGGAGAAGGTGACGTCGGGGATATATTTCCGCGTCCTCTCCATATTTTCGAGCACCTTTTCGGCGGTGTACCTGCGGCGCATACGGTTGAGAGTGCGGGTACATCCGGTCTGTACGGAGAGGTGGAAATGAGGGAGCACCTGCGGGATCTGCGCCACCGCCCGGACGAACTCCTCCGTCATGCAGGAGGGGTCCAGACTGCCGAGGGCTATCCTCTCGACACCGTCCACCTCGCTTACCTTTCGTATCAGCTCCGCGAGACCGAAGGACTTAAGATCGCGCCCGTAGGAGGCGGTCTCGATGCCCGTCAATATCATTTCCCGGCAGCCCGCGTCAGCTATCTTTTTTACCTCAGCGAGCACGTCATCTGCCGGGCGGGAACGCACCGCGCCCCGAGCCTTGGGGATTATGCAGTAAGCACAGCGGTTTTCACAGCCGTCCTCTATTTTAATGAAGGTCCTTGCCCTTTTGGGCTTTGAGATAGGCGTTTCGTCGTAGACCGCGGTCGAAATATCCGTCACGTCGGTGAATTTGCCCGCCGCGGCAAGGTTTTCTGCAATTTCGGCAATTGCCGATTTCCTTCCGTTGCCCACTACGGCGTCCGAGAGCTTTGCCGCCTCCTCTGGGAACGCCTGCGCGAAGCACCCGGTGGTGATGACGTATTTCGCGCACTTTTTCGCCCGTCTTATAAAGTTGCGGCTCTTTCTGTCGCTTTCTCCGGTCACGGTGCAGGTGTTTACTATGGCAACGTCGCACTCTTCGCCGAAGGGCACCAGCTCAAAGCCGCGTTCCCGCAGTTTTTCGGTCATAGCATCTGATTCGTATTGATTGACTCTGCACCCTAAAGTGTATATTGAGGCTTTCATGCCTGCACCTCCTTTTTTTCTAAACAAAGCCCGGCTGCGCCGGGCTTTGACTTATTTCTTTCTTCTCGCCTCGTCCTTCAGACGGAGCTCTGTATTGAGTATTTTCTTGCGCAGACGTATGGTCTTGGGGGTGACCTCGATAAGCTCGTCCTCTCCTATGAACTCTATCGCCTGCTCAAGGCTCATGATCTTGGGGGGGATCAGGATAAGTGCCTCATCAGCGCCGGTGGAACGGACCGCGGTGAGGTGCTTTTTCTTACATACGTTCAGCGCGATATCTACCTGCTTGGGACACTCGCCGACGATCATGCCCTCGTAAACGGGGGTCTGCACGCCGATGAAGAGGGGACCTCTGTCCTGACAGTTATAGAGGCCGTAAGAGGTGGACTCGCCGGTCTCGCTGGCAATAAGGGAGCCCGTGTAGCGGGTGGTTATCTCGCCCTTGAAGGGCTCGTAGCCGTCAAAGACGGATGCCATGATGCCCTCGCCCTTGGTATCGGTCAGAAACTCGCTTCTGTAGCCGAAAAGTCCTCTGGAGGGGATGCGGTATTCTATCTTCATGCGGGAGCCGCGGGGATTCATTTCCAGAAGGTCGCCTTTGCGGGCGGAGAGCTTCTTTATGACCACGCCTACGGCGTCCTCGGGCACCTCTATGGTGACCTTTTCCATGGGCTCGCATTTTCTGCCGTCTATCTCACGGTAGAGCACGTGGGGAGTGGAGCATACCACCTCGAACCCCTCGCGGCGCATGGTCTCGATGAGTATGGAGAGGTGCATCTCGCCGCGTCCGGCCACCTTGAAGCAGTCTGTGGTCTCGCCGTCGGAAACGCGCAGGGACACGTCCTTCAGAGTCTCTTTATACAGTCTTTCCCTTATCTGACGGGAGGTGACGAACTTGCCTTCCCTGCCTGCAAAGGGGCTGTCGTTTACGGAGAAGGTCATTTCAAGGGTGGGCTCGCTGACCTTGACGAATTCAAGCGCCTCGGGGCAGGAGGGTGCGGTGATGGTATCGCCGATCGTGATGGACTCGGCACCGGAGAAGCACACTATATCGCCCACGGTGGCGCAGTCTACGGGCTTACGGCTCAGTCCGTCGTACTGGTAAAGGGAGACGATCTTCGTCTTTTTGGGAGCCTGGTCGGGGGTATGGAAGTTTACGATGACAGCCTCACCGCCCACTTTCATGGTGCCGCGCTCGATTCGGCCTATACCGATACGTCCCACGTATTCGTTATAGTCGATGGAGGAGACCAGCATCTGCAGATCGCCGTCGGGATCGCCCTCGGGCTTGGGTATATAATCGAGAATGGTGTCGAGCAGGGGAATGAGATCCTCGCCGACGGCATGGGGATCGTAGGATGCGGTACCCGCTCTGCCGGAGCAGAAGAGCATGGGAGAGTCAAGCTGTTCGTCCGTCGCGCCCAGATCTATGAGAAGCTCGAGAACCTCGTCGATGACCTCGTCTATACGGGCGTCGGGACGGTCTATCTTATTGACGACCACAATGACGCGATGACCGAGAGCCATAGCACGCTCAAGGACGAATCTGGTCTGGGGCATGGGGCCCTCTGCCGCGTCGACAAGGAGGATGACGCCGTTTACCATCTTGAGGATACGTTCCACCTCGCCGCCGAAGTCGGCGTGTCCGGGGGTGTCGACGATATTCACCTTTACGCCCTTATAGAGGACGGAGGTATTTTTCGCGAGTATGGTTATGCCGCGCTCGCGCTCCAGGTCGCCGGAGTCCATTACTCTCTCCTGAACTACCTGGTTCTCGTGGTATTCGCCGCACTGCTTCAGCATCTGATCCACGAGAGTGGTCTTGCCGTGGTCAACGTGGGCAATTATCGCAACGTTTCGAAGATCTTCTCTTATCATACTGTTTCTCCGGATTGTAAATTTTTTAACCTAGATATTATACAACAGTTTTTTCCCCGTTGCAATACTTTTTTCGAGATTTTATGAGAAAAGGCGCGGCAAGCATACCGTTATTCTTATCATTTTCCTTTTCCTTACCTGAATCTGCATGCATTTCCTTACAATTGCACGCATTTATATGCTCTCATATTGACAATTACAGGACGCTGTGATAATATAATTTATTATCACAAAAAACAGAGGAGCTTACCATGGCACAGAAGAAAAGAGTTGGTATCATTGGCGCTACCGGCACCGTCGGTCAGCATTTCGTTCTCCTTTTGCAGGATCATCCTTATTTCGAGCTTACAGTGCTCGCGGCAAGCAAAAGAAGTGCGGGCGTTACCTACAAAAAAGCAGTCGAGGGCAGATGGAGCATGACCGAGCCCATGCCGGAATCCGTTTCGGATATGGTTGTCATGGACGCTTCCGATATTCCCGCCATCGCGCCGCTGGTCGATTTCATTTTCTGCGCGGTGAACATGAAAAAGGACGAGATCCTCGTCCTTGAGGAAGCTTACGCGAAAGCAGAAATACCCGTAGTATCCAACAACAGCGCGAACCGCAGAGTTTCCGATGTTCCCATGGTGATCCCGGAGATAAACTCCGACCATTACAAGGTCATCGAAGCGCAGAGAAAGCGTCTCGACACCCGCCGCGGTTTTATCACCGTCAAGCCCAACTGCTCGATCCAGAGTTACGTTCCCCAGCTGACCCCTCTGCGCCGCTTCGGCGTGAAAGAGGTCGTTGTCAGCACCTATCAGGCTATCTCCGGTGCGGGCAAGACCTTTAAGTCCTGGCCCGAGATGATCGACAACGTGATCCCCTACATAGGCGGCGAAGAGGAAAAGAGCGAAATTGAGCCCCTGCACATCTGGGGCGACGTGAAGGACGGCGTGGTCGTTCCCTGCACCGATACCCTCATCACCAGCCAGTGCATCAGAGTTCCCGTGACCGACGGCCACACGGCGACGGTCTTCGTGAATTTCGAGAAGAAGCCCACCAAGGAAGAGATCCTCGAGGCGTGGCGCGACTATAAGGGTCTGCCTCAGGAGCTGGAGCTTCCCCACGCGCCGAAGCAGTTCATCACATATTTCGAAGAGGATGACCGTCCCCAGTGCAGGATCGACCGTGACATTTACGGCGGCATGGGCATCACGGCGGGAAGACTCCGCGAGGACAGCCTTTTCCAGTGGAAATTCGTAGGTCTTTCCCACAACACCCTCCGCGGTGCGGCAGGCGGCGGACTTCTTTCCGCAGAGCTTCTTTACAGACTCGGATACTTTGACTGAGAATAAAAGGAAAGCCCCTCAGAAGCCCTCACATAGGGATTTTTCCACCTCTGACCGGCAAGGGATTAAAGTAAAGAAATACCGTCAGCACCGGCAATTGAGAAACAATAATGAAAAAATGGCCGAAACGCAGGTTTCGGTCATTTTATTTTTATCTTGCCTTTGTCCTTTTTTGACGTCAGCGCACTTTAGTGCGCCGCGTACGATTTGTACGCCGACGCCGCTTCAAAACGAACAAAAAGGGTTTTTCTTTTTATCGTGGAAATAACCATTTTTCCGTTTTCTATTTACAATAATGACCGTCTTATGTATAATGAATTAAATGAACTAACAGGAGATATTATGACAGATATTATGACATTCCGTGAGAAGCTCGCGCTGAACTCTGCGGCATTCGATGCCGTGCGGGAAAACGTGCGCGAGGGCTGGACGGAAAACGAGGTAAAAGCTCTCATTCGTAAGGTATGGGACGAAAAAGCGGGAAGGTGCGTTCCCTGGTCCGGCGATATCGTCAGCGGAGAGCGTTCAGGTACCATTGATGGCGATGCCACCGACAGAGTACTCCGCCGGGGTGACGCGCTTATCCTCGACCTGCAGCCGGGCTTTGATTCCTGCTTTGCGGACACGACCCGCACGTTCTTCATAGGTGAGGTCTCCGAAGAGGCGAAGATAGCCTACGATGCCGTGATATACGCGCTTCGCGAGACGGAAAAGACCGTGCGCACGGGTATCTCCGCCTGCGAGATATACGAACGTATGCAGTATCTTCTGCGATCGCGCGGCTACACCTGCCCGCACCATGCCGGGCACGCCGTTGGAGAGAAAAAGCTCATGGAGCCGGAATTTCTGCCCGACAGGAAAGAAACGCTTGAAGCGGGCATGACGGTCGCCCTCGAGCCCGGGATCTATACCGCTGAGTTCGGCATACGCGTTGAGAACAATTACCTCGTCACCGGAGACGGCGCCGAAAACCTTTTCCGTTATCCGACAGACATAGAAAAATTCATCTTAGGAGACTAAACATATGAAAATCACAGACGTTCGCTGCGTTATATTAAAACAGCCCACAATCGAAATGATAGGCGACGGAAGCCAGGACACCGTAGTTATCTTCGTCGATACGGACGAGGGCATCACCGGTGTGGGCGAGGTGGACTCCTCCCCCTACGTTGTCAAAGCTATTGTTGAAACGCCCGCTTCCCACATGGCTTGCATGGGGCTCCGCGAGGTCCTCATAGGCGAGGATCCTTTGGACGTTGAGAGGCTGTGGCGCAAAATGTACGAAAAAAGCCTCTACTACGGCAGAAGAAGCGCCGCCATCCACGCCATGAGCGGCATCGACCTCGCCCTCTGGGATATCGTGGGAAAGAAATTCGGCGTTCCCACGGGAAAAGCTCTGGGCGGCACTTACCGCGACAAGATCCAGGCATACTGCAGCGTGCTGATGCCCGGTACGGAAAAGGAAATATACGAGCTGGTCGAAAAGCACATGCACAAGGGATATCAGGGCATGAAGCTGGGCTGGGGAGCTCTGGGCGAGTCCTTTGAAAAGGATATTCAGCTCGTAAAATGGTGCCGTGAAGCTCTCGGTCCCGACAAACAGCTGATGATAGATATCGGCATGAGATGGACTGACGTAAAGGGTGGCATGAGGGCCGTCAAGGCATTCGAGGAATTTGGCGTTTTCTGGGTTGAAGAGCCCTTCCATCCCGATAATCTGAACGGCTATGCAAGGCTCAACGCCGTTACGGACGTACATATTTCCGGCGGCGAGGAGGTCGGTACTCTTTGGGAGTACCGAGAGCTTCTTGAGCGCGGCTGTATCGACATCGTTCAGCCCGATCTGTCCCGATGCGGAGGTCTTACCATCGCCAGAAAGCTCATCGACCTTGCTGAGGAATACAACGCCATGGTCGTACCTCACGCATTCAAAACGAACATACTCATGGCGGCAACGCTTCAGTACATTTCCACGCTTCCCAATGCATGGTATCAGGAATTCTGCGAGCAGGATACCCTGCTGCGTCAGGAGCTGACCACGCCTCTCTTTAAGATCGACGACGAGGGTTACGTGCATATTCCGCAGACCGCCGGTATGGGCATCGCAGTCGTCCCCGAGGCTATGGAAAGGTACAGGGTTGACGTATGAAATTAAAAGAATTCCGTTCCGTGGGCGTGACGGTAACGCCCTTTATCAGCGGAAATACACCCGACCTTGACGAAATAGCAAAGCAGACCGAGATGCTCGCTGCGTCCCGCACGGACGCCATTCTTCCCTGCGCCTCCACCGGAGATTTCGTTAAAATGTCACCCGTTGACCGTATCTCCGTCCTTGAGACCGCGGCGCGGGTCAACGCCGGCAGGAAAGTCCTTATCGCGGGTGCCTGCGACGCCTCCGTCACCGGCGTTCTGGAGACTATCGGAAAGGCGAAAGAATATGGCTATGACGCTGCAATCGTCTGCCCGCCCTACTACTACGGGCTCTCTCAGGACGACGTTCTCGATTTTTACAAAAGCGTGGCGGCGGGCGCGGGGGATATGCCCATCATCGCCTATCACGTTCCCTTTTTCACTACCGGCATCGAGATCCCCACGTTCCGCGAGCTTCTGAAGATACCGCAGATCATGGCGATAAAGGATTCCTCCGCCAACCTGAAGCGCATCTCCCATCTGTGCGATATAGCGCGGCGCGAGAGACCTGATTTCAGAGTATATACGGGCACGGACGACTGCCTCTTCCCCGCTCTTTGCGCGGGGTGCGCGGGCAGCATGACCGCTCTTGCCGCATCCCTCCCCGACGAGGTCGCAGATATTTACGAGGCATTCGATGCTCGCGACTTTGACGCGGCGACGCTGTCGCAGAGAAAGATCCTCCCGGTAATCCGCCTTGCCGACTCCGCTTCTTTCCCCATGGGATACAAGCTTCTGGCCGCGGCGTCGGGAATGGATATAAAAGAGCCCTTTACCGATAAAGAAAAAGCCCTGTGCGAGGATATCCGCGCGGAGCTCAGAATAATGAGGAGCTGACATGAAAGCCGTAGTCTGGAAAGACATAGAAAAAATAGAATACTGCGATATTCCCGAGCCGGAGCCGAAGCCCGGCTGGGTGAAGATAAAAGTCATGGCCGTAGGACTTTGCGCCACGGAGGTGGCCCTTATTGACGGCTCATTCTGCGGTGCCGAGCCTCCGCACGTTCTCGGTCACGAGATATGCGGCGACGTTTATGCGGTGGGCGAGGGGTGCGACCCCGCACTCATCGGACGGCGTGTGGTCGTGGAGACCTACGTGGGCTGCGGCGAGTGCGAATTCTGCAAAAGCGGCAGAAAGCACCTGTGTGCCGCCGGGGAAATAGGCTATCCTCCCTACAACGGCGGCGACGCCCAGTTCACCGTTGTGCCCGCGGGATGCCTGCGTTTCATTCCCGACAGCATATCCTACGACGAGGGCGCCATAATGGAAGCCGTCGCCTGCCCCTTCGGTGCACTGATGCAGGCAGGAGTGGGCGCGGGTCACACCGTGCTCGTACAGGGTGCGGGCATCGCAGGGCTCTCTTTCGTGCAGGGCGCTAAAGCCCTTGGAGCGGACAAAGTATTCTGCACCGTCAGGAACGACACGAAAGCTGAGATCGTAAAGTCCCACGGCGGAGAGATCATCGACACGAGAAACGGCTCCGTAAGGGACCAGCTCATGGAAAAGACCGGAGGCGCGGGTGCGGATTTCTGCATTGACGCTCTGGGCTCCTCCCGCACGGTATCGACCGCTTTCGAGTGCGTGAAAAGCGGCGGTAACATCATCCTCTACGGCATACCCGGAAAGGACGAGAAGATCGAACTGCCCGTGCTCGACTGCATACTGCGTCAGATAACCGTCACCGGGTACACCGGCAACGAAAAGTGCTGGGATCCCATGATAAAGCTTATCTCAGAGGAAAAGATCGTCATAAAGGATCTGGTATCCGCCACGTTCCCCCTTTCCCGCTTCGCGGACGCACTGGCGCTGCTGCGCTCCGGCAGATCAGACGTGATAAAGACCGTACTCCACCCCTGGGAAGCGTGAAACTTTAAGAAAACTCAAGTTATATATATGCTTGCTTCACGCCCGCACCGTGCCTAACGGCACGACATGCAAAGAAAGGAAACGACATGGAATTTTTAGACCTTGCGAAAAAGCGCTGTTCGGTCAGACAGTTCAAGAACGAGCCGCTGACGGACGAGCAGGTAGCGAAAATAATCAAGGCGGGATACGTTGCCCCTACGGCGTGCAATAATCAGCCCGTGAAGATCACGGTGATAAAAAGCGCGGATGCCATGGCAAAGCTCTCAAAGTGCACCCGCTATACCTTTTCAGCACCTGTGGTGTTCATGATATGCGCCGATCGCGACCTTTGCTGGAAGCGCTCCTTTGACGGGAAACCCAGTTCCGACGTGGATGCCGCCATCGTAACCTCGCACATGATGCTTGAAGCGGCGGATCTGGGGCTGGGCACCACGTGGGTCATGTGCTTTGACGCAGACGCCCTTCGCCGTGAGTTCTCCCTTTCCGATAACCTCGAGCCCGTGGCGCTCCTGCCCGCAGGTTTCCCCGCCGAAGGCTGCGTACCTTCTCCCATGCACACCAAATACCGTAAGTATGAGGATATGATCGAGGTATTATGAAAAAGAGAACCTCAGACCCGCTTGATAAATACAGAAAGCCTGTCCGTCCGATGGTCAATTATCTTTTAGGCCTTGCACTGTCCCTTGTTCTTCTCACCGTCGGCGGGATCATTCTCGACTCCGATGAAAGCTCTCCCGTCGGTACCGGGGTAATGCTTATCGGGATCTTTGCTTTCCTCATTTTTCTCGCGGCGATCATCATACGCCTTTTCAGAAAGCTGACCGGAAAGATCAAAAGCCTCCACAAATTCCCGGAGGAAGTTGCCTATGCCGGGATCGACGACTCAGGAGAACGCACCGACAGCCCCCTCTATAAGTACAACGTAAAACCCGAGAATGAAGAGGACTGGGAAAACAGTATCATCCCCTGGTGGGCCGTCATCACAGCTCTCATCGTGTTTTTCCCGATCGGCATCTTCCACGTTATCAGAAAGACCGTCAGCGAGCCTGCGAGATACACTGCCAACGGCATCACCCTCATCATCACCGGTACGGTCTTCTGTATCGTCTCCGGCGCTGCTGCCGCATTGATGATTTCCGATGCCGGTCTCAGTGTCCTGCTCGCATTTCCCTCCATCTATTTATCAGTCGGGATCTTCTGCCTCATATACGGCATCTCCCTTAAGAAAAAAGGCGGGATATACGAGAAATACATGTCCGCCGTAACCGTGAAAAAGATCTCCGATATGGACCGTATCTCCTCTGCCGTCCGCGAGCCTTACTACAAGGTGTGTGAGCGGATCGGAAAGCTTATCGAGTCAGGTCAGCTGCCCGGTGGCTATATCAACCACCGCGACAGAGAGGTCATCGTTCCCGGCGTGTCGAAAAAGGTCGCGCTGAAATGTAAAAACTGCGGCGGCACCACGGTGCTCTATGTAAACGAAGAAAAAATCTGTGAATTCTGCGGGGCAAAGCTATGAAGAAAGAAAAAAAGAGCTTCATGTCATGGCCCCTTGCCGCCATACTGTGCTGTGTCGGGCTCTTCCCGGTGGGTGCGGTTATCGCGGTGATACTCGGCAAAAAAGAATGGGAGACCGCGACGAAAAAGGAAAGGTCCGTACTGTGGTGCGGCATCGGCTCCGTCATTTTTTCAGCCGCCATGCTGGGCTATTTCATACCCTTTATTCTGGCAGGGCTCGACTCCGGAGGACTTTTCCTCATTACCTGCGCCATAGGTCTTCTGTGCGGGATCGGTATGATCGTATTTTACGTAAAGCTCTCCGACAGAGCCGGAAAGACCGCTCTGACACTTTCGGTGATATGCGACGAGCACATAACGAGGATATACGATATAAGCAATATCTGCGGCATGAACGATGCGGAGTCAGAAAAAGCCATAGAAAGACTGCTCGCCTCCGGCGAGCTTCCCGAGGCGACGATAGACCGCTCTCACGGCACGGTGGAATTTATCAGATCGCCGTGGGTAAAGCAACTCATGATCTGCAGGGACTGCGGAGCTGAGGTGCTGGTCCTGCGCGGCGAGACCCTCGTCTGCGAATACTGCGGCAGCGCCCTTTTCGCGAAGGAAAAATCAGCCGCTAAACACTAAAAGAAAAGCCATCCAAAAAGGATGGCTTTTCTTATCTCATTCACGGTCTTATACCTCCGTCGTATTTTTGAAGTCAGAGGTCTTTTTTGCCCGATCCGTTATTTCTCCAATCGCCGTTACCGTGGCAACGGTACACACAAGCGCCGCCCCGTACACTGCATCCGCGATACAGACTGACAGCGGGAACAGAAACAGAAGCAGCCCCGTGAGCTTATTCCCGAATGAGTGTTCTATCCTCAGACGGCGCGCTTTTCTGCTTGCCGTAATAATTCCGGTGATCTTTACCGCCCCGATCAGGGCGGTCCATATCCATATCCACGACGGGACGGACAAAAGCGGCAGAATCCGTACGGCGTAGACGGCGGCGAAAACCATGTCCGCCGCACTGTCGAGCACGGCACCTCTTTCGCTCTGAGTGCCCAGCTTTCTCGCCGCAAATCCGTCAAGCACGTCGGTAGTGCCGCACATAAGGTAGAACGCCGCAAAATGAAATGAGTACGGCGAAGAGAAGAGCAAAAGCACGGAAAACAGAATCCGGCTGATCGTAATTGTGTCAGCGATCATATTTCGTAAGTATTTTTGAGGGCTATCCCTTTTCATACCAACTGAGGATCTCCGATACATTATCGGCGGATACCGTATTTTCGCCGTGAAGCAGAAGCTCGAGCATGGCATCCTCTTCCGGCGTTTTGTCTTTCTTTTCGGAAAGCTTTTTCCCGGCAACTGCTTTCATGGATTTCATCATAAGCCTGTAAATGCCGTGCAGCTTTTCCATTTCAAAGCCGCCCTGCAGATAGAAGACCGGCAGAGCATCGGGTATCTGATTCGTTTTTCTGATATCGGCAAGCTGAGTGTCACCGCCCGACATTCCGACACCGCAAAGAGCTTTTATGTCAAAGAGCTTCGCTGCCTTTTTATATCCCTTGACCGTCCCTGCCATAAGCCATCCGAGATAGATGATCGTGCAGCCTTTGGGCAAATCCTTTCGTGCGGCGGCAAATGTAAGCACGGGCAGACCCGTTTTTTCACTGAGAAGCTCCGCGTATTGCTTTGTATGCCCTGTCTCCGATACGTATACTATAGCGTTTATCATATCTTTCATCTCATTGCTCATGAAAAAGTCCTGACCTCGCAGCCTTTGCTCTCATAGTAAGCAAGCATTTCGGGGAGCTTTTTCAGGTCGTAGCTTGTCACGCAGTCGGAAAATACATGAACCGTGTACCCCTCCTTTGCCATATTGAAGCAGGTGGATTTCACGCATGCGGTAGCATCCGCTCCTGTGATATAGAACTCCGTGATCCCGTTTTCTTTGATGAATTCCGCAAACTCACCGCTTGTCAAGGCGTTGCTTTTGGTCTTGACGAAAATATTATCCGAAACGACACGAAGCTCCGGCACAAGCTCCGCGCCGCGGCTGTCGGGTTTGAACGTCCGGGTGGCTTCCGAAATATTGTTGTGCTTGATATATACAACGTGCATACCGTTCGCTGCCGCCCAATCGACGGCGGCGTTGATGTTTCCGATAACGTCCCTATAATGCTTTGTAATATCGTTCTGTATGTCGATAATGACAAGTGCTTTGTTCTGCATTTTTTGCTCCTTTCACTCTTTTCCGTATGTTCCTGTAAAATGATTCACGAACGCCAGGAGCTTTTCGATGATCTCCGGCTCCCGTTCCTGCTCGCGGTCACAAAGGCAGATAAACGGTGTGATCGGGGCGGTATGGCGAACGCGAGCATCTCCGGGTCGCCCTTTTCATTTGCTGTCTTCAATCTGCTATTCTGATACTGATATCTCCGGTCGTCGTGACGATTCTGCACTTTCCGCCCGACAAGGTTTCCGGTACGCTGACGTCTCCGGTGGATGAATCGGTGGAGAATACCTTTTCGGAAAGAAGCGTTCCCGTCACGTCGCCCGTGCTCGTTTTCACGCTGATCTCCGAGGCATCCGATCGTTCGAGTATCACGTCGCCCGTGCTTCTCTCAATGGAGAACTTTTCTGCGGCGGTAACGTTTTCCAGACTGATATCTCCCGTTGCGCCGGCCGAGAAAATGTTTTTGCACGTGACGTTTTTGAGTTTAACCTCGCCGGTAGAAACGTTTGCCCATATATCACCCGTAAAGGTCACATCGGAAACGTATATATCACCGGTACTGAGAGAAAGGGCCGCGCTGTCAAATGTGAATCCCCCCGGGATCTCGATCCCTCCGGTACTGCCGGAAATCATTAGCGAGGCGTATTCGGTGCCCGGAAGATATACCGTAATTTTCGGCGAATGAAAACTTATGCCGACGTGATCGTACCATCCTCTGTCGTCCGAGACGGTGACGGTCAGCGTTCCGTTTTCCACTTTCACCGAATGATTAACGTTCTTCTCTTCATAGCAGACTACACGGCACCTGCCGTCATCGGAAGCGGTAAAAATCACGTCCGCCGTTATTGTATCTATCTCTATGTTCGTGAATTCTTTTTTTATCTCATAGGTGTTCGTTTCAAACTTATCTGTACTCAGACGGGAAAAATCCCAGTGATTTGCCGTCATAGCGCCTGCAAAAATGAGCACTCCGAGCATCACAAAAGAAGCCCCCGCTATAAGCCATATTTTCGCGCTTGTTTTCATTACGCTTCCTCCTTTTTGATAAAGCAGTTTTTGATCCATGCTGCAAACTTCTTCGTAAGGATCAGAATGCCTTTCGTCGCCGCCTTGCATCCGAAGAATATGAAGATTAAAAGTCCTGCGCAGGCGATCCCGGCGCCCATCATGGCGATTCCCGTAAGGGCACCGGCGCTGACGGCAAAATATACTCCCGCGGCGATCCACCCAAGACCGCCAGCCGCAACGGAAGCAAACACGGACCACAAAACGATGATCACAGACCATAACACAACGTAAAGGGAAAGTGCCACGGCAAGTGCGGCGATAAGGAGAGGGAGCCATATGGGAGAGCCGAGCACCAGCAGGACGATCTCCCACGCTTTCAGCTTTTTCTTCGGCGTGATCTTTTCTTTTACGAGCTTCGCGAGCGGTATGTCCGCTACGATCTGCGATGTGATTTCGTCAACATCTCCTATCTCGCTGACCGCTGTCTCCTCCGGAATGCCGTCCTCCATACGGTCATCTATCATTTCGGAATAGAACGCCATTCGCTCGTCAATATCTTCCCGGGGCAGACCCGACAGACCTTTCTTTAATTCTTCCAGAAATTCCCGTTTATTCATCGCCGTCATCCTCCTTGGTCACAAACTGATATATGGACATGATCTCGTTCCAGTCGTCCCGGAACTCTTCGATGCGCCCGAGCCCCTCATCGGTGATACGGTAGTATTTGCGGAGCCTGCCGTCGTGCTCAGCCGTGCGCACCGTCAGCATCTTTGCCGTTTCCAGCCGTTTCAGAATGGTATATAAGGTCGATTCCGAGAGCTCGATATACGGTTTCATATCCTTGATTATCTTGTAGCCGTATGAATCCTCGCTCCTGATGGCAGCGAGAACGCACACGTCAAGGAGTCCTCTTTTCAGTTGGATATCCATGTTATACCTCCCCTTGCGTAATACATCGTATCACGAAGTATGCAGTTTGTCAAGCGGCTTGCCGGATTTTTTCAAAAAAAAAGAAAGCCCCTCATGCGAGGGGCTCTTCTGTTCTTTCCGTCTGCGGACGGCTCACAACAAAATCGCCCTCCGCCGATTGGTGGAGAGCGATGTTGTCAGACTGTCAGCAAGATGCGGAAAAGCTCCGATTCATTTTGCTTCGTTGTTTTTTTGAATTCGTTCATTCATTTTTCGTATTTCTATCTTCCAGGTAATATGCAGCATTGCCCAGATAAGGATATAAACTGCGACCAAAGAACAGAGGGCAGCGAAAATACCGGAAATAGAATGCGGTATCCAGCGGCAAACAAAGGCGACAGGAAACCATGCAGCGCCGAAAATCGCAACGTATATGGCGGTTTGCTTTGCAATACTCCATTTTTCATTTCCCAATATCACACCTGCCATTCCGATGACTATTCCGTATACTGCAAATAAAACAGTTTGCAGGATCACCGCATTAAGCTCGCTTCCCATTGCCTCTGCAAATTCCGGTATAACCGCAAAGTAATCGCCTTTTCCCGATGCCAGTGAATAAAGGATCGTTAAGAACTGCTCGATTGCCAATCCTATGAAAATCCCCAAAAAGCCCCGTTCAAACAACTTTTTCTTCATTTTACCACCTCATATTCCCAATAATTGCTTGATCCTGGAGACATATCGCCTCGAAACATATGTGACCGTGCCGTTTGAAAGCGTAACGCAAATTGTGCCCGCAAAGCTTAAATCAAAGTTTTTTACTTCTTTCAGATTGACGATCTCGGAATTTGATATCCGCACAAAGGTTTTGCAGTCAAGCCGTTCTTCAGCCTCATATAATCGCATACGAAGGACAAACACGCCGTGATTTGTTTCCGCATGCACCTTTCCGCTTTCGGCAAAAACCCGATAAATGTCTGAGGGGTCAAGCACCTCCGCCATATCATTTCTGAAGCCTGCGATCATATTCGGGCGGGCTTCGGAAAGCCTTTTTACGATTTCATTGATCTCATCATTCATCTTGTCGGTTATCACTATGATTTTCGGCTCTTTGCATTTTTCGTCGATTTGAATTTCAATTTGCATTTGCTCACCTCCTTGTTGTTACAGTCATATCATAGGAAAATCGAACATCAAATTCAACCGGTATTCGACAGGTGGTCTTATTTTTGATACAATCGGCAGTTCAATCATTTGAATTGGTAAAAAACGAAGGGAGAAACTGCTTTTTGCAGTCTCTCCCTTAGGAGGGCTATTTCTATTTATTCTTCGACCTCAGAGAGCTCTGCGAGAGCGGAGGCGCTGACGAAGAGGCAGTTTATCCAGAACCACTTGATATCGTAAATGTCCTCTATCATCCAGTGGGTGGGGATCATGCCGTCCTCGCGCTGTAATCTGGTGATGGAATCGGCAAGTGCCTTCGCCTTTTCAAGGTGCAGTTCTCCCCTGCCCGCACGGTACATTGCGAGGAACGTGCGGATGATGTCGCCGGTGCTGGCGTCGATGGGCACGTACCACACGTACTGCTCAAGTCCGCAGGGGGTACGGAAATTCTTCGTATCTACGAAATGGTCCTTGTTCCACGGTGCGGCTTTCTTCCATATAACGAACTGGTCCTCTATGAATCTCATGAGGTCGTCCGCGATTTTCATTTTTTCCTCGTTATCGGAGAAATACTTCGTATAGTATCTGATGAGCGCTGCGGCACCGTAGTGGGTCAGGTTGGAATAGTTGACGGAGCAGACACTGTCCTCGAACTGTGCTTCCCACTCGTACGTCACAAGCTTATTGCTTTCAACGAAATGGATGGCGCCGTCGGCAAGGCTCTTCCACCTTTCGTCCCCGGTGCGCTCGTAAAGCGCCATGAGGAACGGAACAATATGCTCCAGGGGCTCGCAAAAATTGGGGGAAAGGAGCTCGCCGGTGTGGATATCACGGATGAGGTACCACGAGCCGTTCTCCTGCACGTTTTCGGCGTAATGCTCGCCGATCAGAAGCGCTTCCTCCAGATATTTCTTATCGCCGGTCTTCGCCTCGAGGTTGAGATAGGAGTTGCCTACGTGGGCGGGGTATATCATCATGACCCAGTTGATGCGGTCGCCTGCGGAGGCGTTGTGCTGCTTTTCCGGGTCGGGACGGAAGTCTATCTGGTATGTGGGGGGCACGTTCTTCATAACGCCCTCGCGGGGGGTTATGCTGATAAGATAATCCGCGGAATTTTTCGCCACGGTCATGGCATCCGCCTCTTTATCGGGGCAGACCTTCGAATAATAGATCATGGCGTCGATGATGGCGGAGATCATCTTGCTGGGATACACGTTCAGGTCGTATTCGGGATCGGGCGTGCCGTAATCCTTCCAATGCTTAATAAAGCTCTGGGACATGGCGTAATCAAATGCAAGTGCCGCCGCTTCGCCGTAAGGACGAGCCTTTTCGGGCAGGTCTGCGGGGAAGGTTGCAAGACGGAAAAAGGTGGTCGCGCCGACGAGGTGCTTTTCATTGCCCTCGCGGTCCAGCGCGTACACAGTCAGCTCTACAACGCCCTCGGGGATATCCGCCCAGATGGGGGAAAGGATCGCCTCGGCGTTTTCAGCCTCAAAGGTATGTATCTTTCCGTTCTCGTCCTTCGCCTTGTAGCGATATTTCTTTATACCGGGCAGGGTCTTGAAATGGAACGAGGGGGCATACATGAACTGGATGGCATGAGGATTCCAGAAAGGTCTGCCCTCACCGCCGCCGTGGTGTGCGGAGGTTTCCGGAGCGGCACATTCAGCCGCCGCCTGCTTTGCAAATTCTTCTTTTGTCATAGGTTTTCCCTCTTTACATGATTGCTTTTTTCCATTATAGCACAGGAAAGGTGCAAAATTCAAGCGAAACGGCAAAAAACAGTTTATTTTTGCCGCAGGGAATTTTATGTTAGGCAATTGTATAATATAGTGTTTTGCTCACTATTTTATGCGGCTGTCTAATTTGTTCGGGACTTTTGTGTTTGCGGTTGATAACGGGGAGAAAGCGTGATATAATAAGAAAAAAAGCGTGAAAAAGAGGTAATCATGCCCCATATCATCGAAATAAACAGCTTTGACGACCCCGCCCTCGACCCGTACGCGAGGCTGACCGAGCATCAGCTCAGAGACAAACAGCACCCCGAGCGGGGCATCTTCATAGCGGAGAGCGAGACCGCGGTGCGCCTCGCCCTTGACGCGGGCTATGAGCCCACGTCCCTGCTCTGCCAGAAATCACAGCTTGAAACAGCACGGGAGACCATCGAGCGGTGCGGTGACGTGCCCGTATACACGGCAGAGGATCCTCTCCTCGAAAAACTGACGGGCTTTGCCCTCTCCAGGGGAGTGCTCGCCGTGATGAAGCGCCCCTCGCTCCCGACGGCGGAGGAAATTTGCTCGGGGGCATCGCGCGTGGCAGTGCTCGAAAACATAGCCGATTCCACCAACGTGGGCGCGATCATCCGCTCCGCCGCCGCACTCGGCGTCGACGCGGTGCTGGTCACCCCCTCGTGCAGTGACCCGCTTCTGCGCCGTTCGGTCAGAGTAAGCATGGGCACGGTATTCCAGATACCGTGGACTTATATCGGAGAGCGCGGGGCGGACTGGCCGGAGCGCGGTATGAAACGGCTTCGTGAAATGGGCTTTGCCACCGCCGCCATGGCACTGCGGCGCGACACAGTCTCGGTTTCCGATCCGCGCCTCAAGGCGGAAAAGAAGCTCGCCGTCATCCTCGGCACGGAGGGCACGGGTCTCACCGATGAGACCATCTCCCTTTCGGACTACACCGTGAAGATCCCCATGTACCATAACGTAGACTCCCTTAACGTTGCGGCTGCCGCCGCTCTCGTTTTCTGGGAAACCGGGAAAAGATGAAATATGCCGCACGGTGCATATCTGTCGGCATTTTACCGTCTCACGCTTTTGTCGTTTTTTTCGCGAAACGGAACGTGCGGCACGCTGCTTTTTGAAATCTTTCTTGAAAACAGGGGCTCCGTGTGTTAAAATAAATAAAAAACGGAGTCGTATTATGTCTGTTATTACAAAAGACAACCTTCATATTTTTGCCTGCACGAACGAAAAATATCTTACTGCCGACCCTGTCGGCATATGCATGGAATTCCACGGTCTTAATCTGACCCTTCCTTATGACGAGCCGGAGGAACGCTCAAGAAAATTCGCCGAGCGCGGAATCATTCTCATAAAGCCCATGACGAATCCCTGGTCATGGATGAATAAAAAAGCTCTTGAAGAAACGGAAAGAATGATCGACATTCTGGGCGAAAAGCACCCGGGGATCGACCAAAAATTATGCGTTGCCGGCGGCAGTATGGGCGGTTACGAGTCCCTCATGTTCTCTGTTTATTCAAAGAGACCGCTGCTTTCCTGCACGGTGAATTGCCCTCTGTGCGATACTTACAGATTCGTTCAGGATGATATATGGAGAGCCCGCACGATAATTGATGCTCACTATGAAGACGGCGACTGGGACACTATCCTTCACCGTCACAACCCGATCGAAAACATCGACAGGATGCAGAAGATCAAATACGCCGTATTCCAGTGCACCGGCGACGACGTGATCGATAAAGAACTGCAGGCAGACCGCTTCGTTGAAGCCGCCAAAGGGAAGCTTGACCTTGAATATTTCGTTGTAGAATCTTCTGCCCACTGCGGACTGACTCCCGAAATGTGGGAAAAGTATGACAGTCTGATATTTGCGTCTTTTGAAAACTGACGTGCTGCAGAATATAATATAAAGATGGCCGGAACGTGCGTTCCGGTCATCTTTATATTCCGTTCCGGACGTCAGCGGCGTTTTTTTCGTCACTTTTTGCTTTTGTGACCGGGCGCGCTGCGTCCACATATGAAAATAGGTCTTGCACACAGCCGAAAAAAGTGTTATAATGGATATGTATATAAACCGAGGAGGTCGTTAAATTGAAAAAAGCATTATCCATCATTTCCGTGTTCGTGGCGCTTTGCACCGTGCTCAGCATCGGCGCGTCTGCGTTCTCGGTCACACAGCCGATCAGAGAAGGCTATATTTACACCCTGGGCGATGCCAACGGTGACGGTTCGGTCGACGCCAGAGACGCTCTGACCATCAAAGCTTCCATCGCGGGTGTTATGAGGTTCGGACCCGCGGACCGCAACGCCGGAGATATCAACGCGGACGGCTTCGTTACCGCTGTCGACTGCTTCTATCTCAAGGGCTATTTCGTTAATCTCGTCAACCTCGACGCTATGGACGGCGGCAACGGCGTTTACAAGTTCGTCATCGGAGACACCGATATTTCGGAGTTCACGTTCGTCCTTGAGGACAGCTGCGACGATACCCACAACGCATATTTCGCATACGAGCTTCTGCGCGAGTACATAAAGCTCGGCTGCGGCGTTGAGCTTCCCATGACCTATGGCACCACGTCGGGACACGGCATCTATTTCCACGAGGTGGATACCGATTCCGCTTTAGGCGAGGAGCTGGGCGTTGAAGGCTACAAATACGAGGTCAGCGACGGCGACCTCAACATCTACGGCACTTACCGCGGCAATATGTACGCCGCTTATGAGATAATCGAGGATTATCTGGGCTTCTACTTCTGCGCCAACGAATACACCAAGCAGGACAAGGTAAGATGCGCCAACCTCTATGACGGCTTCTCCCGTCAGTTCGTGCCGCCCATAGAGTCCAGATTCGTATACACCAACTTCTGGGGCTCCACCAAGGCATGGACTTACCTGCCCCGCGGACTCAACTCCACGGCTAACGGTGAGAATACGAACTCACGCTACTACGGCACCTACACCGGAGCCAGATACATAAACGCCCACAGCTTCTATTTCTACGAATGCATGGGCGCCGGCGAAATGCCCGAAGAGGGTGCGACCAAGGCAGACGGCACCGTTATGACCCTTGCGGACAGATACTACGCGAAGTATGAGGACGGCAGAGCGCACGGCTACGAGCGCGGCATCATCACCGATCCCTCCAAGGTCACCGAGACCGGAAAGCAGCCCTGTGCCACCAGCAACGAAGAGTTCCAGCTTCTGTATTCCGGATTTACCGACACCATCCACATGCTTGAAGCAAGAGGCTACGACCTGTTCTTCGAAGAAGGACTTCACTTCATGTCCTTCTCCATCAACGATACCGACCCCACCGTGACCGACGGCGGATACTGTACCTGCAAGTTCTGCAACGCCAAGGTCAACGGTACCACCATCTCCGCAAACTCCACCCTCAAGCGTGAGCTTCAGTACTACGGCGGCGAATACACCTTCTCCGAGGACGGCAAAAAGGTCACCTTCGCGGCTGAGCCCTACTCCGCCATCTACATGGATCTGTCCCGCCGCGCCGCAGAGCAGATTCAGGCGGACTATCCGGGACTGAGCGTTTACTTCATCCTGTACGACCACTCCGTTCCCAACAAGATCAGACCCTCCGAGAACATGGTCATCGTATACTGCGGCAACGGCTGTAACCAGCATCCTCTGGGCAGCGGTCAGTGCAACGACACCGGCTCTCTCAGATACGACTGGGGCTTCCCCGCAATGACCGGAAAGCGCTATACCAACGAATACGACGAGTACGCGATCCCGCTGTGGTCTCAGTACTGCCATGAGGTCGGCTCCAAGCTTTACTTCTGGGTATATCCCGAGACCTACTCCTCTCTCTTGTACGATTTCCCCAACGTATATAACGTCTACTACGATATCCAGTGGCTCTACACGCAGGGCATAGACGGCGTCTTCTATGAGGGCTCCGGTGCCAACGGAGACCTGAGGCTGACGGAAAAGCTTAAAGCTTATCTTGCGTCCGAGGTCATGTTTGATCCCGCCATGTCGTGGAACGAGTTCAGCGGACTCATTTATAAATATCTCCGTGCATACTACGGCAAGGGATATGAGTACATCTACGACTACATCTTCTATCTGCAGGAGGCGGGCGACGTCCGCGACAAGTGCGCATACGCCGCATTCGACCTTGTATGGGATATGTACTCCAAGAGCTACATTGCCGAGCATTATGAAACAATGAGGACGATGCTCACAAGTGCCATTGCAAAGGAAGACAGCTCCGCGGTACACGACCTTCTCATGGGCTGTGATTTTCTGGGACTTTCCGCCTGCTACGATGAGATGTACACAAACGGCACCGCCGAATCCCGAGCTCTCTACGAGCAGAGATTCACCGATATGTACAATTACATCAAGGACAACAACATAAGGATCTATCTGGGCGACTATTACACTCTGCCCTCTTCCATCAGCTTCGCATCCGATCCCGCGACCCAGTTCTACAAGGTAACGTCGAGAGGCTGAATGAAATAAAAAATAAATAAGCACCCGCAAGGGTGCTTATTCATTTGCCCGCCGCGATGCGGCGGAATGAATAGTGAAAAATGAATAATGAATAATGAATAGTGAATGAGGCTTTTCGCCGCAGGCGAAAAGCTATCCTAAGCTGTATTATCCGGCGTTAACGCCTCCGCCAACGTCGCCCGCAACCGTTACGGTGTTACCCGCATTGACATCCCCGTCGACGTCGCCGTCGACAGTTACGTTATTTCCCGCAGTCAAGTCACCGCCGACGTCCCCCGTGATATCGGCGTTGCCCGTGATCTCAACGTTCACATTCCTTTCTGTATCCGAAAGCAAAAGTTCTATCGGCTTCAGGTCGTTCGCTTCTTCGGCACTCAGTTTTCGGCTGCCGATAAACTGCAGGACGCGCAATTTCCCGTCATCCGGAAGTTCCAGATCACGGTACACGGTTTCCGTTTTGCAAAAATCCTTCTTTTCCCCGCGCAAAAGCTCATCCGTGCTCACGTTGAAAAGATCGGAGAGCGGCAAAACAAGAGATATATCCGGGAGCGACTGAGCGCATTCCCATTTCGATACCGCCTGCGATGTTACTCCTATCCTGTCAGCAAGTTCTTCCTGACTTATCCCCATCTCACGTCTGAGGCGCTTGATATTTTCCCCGATAATAATGCTATCCATAGGATCCTCCGTTTTTCTTTATTTTCTGACATTAGGATACAGGCAATCGCCGTTTTTGTCAACATACCGTCAGTTGAAACGCCGTATCCGTTCACAACCGTCAGTTGAGTTCAGCCACCAGCCGCTAAAAAAAGAAGCACCCTGCGGGGTGCTTCTTTTTTTAATTAGATAAGCTGGAGGATTATCATCTTCAGCACGAGCACGTCCTTTGCGTTGACCTTGCCGTCGCCGTCAAGATCGGCGTTCGCGGCGTTGACCAGCTCGCCGAGGGTCATGCTCTTAACAAGGTTCGCATCTATCGAGTTGACCTTACCGTCGCGGTTGATATCGCCCAGAAGGTCGAGGATTATCTCGATATACTCTTCCTCGCTTACAGAGTTCACGGGGACAGCGTTCTTCTCGCTTTCGCCCGCTTTGATTATGAGAATCTTTGCAACGGAGGTATTTATCGCCTCGGCGGGGCTGAGCTTGCCCGCGCCGATTCCGCGGAAGCCGTTGGCAGTGAGCTTATCCACACGGTTCACGGTGACAGTACCGCCCTCGCCGGCGTAACCGCCGCCGATGCCCGCCGCGTCGTCCGCGCCGTATGCCTCGACTGTACCGCCGTTGACGGTGACCGTGCCGTTTGCGCCGTAGTGGCCGCCGCCGATTCCGGCGCCGCCCGCGGTGCCGCAGACCGTAACGTAACCGTTATTGATGGTGATATCTCCGCCGTCGGAGCAGAAGCCTCCGCCGATACCTGCGGCGCCGAGACCTCCGCGCACGGTGATATTACCGCCGTTTACGGTGACCGTGCCGCCCTTTACGGGTTCGTCTGCTTCCACGTCGAGATATCCGCCGATACCTGCCGCGCACGCTTTGCCGGTGGCGGACAGGGTGCCCATACCGGTGCCGAGGGATTCGGAGAATATGCTGAGTCCGTTTCCGTCGGTGACGGCGACGCCGCGCGTCACGGTGACGGTTACGCCGTCGCGGAGGATGATATTGACGTCACCCTCAACCACGATCTGCTTTGATACGCTCATATCGCTCTCGGCAACGTACCATTTGCCCTGTGTGAGGGTGATGATATCGCCGTCGGTATCCTTCAGCAGTCTGTAATCGCTTACGGTCTGCGCCTCTCCGTTTTCATCGAAGAAGGTGACGGCGTAGGTGGGAATGATCAGCTGCTGTGCAAAAGTGTCGAGGATCTCGTATACCTGTGCTACGGTATCACAGAGTGTCACGGACTCTTTTGCCGTTTCACCTTTTTCCAGGGTCTCTGCCATATGTATCTCGGAGGGGCACTTTGCGACCTCGGCGTCTATAACGCCATATGCGTATTCCTTGGCGCCGTCAAGGTCCTCCCATGCGCACACGGTGCAGATGAAGTTCTCCACCGTATGTGCGCCGTAAGAGTCCATTCTCGAGACGTCCGTTACCGGGCAGTCATCCGAGATACAGATATGCCAGTGATTCTCGCTGTCATAGCTCCAGTCCTGTGACCATTCATGAACATGGGCGAGATCCCAGTGAGCGATCAGTATCGTATCACTCTTGATTTTCGTGTCAAAGTTCCATTCATTGCCCTTCACATCGTACCAGCCGAGGAAATCGTAAAGCTCTCGTTCCGGGTCTGCGGGAGCGGTAAGTGCGCGCCCGTCGGCGACCGCCGTAACGGTGGTCATGCCGTCATAGTCCAGATCGAAGGTCACCTTATGGCCGGGAAGCTTTCCGTCGCCCTGAAGCCACAGGTCAATATCGGCGATACGTTTAGTGAGTGCCTCATCGCTGTAATTGTAACCGCATCCGCAGGTATAATATGCACGGACACCATCAACGATATTGCCGTCACCGTCAATATAGGGCAGTATTTCTTCGGTCGTTTTCGCAAGAGTATGCACTCTTGCACTCTTCATTTCCGTTTTCAGTATGTGAGCATTTCCGTAACCGGTGAATATTTCATCGCCGTCTCCTTCCTCGGCATAAATATCAAGCATACAGGAATCAATATGTAAGTTGCCCATTAAAGCCACGGTCGGTATTTCATAGGCATGACCGCCGATTACGGATACATAATGGGTTCCTTCCAGATCCAGACTGCCGCCATATACATTTATGTCCGCAGCTTTGACAACAATTGCAACGGGACTGGTGGTTTTACCGCCTTTTACGGTAACATATCCGCCGTGAATATTGAAATCCCCCGACAGAATTATTCCGTAGTCTTCCTCCACACCGGAGATAAGCTTACCCATGGTCTGTGTATCCTTGGATTGACCGTACAGGCTGAGATTGCCTGCAATCATTCCGTTAAAGTAATTGCCTTGCAGTGTACATCCATCATAGAGAATCAAGTGAACGTTTCCGAATACATTTATTCTTCCGTCCACGACTATCTTGCCCTGAACATAGTACCACTGTTCTTCTTCGGAAACGCCTGTTTCAATAGAGAATTCTCCCAGATTAAGGTCGCCGCTGCCGGAATACGTAACTTTTTTGATGTCTTTCGGCACTTCCCTGGGCATCAGCTCGTGAGAGGCTTCGTCATAGGCTAAATAGCAATTGTCCACCCATTTTGCATAGAGCCGGGTCACTGCTTCGTTTATGGGCTGACTGAAATCAAATTCATTTCCCGCAGTGCAGGCGGAGTCGGTATACCAGCCGAAAACATAGCTGCCGCCGTCTCCGGGCCATACGGGCTGAACCTTGTTGCCCGGTTTTACCGCAACTGCGGTTATCTTACTGTTGCGCTGCCAGTAGAAATAAACGCCGTATGTATCGTTATCAACACCTTCGTCCCCTTTCCAGCGCTCAAGGTCAAAAGAGGATCCTATCAGCTTGGTGCATTCTTTGTCGGAGAAGTAAAAACCGCACTGACACTGATAATATTCACGGGTCCCGCTTTCAATGATCCCGACGCCATCATCGTCATAAAGGGGAGGAACTGCGGGGATCACGGTCTTGAAGGTGTGTTTTGAATTAAGAATACGGTCCACCCATTCAATACCGTTTCCGCTGCTTGTATGAGAGAGAACGCAAGCTGCCAGTTTAAGGTCGCATGTGGCACCTTCGCCCGCACCCACGCCATTTGCATACTGTGATAATGAAGCATATGAGCCTCCCGTAAAGCGCGAACGGTTGATTGAAAGTATTTCAACGGTCGCCTTTGCTTTATAGCCCGAGCCGATACCGGCACCGGACACTCCGCCTTGTGCCGTTATTGTACAGTTGCCGTTAATTGCCACCGCGGCATTTCCGGCATATCCGGAGCCGATACCGGCACCGTTTTTGCCTCCGCGCGCTTCATCAATATATCCGGCTGTAATTTCAACGGATACGTCGGAGCCTGAATTTCCGCTTCCGATTCCGGCGCCGTTGGTGCCGCCCTCGGCATTGATATTTGCGCCGGATATTTCAACGCAGACATTCTTCGCATTGCTGCCGCCGCCGATACCCGCCGCGTTTGCACCGCCGGCAGCATTTAGTGTACCGCCGATGATTATAACCTCAAACTGATTTGAGGATTTATAGCCCGAGCCGATGCCCGCTGCGTTTTCGCCGCCGGTTGCGGTGATGTTTCCGCCGTAGATCTGCACGATACCGCCGCGGTTAATATCACCGCCGCCGATACCTGCTCCGTACTGAGCTCCACTGGCTATTACGTTTCCGCTGTGGATCGAAATGATACCGCACTCGGTCTCGTTGCCGGAGCCGATACCGGCACTTTGATTTGAGCCTGTCGCAATAAGAGTACCTGCCTCATTCGGGTCGATCGACTGAGCGTATATATCAATACCGCGGTACGACTTGTCAACACCGATGCCTTTTGTATAATTGACGGTGACACCGTTTTTCAGAATAATGTGAACATTACCCTGAACCGTTACTCTTGAAGTAACATCAAAGCTTGTGTCCGCGAAATACCATGTGCCCTCGCCGTCTTTGCCAAGGGTAGTCATGGAGGATGTCAGGGTGATAAGGTTTTCGGGAAGAGTGCCGTATGTCAGCTCGTTATGCCCGAAACGGTGGTAGTAGTAACCGCCCGGTACCCATTTCGCATAAAGAGTTGTATCTTCAATTACTTTTTTGGAAAAATCAAATCCGTAGCCGTCCTCGCAAGACGAATATCTGTACCATCCGCCGAAGCTGTATCCTTCACGGGTAGGAGATTCCGGGGATGAGCAGACTGCGGGCGGCGTCAGGGTTTCCGTCGCGTAAATACGGTTTTCTGCAGAGTAGTTCAGATCAAATGTGACCGTAACATCCTCCGGCACCAATACTTTGCCGTCTCCCGCTTTCCAAGCGGCAAGATTGTCGATCTTATTAAGACATGTACTGTCCTCATAATAGTTTCCGCAGTAGCACTCAAAATATTCCTTATGTCCCGCAGTATTAAGCGTGCCGTTTTCAAACACGGTTGCGCCGACTTTCGGATAATGAATCTTCACCAAATGTCTTTCCGTATCGCTGCGAATCATGGTAACGATGTTAAGCCCTGCGAAAGAGTCTGTTTTGACACTCACTCCCCTGCCGCTGTAATAGCTGAAATGGCAAAGTTCGCCGTCAACAGTGCAATCGGAAAGATAACCTGCGCCGACAGCGGGATATTCGGTCGTTTCGCCGTCTTCAATAACTGTACCGCCTTCGGCCGTGATAAAGCCGCCGAACATATTAACGGATATATTCTCACAAAGCGCTCCCGCACCGATACCGGCGGCATTTCCGCTGCCGACAGCATCAATAATTCCGCCGTAAATATTAACGGTAAAATCAGAAGATCTGAATCCCGCACCGATAGCGGGAGCATCCTCAGCGGCTGATGCGTTGATATTTCCGCCTTTGATGGAAAGCGTGCCGCCTGTCTTATTCATATCAGAGCCGATTGCGGCACTGCCGGCGGGACCGACAGCGTTGACAGTACCGGCAATGTCCGGCATGGAAGACTGAGCATATACCGTAATGCTTCCGTCACCGGATGTGACAAGTCCTTCATTGAAATCGACTGTCACTCCGTTCTTTAATACGATGTTCACATCGCCTGCTGCATAAACTGTTGAGTTATATGCTTTGTTCTCATCCGCATAATACCATGAAGCAGTGCCGTCACTGCCAAGTGTCATGGGATAGCCGAGGCTTGCCTCCGAGAGCGGGATATACCCGTCCGGCATATTATACTCGAAAAAGCTCCCGTACACATACTCCAAATATACGGGATTCTCCGAAGCTGAAATGCTCACCGCGGATATGGGGAAGATCCCCACAACTATGGCGGCTGTCAGTAAGATACTTATGATTCTCTTTTTCATATTGCCCTCCTTATCATAGTTTACAAGATAATTATATTACACTTTTTATGCATTTGCAACAATTTTTTGTAAATGTTTTTCCTGTTTGTCGTTATTTTGACTACTATTTAAAGAAGAATATAAATAAGATGAAGAGAAATAAAAAATGTGGCTTTTCGCAGCAGGCGAAAAGCCACATTTTTTTATTTCTCTCCGCAGGAGATGCGATTCACTCCGCACGAAGTGCGGGTTATCTCAACGCTCACGCCGCCGTCGGAAGCGTACCTTATATCCGTATCCGGGTTTGCCGCAAGGAGCATTTCCTCCGATTTCGTATATTGCGAGATAGTTTCGTGGCTGTTAGTAATATATACAAATGATGGCGAAAGTATGCCGAGCGCCTCCGGCGAGCCCACACCGTAGCCGTGGTGGGGCGCCTTGAAAACGTCGATCTTACGTCCGATCTCTTTTGCGAAGCGGGTGAGCATCATATTTATCTTTGGGTGCTCAAAAGGCAGGTCGGTGATATCGCCGCATAAAAGCACCGTTTTTCCCGCATACTCGAAATACGCCATGAGACTGTTCTGATTTTCGTTGCATATATATTGCCCGGCACAGCCTCCCGCCTCGTCGCGGAAGACCTCCAGCACGGTGTTCGAGCTGTTATAAAGCTTTATCGCCACGTCGCGGAAAACGATCTCTGATAGCTCTTCCACGTCAACTACGGTGGAGTGTCCGGCGCAGAACGCACGCAGCTCGCGGCACCGCTCCAGCTCCGCCGCACGTGCGGCGTCGTCGCAGTCCTTGCCCGTGCCGTCGTTTTTGGTGACGCCGCTGTAGCTCTTGAAATAGACCGTGCCCACGTCAAATTCCCGAACCATCATTTCGAGGCATCCGTAGTGATCGGGATGAAAGTGGGTCAGCAGTATGAATTCTATTCTATTAGTCCCCGCCCCGTCGAAGAAGCTGCGTATCATGTCCTCGTGCCACGGGCCGCCGCCCGTGTCGATGACAGCGAACTTTCCGTCATGCTCGATGACGGACATATCGCTCCATATGGTAGGAAGAAAATGTATCTTCATGTGTACTCCTGATGGTTGTTTGGTATTAGAATAGCACATAACGGGAGGGATGTAAAGGGGGATTTATTTATATCACTTTAAAGGAGAGTCTGCTGTCAGGCGTAACTTCCTGAAGCATAGTCGTCCCGGGCGCTTCGGTACACTCAGCACCCGATATTCCTTGTTTCAGTGAACTCCCGTCAGAAAAAGGCACACTGTGCCTTTTTCTTCGGTCCGCCTACCGACAGAGTAGCTCATTCTTGAGGGCACTTGACGGTCAGTTAAGCAGTCGCTGGTTCGAGCCCGCAGGGGGAAAAAGAAAGACGCCATAAGGCGCCTTTCTTTTCCCCCCTGCGGGGTTAGTGAAGAAAAAACAGTACAGTGTACTGTTTTTTCAAACGGTGTCAAACAAAGCTTAGAGTTTATGAGCCGCGCCTGCAAGGCGAAATAAACTCTTAGCGACTTTGACCGGGAGCACAGCTCGAACC
>JAZLKW010000071.1:0-6731 GCA_045597805.1 Candidatus Avispirillum sp. | reverse complement strand
AAAACTTCAATCCAATTTGCAAATCGGTATAACAGTGCGTTATTTATTAGCTGTTCTGTTTTAATAATAATTTAATTGCGTCAGCAATTTTTCCGAAATTTCTAATTCCTAATTCCTAATTTCTCACTCAAAACAGCTCGCTAAACTACAATTTATCTCAAGAAAAAAGCCCGCATTTGCGGGCTTTTTCTTTTTGCGTTGATTACGACAGTATCATGAATTTCAGCAATGCCACGTCGCTGACGGAAACCTTTCCGTCACCGTCGATATCCGCGGCGGGGACCTTGTCGAGAGTACCCAGAACGGTCTGCTTCAAGAGATTGACGTCCTTCGCGTTTATCTTTCCGTCGCCGTCAAGGTCGCCGGGTGTGAATGTAGGTGTGTCCGGGTCGGGCTCACCGCAGACGGTGCAGAAACCGTCTGCGAAGCTGTGCCCTGAAGCAGGAGCAGTGCTTTCCACTATCTCATACTCGCAGAAACGGCATGCCGTTTTTTCGTATCCGTCCTCCGTACAGGTGGGCGCGGCTTTTCTGAACGCCATGCTGTGCGCTTCCGCAGAGTTGATGACCTGTCCGCAGACGGAGCATTTCACCGTGTGGTTGTCGGTGCTCTTCATTTCGTAAGCGTACATATCCGGATCGTTGTGGAACGCATCGGTCGTAACGGTCTTTCTGTAACCGCATACCGTACAGCGCATGATCTCGCTGCCTTCGGCAGTGCAGGTCGCCGCTGTGCCGCTTTCCTTAACGAAAGTGGTTCCCGCCGTGTGGAGCGCGGGGATGACCTCGGTGCGGGAAGCAGAACACTTCGTGCAGGTATATGTCATTTCGCCCGTGGTGAGACAGCCCGCCGCTTCTGTTTCGGTGCCGTTGTCCCAAGCGTGCTCGCACTTGCCGTCGGCGATAGCCTCTTCAAGCTCACATCCGAGATTCTTTCTGACTGCGGCGAAAATGTCGTATTCATCCATCGAGGAATCCCAGCCCGAGGTCTGGAAATTGTCAAGGGAGAGGTATCTTACGACGTTGGTCGAGACCTGGGAAACGATCTCCTTGGAGCGGTCCTTTCCCTTGTAATCCTCAAGCATCTTCAGCATCGTGTATTCCTCAATGCCGTCGCGCATGCACTCAACTCTGACGGAGCCGACCACCTTGATCTGATTGGTCTTTGCCATGGTAGGACCGTAGAAGAGCACGCCCATGCCGTAGATGGTGTCGTTCGTGCCCGCATAAACGTGCTTGTTGTCGTACCAGGTGCAGGTGGTCTTCGCGCCGGTCACGGTGCGGTCAACGTAGGAGCTGGTGTTTTTCTCCGTCCAGCCGTTGGTGGCGTAGTAGAGATATCCGGTGATATCCTCCTGATAGCACTGCCAGAACATCATCTTTGTCTGAAGTCCCGTGCTCTCAATGAGGTGGTGGCAGTAGGTGTACAGATTGTGGCCGCCTGCGCGGTACATCCACATTTTAACGTTGGGATTCTCGGGCTTCTTTATCGCCTGATAGGAGGCAAGTCTGTCGGAAAACTCTCCGAAAACGCCGTCCCAGTCGTAGTAGCCCCAGTTGGAGGGGTAGCCCTGATAGGAGGTGCCGGTGCAGTAAATGCCGGAAATGGAGTGGTTCAGGTTCAGTATGTATCCGTCACCGATGCCGTTCTGAGTGTACCCGGTTATGTTAAGCTCGGAGCGGGGCGTAAAAGCGTAGAGCTGGGGACACCAGATGGTGATGGCATCCTCGTTAAGCACTCTCTGTATGTTGTCCATTTTCTGATAATCGGGAATGGACGAGAGGGGCTGATGATAGGTGTAATAAGGATAAGGAGGATTCAGATGGATCGTCACCATGGTGGTTGGATTGTCCCAGTACTGGTTAACTGCGGCGGCATTCCCCGTTACGGTGTTCGCCGTGTGTCCCGCGTGGTTCTGAGGACCGCCGAAGCAGTCGTCAAGATGCTCTTCGCTGGAAAACTCATCAGCGGTGTAGAAATAGAGCTTATCCTTGAAATCTTCCCAGTTCGGTGAGCGGGAAAGATCGTTGTACATGTCGGCGTAGCTCCTGAATGAGGATGGGGTAGCCTCCATGTAGGGAGAATAGGAAACCGAACCGAGACCCGTGGAGGAAACGCGGATAGCGTTGACGCGGGGGTTGGTCAGATAGGGGTTCCAGGATTTCAGCTGACCGCCGGGTACGTCCATGGCGTTCATACGGTTTTCAAGGAAATAATCGTAGAAATCGCCGTAACTGCCGCCGTAGGATGTATCGTTGCCCACGAAGAGGGAGGTCTGGAAATCGATCTCATCGGGGATGATGAAATCCCAGACGTAAAGATAAACCGTGGCGACCTTGACCTGCTGACCGTCGCTGTTGTATACGGAAAGCTCCGCGGAGTACCAGCCGGATACGCTGTCCTCTTGGGACTTTGCGCGGATGAGGAACGCCTGGGACTTGCCGGCGTTGAGCTTGAAGGTCGCCGCCTTTTTGGGAGTACCCAGAGCGGAGTAGGGCATAACGGGGTCGGGAGTCTCACCCTCGCGGATGATGGTGTGCCCGGGATCCATTCCGTAGATCGCATTCGTGGCAACGTTCTCCGTGGTCACGTACATCTCGTAGTAGATCTCGGCGTCAACGGTGTGTCCGTTTCCGTCGGTGAACTCGGAAAGGGTCACATTCATGTTCGTCATATCCACAGGGGAATAGAGCACGAACTGAGCAGACTCTATCTCATTTTTCGCCATATAGATGGAGTAGGTGTCCATCCCGGTGGAAGCGGTGTCCGAGGTGAAAGTCTTTCTGAAGGAGTGGTCGAACCACAGAGAGAGGGAAGAGTCCTCGTATTCAGCGGTCCTTTTCACGTAACTGTCGGCAGGATCGTCGGAAGCGGCGTTCGCGGAAAAAGCGCACACGCACAGCCCGATGAGAAGCGCCGTGATCAGCGCCGCCCGCAGTATTTTTTGCAGTTTCATTTGAGTACCTCCTTTATCTTATATACTTATCTTAACAAAAAATAATATATCTGTCAACATACTAAAATAGATGTTGAAAAAAACACCGTTTTGTGGTAACCTAATTACAATAGGGGGGATATTATGAATACTTACTCTAAAATCATGGAACTCAAAGAGACAGCCGACGGAAAGTACTGGCAGCAGAGGATATCCGCCGAGCTTCTCTATATCTATAATCTTTCCGAAATGAGAGGCCTCGGCGCCGAAAAGGATATATCCGAAACGGTAGACGCTCTCATGTCGTCCTACGATGAAAACGAGTCCGTGCTGCCCGAAGCGGCAAGGCGCGCTGAGCTTTCGCTCATGGAGTATTCCGCAGAAGCGAAAAAGATGACGGCACATCTGGTCGCACACGCCCATATAGATATGAACTGGATGTGGGGGATACAGGAGACCGCCTCCGTGGCAGTCGATACGGTCCGTACCATGCTCCGCTTTATGAGAGAATACCCGGAGTTCACCTTCTCCCAGTCCCAGGCGTCGGTCTATGAGCTTATCGCCGCATACGCCCCAGAAATGCTTGACGAGATAAGAGAGCGTATAAGAGAGGGCAGATGGGAGGTCTCCGCATCCACATGGGTGGAAAACGATAAGAATATGTCGGACGCGGAATCCCAGGTGCGGCAGATACTCTATACGAAAAAATATCTGTCGGAGCTCCTCGACATAGACCCCGCGGACCTTACCCTCGATTTCGAGCCCGATACCTTCGGCCACAGCGAAAACGTGCCCACCATACTTGCGGCGGGCGGCATAAAATACTATTACCATTGCAGAGGCTTTGATTCCGAGACCCTCTATAACTGGGAAGCACCCTCCGGTGAAAAGCTTCTCTGCTATCGCGAACCCAAGTGGTATAACGCGGCGATCTCCCCGTATTCTCTCTCGGATATGCCGAGGATGACCGCGAAATTCCCCATTTCCGATATGCTTCTGGTGTACGGCGTGGGCGACCACGGCGGCGGACCCACCAGACGTGACCTGAACGCCATCTGCGATATGCAGACATGGCCTCTGTACCCCGATATAAAATTCTCCTCCTATCGCAATTTCTTCAGAGCGGTGGAGCCCTTTCGCGACAGCTTCCCGACGGTTTCGGGAGAACTCAATTTCCTGTTCACCGGCTGCTATTCCTCCCAGTCAAGGCTTAAGAGAGCCAACAAACTGGCGGAGGCGAGACTTTACGACTGCGAAGAACTCTGCGCCGCGGCGTTCGAAAAGCTGGGAGAGACACCCCGCGAGGGAAAGATAGACAGAGCGTGGGAAAATACCCTTTTCAACCAGTTCCACGACATTCTCCCCGGAAGCGGCATGAACGAGACCAGAGAGTACGGTCTGGCAAAATTTCAGGAGACCCTCGCTCTTTCAAATGCCGAGGAGCAGAAAGCTGTTCGCGCCATATGCGATAATATCGACACCTCCCGGGTTGAGACCGTTCCCGAAAAGGACGGCGGAAAATCCGAGGGCGCGGGTGTAGGATATTCCGCCTCCCACGTACACGGATATATGTTTCCGCAGGCGGAGCGTGGAACGGGTGACACCCGTATCGCTCACATCTTCAATACTACCGCTCACGACCGCCGCGAGACCGCGGAAATAATCATATTCGACTATACCGCACCGCTTAATCTCATAAAGGTAACCGATTCTAAAGGTGCCGACGTGCCCTTCACGGTCGCCGAGCATAAGAAATACTATTGGGAGCACCATACCACAAAGCTCTATATCACTGTCGACATTCCCGCGTTCTCCTACGAGACCTATGTGATCTCACAGAGAGAAGACGACAGAAAGCCCGCCTTCACTGAGAACGTGACCCACCGTGTCCATCACATAACGGACGAGCCCGCAGTGCTTGAAAACGAGCTGGCGCGCGCAGAGTTCGATAAGAAGGATATGACTCTGAGGAGCTTCATCGACAAACGCACCGGCGAGGAAAAGGTCATCCCCGGCAGCGCCTCCTTTGACCTTATCCGCGAGTCCAACCGCCGCGGTGAGAGCTCGTGGATCGTGTCCGAGTATATGTCCCTTGAATCGGTAAATGAGAAATACGATGTGAAATATATGGGCGAATCCCATACGGACTGGGAGCAGAAACTTCAGTATACCGTAGCCTTCGGCACCTCCGACATCACGGCTGATATATCCCTTAAAAAGGGAAGCGCATTCCTCACCTACGATATCTGGGTCAACTGGACAGAGCCCGGAAGCCGGGGAACTTATATCCCGCAGCTCCGCTTCAGCGTAAAGGAAAAGGAAAAGAGCGAAACCTATCTCTACGATATCCCCATGGGAGAGAAAAGGCGTCCCGCCCTCGCCCATGACGTCCCCGCCATCAGCTATCAGCTGTCGCAGTCGGGACTCATGCTCCTCTCCGCCGAAAAGTACGGCTTCAGAGGCTATGACGGCATAATGTCGCTGACACTCCTTCGTTCCTCCTTCGATCCCGATCCCTATCCGGAGCTGGGACGCCATCAGATAAAATTTGCTCTCGGAATCGCCGAAAACGAGCGGGAAGCCGGGATAATGTCAACGCTCTACCGCCATCCCGTAGTGACCCTCCCCGGCACGAGACACGAGGGAAATCTCCCCATGAGCGGCAGCTTCTTCACCGTCTCGGGCGCTGAGGTCTCCTCCGTCAAGGTGGGTGAGGACTCGGGTTCCGTGGTCTTCCGCCTTTACAGCAGGAAGAACTGCGACGAAACCGCAGAAATAACTCTTGACCGTTCCGTGCGCCGCGCGCATCTGTGCGACCACAGCGAAAATATCACAGGTTCAGCCGCCGTGGAAGGCAATAAAGTGTCCTTCCGCCTGCGCGGAAAAAACATAGTAAGCGTAAAAATAACCTTTTAGGAGATAAAACCATGCCCGGTCTGGGAACGATAATAAACGCCGCCGCCATAATCATCGGCGGTATCATGGGGCTTCTCTTCGGAAAGCTCATAAACGACAGGATAAGGGTGGGCATCGTGTCCGCCATGGGCATCGCCGTGCTGTTTCTCGGTATGGACGGCACCCTTGAAAAATTCATAGAGGACTACGGCCCCTCCTCCACCAATAAATCCATAATGCTTGTGGTGTGCCTGGGGCTGGGCACACTCATCGGTGAGATCATCGACTTTGACCGCCTCATCGCCAGATTCGGCGACTGGCTGAAAAAGATAACTAAAAGCACCGGAGACGGCTCATTCACCGACGGCTTTCTCACCGCCTCCGTCACGTTCTGCGTGGGCGCCATGGCGGTGGTTGGCGCCATCGAGGACGGCATCAGCGGCGACTATTCCATCCTGCTCATAAAATCACTCATCGACTGCATCACCGTCATAATCATGGCGGCATCGCTTGGAAAGGGCTGTATCTTTTCCGCAATTCCGGTGTTCATCCTGCAGGGAGGTATCACGCTCCTTGCCCGCTTTATCGCGCCCTATCTTACAGACGCAGCGCTTTCGAATCTTTCTCTGGTCGGCTCCGCACTTATCTTCTCCGTGGGCCTTACCCTCATCTGGAAAGATAAACTGAAAGTCGCCAATATGCTTCCAGCGATAATATTTGCAATCGTTTGGGCATACCTGCCGTTTTAAAATATGACAGATAAATTGTAGTTTAACGAGATGCCTTCCCTGGTAAGGGAAGGGGGACCGCTTGCGGTGGATGAGTCGTCTGCTGAAAGTCAAAGGCTTATCTCTGTACGTTATGCTGACACGGTACGAACTCATCCGACAAAAGCCGGGGG
>JAZLKW010000070.1:0-6980 GCA_045597805.1 Candidatus Avispirillum sp. | reverse complement strand
TGCTCCTTGTTTGTGCCGAGGTCCTTGGCGGAGACGTGAACGATGCCGTTTGCGTCGATGTCAAAGGTAACCTCAATCTGAGGCACTCCTCTGGGAGCGGGCATGATGCCGTCAAGGTGGAACATACCGAGAGTCTTGTTGTCTCTGGCAAATTCTCTCTCGCCCTGAAGAACATGAACCTCAACGGAAGGCTGGTTGTCAACGGCGGTGGAGAAAACCTGGCTCTTCTTTACGGGGATGGTGGTGTTTCTGTCGATGATGCGGTTGAATACGCCGCCAAGAGTCTCGATGCCGAGAGAAAGGGGAGTAACGTCCAGGAGAAGAAGGTCTTTAACGTCGCCGCCGAGAACGCCGCCCTGGATAGCCGCGCCGATCGCAACGCACTCATCGGGGTTGATGCCCTTGAAGGGCTCTTTGCCGGTGAAGTTCTTAACTGCGTCCTGAACTGCGGGGATTCTGGTGGAGCCGCCTACGAGAAGGACCTTGTCGATCTGAGAGGTGGAGAGACCCGCGTCGGAAAGTGCCTGCTTCATGGGAGCAACGGTCTTTTCAACAAGGTCTGCGGTCAGCTCGTTGAATTTAGCTCTCGTAAGGTTGCCGTCAAAGTGCTTGGGACCGGTGGCGTCCGCTGTGATGAAGGGCAGGTTGATGTTGGTGGTGGCCATGCCGGAAAGCTCGATCTTCGCTTTCTCTGCTGCTTCCTTCAGTCTCTGAAGAGCCATTTTGTCCTGGCGCAGATCAATGCCGTTCTCTTTCTGGAATTCATCTGCGATCCAGTTGATTATTCTCTGGTCGAAGTCGTCACCGCCCAGTCTGTTGTTGCCCGCGGTCGCGAGAACCTCAAATACGCCGTCGTCGGAGATCTCAAGGATGGAAACGTCGAAGGTACCGCCGCCCAGGTCGTAGATCATGACCTTCTGATCCTTGTCCTTGTCAACGCCGTATGCAAGAGCGGCTGCGGTGGGCTCGTTGATTATACGGAGCACCTCGAGGCCCGCGATCTTGCCCGCGTCCTTGGTAGCCTGACGCTGTGCGTCGGAGAAGTAAGCGGGAACGGTGATGTCAGCCTGAGAAACGGTAGTCCCGAGGAATGCCTCGGCGTCAGCCTTCAGCTTCTGAAGGATCATAGCGGAGATCTCCTGAGGGGTGGAGCTCTTATCGGCAACGGTCACCTTGTAGGAGGTGCCCATTTCACGCTTGATGCTCATGACCGTTCTGTCGGGGTTGGTGATAGCCTGGCGCTTTGCCACCTGACCTACCATTCTCTCGCCGCCCTTGGAGAAAGCGACCACGGAGGGGGTAGTTCTCGCACCCTCGGGATTGGGGATGACGGAGGGCTCGCCGCCCTCGAAAACTGCAACGCAGGAGTTAGTCGTACCTAAGTCGATACCGATGATTTTAGCCATTTTTAATGCCTCCAATAGTATATTGATATTTTTTTGATTTCGATGTGTTATAGGGAAAACATGTTTTAAATAAGATCCGTTTTTTTGGCGGCTTTGCTGCCGGAAAAACACCTTTTCAGCGAGCAAAGCGAGCTCTCGCACTGAGGGGAGCCCCCAAAACGCAGTTTTTTGGGTGCGGCGATAAGTGCGAGTACTACTTGTAAAACGCCAGTTTTACAAGTAAACGTCAGTTTGCCACTTTTACCATTGCATAGCGGACTATTTTGTCGCCTATCTTGTAACCCTTCTGGAAAACGTCGGTGATAACGTTTTCGCCCAGTTCTTCGTTTTCCTCGTGCATTACCGCATTGTGGATGTTGGGATCGAACTGCTCGCCCGCCTCGCCGAAGGCCTCCACCTTCATTCGCTCGAAAACAGCGGGCAGGGAAGAGAGTATCATCTGCACGCCCTCGAAAACCTTTTCGGGATCGGTGTAGCCTGTGGCGCGCTCCAGATTGTCGATAACAGGGAGAAGCTCGCGGAGAGCGTCCGCGGCGGCATCGGAATAGATGCTGTCCTGCTCCTGTCTGCTTCTTTTTCTGAAATTGTCGTATTCGGCGGCAAGGCGCATGTATTTGTCCTCTGCCTCCGCGACCTTTTCTTTCTCCGCTTCAAGCTCCTTTTCCAGAGCCTCTATCTTCGATTTCAGCTTCGCCGTGCCGTCGGATTTCGGCTTTTTCTTTTCCGCTTTGTCCGCCGCCTTTTCCTCGGCGGTCACGTCTTCCACTTCTATTTTGTCCATTTTTTCATCCATTTGTGTCGTCCTCTTTCGCGTCCAGCACGTCGCTTATGCTGTTGGTAATGTTGTCTATCATGGAGATGACCTTGTTGTAGTTCATTCTCGTGGGGCCGATGACGCCGAGAGCGCCCACGGTCCTGCCGTCCTTTTTGACGGGCTTGAACACAAGGGTGGAATTGTCCATGATGATGACGGGGTTTTCGCTTCCTATATAGACGTGTACTCCGTCCTCCTCCTGCTGACCCGACGGCATCATGGGAGCAGTCTCGCCGGAGATGAGCTGTAAGAGCTCGTCTTTTCGCTCGAACATCTCTATCATGTCGCGGAGCCTGCCGATGTCGTAGAACTCGGGGTAGGCGAGAAGCTTGTTCACGCCCTCTATCTTGATGTCGCCGCCGGTGGAGCTGATGGTCTGGCAGATGCTCTTTACCACCGGGGAAACGAGGAAGCCGTAGTCGCCCATGGCACTTTCAAGCTCCATGAGTATCGGGAGCGTGTATTCGTCACAGGTGAGCCCCGCGAGGCGTATGTTCATGAGGTTCGCAAGGCGCTTTTTCTCTTCTTCGGGAACGGGGCGCTCGGAAACTATGTTCTGCGTGCGCACGGCGCCGCCCGCGGTCACCATGACCAGTACCATGCTGCGGTCATCGATGTGGACAAGCTCGAATTTTTTGACGGTCACGGAGGAAATTCTGGGGCGAACGGCGAGAGCGGTGTAGTTAGTCATGCTTGCCGCCAGCCTCATTGCCGTATCCAGTATACCGTCTATTTCAGCCTGTTTCTCCCTCAGCGCGGCTTTAAGGTTTTCAGCCTCCGCGGTGGTCATCCTGTATCTGTCCACGAGAGAGTCCACGTAGAAGCGGTAGCCCAGCTCGCTGGGAACTCTGCCCGAGGAGGTGTGGGGCTGTTCGAGATAACCCATGGCCTCAAGCTCAGCCATCTCGTTGCGGATCGTGGCGGAGGAGTAGGAAAAACCGCCTGCCTGCGTGAGATATTTGCTTCCCACGGGCTCACCGTTCTCGATGTGCGCGTCGATGATGGCTTTAAGTATCATCTTTTTGCGTTCCGAGAGTATACCGTCGGTGTTTTTTGCCATACTGACCGTCCTTTCCGCCTCATACCGGGGGCTTTTTGTTGAATTTTAGCACTCATAGCGTCCAAGTGCTAAACCACGGTATAAATTTACCACCTCTCCCCCCTAATGTCAAGACTAATGTAAATATTTACTGTGAATTTTTTGTAAACACCGCACCCGAGTGCCAAGCGGCGGCTCCGCCTGCGGCGCATAATGGGCGGCGGAGCCGCCTCTTAAAACTTAACTCTTAAAACTTAAAACTCAGATCTCACGCATTCTGTTGCATGTAAATGCTGTCAAATGATATCAATTGATATCAAACAGTAACAATTGATGACAAGGAAAAGGAAAATGAAAAGGAGAATGTATATAGTTGCCGCGGCAATCGCCGCTTCCGCCCGCAAAAAAAGAATGGCCGGGGTAGATCCCTGGTCATTTTTCATACGAAAAGATATGCTTGGGGGGAGAATTACTCCCGCATATCATTTATGATTATATACGAACCTCGGGCCCTCTTCGCCCGTCTCTCCCGTCGGTACGAAGCCGCACCGGGCGAGTACCTTCTTCGAGGCTTCATTTTCTTCCTCCGTCTCTGCCTCGATGCGTGATACTCCCGGCTGACGGGCCGCCCAGTTTACCGCGGCGCTCACGGCCTCCGTGGCGTATCCCCTGCCGCAAAAGCCCTCGACGAGCCCGTAGCCTATCTCGACGGTGCCCTCCGGGCAGAGCCCCTTGAAGCAAAGGTCGCCGACCCGCTCCCCACAGGGCGTCTCAATGAACCATACTGCGTACCATTGCCGCTCCTCCGGATATTTGTCACTTAGCTCAAGCATCTCGCCGTAGGCAGCTTTCAGCCCCTCGTCCTTTTCGGCGAGTATGAGACGGCGCATCTCGTCGTCCGACGCGAGGCGTACTGAGAGCCTCTCCGTTTTTAATTCAATGCTTTTCTTCATGTTCTATCATTTCTCCTATTTCCCGGTCTGCCTCGTCGATCTCCTTTTCGAATTCCGCCGAGGACATACGAAGGACTCCCGACCATACGGCGGAGAGCTGTATGAGCCTGTCGGAGGTCACCACTCTTACACGGGCGTTTTTGCCTATGTCGTGCAGGAGCTTTTCGATGTAGGCGTCTCCGGTCTCATTTTCCTTTGTGTAAACCACGGAGATCCCGTGGTGATCGAATCTCTCACCGGCGCCGCCGGAAACGTTGTAAGCGTCGAAGACGAGCACGACCCGGCACCCCGTGAACGCAGCGTAGTTCGCGAGGATGTTCATAAGCGTTTCCCGCGCACCCTCAAGGTCGCATTCCGCCGCGCTTTTCAGATCCTCCCACGCGAAAATGACGTTGTAGCCGTCAACCACGAGATACTGCCCCTCGCGGGACGCTTTGGGAATGTATTTCTTCGCCTCCACGGTCACCGCTTCGCGGTAGGCGGGGCGTTTTATCGGCCCGAACTCCCGGAGCATTATCGCTTCCAGCTCTTTTTCCTCGATGGAAAGATTGCGCCTGCGGTGCTTCGTTTGTGTCACGGTTTTCGGCTTAAGACAGCTTTCAAGGTGCATATATTCGTGTACCTTATTCCATTTCACCGTAAAGCCGCCGCCATGGGCGCAGAAAACGGAATCGGGTGTGTTGTCGAGGTCTCGCTCCGGCTCGTACGCCGTCTCGGCGATGACCTTTTCGGCATCGTGACAGTCGCCGTAGCCCGCCGCCTCAAGATAAAGCCTGCCCTCGCCGCCGGTGTAGGAGGCAACGGAGGCGGCATAGCCGCTCATTTCGGTCACGGGAGCCTTTCCCGTGATGACACAGCAAGAGTCCGAAACTATCGGCGTGTCGGCGGTCCCGCACATCAGCCGTATATCGTTCATGGCGCGGGAGAGATACCGCCCGGGGATCTCAAGGCGGAAAGCGTAATAGGGCTCCAGAAGCTTCGATCTCGCCTGCATCAGTCCCTGCCGCACGGCTCGGTAGGTCGCCTGCCGGAAATCTCCGCCCTCCGTGTGCTTTATATGGGCGCGTCCCGCCGCCACGGTTATCCGAACGTCGGTAAGCGGCGAGCCGGTCAGCACACCGAGGTGCTGCTTCTCGGCGAGATTCTGTAAAATCAGCCTCTGCCAGTTCAGGTCAAGGTCGTTTGCGCCGAGATTTGAAGAATAAACGATGCCGGACCCCCGGGGCAGGGGCTCTATCAGCAGATGCACCTCCGCGTAGTGGCGTAAGGGCTCGTAATGCCCCACACCCTCCACGGTGTCTTCTATCGTTTCCTTATACACCACGCGCCCGGAATCCACCGTCACGGTGACACCGAAGCGCTCTTCGATCAGCGCTTTCAGTATTTCCGCCTGGATCTCGCCCATAAGGCGGGCGTATATTTCGGAAAGCCTCTCGTTCCATTCGATTTTCAGGAGCGGATCTTCTTCCTCCAGCTGCTTCAGCTTGGGGAGAAATACCCGTGCGTCAACTCCCGCAGGCAGCCCGATGCGGTAGCGCATCAGGGGCTCGAGATAGGGCTTTTCCTTTATGTCGTCGGCAGGAGGGAACGCGGGATCAAAGAGAGTGTCGCCGGCACCCGTTGCGGTGGGACCGCACCGAGCGACCACCTCGCCGGGGAAAGCTACGTCCGCCGCTGTGTATTTCTGTCCGTTGTAAACTCTCAGGGCGCTGACCTTTTCCGTCTTTTCGCCGTACAGAACGGTGTCCCTCACACGGAGAGAGCCGCCGAGGATCTTCACGTGGGTCAGCCTGTCGTTTTTGTCACGGCTGATTTTGAAAACCTTCGCGGAAAAAGTCTCGGGATAGTTCTTCATGACCGTGTATCTGTCAAGAGCGCGGAGAAAATCCAAAACGCCGTCGCCGCGAAGTCCCGAACCGAAAAAGTAGGGGAAGAGAAGCCTTTTGCGGATAGCGGAAATTATGCTTTCATCGGAGATGCTTCCGGTGGCGAGATACTCCTCCAAAGCCTCCTCACTGCATTCCGCAATATTTTCTGCGCTTGCCGAAAATACCCCCGGATCACTGAAATTTACACAATTGCCGAAAACGTCACGAAGTTCTGCCACAATTGAGCTTTCGGATCTTCGATTGAAATCGTTTTTGGTCACGAAAATAAATGTGGGAACACTGTAAAGAGACAAAAGCTTCCACAGCGTCCTCGTATGAGACTGCACGCCCTCCGCGGCGCTTATGACCAGTACCGCGTAATCGGTGATACCGAGCACGCGCTCAGTCTCGGCGGAAAAATCCACATGCCCGGGAGTGTCCAAAAGGGTAAAATCCGTATCACCGAAGGAGAATTTTGCCTCTCCAGCGAATATGGTGATGCCTCGCTCGCGTTCCAGTTCGTGGGTGTCGAGAGCGGTGTCCCCGTGGTCTACCCGCCCCGCTTTCCGGATCGCGCCCGCATGAAAAAGAATGGACTCGGAAAGAGTGGTCTTTCCCGCGTCCACGTGTGCAAGTATTGAGAGTACGATCTTTTTCATAAGGCTGTCGTTTGTGAGTTAGGAGTGTGGAGGGTGGGGTTTTAAGTTTTAAGAGTTAAGTTTTAAGAGGCGGCTCTGCCGCCCTATCACTATCAGCGATGCGAACGCGTTAGATAGCCTTCCCCAGTACAACGTCAAAGAACAGCATATGAGGGAGGTCTGCTGACGTTGTACCCGCAAAGGCAGAGCCTTTGCCGAAGTGATACTTAAATTTGGGGAAGGGGGACCGTCCTTTTTGCGA
>JAZLKW010000069.1:0-9038 GCA_045597805.1 Candidatus Avispirillum sp. | reverse complement strand
TAGGCGGTTTTTTCAATGAAGTCGCCCTTACGGGCTAATGAAGAATGAAGACGCTTCGCTAATGAAGGAATGAAAATGAGAGAACGGGAGAAATGAGGGCGACTTCGGTTCATTAGGCGCGAAGCGCCGTGTTCATTGACTTTTGAATTTGATGCTGTGGAAGTTCAAATTCATGTGTATAATCGCTGAAAATATCTTTTTTATATCCGATTGACAGAAAAAACCGCCTTTAGGCGGTTTTTTCTGTATCCAAGCCGCTTGCGGCTTGGTATATCATCCGCCGTAAGGCGGTATATCATCAAAGGCGGCTCGCCGCCTTTGTATATCATCACGGCGAGGCCGTGTATGCTCCTTCTATCGGGATTGGTGATATGCAATCCCTTGCGGGATTGGTGATATGCAACGCTTCGCGTTGATGATATCGCCCTCACATCCTCTTTCTTATCCTCTCCAGCGCGCCCTTTTCCAGCCGCGAGACCTGCGCCTGGGAAATACCTATCTCCGCGGCGATCTCCATTTGCGTCTTGCCGCGGAAAAATCGCATCACGATGATGGAGCGCTCCCGCTCCGGAAGGGTCTTCAGCGCCTCTCGCAGAGCGATGTCCTCAAGCCATATCTCGTCACAGCTCTCGCTGTCGCTTATCTGATCCATGACGTATATGGAGTCTCCTCCGTCGGAGTAGACCGGGTCGTAAAGCGACATGGGCTCAGCCACAGCCTCTATCGCCGCCGCCACGGTCTCTTCTTTCTCTCCGAGAGCGTCTGCCAGCTCCTTTACCGTGGGGTCACGGTTGGTCTCGGACTGCAGCTTTTCCCGCGCCTGGAGCGCACGGTACGCAAGATCCCGCACGCTCCGGCTCACCCGGATCGTGTTGTTGTCCCGGAGATAGCGCCGCACCTCGCCGATTATCATGGGCACCGCATAGGTGGAAAACTTCACGTCCAGCTCCGTGTTGAAATTGTCTATGGCCTTAATGAGCCCGATACATCCCACCTGAAAGAGATCGTCCGGGTTTTCGTGTCTCCCCGTGAAGCGCTGGATTATGCTCAGAACGAGCCGCAGATTACCGTCTATCAGCTCGCACCGTGCCGCCTCGTCCCCGGTTTTCGCCTGCCGCAGCAGCCGTGTCTTTTCCTCACCTGTCAGGACCTTGAGCTTCGAGGTGTTCACCCCGCAAATTTCGACCTTGTTGTAGTACATCGGATCCCTCACTTATCTTTACGATAAGTATTGCCTCCGATCCCATTACCTTATACAGTCCGAATTTTTCCACCGGCCGCCGACCGCTATTTCAGCTCCTCCGGCATCGCTTCGATCATCTTTTTTACGGTTATCCCGTATCCTTTCGCGGGATCTCCGACCAAAACGTGGGTCACCGCGCCGATAAGCTTTCCGTCCTGGAAAACGGGACTGCCGCTCATGCCCTGAACGATACCTCCCGTAAGGGATATAAGCTTCTCGTCCGTCACCTCGATCAGAAATGTTCCGTCACCGTCCGGCTTTTCGAACAGCTTTACTTCGTATTCACATATCCCGCCGTCTCCCAGTGTACAGCGTATTTCGGCTTTCCCTTCGGAGAATCCGTCACCCACAGAGACCGTCTCCCCGCCCGGTATATCGTCGAGATCGAGAACGCCGAAAACACCGCTCTCACAGTTTTTTATAACGTTGCCGCACTTGTCGGGAGAGAATATCCCGCGTATTTCACCGGGCTCACCCGCGCTCCCCCGGGCGACCTCGGTTATCCTTACGTGAGAGACAGATCCGCGCGGGATGTCGCACAGTTCTCCGGTCACAGTGTCGCATATACCGTGCCCGAGCCCTCCGAAAGCGCCCGTCACGGGAACGACGAAGGTCACCGTGCCTATCCCGGCGCTCCCGTCGCGTATCATAAGTCCGATCCTGTATTCTCCTGTATCCGCGGACTTTTCAGGTTTGACCCGGATGCTTTTGGCTTTTCCGTCCCGCTCAACGGTAAATATCATGTCCTCTCCCCGGCATTCCTTCACAGCCTCAGTGATACCTTCGGGGCTCTGCGGACTCCGCCCGTTTACCATTACGATAAGATCGTTTTCCATGATCCCGGCGTCCCGCGCCGGAAATTTTTCGCCGTTATCCGTCATAACACCGCAGAATCCTCCCACGGAAAGCTTGCCGATGCCGAATCTCACTCCGAAAGGCATACCTCCGGGAATGACCTCCTTTATCTCGGCGGCACTTGTGCCAACTGTGCTGAAAACGGTAAAAATAAATATGATAACGGCGCAGAGCGCCGCTTTTTTCTGTATTCGCATTTTTTGCACCTTTCCTTTGTTTCGCTCAACATTAATTTGCTCATTTTGCAAGCCCCTATGAAAAGCAATTATTTAGGATAATACAAAACATATCCACGGAAATAATAAATTTGAAAAAAGGGAAGAGAGGGTGAAAACACTTGAAAAGGAACGTCTAATATGCTATACTGTATTATGTATAAAAATGGCTGTGAGAGGTATAAGATGAAATCGAAAACGGTATACGTTTGCTCCGAATGTGATGCGCAGACGCCCCGCTGGATGGGACAGTGTCCCGAGTGCGGCGCCTGGAATTCTCTCGTGGAAGAAACCTATAAACCCACAGCTGCAGCAGTCGGCGTTCTGGCAAATACGAGAAAAACCGTAAAAAGAGAAAAAGCAGAGCTCTTTTCGCAGATGTCATCGGACGACAGCTCCCGTATGAAAACGGGTATAGGCGAGCTTGACCGCGTGCTGGGCGGAGGCCTGGTCCTCGGCTCCGTCGTTCTCCTTGCGGGCGAGCCCGGTATCGGTAAATCCACCCTTCTTATGCAGCTCTGCGGAAAAGCCGACGATAACTTCAGGATCCTGTACGTTTCCGGTGAGGAATCAAAGGGCCAGCTGAAGCTCCGCGCCAAAAGGCTCGGATGTGACTCATCTTCTGTCATGGTGCTCACGGAAAACGACCTCGACTCGGTACTCTCGGAGTACGATGAAATAAAGCCCGACGTGATGATAGTCGACTCCATCCAGACCATGGTTTCGGCAAATACCGATTCATCGGCAGGCACGGTCTCTCAGGTCAGAGAGTGCTCAAACGCGATAATCGGGCGCGCAAAGGAAGACGGCGCCGCCGTCATCCTCGTCGGCCACGTCAATAAAGAGGGCGGTATCGCCGGACCTAAAGTGCTCGAGCATATGGTCGATGCGGTGCTGTCCTTTGAGGGCGACAGAAGCCAGAGCCACAGGATCGTCCGTGCCATCAAAAACCGTTACGGCTCAACCAATGAAATCGGCGTTTTTGAAATGACCGATAAAGGATTGGAAGAAGTCGAAAATCCCTCTGCCATGCTCCTTGCCGGCAGACCGAAAGGCGTTTCGGGCAGCTGCGCCGTGTGCGTAATGGAGGGAACACGCCCGATTATCGCCGAGATACAGGCGCTTGTTACCCCGACGGCTTATACATCACCCAAAAGAATGGCGGACGGCATCGACTATAACAGAATGTGCCTGCTTCTCGCCGTCCTTGAAAAAAGACTCGGGATGAAATTCTCCGCATGTGACGTATATCTTAACGTCATCGGCGGCCTCCGCATAGACGAGCCCGCGGCTGACGCCGCCATAGCGCTGGCACTCCTTTCAACGCTGAAAGATATCCCCGTTCCCGCCGACCTTATCGTCACGGGCGAGATCGGTCTTTCGGGAGAGGTTCGTGCGGTCTCCTGCGTCGAGCAGAGAGCAAAGGAAGCGGAGCGTATCGGCTTTACGAAAATAGCCCTCCCCAAGCGCACCGTGTCAAAACGCCCCCTTACCTCCGAAAATGCCGAAATCATCCCCGTTTCCGGCATCTACGATCTTCTTTTGATGTTGAAAAATGACTAAATACCGTAAATCCATAAAATTTATCTACATAGTCTGCGGGCTGTTCGGCTTTATAGCGTACTTCTCCTATTTCATAAAGCTGTTCATATGGCCCGAGGGCACTCTCCCGTGGATCGTTGCCATTCTCGGCATCATCGTTGCGGGCGTACCCGTCTTCTTCCGCAAATGGTTTGAAAAACACCTGCCGGAAAAGCTCTTTAAGTTTCTCGAAAATCTTTTCGCATACGGTATGCTTTTCTATACGGTCACTTTCATCGCCCTGGCGGTGTACATATTCAGCGCATCGTCCCTGCAGACCGACGTTGCGGACCTCCCCGAAAATACCGTTTTCGTAGTCTACGGCGCAGGGCTCCGTGAGGATAAACCGGGAACTGTGCTCCGCAAAAGACTTGATAAAACCGCAGAGCTTATGAACGAAAAGCCCGAAAGCCTTTGCATCGTCAGCGGCGGACAGGGCGCGGACGAGCCTGTCTCCGAAGCCGCCGCAATGCGGGAATATCTCATGGAGCAGGGAATAGAGGATGAGCGCATCATTCTCGAGGATGAAGCGCATAACACCATAGAAAACATAGTAAATTCCTTCGGTATAATAAACGAAAAATATAATGACTGTACTGCGGTATCGGTATCCAATTCGTTTCACATCCCGAGGATCGAGCTCATATGCTCACGCCTCGGATATGACAGTAAATTTATTCTGGCTCCCGACCCGTCACCGTATTCGCTCTATACGATTTTAGTCCGCGAGTATATGTCATACGCAAAGCTTTTCCTCTTCGGAGTGGAATGATTCGGGAGAGCTGAAACTTGGAGCTATTGATAATTTAGGAGTTAGGAATTAGGAGTTAGGAATTTCTGTATACTATTCGTTATTCAATAGCCTTGCTGATATAATGAGATCAAAATTGCGTCAGCAAATTTTACATTCATTCCTAATTCCTAATTCCTAATTCCTCATTAAATGCCATCACAAACCGCCAAAAAGAAAGGCACAAAAATGATTAAAGGCGCAATATTCGATGTGGACGGGACTCTCCTTGACTCCATGGTCATGTGGAGAACGTTCACATCCGACATAATAAGAAAATACGGCGGCGACCCGGAGGACGGAATCGACGAAAAGGTCAGATATTTTTCTCTCCGCCAGACCGCCGAGTACCTTGCCGAAAACTATATAGGCGTGTCTGCCGACGAGGGCGAAAGAATATGCCTTACGGAGACCATGGACTTTTACAAAAACCGGGCGCAGATGAAGCCCGGCGCGGTTGAATTTCTCACACAGCTCCACGAAAAAGGCGTAAAAATGTATATCGCCACCGCAACATACCGTCCTCTCATTCAGGCGGCATTGGAGAGGGCCGGCGTTTGGGGATTTTTCGACGGCATGATAACCTGCTCCGAAGCGGGCGCGGGGAAAACACACCCCGACGTATTCTTAAAAGCACTTGAAGCACTGGGCACCGAAATCCCCGAAACATGGGTCTTCGAGGACGCCTACCACGCCGTGCAGACCGCAAAGAAAATCGGATTCCGTGTCCACTGTGTATATGACCCCACGGAAGCCGACCATGTAAAGGAACTGTCGGAACTTGCCGATATATATTCCGAAGACTTCACCACCGCCCGATTGGAGAATTATTGATGATTGAGAACATATTATCAGCCGATAGAGAATGTTTGATATTTTTTACATTCACGGCACTTTTGTATCTGACAGATTATTTCTTTATCAGAGATTATTTAACGGAATGCCTGAGAAGAAAGCACAGTAAATCATATATAAAAAAGCAAAACAAAGTATATCGAAAAACCACACCGCTTGTAAAGCGATTGATGCTTTTGAATTGGCGTGAGGATGTGCCGGAATTTTCGCTGATTTTTCTGAATTTTCTACTCCATTTGTGTGTTTTAACGGCGGTAATGTCCGTTCCTCTTTGGATTTTATTTAATAACGGCATTTGGAATCCGGCATTGAGAATCACTGTGCTGTTTTTCGATGTTTTGTCTCTGATATCGGGCTTGATTGCTTTCTGCTACTATCTCCGCCACTATATAAAATACGGCAAAGACGGCACGAAAAATCAAAGGAGTAATTCATGAAATACTATACGGACGAAACCCTTATTGAGATTTACCGTCCCGACTATTCCGGGCAGAGTATTGAGGAATTTGTAAAAAGTCAGAATGATGAATATAACCGTGAATACGATACGGCAAGCGGGCGCATTTCCCAAAGAGCCGTAAAGACTTTGGAATCACACTTGTTTTTTCACGATTGGGGGATAGAATCGGTCAAATACATCAATTCCGTCAATAAAAAGAAAGACAAAGTTTTGTTTTCACTGGCTTCCTTGAATTTCAAATCAGAAGTCGTCAACTGTTACAGCCTTGAATTTTATGAAGTGTCGGATTTCCGATGCAATGTAAAGAACAGTACCCCCGAACAGATGCCTTTGGGAATGGAAGCCGTGTACCGCATTGAGATTTTGCCCTTTGCAGAAGACAGAGTCAGTATTGAATTTGTAACGAGCGAAGGCAGTACCGTTTATTTCACCTGCAAGGGGATAATTGCACGAAAATGCAGTTTGTGGGAACTTAATTAAAAATCGTCAATGTTGCCCCCGTTAACTTGACATTTCGGGTGCTTTATATTAACGTAAACATAATATGAAAAACGAAAAATTTCAATAGGAGAAAAATATGAAATACGGCTATTTTAATGACAACGACAGAGAATACGTCATCACACGTCCGGATACGCCCTATCCGTGGATTAACTATCTCGGCAACGAGGACTTTTTCTCACTCATCTCAAACACATCCGGCGGCTACTGCTTCTACCGTGACGCAAGAATGCTGAGGTTAACCCGCTACCGCTATAATAACGTCCCCACGGACGGCGGCGGCAGATATTTCTACATAAACGACGGCGGAAGCGTGTGGACTCCCGGCTGGATGCCCGTAAAGGCGAAGCTCGATTCCTACGAGTGCCGCCACGGTATGGGATATACAAAAATCAATTCCGCAAAGGACGGACTTTCTTTCGAGCAGACCACCTTTGTTCCCCTCGGATACTCCGCCGAGATCCACAGAATCAAACTGAAGAATACAACGAATGCAAAAAAGAACGTGAAAATGTTTTCGTTCGTGGAATTCTGCCTGTGGAACGCGTGGGACGACCAGACCAATTTCCAGAGAAACTTCTCAATCGGTGAAGTTGAGGTCATAGGCAGCACCATTTACCACAAAACAGAGTACAGAGAGAGAAGAAACCACTATGCCGTCTTCCATGTAAACGCCCCCGTTGCAGGATTTGACACCGACCGTGAGACATTTATGGGACTTTACAACGGATTCGACTCCCCCGATGCGGTTTTCGAGGGTAAGGCAAGAAATTCCGTTGCCTCCGGCTGGGCACCTATCGGCTCTCATATGCTCGATGTGGAGCTTGAAGCGGGAGAAGAGAAGTCCTTTATCTTCATTTTAGGCTACTGCGAGAATCCCAATGACGAAAAATGGGAAAATCAGGATGTTATTAATAAAGCACCCGCAAAGCGACTCATCGAAGCATTCTCCACCGACGAGCAGGTTGACGCCGCTTTAGGAAAGCTCCACGATTATTGGGAAAACCTTCTCTCCATCTATTCCGTAAAATCCGCGGACGAAAAGATGGACAGAATGGTCAATACGTGGAACCAGTACCAGTGCATGGTAACGTTCAATATGTCCCGCTCCGCATCCTATTTCGAGTCCGGCATCGGCCGCGGCATGGGATTTAGAGATTCCACGCAGGACCTGCTCGGCTTCGTTCACCTTATCCCCGAAAGAGCAAGAGAGAGAATATACGATATCGCCGCCACCCAGTTCGAGGACGGAAGCGCATACCACCAGTATCAGCCTCTCACCAAAAAAGGAAATTCCGATATAGGCTCGGGATTTAACGATGACCCCCTGTGGCTCATCTTCGGCGTTGCCGCATACATAAAGGAAACCGGCGATAAGTCCATCCTCGACGATATGGTGCCCTTTGATAACGACGAATCAAAAGCCGCACCCATGCTGGAGCATCTGAAACGCTCCTTCGACCACGTGACCAATAATTTAGGACCTCACGGTCTGCCCCTTATCGGCCACGCCGACTGGAACGACTGCCTCAATCTCAACTGCTTCTCCGAAACTCCCGGCCAGTCCTTCCAGACCGCGTCAAACCGTGAGACCGGCGATGTGGCTGAGTCCGTGTTCATCGCAGGCATGTTCGTGTCCGTCGCTCCCGATTATATTGCTATGTGCGAGATGAAAGGAAAATACGACGAAGCGAAGGCGGCAAAGGCGGCGGCTGATAAGATGTATGATGCCGTAATGACCGCGGGCTGGGATGGCGAATGGTTCGTCCGCGCATACGATGCCTTCGGCAATAAGGTCGGAAGTCGCGAGTGCGAGGAGGGTCAGATATTCATCGAGCCTCAGGGCTTCTGCATCATGGGCGGCATCGGCGTCAAAGAAGGCTACGCCGAGAAAGCGCTTGATTCCGTGATCGAAAGACTTGATACCAAGTACGGTATCGTCCTTAATAATCCTCCCTATACCAGATACCACGTCGAACTGGGCGAGATTTCCTCTTATCCTCCGGGATATAAGGAAAACGCGGGCATCTTCTGCCATAATAACCCCTGGATATCCATCGCCGAAACCGTTATCGGCAGAGGCAACCGTGCATTTGAAGTATATAGAAAGACCTGCCCCGCATATCTTGAGGACATCAGCGAGATCCACCGCACCGAGCCTTATGTATATTCGCAGATGATCGCAGGTAAGGACGCCGTCCGCCACGGCGAGGCGAAGAACTCCTGGCTCACGGGTACCGCCGCATGGACGTTCTATAATATTTCACGTTATATTCTCGGCGTTATGCCCGAGTACGACGGACTGAAAGTTGACCCCTGCATCCCCGATACCATGAAAGGATTTACCGTCACGAGAAAATTCCGCGGCGGCGAATTTGAAATAAAGGTCGATAATTCTGCGGGCGTCTGCAAGGGCGTGAAGTCCGTGAAAATCGACGGAAATGCGCACGACGGCAACGTCATCCCGCCCATGGCAGGGAAGCACACCGTTGAAGTGATTATGGGCTGAATGCAGTGAAGCATGCGGGGGCCCCCCGG
>JAZLKW010000068.1:0-24778 GCA_045597805.1 Candidatus Avispirillum sp. | reverse complement strand
GATCGGTGCTCCAGCCGATGAACTCGTAGGTGTACTTATCGTCTCCAGCCTTTACGGGGTTGCCGTACTGGTCAACGTCGTATGCGGGAACGGTGCCCTCTTCGACCTTTTCGCCGTAGATGGTTTCGCTGCCGTTCTTCCATGTTACGTTATACTCAGTTACGGGAACGGGTTCCTTTGCTACTGCCTTGAAGATAGCGTAGTAGGTGGTATCTTCGTAGATAGGCAGGCTGAAGTAGGTGAGACCGTTGAATGCGAGAGGCAGAACGTCGGTCGCGTTGGGATCGGTGTTCCAGCCGATGAACTCGTAGGTAAAGTTTTCATCCTCGGGCTTTACGGGAATACCGTTCTGCGCTACGATGTACCATGCCCATGTGCCCTCGGGGATCTCGTTGGGATCCTCGTGGAGGAGGGTGCCGTCATAGTTTCTCCACCATACGTTATAGAAGAGCTCAGGCTCTACGGGAGGATCAACGGGGGTCTGTTCCTTCTCTACGGCTTTATAAATAGCGTAGTAGGTGGTCTCGCCGTAGATTCTCTCACTGAAATACATATATCCGTTGAATACCAGAGGAAGTGCCTCGGTAGCATTGGGATCGGTGTTCCAGCCGATGAACTCGTAGGTGTACTTATCATCGTCGGGTCTGGTGGGGATGCCGTTCTGCGCTACGATGTACCATGCCCATGTGCCCTCGGGGATCTCCTCGGGGTCTTCATGGAGGCTGGTTCCGTCATAGTTGAGCCAGTGTACGCTGTAAAGCTTTGCTTCGGGTACATCGGGCACGTCGGGATCGGTGGGACCACACTTGGGAACTGCCTTATAAATTGCATAGAAGGTAGTTTCGCCGTAGATGGGGGTGCTGAAGTAAGTGAAACCGTTGAATGTGAAAGGAAGCACGGTTTCAGCATTGGGATCGGTGTTCCAGCCGATGAAAACGTATCTGTAGTTTTCGTCAGCAGGTCTTACGGGAACGCCGTTCTGTGCCAGGATATACCATGCCCAGGTACCGTAGGGGATCTCCTGAGGATCTTCGTGGAGGCTGGTTCCGTCATAGTTGAGCCAATGTACGGAGTAGCGCTCGCCGGGGACGCCGGGATATACGGGCAGTCCGGGGCAGGAAGGATCGATAGGATCCGGAACGTCGGGTTTATCGGGCCATACGGGCTTCTCGGGGCAGCACTTTGCAACTGCCTTAAAGATTGCATAGTACGTGGTGTCTTCGTAGATCTTTGCGCTGATGTACTTTACACCGTCAAAGAAGAAAGGAAGAGCCTCGGCAGCATTAGGATCGGTGTTCCAGCCGATGAAGACGTACTTATACTCGTCGTCAGCGGGCTTTACGGGAACGCCGTTCTGAGCTACGATATACCATGCGGACGTACCTGCGGGAATCTCCTCGGGATCTTCGTGGAGACTTGTGCCGTCGTAGTTGAGCCAGTGAACGTTATAGCACACGGGCTTTACGGGGCAGGGGCAGGGTGCGGGCTCGACGGGATCGGGCTCGACTTCGATTGCGGATGCAGAGAAGATTGCGTAGTAGGTTACGTCTTCACAAGCGGGATCGCTGTAGAAGAGGTTACCCTTCGCATTAGTCTTCAGAGGAAGCGCTTCAGTTGCTTCAGGGTCGGTATTCCAACCGATGAAGGTATAGGTGAATGCTTCATCTGCCGCCTTCTCGGGCACGCCGCGGAACGCCGTATCAAAGAGTGCAGTTTTGCCTGCCTTCATATGATCGGTGTTCAGGATTTCCTCGCCGTTGACCCACTGGATAGTATAGACCTCAGGGGTGCAGAATGCGGATGCGGTCACGCTGATAAGGGGTGCGACTGCAAGCATCACTGCGAGGAAAAGTGCCAGGATTAATGACATCTTTTTCATAATATTACCTCCATATTTATTTTATATATTATGATTATTCGATGGACTTGAGTGCTTCGACCATATCGATCTTCTTGATCTTGGTCTTCATGAGAATGAAGACTATCAGGGTTATCGCTATGGTGATGAGGGTTGAATATATGTAAGAGGAAGGCTGGATCACTCTTGAGAAGACGACCATATCGACCTCTACCATATTTATCATAAGCTGCGCCAGCAGGTATCCGCACACGTTTCCGAGGATAAGGCCGATCACGGTCATTATTATATTCTCACGGAAGACGTACATATTGGATTCTTTCTGGTTGAAGCCAAGGACCTTCGTGGTCGCTATCTCGCGGACACGCTCGGAAATGTTGATGTTCGTGAGGTTATAGAGAACCACTATTGCCAGAGCGGAAGCGGATACTATGAGCACCACTATGACGAGGTACATACTTGTGAAATTCTCGTCCATGGTCTGGCATATATAGGACACCTTGATAGCAGTGAGGAAGTTCTCGTTCCGGGAGAGGAGCTCCTCGGAATCTACCTCGCCGTCAAGGGTGGAAGCAAGGAACGCGTTGAAGGTTACATCATCCTGCCGGAATATGTCCTTATAGGTGTTCGGCGTCATATATATATAATGGTAGACATAGTTGTCCACGATGCCGGAGACCTTTACGGAATAGTCCTCATCATCGTAAGTGAATGTGACCTTATCACCGACCTCTATATCGAGCTTGCTGGCCATCTTTGCGGTGATGACCGCTTCCCCTTCCTTCAGCTCCACGGTCTCCTTGGTCTCGTGATCAACGAGATGCTGGAGAGCGGCGAAGTCCGTCATGTTCTGGGGAACGAAGAGGTAGGAGTTGCCCATGGGATCATCGGGGACCTTCTCGGACTTGGCTGTAATGTCAAGCTGTTTTACGAAGAGAAGTCTGTCGATGTTCTTATCGTTCGCCATCATTTCCGTTTTACAATTCTCAGCCTGCTTTGAGCTGTAGGGTTCGTACATGGAGACGATGACGTCGTAATCGGAAAGTTCCTTATACTGGAGATCGACTATGGGGTCGATTGAATTCTGCAGTCCGAAGCCGGAAACTATCAGAGCCATACAACCCGTGATGCCGATAACGGTCATCAGGAATCTTACCTTATATCTGAAGAGGTTTCTGATGGTAATCTTGAAGGAGAAATTGAACCTGTTCCAGATAAAGGGGATCTTCTCAAGGAGAATCTTCTTACCTGCCTTGGGAGCACGGGGACGCATAAGCTGCGCCGCCACGTTCTTGACCTCTTTATTACAGCAGATGTAAGCCACCAATGCCGTACAAGCAAGGCCTGCCAGCAATGCAATGCCGAGCATCAGCCACGGTACCACTATCTTTACCGTGCCGAAATTGTACATCATTTCGTACGCCTTGAGAATTATTCTCGGGAAGATCTGGACACATATGATCTGGCCGATCACGCCGCCCACAAGTCCCGCCACGAGCGCGTACTTGAGATACTTGGAAAGGATCTGCGCCTTGGAATAACCCAGTGCCTTATATGCACCCATCTGGGATCTCTGTTCTTCCACCATACGGCTCATGGTGGTCACGCAGACCAGCGCCGCAACTATAAGGAAGAACACGGGGAACAGTCCTGCGATAGCGTCTATTCTGCCTGCGTCCTGACCCAGGCCGGAATAGTTGCCTACGACGTCGTTTCTATTGAAGATGTACCACTTATCGTCGCTCATTTCCAGGAACGCTGATTTCGCGTTCTGGATCTGTGCGGCACCGTCCGAAAGCTGACGCTCCGCGTCTTTCTTCGCGTCCTCGTACTGCTTCAGTCCGTCGTCGTACTGCTTTTTACCGTCGTCGTACTGTTTCTGTGCGTCGTCAAGCTCCTTTTTGGAGACGGCGAATTTTTCCGTCGCCATTTTCTTGGAGTCTTCGATTTGCTTTTCACCGTCGGCAAGCTGTTTTTCGCCGTCGGCTATCTGTTTTTTCGCATCCGCTATCTGCGGTCTTGCGTCGTCCAGCTTCTTGACACCTGCGCTGTACTCTTTCTCGCCGCTGTCGAGCTGTTTCTTCGAGCTGTCGAGAGTTTTCTTCGCGCTGTCGAGCTGAGCCTTTGCATCGGCGAGCTTTTTATCAGCCGCCGCTTTTTCCGTATTATACTGGGCTAAGCCATCCTGATATTCTTTCAGGCCTGCGTTATATTCTTTCTCGCCGCTGTCCAGAGTTTTCTTTGCGCTGTCAAGCTCGGCCTTAGCGGCTGCAAGCTCGGAGACACCGGCATCGACCTCGGCTTTCGCCTCGTTCATCTGGGCCTTATACTCTTCGATAGCCGTTTCGACCGCGCTGCGTCTGAGGTAGTATGCGGTAGTCGTGGCCTGGAACAGGAGGAGACGCTCTGTCGTGCTCGCGTTGTTATAGATCATCGTACGGCACGCGCTTCCGCTTTCGTCCCAGGTTCCGCCCGTGTACTCTGACTGCATCTGGTTCAGCGTTGCCAGCGCTTCTCTGTACTGTGCTTTACCTTCGTCCAGCTTTGCCTGGCCTGCCTGGTACTCGGCTACTCCGTTATTATACTCAGCCCATCCGGAGTCGAGCTCTGCCCTTGCGCTGTCCAGTTGTCTCTTTGCGTCGTCAAGCTCTTTCTTCGCGCCGTCAAGCTGTGTCTTACCGTTGTTATACTCTTTGATGCCGGCGTTATAGTCCGCAAGACCTTTATTATACTGAGACCAGCCGTCGTCCAGCTTCTTTCTGGAGGCGTTGAGTTCCGCCACACCGTCGTTATACTCTTTTTCGGAGGCTGCCAGCTGACGCTTATAATCCATTATGAGATTTTTCTGCGTTTTGAGCTGGTTTTCGGCGTCGCTGATCTGTTTTACGTAATCGTCGTAGCTGGTGTTATATTCGTTCCAGCCTGCGTTGAGCTGACCGAGAGCGTCTGCCAGCTGGCCCTTCGCATCGTCGAGCTCTTTCTTGGAGTCGTCCAGCTTTTCGTAGGCGTCGTCCTTCTGCTTATTGAACTCTTGCTCGGAATCGTTTATCTGCTGCTCAATGCTTTCCTTGAAGGTCTTGAGGGATTCGACACCGATGGGTGCCAGCGCCTCGCTGACGTCGGACACTATCTTATCGTACTCTTCCGTATATATATCGACCTTATCGTAGTCGACATCCAGGGTGACGTACATTTCCGTAAAGCGGGCGTACAGGTATTCCTCTTCGGGAATGAGCATATACGCGTAGACGTTACCGTCGCCGACGGAGGTGGTACCGTAACCGTAGGAGAAGTACATGGGAGAGTCGATTATGCCTACGACCTCGTATTCGAGATCATAGAGGACCTCCGCAATATTGGTTTTACCGGCTGTTGTATCGAGGGTGAGCTTATCGCCGATCTGATACTCATAATCGGTGAGGCTCTTCGCGCATATTGCGCACTCGCCGCGGTTTTCCGGAAGTCTGCCGTCAAGCAGCTTCGGGACGTTTATGGGGTTCTTCTCGCTGTACCCCATGGTTTTGATACATACGAAAGTCTTCTCTTCGGGAAGCTTTGCCAGAACGTCGGTGGAATACGAAGCGTATGCTTCCTTTACTCCGTCGACGGACTTTACCGTTTCGACATCGTCCTCGGAGAAGCCCAGGGTGGAGAGCAATTCAAGATCCATCATGTTCTGGCTGACGAATCTTTCCTGTGCCGACGCTATCATGGTAGGCGCAGCTGCCTTCATGCCGGAGAAGAATCCGACGCCCAGGCAAATTATCACCGTTATGGACAGGAATCTCGAGAACGACTTTTTGAATTCTCTCGACGTATCCTTTGATAATGATTTAAGTTTCATCTGTTACCACTCAATCTCCGATACGTCTTTGGGGTTTTCGTTGATCGTATTTTCTATTACCTGACCGTTCTTCATTCTGATTACACGGTCTGCCATGGGGGTTATAGCGGCGTTATGCGTGATGAGCACAACCGTCATTCCTTCTTTTTTACAGGTCTCCTGAAGGAGAGCCAGTATCTTCTTACCGGTCACGTAGTCAAGCGCGCCGGTAGGCTCGTCGCAGAGCAGAAGCTTCGGGGATTTGGAAAGTGCTCTCGCTATCGCAACTCTCTGCTGCTCACCGCCGGAAAGCTGCGAGGGGAAGTTGGCGGATCTTTCGGACAGGCCCACCTTTTCCAGGATTTCGTCCACGTTTGCGCCGGAATTCGCGATCTGGGATGCCAGCTCGACGTTTTCCTTTGCGGTTAGGTTGGGGATCAGGTTATAGAACTGGAAAACGAAGCCTATATCGTTGCGGCGATAAAGCGTGATCTCCTTATCGTTATATCTGCTTATCTCCTTGCCGTCGATCACTATTCTGCCTTCGTCGGAGGTGTCGATGCCGCCGAGGATATTGAGGACGGTGGTTTTGCCGGCGCCGGAGGCACCGACTACGACTGCGAACTCGCCTTTTTCCACGTTGAACGTAACGCCGTCCGCTGCGGTTATGGTGACCTCGCCGACGTGATAGCGCTTATATACTCTGTCAAATTCTATGTATGAGCTCATGTATTCTCTGCTCTCCTTTATTGCTTTGAACAGTTATGCGTTCTGGTATTTCTTTTCCACCGTGAAGCGTTTGATCTTCTTGGTGGTGGTCTTCTCAAATTCCTTATCGGAAATGTGGACGTCCATGATCCTCTTATAAGGAGGCACCGCCTTATTGAACGCTCTTATGTCGTTCATAAGGTATTCGTACGGGTCAGTGACCTCGTTTTCACGGAGGAAGTCCGAATCAAGGTAGACGCTGGCGAAGATGCCCGTGCCCTCGTCATCCGTATAGACGACGACCTCTTTTATGTACGTGATCTTGGAGGAGAGCATTTCCTCGACCTCCTCGGGGAACACGTTCTTGCCGTTGGCAAGGATTATAAGGTTCTTCACCCTGCCGGACAGATAGAGGAAACCGCTTCTGTCCATATGGCCTATATCGCCGGTATCCAGCCAGCCGTCCTCGGTGAGGACTCTCGCCGTGCTTTCGGGATCCTTATAGTAGCCCATCATGACGTTATCGCCGCGGACGAACACCGTTCCGTCGCCGTGGGCGTCGGGATTGACTATCTTCACCTCGCATCCGGGGATCACTTTACCCACGGAGCCGGGCTTCTGGTAGGAAAGGAAATTGCTTGATACCAGGGGACCGCACTCGGAGATGCCGTAGCCGTTGACCACCGTGATACCGATGTTATCGTAAAACTTTCTCGTTTCCTCCTTGAGGGGAGCGCCGCCGACGACTACGCGGCGGAAGTGACCGCCGAAATTATCAAGAACGGGCTTGAAAAACTTTTCTCTTTTGTCTATGCCGAACTTACGGAGGAAGTTGCTGTACTTGATGCCGTATGCCATATGCTTTTCAAGGCCGGTTTTCTTTACCATGACCTCGACCTTATGCTGGATGGTTTCCAGTATCATAGGGACCATGATGGAGATGCCGGGGTCGAAGTAGCTGATATTTCTCGAGAGGTGCATCAGATCGTCGTTTATGCAGACGGTCTGACCGAGCACCAGAAGGCACAGCACGTGGCAGTTCTTTTCGTAGGCGTGGTTTATGGGGAGGCATGCCAGCGACTTTCTGATGATGCCGCTGACCGCGATATTCGTAAGTGAGCCGTGCACCACCGCGCATATGTTCTTGTGGGAGAGCATTACGCCCTTATTGGCACCCGTTGTACCGGAGGTGAAGATTATGTCACACAGATCCTCGGGTTTTACCTCGGATTCCGTATACAGTTTTATCTTCTCGGGGGGGAGCTTATTGCCGCTGTTGATGACCTCGTAGAATCTGAGCCACTCGTCAGAAATGATCTTTGCGTGCTCGGGGCGCATCAGGATCCAGTATTTTACCGCGGGGCACTTCCCTATTACCTGTCTTATCTTGTCGCTGCTCTTTCCGGAGAAGAATATTGCTTCGCAATCGGCGTAGTTTATCTGATATGCGAGGGTCTCCACGTCCAGCTCCTTATCGATGGGGACTGCGACGCCGACGCCTGCGACCGTGGAGTAGTACGCCGTCATCCATTCGATGGAGTTCTCGCCGACGATGCCAAGATGCTTTCCCTTGAGGCCCATTTCTATGAGCTGGGCGCCCAGACCTACGGCATTTCGTTTCAGCTCGGCGTAGGTTAGGAGTTCTTCCGTATTTTTATCCTTTGTCTGCACGAACGCCACCTCAGCCGCTGCTTTTGTGCAGCTGGTGAAGAACATTTCCTTCACGGTGGGATATTTAGGCGGATTATCTGTTTTTATTCTCAGGCCCATGTACGTGTTAACCTTTCGCTGTCTGCGCCCTTTCCGGGGCATGATATGTGCTTCCGGGACGGTCCCGGCCAAGGGCTTTCCATTGCGTTTCACGTTTTCGGCGAATGTGTAAAAAGCGGGACGTGATTTTCGGCAAATGGCAATAGTTCACCCATGTTGCTATAATTCACTCAATGATACCATAAAGCGGGCGTTATGTCAAGTATTTTTGTTACAAATAATCGCTATTTTGTTGATTTTCTTACAATATATGGGTACCTTACCGCTTTTTTGAAGATATTGACCACAATATGTGCGGTTATTTCTGCCGGTTATTGTAAAAATACACGATATTTTGTGTGTTTCATTTTTTGCTTCTATTATAATATAGTGTCGAGGATAAAAAATTGATATCCGAAAAAATCAGTTGATCTGCCCTATTCCCCCGGATTTCGCGTCAGAACCTCAGGAACACTCCGTAAATGATATGTTTTTCCTGTGTCAAAATATGATACACTCCCGCGCAGCGGAGTGGGATGATGTAGTATCTCGGGATGATATAAAAAGCACCCGCAAGGGAGCTCATATATGAGCAGCCGTTTGCGGGTGAGATTCCTTTCAGAGGGTAGTAGCGCTTCTTGCCTCGTCGTTGGCGTAGACCTTATATTTCGTGACGTTCGTAACGGTCTCACCGTCGATCTGGAGCGCCGTGGGACGGTCAAATTCCACCTCGATCTCGTGGCCGGAAAAAATTGAGACCATCTCCTTATGCTCTATATGCTTTCCCTCGAAGATGGAGGGAAAAACGAGAAGCGTTTTCAGCTTTGATCCGCCGTACATAGGTGAGACCGTGACGGTATGCTCCCCGTTCAGTCTGTCCTGAGTAGGGGTAGCCATCATGCCGCCGCCGTAGTATCTGCCGTTCATGGTGGGGACGAGCCAGACCTTTTTGAAGTTATGTACTTCCCCGTCCACGGTGATCTTCGCGTTGGTACGCTTATAATCGTACGCAAGTCCTTTCAAGGCTATGGCGGTATAGTTTATCTTTTTCGAGCCCTTTTCCCGCCGCTTGTCGCCTTCTTCGCAGCAATAGCCGTCTATGCCGAAGCCGATGCCGTTTATGAACTTATACTTTTTGCCGTTTATCTCTGCTACGGGAAGGTCCTTTATGTATTGGTTTATAAGGACGGGCACGTCGGGGTTGGCTTCGATATCGTGCAAGAAATCGTTGCCGGTGCCGCTGGCAAAATAGTAGATCTCGTTAGGATATTTTATGCCTAAGGTATCGTTTACAAAGCGGCAGAGGGTACCGTCACCGCCTGCTATGAGCACCTTATCGTCCGGAGAGATACCCGCAAAGAAGTCCTCGTAACTGCCGATCTCCATGATATCATCGTAGGTTATCTCGTTTCCTTCAAGCGCTTTTTCCAGCTTCACGGCCTTTTCCTCGTTCCAGCCGCCTCCTGCAACGTTATTCTTCAGTACGTGATATTTTGCCATTCTCTGCCTCCGTGGGACATGATTCTTGCTGAATTATTATACACTGCCATACCCGTTTCGTCAACAGGAAAATCTGAACTCAGTGGTAAAATCGTAGAGATCTCCGGGCTCGAGAGTGGTATCGGTGAAGCCGGGATTATTTACAGCGTCGGGCATTTTCTGCGTTTCGAAGCATACGGCGCAGCGGTTCTTCTGGGCAATGCCTCCCTTAAAGGCGGGATCATCGGGATTCATCATATTTGACGTATAAATACCCACGCAGGGCTGATTTGTATACACTGACATTTTTATGCCGGAGACGGGCGCTTCAAGGCTTGCACGCTTCTTCATTTTACCGTCGTAGTCGTTGAAAATGAAGTTATTGTCATAGCCGCCGATCTGCTTTTCCATATCGGGATCGCTGTCGAAATCGCGGCCTATCGCCTTGGGCGACGTGAAATCGTATGCGGTGCCCAGCACGCTGACGATCTTTCCCGTAGGGATGATATCGAAATCCTGCTCGTTCATGGTATCCGCGTCGACCCACATGATCTGATCGGCTACGGATGCCGTTTCGTACCCCTCAAGGTTAAAGTATGAGTGGTTGGTGAGATTTATGATAGTCTTTTTGTCGCAGTACGCCTCGTAGCGGACGGAGAGTCCTCCCTCACGCATGAGCTTATAGGTGACGGTGACCACGACGGTGCCGGGATAGTTTTCCTCCATGTCGGGGCTGACATATGTAAGTATGAGGCAGGGCTCTTCACCGTCAACGGCACGCCCTCCCCAGACTCTTTTGTTGAAGCCGGTCTTTCCGCCGTGAGCGGTGAAGGTGCCGCAGTTGGGATAAAGCTCATACTTTACGCCGTCAAGGGTAAATTCGGAATGGCTTATACGGTTGGTGATACGGCCGATTATCGCCCCCTGATAGCCGCCGGAGGTAAGGTAACCGTCGAGGGTTTCGAAGCCGCAGACCACGTCGCGCTCTTTTCCGTCCTTTCCCTTTACCCAGAGGTTAAGTATCGTTCCGCCGAAGTTCGTTATTCTCACACGGGTATTTGTATCGTTTTCAAGTGTATAGGCAAAGACGTCGCAGCCGTCGGGCGACTTGCCGAAGGGCTCTTTAATGATCATGGTTTTTCCTTTCAGATGTAAATCAAGAAAAGGGGCCGAGCGCCCCTTTTCTTCTGTTATTCGACGTAGCCGTCGGGATTCATTTCCTGCCAGCGGGCGAGGTCATCGCACATTTCCTCGATGCCGCGTTCAGCCTTCCAGCCCAGTACTCTCAAGGCCTTTTCGGGATTCGCGTAGCACTCGGCGATGTCACCGGGACGGCGAGCGCCGATCTTATATTTCACGGTCTTGCCGCTGGCTTTTTCATATGCCTTCACTATCTGCAGAACGGAATAGCCGTTGCCGGTACCCACGTTGAAATAGTCTATGCCCTTATTGGAATCGGTCCAGTCGAGAGCTTTCAGGTGCGCAAGAGCCAGATCCACCACATGGATATAGTCACGCACACCGGTGCCGTCCGGCGTATCATAGTCATCACCGTAGACGGTAAGGCACTCCAGCTTTCCGGCGCCCACCTTGGAAACGTAGGGCAGAAGGTTATTGGGTATGCCCTGAGGATCCTCGCCCATAAGACCGGATTTATGCGCTCCGATGGGGTTGAAATAACGCAGGATAGCCACGGAGAAGTCGGGCTCCGCGACGCAGAGGTCGGAGAGGATACGCTCTATCATAAGCTTGGTCTCGCCGTAGGGGTTGGTCGTGGACAGGGGAAAATCCTCTGTTATCGGCACGGACTTAGGCAGGCCGTACACGGTCGCAGAGGAGGAAAACACTATCTTCTTCACGCCGTAATCTCTCATGATGCGGCAGAGGTTGAGGGTGCCCGTAAGGTTATTGTGATAATACTCGAGAGGCTTCGCCACGGATTCGCCTACTGCTTTGAGGCCGGCAAAATGGATGACGGAGTCGATCTTGTTTTCGCGGAAGACTTTCTCCGTTGCGTCGTAATCGAGCAGGTCCGCCTTATAGAATTTCGGGCGCTTTCCCGTTATCTTCTCTATGCGGTCAAGAACACATTCCTTACTGTTGGAGAGGTTATCGAGGATAACTACCTCTTTGCCGATGCCCAGAAGCTCGACGACGGTATGGGAGCCGATAAAGCCGGTACCGCCGGTGATGAGAATTGCCATAATTTACTCCTTTTCGGGATTATTTCCAGAGTCCCTTGGGATATTCGCCGTTTTCGATCATCTCGCCGATCTTCGCAACTACGCCGGGCTTATCGTCGGCATAGGTGACACCGTACCACTTTGCGGTGGTGGGGATGACCTCAACGGTACACTTGTTTTCGTTTTTAAGTTCGCCGACAACGTTGGGAAGGAAGCATTCGCTCTTAAGAGGCTCTCTGTCGGGATCGTTTATAAAGACCTCGAAGCGCTCCTTCGCTCCTTCGAAGATGGAGGGAGTGAAGCACCAGAAGTTCATGGAAACGACGGTCTCGGGGGGAGCTACGACCTTGTTGCCGTTCTCGTCCTCAAATTCGCCGCCGCCGGGGACCTTATATATCTTAGTTCTCTCTACGATCTGCTGGAGGTATCCGTTCTCGGTAACGCAGACGCCGCGGGCCACGCTGCCGTTGTCGGTAAGGGTATTGCCCATGTGGTAGCCTATCATGGCGTACTTGCCCTCGGTGCCCTCAGCCTTTCTGAGAAACTCAGCAGCCTTGAAGTACGCGTCTCTGCCGTAGAAATCATCGGAGTTGATAACGGCGAAGGAGTCGTTTCCGACGACCTTCTCTGCGCAAAGGATCGCCTGTGTGGTGCCCCAGGGCTTTACTCTCTCCGCGGGAATCTTATCTGCTGGGACCATATAGTCCATAGTCTGGAAAGCGTATTCGACCTTGATCTTTCCCTCGAGACGCTTTCCTATGGTCTCGTGGAAATCGTTATAGTTCTGTTCCTTGATGATGAAGACCACTCTGTCGAAGCCTGCTTTGATCGCATCGTAAACGGAAAAGTCGATGATGAATTCTCCGTCTTCGGTGAAGGGGTCTATCTGCTTGAGTCCGCCGTAGCGGGAGCCCATGCCTGCTGCAAGTACCAGTAAAGTCATGTTATTTCTCCTCTTGGAAAATATTTTATATTATTCTATTACAACTTCCCCGCAATTTCAAACATATTCCGTCATATTTACAATTTATTCACAATTTTTCCGCACTTTCGGTGCTTGACACGCGGCAAAGCATCGTTTATAATATAATTGTCTCATATGAGACAGTTCGGAGGACGATATGGAACTGAGAGAAGCTCTCTGCTCGCTGTTTATTTTTGCCGGATGCGATTTCGCATATACGGATGAAAAATATTCTCTCGTAAAGTCATGCACCGTTTCGGATTTTGCGGACGGAGAGACAGTCTTTTCACCGTCGGCATGCGACGGTCTGCCGGTGATACTTTCCGGCAAAGCCGTGATCGTTTCCGGAGAGTGCGGCGGCACCGTCCTGCGGCGGCTGGGCGTCGGAGACACCTTCGGTGCGGCGACACTGCTTTCGAAAAAAAAATCTCACGGAACGTATGCAGTCGCCGACGGAAAATGCACGGCGGCTTTCCTGCCGACGAAGACCGTTAAGCGTCTCATTGCCGAGGAGCCGCAATGCGCTCTGAACTATGTGAGTTTTCTTTCCGACAGGATCTCCTTTCTCAACAGAAAGATCGCCGCTTTCACGGCGGGATCCGCTGAATCAAAGCTGGCGTTCTGGCTCTCTGAGATGTGTGAGAACGGCGGAGAGGTAACAGCGCCCGTATCGCTGACGGAATTATCCTCCATGCTCAACATAGGACGCGCTTCCCTATACCGGGCGTTCAATGCTTTTGCCGACGAGGGCATCATCGAAAAAACCGGCAAAAGCATACGGGTCGTTCGTCCGGATCTGCTTTGCAATCGTTTGAAATGAGGTATAAAAACATGAAAAAACTACTCGTATTTCTGCTCGCACTCGCGCTTTGCGCGGGATTGTTCGTTTCCTGCGGTGAAAATGCCGCGGAGGATCCGACCGCTCCCGACACGACGGTATCGGAAGTTACCGATGACACCGATGGCACCGATGACACCGATGACGGCTCGCCCGTACGGGTGCTGACTCTCAAGGGTCCCACCGGGATGGGTATAGCGAAGCTGATGAGCGACGCCAAAAAAGGCGAATCGGGTCTTAATTACGAATTCACGGTCGCCGGCGCGCCCGATGAATTCACAGGTGAGATCATCCAGGGTGATTTCGAGCTTGCGGCAGTTCCCACCAACATGGCGTCTGTGCTTTATGCAAAGACCGGAGGCGCAGTATCCGTCGTCGCCGTGAACACGCTGGGAGTTCTCTACGTGCTGGAAAACGGTAATACGGTAAATTCCGTCGAGGACCTGCAGGGAAAGACGGTTTATTCCTCCGGTCAAGGCGCCGTTCCGGAATACGCGCTCGATTACATACTTGACGCGTTCGGCGTGGAGTGCGAGGTGATATACGAATCGGAGCACGACGTGGTGGTCTCCGATCTGGTGACGGGCAAGGCTCAAATCGCCATTCTCCCGGAGCCCAAGGTGACCGCGGCACTGAAAAATGCCGACGCGCCGGAGGGTCTCAGAGCAGCGCTGGATCTCAATGATCTGTGGGACGAGGCATGCGAGAAAAACGGCGACACTGCGTCACTTTACATGGGGTGTGTTATCGTAAACAACAGTTGGGCTGATGAAAATCCCCAAAAGCTTGAGGCATTTCTCAAGGAATACAAGGAGAGCGTCGATTTCGTGAACACGAACGAAGCGGCACCGCAGATGATAGCCGACGAGGGGATAATCCCCGCTGCGCCCGTAGCGAAGGCCGCGCTTCCCGGGTCGCACATCGTATGTATCACGGGGGACGAGATGTTCACGGGGCTCAAGGGATTTCTTGAAGTGCTGTATGGGTACAACCCCAAATCCGTGGGCGGTGCGCTGCCCGAGGACACCTTCTACAACACGGAAAATTCATACGTGATCGTTGACTGACGCGATATTATAATCATTCAGTATCGTTAAATATTTATTCGGCTTGATATATGAAAAAAACACTTAAAAAAGTGCTGATCGCGGCGGGATGGATCGGTCTGTGGGCCGCTCTTTCCGCGTGGGTGGGAAAGGAGGTTCTGCTCCCTTCTCCGCTCGCCGCGGCGAAAAGCTTCGCCGGGATCGTGGCGACCACGGAGTTCTGGCTGTCGTGCCTTTACTCATTCATCAGGATCATTTCCGGGGTAGTCATCGGTACCGCGGCGGGCGTTCTGCTGGCGGCGGTGTCATATAAGGTAAAGCTCGTCGGCGACATTTTTTCGCCTGTGCTTTCCATAATAAGAGCGACGCCCGTGGCGTCGTTCATCATCCTCGCTCTGGTATGGATAGGACGCGGGAATGTGCCTGCTTTCACGTCGTTTCTGATGGTACTGCCGGTGGTATTCTCCTCCGTCACGGTGGCTTTGTCCGGTATCGACCGGGGGCTTCTGGAGATGGTAACGGTGTTCCGCCTGCCCTTTACAAAGAGAGTTTCGGAGCTCTATTTTCCCGCAGCATTCCCCGCGTTCGCGGGAGGCTTCCGCACCTCTCTGGGGCTCGCGTGGAAGGCCGGGATCGCCGCGGAGGTCATATGCAACCCGAAACACGGAATAGGCTCCGCCCTGTACGACTCTAAGATCTATCTTGAGACTGCGGAGCTGTTCGCATGGACGGCGGCGGTAATAATTATCAGTATGTGTCTGGAAAAGCTGTTCGGCGCGGTGTACGCGCGGGCCGCCAAAAGAGGAGGCGTCAGTGCATGAAAATATCGGAGCTTTCAAAGGCATTCGGCGGCAAAGTGCTGTTCTCTTCCCTGAGCTTTGATTTTCCCGCCGGGATCACAGCCATATCAGGCGCGTCAGGCAGCGGGAAGACCACGCTTCTGCGCATCATCGCGGGGCTTGAAAAAGCCGATTCCGGCGATGCTGTCGGTGCCGGGAAGATAGGATACTGCTTTCAGGAGCCGCGCCTTCTCCCATGGAAGACCGCTCTTGAAAACGCGGCGATAGCCGAGCGCGAGGCGGGACTTGCGGAGAAAATACTCTGCGAGCTGGGACTTCGCGAGGATCTCGGGCTTATGCCCCGGGAGCTGTCCGGGGGAATGCAGAAAAGGGTGGCGCTCGCCAGGGCGCTCGCTTCCGATTACGACACGCTTCTTCTGGACGAGCCCTTCACGGGGCTCGATGCCGAGGCGGCTGAGAACGCGATGAAAATTGTGAATAAATATTCCGAAAACAAGTGCGTTCTGCTCGTCTCGCATGATGAAGAAACGGTGGGGAAAGCGGATCGTGTATTGAAGATATAGTGATGCCGGTCGGCGCAGAGCCGCTGCTTTAAAACTTAAAAGCTTAAAACCAAAACAAAAAAGGGCTTACAAGCCCTTTTTTATTTTCACTGTTCGTTATTCGCTATTTCGTTATAGTAGGGGTCGATCATTATTTCCTTTATTTTCGGGAAGGCACAATAGACCGACGTATAGGTGATAAGGCCGAACAGTATTATGAACGGTATCACCAGTCCTACGGGGAGGAAGACCTGTATCAGTATGATATCGAGGACTATCGCTATTACCGTGGCGATCAGCGCCATTACGTTGCGCTTTATGCCCAGGATGGCGAAGAAGATGCTGTTCTTTATTACCTTGAATATGCTCATGTCAAAGGTCACTATGAGCAGGTAGGGGTACATCCTTATGAAGAAATACAGAATACTCATACCGTAGCTTATGACGTACAGTATCATATTCATGGAGGAGAGGCCCGCGTTGACACGGTAGGAAAGCACGTCGAAGGTGAGCATCGCCATCATTAAGAGGTCTATCATTCCGAAGATGAGCGACTGTCTGAAATTCTTTTTCAGTGCGTACCAGAAATCGCTCCACACGAACGTGGGTTCGCCGCGTACCACGTTGCGGAGTACGTAGGTGACTCCGGTCATGACCGGCCCGAAGGTGACGAACAGGAGAAGCGTGAGGCCGAGGAACACGTAGGTGGCGGGGGTCATCATGGATATGGAATCCTGTCTGCCGAATACACCCATGAGCGCCGTGATCACCGGAGACTTATCGAAATACGCCGTGCCGCGGAGCAGCGGGTATATCTGCGAATCGGGGCCCAGTGCGTCTACTGTGGTATACGCGAAGGCGATCAGGGTGAAGAATATGGGAAAATTACCGAAGACGAGCAGAAGGTTTGCGGAAAAGACATGATTCAGCTTTCTCCGGAAAAGCTTGAAATAGTTAGCTATTCCGGGCTTGTCAAGGACCTTCACCTCGTCGCGGTCCACGCCCTTGCCGTCCTTTCGGAACATATTCTCAAATGGGTTCAGCGTGAACCTTTTCTTTTTCGACTGCTCCTCGCGCTCTCCCAGGCCGTCGTTCATATTCTCGTATTTTTTCGGCATCCTTTTTTCCTTTCTCCCGTCTACACGAACAGGTACGGTACCGTTCTCAGTATCACGGACGCTCCGCTCACCGCAAGGTAACAGAGTATCCCCGATACCGCGTTTCCTTCCCTTTTCCCGCGGGTCAAAAGCACAGCGTACAGCATAAGCATCAGCGTAACGGCACAGTATGCCGTCAGCGCGCCGACTGCCGCCGGGCTGACTGAATTGACTGTACAGAACATTGCCGTATGGCCTATGACCAGTCCGCGCAGGAAAAACACAGCGCATCCCGCTAAAGAAGAAAACGTCCGCCCGCACGGCAGACTGAGTATCGCCGCCGACAATATATCCGGAAAAGCGAGCTTCGATGCGGACAAAAGCAGTTCATCACCCGTGAGTGGAGAACTGACCGCAAGGCTTAGTCCGCTTTCCGTCGGCAGCTTCAAGCCTATCCACACAGCGGCGGCAAGAGCCGCCGCCGTGATAAGCACTGTTATTTTTGTATATCCGGCTTCGCCGGAGATTTTGCTGAGACTCTTTCGCATACCTCGCACTCCGTTTTTTCTATCCTATGCGGGAGCGCGGGGCGGTATTACCTATGTATTATCTCAGTCCTCGTTGTTTTCGGTCTCTTCGGGAGCTTCCGCGTCGGTTTCCTCGGGGGTCGTCTCTGCGGGAGATTCCTCGGGTGCAGACTCTTTTTCGTGCTCTGCGGGAGCCTAGGTCTTATTCTTCTTCGAGCCTGTGACAACTACTGCGATTATGACTGCTGCGACAACTACTGCGGCGATCGCGGCGATAAGAATTATCTTTTTCACGCCGGCGCTTACGTCCTTCTTTTCGGGCTCGGTGCCTGTGGTCTGGGCATCCTCGGGGGTCTTTTCGATTCTGTTGCCGTCGGAGTCCTCATAGTAGGTCACCATTTCGCCGTTGCCGTCTCTGACGTAGTTGCCATCGGCGTCGGTCTCGTAATGAGGAACGTCCTCAGCCTTTCCGCCGGGAATGACGTAGGTCTCTATCTCACCCTTTTCGTTCTTTACGAACTCGCCCTGTGTATCGGTGACATATGCAGTTACGGGAGCTTTTGTGGTTTCATCGGAGATAACGCCCTTTTCGTCGGTGACCTCTTCCGCTGCCGCGGAGGATCCGGAAACGGTGACAGACGCCTTGACTACGCCGTCAGCGGGGACGGTACGGTCAACGTCGAGATCCTTCGCGTCGAAGAACCAGCCCGAACCGTTATCGGGGAAACGGAGCCACACGTTGTGATAACCGTTGGTCGCTCTTTCCGTTACCTCGAAGGTGACGGTGCAGACGAGACCGGTATTTTCGTTATTCTCGGTGGGGTTATCCATCTGGGCATAATATCTGTAATAATCGGGCTGTGTGAGAGGAGCCTTCGTAAAATCGCTGTCCTTATACACAGATCCGTTCTTGACATCTTTAAGTCTCAGTGCCACGTTATCGTAGCAGACCTCGAACATCATCGCCCAGGTGCCTGCATTCTTATCAACGTACACTTCTACGTCCACGGTGTCACCGGGCTTGCCCTCTGCGCCCTTGATGGAGAACTGCATATCAGGGTCCTTGGCAAAAGCGGCTACCGTGAGAAGTCCTAAAAGCATTACTGCACAGAGAATGAGAGAAACTATCTTTTTCATGGTTATCTTCCTTTCGGTTTCTATATAACTCTCCGTATATTATATCCCAACCGTGCCGCCCTGTCAAGTTCATAATATCTGTTTTTTCTCCTCAATATTCCCAAAACTATTGATTTTCCGCGCCGCCGGGAATATAATTCTCTTATCATATCATTTTCGGAGGCACATTATGTCATTACCTATCGGATTACAGCTTTTCAGCGTCAGGGACCACATGGACAAGGATCCCGTCGGCACCCTTCGCGCGATCGCGGAAATGGGCTACGACGGAGTTGAGACCTGCGGGCTCGCGGGACTTACTCCCGCGGAGTTCAGGAAGGTCTGCGACGAAGCAGGGCTTCGCATCATATCCGCTCACGGCGGTTATGAGTTCATCATACGCGATATCGAGCAGACCGTTGCCGATTACGAGATCATGGGCGCGGATTACCTCGTCATGGCGTACACCTCCCCGGACAACTGGCCCGGCCACGAAAACTACGAAAAGCACAGCGCTGAGCTGAAGGCCTCCTGCGAATACGCAAAGGCACACGGCATGCAGATACTGTATCATAACCACGAGGGCGAGATGGCACGTTTCGGCGACTCCACTCTGCTCGACGGCATCATCGGCGGCACAGACGGCGAGCTCATGTACGAGCCCGACCTGTGCTGGGTAAATATCGGCGGTGTCAGACCCGCTGATTTCCTCAGGGAGCACGCAGGAAGATGCCCCGTTATACACATAAAGGACTTTTACTGCGGCGATGACTACGTGGCAAACCGCTGCGATCCCCACCGTCCCGACAGTTTCCAGCACCGCCCCATCGGCTACGGCAGACAGGATATGCCCGCCATCATCGACACGGCTGAAAGCACCGGCGCAAAGTGGCTGGTAGTCGAACAGGACTGCGAATCCCTCGGAAGGTCTCAGCTTGAATGCGCGGCTCTCAGCTGCAGCTGGCTGAGGACGGAGAGATAAGATGAAGAAGCTTATATCACTTGCGCTTTCGCTCGCTTTCCTTCTGTCGCTCGTCTCCTGCGTAAGGAGGCAGAGCGAGCTTGAAGTGACGGATGCGCCGGTCGCAACGGACGCGCCCGACACGACTGAGGCCGTAACGGAGCCGCCCGCATTGGAGACTGTGACGCTATACATGGTGGGCGACGTTCTGCTCCACGAGAGAGTTACCGAAAGCGGCCTTGCGGAAGACGGGTCATACAATTTCGACCATATCTTCGCGAACGTAAAGGACGACATAGAAAGCGCGGACCTGGCCCTTGTAAACCAGGAGGTCATTCTGGGCGGAGAAGGTCTCGGCATTTCGGGATACCCTAATTTCAACGGGCCCTTTGAGGTAGGCGATGCGCTGGCGGCGGCAGGCTTCGACGTAGTTCTCCACGCCACCAATCATGCCCTTGACAGAAACGGAGACGGAATCATGAACTGTCTGGGCTACTGGAAAACAGTTCACCCGGAGATCGCCGTGCTCGGGATTAACGAGTCGGAAGCGGACAGCGAAAAGGTCTTTATCCGCGAGGTGAACGGCATAAAGGTCGCCATTCTCAATTACACCTACGGCACCAACGGGATAGAGCCGCCCTACGATATGCCGTACGCGGTCAATTATCTTGACGAGGATACCCTGCGGCGCGATATAGGGTACGCCGAGGAAAACGCCGATATCACGGTGGTATGTCCTCACTGGGGCACCGAATACCGGCACGAGCCCGACGACAGTCAGCGCTACTGGGCGGGCATCATGACGGAGTGCGGCGCCGATCTCATAATCGGCACTCATCCCCACGTTATAGAGCCCATAGAGGAGATCGGCGGCGTTCCCGTTTTCTGGTCTCTCGGCAACTTCATCAACAGCACCGCCGAGGAAGGCGCGGGTGTCGCGGACAGGATGCTGGGCGCGGCGGCTCGGGTAACTCTCGCAAAAGACGGTGATGGAAAGGTAACGGTCTCGGAATACTCAGCACAGCCGCTGGTCTGCCACGTGGCAGACGGAAAAGGCATGACTACCTACCGTCTCTCCGACTACACCGAAGAGCTGGCCGGAGAAAATCTTATAGTATATTCCGACCCCTCGTTCTCACTCGGGTACATAAAAGAGCTTTTTGAGCGGGTCATCGGGAATTGAAATAAAAAATGCGGACATAATATGCGTATACGAAAGGAGCGCGTATGAAGTTCGCATTTTTTGACACAAAGCCGTACGATAAACCCGCTTTTGATAGGTACGGCGAAAAAGAAGGCATTAATTTCAGATATTTCGACACAAGGCTGACCCGGGACACCGCGGATCTTTGCCGCGGATGTGACGGAGTGTGCGTTTTCGTCAACGACGAGATAGACCGTGACGTTATTGACGCCTTATGCTCATTCGGGGTAGAGCTCATCGCTCTCCGCTGCGCGGGATTCAACAACGTGGACACGGAATACGCCGACGGGAAGATCGGGCTCGTCAGAGTGCCCGCGTACTCGCCTTACGCCGTGGCGGAGCACGCCATGGGGATGATACTGACCTCCGTCAGACGCATACACAAGGCTTATATCAGGACCAGAAATTTCAATTTCAGTCTGAATGACCTGTGCGGCTTCGATCTGCACGGAAAGACCGTGGGCGTTATCGGCACCGGCAGGATAGGGATGGCTTTCATTGATATATGCCGCGGTTTCGGCATGAGAGTGATCGCGTACGATCCTTATCCCGCCAAAAACAGCGGGATAGAATATGTCTCACTGAGGGAGCTTTTCGGACGGTCCGACATCATTTCACTTCATTGCCCTCTCACCGACGAGACCTATCACACAGTGGATGACAGCGCCATCGCCGCGATGAAGCGGGGCGTTGTGATCGTCAACACCTCCCGCGGGGCGCTCATCGACGCGGAAGCGCTTCTAGACGGAATCAAGGCGAGAAAGGTAGGCGCCGCCTGCCTCGACGTTTACGAGGAGGAGTCCGATCTTTTCTTCGAGGACAATTCGGGGCACATCCTTGACGACGACGTACTGGCACGGCTCATTTCCATGCCAAACGTGCTGGTGACCTCTCATCAGGCGTTTCTGACGGAGGAGGCGCTCGACAATATTGCCGAGACCACGGTCTCGAACATCGTTGAATATTTCGAAACGGGAATGTGCGCAAACGAAATATGTCAGCATTGCGATGATATAGTGAAATAAGGCGGAGCGATCCGCCTTATTTTTTATATATCCGCAGGCGGTCGTTTTTTTACAGGAATGGCACAAAATCCGCGGATATTATTGATTTTACTCCCCGGTTGTGGTATGATTGTGTTGTGGAAAATATAATCTTATGGAGGTTTATATGAAAAGATTACTATCTGTAATTCTTTGTGTCAGCATGCTCTGCTCGATACTCGCCGTTGCAGGCAGTGCCATCACCACTATCAAAGACAACACGTTCAAGTTGGGCGATACCAACAGCGATACGAAGGTTGATGCAAAAGACCTGCTTTCCATGAAAGCACACATTGCCATGGTCGGCGGATATCCCTACAATGACGACGCATCGGACATCGACGCCGACGGTGCCGTCACGGCAAAGGACTGCTTCTATATGAAGGGCTCTTTCGTCGGTCTGGTAAACATCAGTGACTACGACAGCACGGCGCACCAGATCTACAAGTTCACCATCGCGGGAAACGATATTTCCGATTATAAGATCTACCGTCCCGAAAGCACCAGGGAAACCGAAAACATCTACTTCGCCTGCGAGATACTCCACAGATACATAAGAGAGGCGACCGGTGTGGATCTTCAGTACACCGACACCGTCACCGATGGCAGCACCATCGTGTTCCACTACGTGGACTATGAATCCGACAAGGGTCAGGAGCTGGGCCTCGAGGGTTACATATACGAGGTAGTCGACGGTAATCTGCACATCTACGGCACGTACCGCGGCGCCATGTATGCCGCATACGAGATCGCGGAGAACTATCTCGGCTTCCGCTTCTTCAACAGCAACTATCTGTTCCTTTACAGATCGAGAGTAGTCGATATCCCCGAGGGAACGTACCGTTTCGTTTATCCCGAGGTACCCATCAGAAACGTGCGCGCCTGCATGTCCAATGAAGAGGAATACGCGCTCGCTCTGCACATCAACTCCACCGACCACGGCGGCACCACGGACTATCGCCACGGTCTCCGTGCAGGCTCTCAGTTCATCAACGCCCATTCCTTCGGTTACTATTACAGAATGGGTACCGGTATCATGCCCGAGGAAGGCACGCTCAATGCACAGGGCAAGCCCATGAGTCTCGAGGAAAGATACGCCGCGAAATATGACAGCGGTATCCAGCAGGATGAATACTCCTGGCAGCCCTGCGCTTCCTCCCCCGAGGAATACGACATCATGTTCTCCGGTATGCTTGACACCATAGCCCGTATCATCAACTGGGGTTCCTACGATTTCTCCGAGAAGATGCTCTCGCTGGGCGTTCTGTCCATGTCCTTCTCCGGATGTGACAACTCCGACTTCTGCCAGTGCAAATCCTGTTATAACAAGTCCATCGGCGGCCGCATCAAGACCAACGCCGCCATGAGGAACAACGTTCTTCCCTATTACGGCGGTCAGTACGAGCTGGGAGAGGACAACTACGTGCAGTACCACAAGGAAGGCTATTCCGGCGTTTACGTCGATCTTGCCAACCGTGCGGCCAACGAGATCCAGGCATACTATCCCGGTCTGAGAGTGCACACCATCCTGTACGCTCACGAGATCCCCGAGACCGTACGTCCCTGCCACTGGCTGAACGTATGGTACTGCGGTACCGGATGCAACAACCACTGGCTCGGAAGCTATGAGTGCTCCGAAGAGGGCGGTCAGCTGAAATATCCCGACGGTACCGGTATGTCAAACCGCGTTGACGAGCCTTCCCTTATCGCATGGGGTCAGTTCTGTGACGAGGTCGGCGCCCAGCTCTGGTTCTGGTACTACCCCGTTACCTACCACTACTACCTGTGCGGATGTCCCAACATTCTGAACATCTACTATGACTACAAATATCTGGTCGAGCTGTGTGACTGTGACAACCTCTTCTACGAGGGCGGCGGTCAGACGTACAATTTTGAGACCATGAAGAGCTACCTCGCCGCAAGGATGGCATGGGAGCCCCACATGAGCTACGAGAGATTCACCGAGTACATGAAGGAATATCTCTATATGTACTACGGTGACGGCTTTGAAGAACTGTACCAGTACATACTGATGCAGGACGAGGCCGGAAACCAGTGCGGCACCTGCTTCATCAACAACTACGACCGTCCCGGTGACATGTACTCCATGGAGTACATCGCAGAGCACTACGAGGAAATGAGAGCACTTCTGGTCGAAGCCGGAAGAAAGGCAAAAAGAACGGAGTACAAGGACCGTATCAACACTCTCATCTACTGCTGCGACTTCCTCGGACTTTCCGCAGTTTACAAGGACTGGTATGTGAACAGCACAAACCGCGAGCTCTACATTGAAAGATGCACCGATATGTTCGATTACTTCAATGCGAAGAACATGACCGTGTTCTCCGACCCGGATACATACAAGCTCCCCGCAGCACCGGACTTCTCCATGGATCCCATGACTCAGATCTATGAGGACGGCTCCAGAAGACCCGACAGCGCCTGGGGCTGATACGGTGCGAAGCACATCATCAGCGTAACACAAAAATCCCCGCCGAGACGGCGGGGATTTTTTCGTTGAAAGATTGTAGTTTAGCGAATAGCCTCCCTTAGTCCCGGAGGGACAAAGGGAGGGGGACCGAGACAGCGGTGGAGGGATTGTCCATCTGCACAACTTTTCTTATAGCATAAGCCTATCGATATTGTTCAGAAGGACACCTCATCCACCGTCAGCGCTTGCTGCGCAAGCGATTTTTGCTTCGCAAAAAGGACGGTCCCCCTTCCCCAAATTTAAGTATCACTTCGGCAAAGGCTCTGCCTTTGCGGGTACAACGTCAGCAGACCTCCCTCATATGCTGTTCTTTGACGTTGTACTGGGGAAGGCTATCTAACGCGTTCGC
>JAZLKW010000067.1:0-17933 GCA_045597805.1 Candidatus Avispirillum sp. | reverse complement strand
GGGACTAAGGGAGGCTATCGCCCGCCGCCTCTTAAAACTTAACTCTTAAAACTTAAAACCAGAAAAAGCCCCGCCGCGAGGCGGGGCTTTTCATATTATTACACTTCTTTTACGATCCTTATCATTTCGTCCTTTTTTGAGTACATATCCTGCGCCAGCTTCAGCTGACAGCGGGTGCGGACCAGATTGTGTCCCTCGTAATCCGTCTTGAAATACCTGTCGCCGGTGAGATAGTCGTCGAGAAACCGCGCCGCAAGCTCAATGGTGATGCTGAACACGCCCAGCGCCATGCTTTCTACCTCCGTGGGAGTGAGAGAATCCTTTACACAGGGGATGAAGCCGTGGGCAAATGCGCGGTATTTTTCAAGGTCGATGGAGACGTTGCTTAAGTCCGGCTCGTCCTCCACGGCAGTGGAGGCGATAAATCTCACGCCGTCGCCGAAATCGTACATCGCCATGCCGGGCATAACCGTGTCGAGGTCGATGACCAGCAGAGGCTCTTTTGTCTTCTTATGGAACAAAACGTTGTTGGACTTGGTGTCGTTGTGGGTCACTCTCGGAGGGAACTCTCCGTTCTCGTACATCACGGAAAGACGGGACGCTTCTTCTGCCACGGAATGGATGTAGTCGAGCTCGTCGCGTACCTCCCCGGCGCGGCCGTACGGGTCTGCGGCCTCGTCCTCAAAGAGCCTATCCAGTCGCTTTTTCGTGTTGTGGAAATCGGGGATGGTTTCGTGGAGAGTAGAGGCGTCGAAGTCTGCAAGCTGATGCTGGAATCTGCCGAAGGCCTCTCCCGTGCTTCTGATGATCTCAAGATCCTCCGCGCTGTTGTAGGTTACGGAGTCTACGAAATTCGACACTCTCCAGAATTCGCCCTCACCGGGGGAATAGTAGTTTTCACCGTCCTCTGTGTGGTGGAAATGGAGAGAAAGCTTGCCGGGGTTTTTGTCGCGTATGTGACAGGTCACCCGGTCGATGTTTTCCATGATATCCGCGGGAGATTTGAAAACGAAGGTGTTCACCCGCTGGAAAAGGTAGGATTTTACCGTTTTGCCCTGCTTGAAGGATACCTTGTAGGTGGAGTTGATATTGCCGTTGTTTATTAGCTTGAAGGAATATATCTTGCCGGGGAGCCTGAACTGCTCGCCGACATTTTTAAGTGTTTTTATATCCATTACGCATCTCCGGTATCGGTGGTCGTGGCTTTGTCTTTTCCGCTGTGTAGTGACATTATACACCTGCGGAGCATTTTTGTCAACAAGGGACAGTGTTGCGCGATGCGCGGGGCACAGTAAATTGTGGTTGCATTTTTTATTGTTTTCTGTTATATTGTAGTAAAGAATAAAATTTGGGAGGATCGGGACATGACTTTGAAAAAAGCGCTGAAGATCACGGCGGCATGCCTTCTGGCAGTCGTTTTACTTGCGGGCGTGTTTTCCGCATCGGCTGCCTCTGATGACCCCGCGGACAGCTACGTGAAGCAGACCGCACCTTGTGAGGACCCGGGGATAGACCTGTGGTTCGACTACTCGTTCCGCAAGAACTTTACCTCCGACACGACCTCTACCGGCATGGATACGTTCTCCGTATACATGGCGAAAAACGAGATCGAATCCGCTCAGTTCGTCCTTTATTCCGAAACCGACAAGACCGGTATGAAGGCTGAGGTGACCGATTTCACCGACGGTGACGGACATACCATCCCCGCCGACATCTATTACGAGATGTACGTTACCACCTCGGATCTGAATACCCAGAGCGTGTACGGTACGAATCAGATCATCCGCGAGGGTGAGACGCCCGATCCCATTCTGGAAATGAGCAGGCTCGGAAAGAACCCCACGTTCAAGCTGAACGGCGGCAAATCCCAGGCGTTCCTCATCCGTATCAAGAGTGCGGAGGACACCCCCGCCGGCTGGTATTCCGCACAGCTCAATATCATGGATGCGAACGGCAGCGTCGTAAAGACCGCGACGGTCTATTGCCACGTATGGGATTTCGTTATCTCCGAGGAGACGAGATTCCGTTCCGCCTTCTACGTGGACACGAGAAGCTTCCAGTACGGCGGCAACTATCAGCAGGCCTATGACTACCTCCTTGAAAACCGCCTTAACGCCATGGACATTCCCGCTATGTCCGACAGTTACAGGGCACCCCGTTCCGACAGCCCCTATATCACCAATCCCCGTGTCAATTCCGTCAGAATAACCTCCAACGGCGGCGGTAACAGCGGAAGCTATATGGATTATCTGGGCTCTGCGTCATATCTCAGCATATATGAAGAGCTTTCAGCCTCTCCCAACTGGGATGTGATAAAGGATAAGCTCTATTTCTATAACGTTGACGAGCCTCTGCCCTATGAGCTGGTGGGAGATTCCCGCGATACCACCGATAAGGTGAAGAGCGGATATTACATGGCAAAGCTGGGCTGGCCCGATGATACGAGATTCCTTGTTACCGTATGCGAGGACTGCGCGTATTATTCTCCCCGTGAGAACTATTACACGAAGCCTCTCGATCAGTATCCCCAGGAGCAGCTGAAGGATGCTTATCAGGAAATGATCGATACCGATACCGTTCAGATCTGGTGCGCGGCCATGTATAACCTCACCCCCTACGACGAGCTTCTCCGTTACGGTCAGCCCATCACCGACGTGGTGAATTATACCCAGGCAGTCCGTTCCGCCGTCAGCAACGTGTACAGCGGAAGCTACGGAACTGCAGGCGCCGCACACTGGGGCGCATATGACTGGAACGCCATGTACGGCGATCCCTTCAACCGTTTCATGTCCCATATCATCAGGAAAAATGCTGAGGACGATACCCGGGATAACGACCTGTGGATGTATTCCGCTAATGAAAATTCCTGCTACACCTATACAAACCATATCATTGAGAATACCGGTCTCCAGACCAAGCTCATGTGCTGGCAGGCATACCAGTGCGACGTGAACGGATACCTTTACTTTGCCACCAACGGTTACGACGGAAGCAACATAAGCACCACCACATATCTCGACAAGACCGTGACCGGCTCAAAGACCGGCTCCTGGCCCATCACGAAGATCGTGAGAACGGTGCTTGATACCGCCACCAACACACAGCAGCAGAAATACCACTACGGCAACGGCGTGCTCTTCTACGGAAAGACCAACGCGAAGACCACCAGTGAGGGTGTCGTAGGTACTCTCCGTGTGGAGCTCCTCCGCGACAGCGTTGAGGAATACCAGATGCTCTCCATGCTGGGCGACCTCAAGGGCAAGGACCGCGCAAAGGAGATCGTTTCCAGGGTCTCCGCAAACGTGGTGAGATACCTCTCCCTCTCCGGCTTTGACCGCTCCGCGTGGTCTTCCTCCATGGATGAATACGACATCATGGAAGCTGTCCGCAGAGATCTGGGAGATGAGCTTGAAGCGGCAGTAAACGAGACCCCCTGCGAGCACGTATGGGACAACGGCACCGAGACCAAGGCGGCCACCTGTAAGGTCATGGGCGAAAAGCTCTATACCTGCACCGAGTGCGGCGCCGAAAGAACGGAATATATCCCCACCCTCCACGAGGTCGGCGATTGCTTCGTTCTTGTATCCGAGATCCCCACGACCTGCACCACCGACGGAGCCAAGGTCTTTGAATGCACCGTCTGCGGTTTCAGGAAGACCGAAAAAGAGATCGCATACCATAACGATAATATCTATCACAGAGCATACGAGTCCAAGGGTGCCAACGGACACTCCGAGTCCTGCAACGTTTGCGGCGAGCTTCTCAACACCCTGATCCCTCACATGATGATCACCAGAAGACAGGCGGCCACCTGCGAAGAGGACGGCTGGGTAAGAAGCATGTGCCGCGACTGCGAGTACTACACCGAGATCTCCACCACGCCCGCCATCGGACACGACTACGTTGACGGCGTATGCGTCAATTGCGGCGAGCCCGATCCCGCGATCCCCACGTTCACCGTTGGCGATATCGACGGCGACGGAAAGATCAACGCAAAGGACATAAATCTTTTGAAGCAGATCGTTCTGGGAACGCTCGATAAGGTCCCCGCAGCCGACATCGACGGCGACGGAAAAGTATCCGTCAGCGACGTCGCGCTTCTCAAATCCGGGATACTCGGCTGACAGCCCCACGCAAAACCCATATACGATATTTTCTGTATCCTGCGGACAGCGGAAAATGTCCGCAGGGACATTTTCACAATCCCCGGGAAAGGATCACGACCATGAAAAGAGCTATCTCCGTAATACTCGTCCTGCTGATGCTTTCGTCATGCCTCACAGTGGGCGCGTTCGCGCTGACCGAGACAGAAACTCTCCCCATAAGAGCTGACGACACCTATACTCCGGGCGACGTCAACCGCGACGGCGCGGTCAACGCCCTCGACGCGCAGATACTGAAAACGCACGTGCTGGACGGGAACGCGGAAATTTCCGTTGACGCGGCGGATCTCAATGCGGATACATACGCCAACGCGAGAGACGTGCTATGTATGAAAGCGATCTTTGCCGAAGTAAAGTCACTTTCCGATTACGATAACGGCGAATATATCTATTCCTTTAAGATCGCGGGCGAGGATATTTCCGGCTTCGACTTTATTCTTCCCGCGGATACCGACGCGAAAAACTCCAACGCGTACCTCAGCGCCGAGATCTTCAGAACTTATATTGAAAAGGCCACAGGATATGCTCCCGAAATCGTTATGGGCGAAAGCTCAAAGCCCCACGGAATATACTATCACCAGTATGAATACGACTCCGAAGAGGCACTCGCCCTGGATCTCGGCCTTGAAAACTATATCTACAAAACCGAAAACGGCGACCTGCATATCTACGCCTCCGTCAGAGGCTCCATGTACGCAACCTATGAGCTCATAGAAAAGTATCTCGGCTTCCGGTTCTTCAATGCGAATTATACCTTTGTATACAGGCACAGAGCCGTCAATATCCCCGAAGATCTGTACGTTTTCCATGAAATGCCCATAGAATTCCGTTTTATCGGCGCCCCCAACGGAAACGGCTCAACCAAGTTCCAGACGAGAATAGCTTACAGAGAGAACAGCGCCATCTCCGAGCTCGACTGCAATAAACAGCAGGGCTATTCCGTAGGCATGCACTTTATAGCCGGCCACTCCTTCGGATATTACAAGGGCATCCAGGCGGCAGAGCTCCCCGAGGGAGACGCCGACCTGAGAACGAGACTCCGTCAGAAATATAACACGGGACTTGAAATGATCCCCGACAGCGATGCCCTGACGTGGCAGCCCTGCGCCTCCTCCGACGAGGAATATTACAGAATGTTCAACGGACTTCTGGAAGTGACGGAAATGCTCCAGAACAATGCCTCTCATAATTATACCGATGAAAAGGCAAAGCTTTCCCAGTATTCCATGACGTTCTCCATCAACGATAACCTTTACGCCTGCACCTGCAAGACCTGTAACGCAAAGATCAACGGTACCGCAACGAAGCTGAACTCCGCGACCAAGAAGACGGTGAACGCGAACTACACCGGAGAATATACGGTGCTTTCCGACGGAAAATACCAGTTCGAAAAAGAAAGCATATCGGGTCTTTATCTCGACCTTATGAACCGTGCCGTCAAGGAGATCCGCACGGAATACCATGGATATGACTACGAATACGGCGAGGAGGGCGATTTCACCACTCTGTACCGTGTTGACGATGGCGTCCGCAAGGTTTATCCCGACATTCACCTCAATTCCATTCTTTATGACCACACTCTCCCCGAGAGCGTCATGCCGGAGGCAAATCTCCAGCTCATATACGTTTCCCACGGATGCAACAACCACTTCCTCGGCTCGGGAGATTGCGGCGATAATCTTACCCCGAACAACGACTCCAATAAAACGGACGAGTATGTTATCCCCATCTGGGCTGAGCGCTGCAAGGCAGCGGGCTCGTCTCTCTGGTATTATTCATGGGGAGTATCATACGGATGTCACACCGCTCCCGCTCCGAATGTTATGGACTTCTACTGGAACGCGAAATATCTCTACGAGAACGGCGTTACCGGTATCTGTTACGAGGGCGGCGGCGGATGCCCCGGCAGCATTTCGGGAAGACAGGCGAACTTTGAAGGCCTGAAAACCTATCTCGTTTCCGTAATGTCAACATATCCCACCATATCCTATGAGGAATTCTGCGGAAAAGTCAAGGAATATCTCTATATGTACTACGGTAAGGGATATGAGGAAATATGGCAATACTTACAGCTCCAGACGGAGTGCGGCGACGCTGCTCCCTGCTGGATAAACAACCACGGCAGACCCTTCGATCTGTACGAGCCCTCCGTTGTCAAGGAGAAATACGCCGAGATGAGAGGCCTTCTTGATACCGCCGTGGAAAAGGCACAGGACGACTTTACGAGAAACAACTGCCGTGACCTGTACGTTTCCTGCGATTTCCTCGGGCTTTCCGTGTACTACAACGACTGGTACGTGAACGGAACTGCCGCAGAAAAACAGCTGTATATTGACAGATACACCGAATGGTATGAGTATATGCTCGAAAACGGCTATACCGTCAAAAGCGGTGTCAGACTTCCCGCGACCATCGACTTCTCCGACGATCCCGTGGCACTTCTTAACGGTACTACGTCGTGGAGAGGAATACAGTACTGATGTCTGATAAAAAGGAGGACCTATGAATACTGCGAAAAAAATCATAAAAATATTGCTCATCGCCATCCTTGCGGTGATGACCGTCCTCGGCGTGATCTCCGCGGGAGCCTCGTCCGATGACCCAGCGGACAGCTACGTAAAGCAGACGGCGCCCTATGAGGATACTTCTCTCAGTCTGTGGTTCGATTATTCGTTCCGCAAGAATTATACGAGCGACCGTACTTCCACCGGTATGAACACGTTCTCCGTATACATGGCGAAAAACGAGACCGAATCCGCCCAGTTCGTGCTGTACTCCGCAGCGACGAAAACGGGAATGCAGGCCGAGGTGACGGATTTTACGGACGGTAAGGGCAATACTATCCCCGCTGACATTTATTACGAGATGTACGTTACCACCACCGACCTGCACACGGCATCCGTGTGGGGCACTAACCGGTTCATCCGCGCGGGCGAAACACCCGATCCCGTCATGAATATCGAGAGACTGGGAACGAAAACGAAAGCTCCGACATTCCAGCTCAACGGCGGAAAATCCCAGGCGTTCCTCATCCGCGTCACAACGGAAGAGGATACCCCCGCGGGATGGTATTCCGCACAGCTGAATATCAAAAACGCAAACGGGCAGACGGTAAAGACCGCGACGGTCTATTGCCGCGTGTGGGATTTCGTCATCTCCGACGAAACCAGAATGCAGACCGCGTTCATTATGGGCAATCACTTCGAGTACGGCGGCTCTTATGAGGAGGCGTACGACTACCTTCTTGAAAACCGCCTGAACGCCATGGATATCCCCACGGGAAAATCACAGGGAGTGCCCTTTGATTCCACCAACCCGTACCTCACCAACCCCCGCGTTTCCGCAATAAGGATAACGGGCAGCGGCGGCGGATATGACGGTAAATATTCCGATACCACCGCAGGCGAAATAGCAAAGTATACCTCCATATATAACGAGCTGTCGGCCTCCCCCAACTGGGAGCAGTTCAAAAACAAGCTTTATTTCTACTCCGTGGACGAGCCGCTTCCGTACCCCGTGGTGGGGAACGCCCGCCAGACCGTGGACGACTGCAAATCGCTCTACCGTATGGTAGCCGACAGATGGGGAGAAGACCCCCGATTTGTGGTGACTCCCTGCGAGGACTTCCCTTATTCCGAAAGGGATAAGTATTATACGAAGCCCATGTCGCAGTACTCCTCCGAGGAAAGAAAGGACGCGGACCAGGAAATGATCGACACCGATACGGTGACGATCTTCTGCCCCAGGATATACGCCCTCACTCCCTATTCGGAGCTCCAGCGGTATGGAAGAACGGTGGCGAGAGAAAATATCGACCCCATCCGCGGCGAATGCCTCGAGGTTTACAGCGGATGCTACGGCACGTACGGCGCCGCCGGTGCAGGCAACTACGACTGGCAGGCGGTCTACGGAAATACCTTTGACCGCTATATGTCCCACGTGCTGAACGAAAACATAAAGGGCGATGAGACCGTGGACCACGAGCTGTGGATGTACTCCGCGGGCTATAACAAGAGCTATACCTATACAAACCATATAATCGAGAACACCGGTCTCCAGACCAAGCTTCTGTTCTGGCAGGCTTACCAGAACGACGTGACCGGATACCTCTACTACGCGGTGAACAACTGGAACGAGCAGAACCCCGTAGTTCTCGATAAAACGGTCACCGGCTCCAAAACCGGCTCGTGGCCGCTGAACAGCTATACCATCAGCGTTCCCAACAGCACGACCGGTGCTGCCGAGATCAAAAACGTGTACGGAGGCGGCGTTCTCTTCTACGGCAAGAACAACGCGAAAACAACGTCCGAGGGCATCGTGGGCTCCATCCGTGTGGAGATACTGCGCGACAGCGTCGAGGAATATCAGATGCTCTCAATGCTTGGCGACCTTAAGGGTAAGGACCGCGCAAAGGAGATAGTCTCCCGGGTTTCCACCAACGTGGTAAGATACCTGTCCCTGTCCGGCTTTGACCGCTCCGCGTGGTCATCCTCCATGGACGACTATGACATTATGGAAGCAGTCCGCCGCGGGCTCGGCGCGGAGCTTGAAGCGGCCGTGAACGAGACCCCCTGCGACCACAGCTGGAACGGCGGCACCGTCAAAAAGGCGGCGACCTGTACCGCCATGGGCGAAAAACTCTTTACCTGCACGGCATGCGGCGCCAAAAGGACGGAATATATCCCCTCCGTCCATGAGGTGGGCAATACCTTTGTGAGGGTGTCCGGAAATAATGCCTCCTGCACCGCCGACGGCTCCAAGGTCCTGAGATGCTCGGTGTGCGGCTTCAAAAAGACCGTCACCGAAAAGGCGTTCCATTCCGACCCCGCCCATTTCGTGTACGCCTCCCAGGGCGCGTCGGGACACACCGTCACCTGCGATACCTGCGGCGGAATATTAAGCTCCCTCGAGGGACATACCCTGTTCGCAAAAACGCAGGATGCCTCCTGCACGGAGACCGGATGGGTAAGAAAAGTGTGCCGCGGATGCGGATATTATGAGGAAATAAGCACTTTGCCCGCCGCCGGGCATACCTTCGTTGACGGTGTCTGCACCGTGTGCGGCGAGCCCGAAACCGATGTTCCCACGTTCACCGTGGGCGACATCGACGGCGACGGCAAGATCAACGCAAAGGACATAAACCTCTTGAAGCAGATAGTGCTGGGAACTCTCGATAAGGTTCCCGCTGCCGACATCGACGGCGACGGAAAAGTGACCGTCAGCGATGTCGCGCTTCTCAAATTCCAGATACTCAGCTGATCTGTTACCATCTGAAAAACGGACCCATTAATTTTGGGTCCGTTTTTTGGTCATTTCCGACAATAATCACGGATAATTGTAAGATATTATTGCATTTTACATAAACGTATGTTATATTTAATATGACAAGTTATGAAACAAGGAGAACTACCGATGAAATTTCTTAAAAGAGCTTTGCAGACGGTCGCCGTGCTCGCTCTGGCGGCTGTCGTCTGTGCCGGCATTTTCGCTGCTTCGGCGACTTCCGACGATCCCGCCGACAGCTACGTGAAACAGACGGCACCCTACGAGGACGCGGGCCTCGATCTGTGGTTCGATTATTCCTTCCATAAGACGTTTACCTCCGATACGGCGTCTACCGGTAAGGATACGTTCTCGATCTACATGGCGAAAAATGAGATCGAATCAGCGCAGTTCGTGCTGTATTCCGATACCACCAAGACCGGAATGCAGGCGGAGGTCACCGATTTCACCGACGGAAACGGCAACTCCATCCCTGCCGATATCTACTACGAAATGTACGTGACCACCAGCAACCTCAACCTGCAGACTACCTGGGGCACCAACCAGATAATCCGCGAGGGTGAAACTCCCGATCCCGTAATGGATATCGAGAGACTGGGCACCAAGTCGAAGGCGCCCTCCTTCCAGCTGAACGCAGGCAAGTCCCAGGCGTTCCTCATCCGTGTGACGAGCGCGGAGGATACCCCCGCGGGCTGGTATTCCGCACAGCTGAACATAAAGGATGCGAACAATAACGTCGTAAAGACCGCAACGGTTTACTGCCACGTATGGGATTTCGTCATCTCCGATGAAACCAGAATGCAGACCGCGTTCTATATGGGCGGTCAGTTCCAGTACGGCGGCAACTATCAGGAAGCGTATGACTACCTCCTTGAAAACCGTCTGTGCGCGATGGATATGCCTGTCGTTGACAACAGTCATCCCGAACCCAATTCCAATAACCCCTATATCACCAATCCCCGCGTCAACGCCATAAGAGTTACCACACAGGGCGGCGGCGCGTCCGGCGGCGGGTACATGGACCTCTATAACTGGCAGAAATATCCCTCCATCTATAACGAGCTTTCTTCCTCCCCCGATTGGGAACAGTTCAAGGATAAGCTTTATTTCTACGTAGTCGACGAGCCCCTGCCTTATCCGCTGGTATCCACCAGCCGTCAGACCGTTGACGACGTAAAGAGCTATTACAATATACTGGAGCATTACTGGGGCGACGACGTGCGCTTCCTGGTAACTCCCTGCGAGGACTTCCCCTATTCCGAGAGGGCTGATTACTATACCAAGCCCATGACCCAGTACAGACAGGAAGAGATAAAGGACGCCGATCAGGAAATGATCGATTCCAACGCTATCCAGCTCTTCTGTCCCAGAGTTTACGCGTTCACTCCCTATTCCGAGCTCCAGACCTACGGCAGAATACTCTCCCGTGAGAGCATTGACCCGATCCGCGGCGAGTCCATCGAGGGCTACAGCGGATGCTACGGTACGGTCGGTTCCGCCGCTCTGGGCAACTACGACTGGAACGCGGTATACGGCGATACCTACGACAGATATATGTCCCACATCGTAAACGAGAATCAGAAGGGCACGTACGGCGCCGACTACGAGCTGTGGATGTATTCCGCAGGCATGAACAAAAGCTATACCTACGCGAACCACGTTATAGAGAACACCGGTCTCCAGACAAAGCTCCTGTTCTGGCAGGCATACCAGAACGACGTCACCGGCTATCTCTACTACGGTGTCAACAACTGGTCCGAAATGTCCTCCACCCCCGAGCTTGACAAGACCGTCACCGGCTCCAGGACCGGTAACTGGCCCGTCAACAAATATACGATCGCTCCCGGCGGAGTGACCAGATATATCTACGGCAACGGCGTTCTCTTCTACGGAAAGAACAATGCCAAGACCACGAGCGAGGGAACCGTCGGCTCCATCCGTGTTGAGATACTCCGCGACAGCGTTGAGGAATATCAGATGCTCTCCATGCTGGGCGACCTTAAGGGTAAGGACCGCGCAAAGGAGATCGTTTCCGAGGTTTCCACCAACGTTGTAAGATACCTGTCTCTCTCCGGATTTGACCGCTCCGCATGGTCTTCTTCCATGAGCGATGACGATATCATGGAGACTGTTCGCAGAAATCTGGGAGCTGAGCTTGAGGCGGCTATCCTCGAGGGCGAGTGCGACCACAGCTGGAATAACGGCACAGTCATCAAGGCGGCTACCTGTAAGGTAATGGGTCAGAAGCTCTTCACCTGCACCGCTTGCGGCGCCGAAAAGACCGAGTATATCCCCACCATCCATGAGGTCGGCAATACCTTTGTTGCAGTATCCGGCAGCCCCGCGACCTGCACCACTAACGGTGCCACCGTTATGCAGTGTACCGTCTGCGGCTTCAAGAAGACCGAAAAGGTGCTGAACTTCCACGATGACAACCTCAGACACAGAGTATACGAGTCCAAGGGCGCCAACGGCCATTCCGAGGCGTGTGACGTTTGCGGAGAGATAGTAAGCACTCTGTCTCCTCACACCATGTTCAACAGAAAACAGGCCGCGACCTGTACCGAGGACGGCTGGACAAGAAACGTTTGCCGTGACTGCGGTTACTACACCGAAATTTCCACTACTCCGGCCACCGGACACAACTACGTTGACGGCGTGTGTGAGAACTGCGGCGAGCCCGATCCCGCGATCCCCACGTTCACCGTGGGCGACATCGACGGCGACGGCAAGATCAACGCGAAGGACATAAACCTCTTAAAGCAGATAGTGCTCGGAACGATGGATAAGGTCCCCGCCGCCGACATCGACGGCGACGGAAAAGTGACCGTCAGCGACGTTGCACTTCTCAAATTCCAGATCCTCAGCTGATCGGAACAGCATAACTTAATGACCGGGACGCACGTCCCGGTCATTTTTGCCCGCGGGGGCGGTGCTTGACGGTGGGAGCGGAATGTGCTACAATGGTTATATAATGAAAACGAAAGGAGGGATACGGCGTGATAACTCTTGATTCTCCCGTAACGGTGCTCAAAGGCGTCGGCGACACCAAGGCGAAAGCGCTGGGAAAGGCGGGTATTCGCACGGTAAGAGACCTTGCGCGTCATTACCCGCGCGCGTACCAGAACCGCGGCGACGTGAAGACCGTTTCGAGAGCGACGGCACTGAGCCGCGAGGCAGAGGTCCCCGCGCCCTGCTCCCTCATACTCACCGTGGCGACGGAGCCGAAAACGGCGAACATCCGCCGCGGCATGAGCTTAACGAAATTCCGTGCCTTCGACGAGAGCGGTACGGTCGAGATAACGTATTTCAACCAGCCCTTCATGAAGAACGTGTTCCGGGTGGGCGGCGAGTACCGCTTCTGGGGCAGACTGCAGATGGCGGCGGGTAAAGCGACTATGTCCAATCCCGTCTGCGAGCCCGTGTCGGAGAATGTGCCCCTGCTTCCCATAGTACCCGTGTACCCCCTGTCCGCGGGCCTTTCGCAGAAATTTCTCGCGGGGCTCGTCAAGGAAGCCGTGCGGGTCGCGTCGGTCGAGACCGCCGAGCATATACCGTCGGAGATACTGCGTGAGAACGGGCTGTGTACCGCGGGCTACGCCCTTCGTACGATCCATTTCCCGCCCGATACCGAATCCCTTGCCGCGGCGAGAAAACGTCTCGCCTTCGACGAAATATTCACCCTTGCCATAGCCATGAGCTCCGAAAAGAGCGGAAAGGATTCCGCCGGAGCCCACCCCTGCCCCGATACGGACGTGTCGGCACTTCTCAGCTGTCTTCCTTTCGGGCTGACAGGCGCGCAGAAGCGGAGCATAGCGGAGATCTCCGCCGATATGAGAAAAGCCGCGCCCATGTGCCGCATCCTCTGCGGCGACGTCGGAAGCGGCAAGACCGCAGTCGCGGCGGCGGCAGCGTATATCGCCGTGAAAAACGGAACGCGCTGCGCTATCATGGCGCCTACGGAAATACTCGCAAAGCAGCACTATGCCGATCTGTCCGCCCTTTTTGAAAAGGTGGGGATCGGGACCGCGCTCCTCTGTGGCTCCATGACCGCGGCGGAGAAGAAAAAGGTCCGCGAGAGCATAAAGGGCGACGGCGCCGACGTGGTCGTCGGTACCCACGCGCTCCTCTCCGACGGCGTGGAATTCAATAATTTCGGTCTCGTCATAACCGATGAACAGCATCGCTTCGGAGCGAATCAGCGTGCGCTGCTCCGTGAGAAGACCGTCCGCGCCCATTCTCTCGTCATGAGCGCGACGCCCATCCCGAGAACGCTGTCGCTTGTCATATACGGCGATCTGGACGTGTCGCGCCTGGACGAAATGCCCCCCGGCAGACAAAAGGTGGGCACATTCCGTGTGGACGAGAGTTACAGAGATCGTCTTCTCGGCTTCATTGAAAAGCAGGCGGCAGAGGGACACAGGACCTACGTAGTCTGTCCCGCCATCGAGGAGACCGCGGAAAAGAGCGAATCCGCCGAGGAAATGTGCGATATCTCGTTTCTGCCCATATCCGTACCCGAGCCGCCCCTGAAAGCGGCGCTTCCGTACACGGAAGAACTCCGGAAAAGACTGCCCGGCCTTCGCATAGGCCTCATACACGGCAAAATGAAGACCGCCGAAAAGGACGCTGCCATGAACGCGTTCGTCTGCGGCGACCTTGACGTGCTGGTCTCCACCACCGTCATAGAGGTCGGCGTGAACGTGCCGGAGGCGACCCTCATGGTGGTGGAAAACGCCGAGCGCTTCGGGCTTTCCCAGCTCCATCAGCTCCGCGGCAGAGTCGGCCGCGGAAAGGATAAATCCTATTGCATACTGGTCTCCGACACGGAGAACGAGACCTCGCTCCGCCGCCTCGACACCATGTGCCGCTTGAGCGACGGCTTTGAGATCGCGGAGGAAGACCTGAAAATACGCGGCCCCGGTGATTTCTTCGCCCGCGGCGGCACCATCCGCCAGAGCGGTGCCGCGGACCTCACCTTTGCGTCCTCCGCCTCCCACGAGCTCATCGTCCGTGCCACGGAAGCGGCGAAAAAGCTGCTTTTTGCGGACCCGCAGCTTATTTCCCCCGAAAATAAATTTCTGAAAGAGACCGTGTCCCGCATCCGCGAAGGCATGGAAAATACCATAAACTGATATGGAAGAAAAAATAAAAGTCGGCATCCCCGTCATAGTGGAGGGAAAATACGATAAAATAAAGCTCTCCTCGGTGATAGACGCCCATATCGTCACTACCGACGGCTTCGGCGTGTTCAAAAACAGCGAGAGGGCGGCGCTTATCCGCCGCCTTTCCGAAAACGGGGTCATCATACTCACCGACAGCGACGGTGCGGGAAGGGTCATTCGTTCGCGGCTCTGCTCGTCTGTCCCCCCGGAAAAGATATATAACCTGTACGTCCCCCGGGTGGAGGGCAGGGAAAAGCGAAAAAAGACCCCGTCCAAGGAGGGCGTCCTCGGCGTGGAGGGCATCGACGCCGACGTACTTCGTGCTCTTTTCTCGGATTTCGTCGAACGCAACGGCGAACTGGGCGAAAAGCGGGATGGAGAAGAGATAATAATGGCGGATTTCTACGAAAAAGGTCTCACGGGCGCCGGCGACAGCAGAGAACGGCGTGACGCCTTTGCCGTCTCTCTGGGACTGCCGCCCGGTATGACGGCGAACGCGCTCCTGTCCGCCGTGAACGTCCTCATGAATAAGGAAGACTTTGAAAAACGGTTTGTATGATCCGTTTTTTGGCTTCCGGCCGCCAAATCGACGGAACACCGCAAAATAGTTGCAAAAACCAAGAACAAAATGTAAATAATTGCCGAATTTTGCATATAGCCTCCCCAATACTTGCAAAACGCTTGACAAAGAATATATATTCGTGTATACTGTTTCCACTAACCCGAAAGGCAGTAATAAAATGGCAAATAAACCGAAGACCTTCAGAGACAAGAACGGAGACCGCGACGGCAGAGTCGAGTTTTCCGAGGCTACGAACCTTATAGAGCAGTCCGTATATCATTATCAGCTGCAGGACCGCGACACGCCTTACCTGTACCGCCAGCTTTACAGCTACGACGCGGTGCCGAGAGTGTCCTTCAACCACAGATACGTGCCGGTCAATATGCCCGAGGAGATATGGATAACCGATACCACCTTCCGTGACGGACAGCAGTCCAGAGCACCCTTCACGGTGGATCAGATCGTTGACCTTTATACTCTCCTGCATAAGCTGGGCGGTCCCAAGGGCATAATCCGCCAGTCGGAATTTTTCGTGTATTCTGAAAAGGACCGCGAAGCGCTGCAGAGATGTATGGATCTGGGCTACGAGTTCCCCGAGATCACCAGCTGGATCCGCGCCTCCAAAAAGGACTTCGAACTGGTAAAGAGCCTGGGCATAAAGGAGACGGGCATCCTTGTTTCCTGCTCCGATTACCACATATATAATAAAATGGGGCTGACCCGCGGTCAGGCGATGGATAAATATCTGGGCGTGGTCCGCGAGGTGCTGGAAATGGGCATCCGTCCCCGCTGCCATTTCGAGGATATAACAAGAGCCGATTTCTACGGCTTCGTCGTACCCTTCGCCACGGCGCTGAGGCAGCTGGGCGAGGAATACGGCATTCCCGTAAAGATAAGAGCCTGTGATACCATGGGCTACGGTGTTACTTACCAGGGCGCGGCGCTTCCCCGAAGCGTGCCGGGCATAGTCTACGGTCTCATCCACTACGCCGGCATCGATTCCTCCATGCTGGAATGGCACGGTCATAACGACTTCTATAAAGTCGTCACCAATGCGTCCACCGCGTGGCTCTACGGCGCTTCGGGTGTCAACTGCTCGCTCCTCGGCATCGGCGAGCGCACGGGCAACTGCCCTCTGGAAGCCATGTGTATGGAGTACGCCTCCCTCAGAGGAACGAGAGACGGCATGGATCTCCCCACCATCACCGAGATCGGCAGATATTTCGAGAACGAGATAGGCTACGAGATCCCGCCGAGAACGCCCTTCGTCGGACGTGACTTCAACGTGACGAGAGCCGGCATCCACGCGGACGGCCTCATGAAGGATGAGGAAATCTACAATATATTCAATACGGATCTTCTTCTGGGCAGACCCGCCGCCGTCGCCATCGACGCTCACAGCGGACTGGCAGGCGTGGCGCATTGGATGAACACCCGCCTTGCCGAGCGCGGATCGGATATAAAGCTTGATAAGCGCGACGAAAGAGTGGCGAAGATAAAGGCGCTGGTCGACGCCCAGTACGAGGACGGCAGAAACACCGTCATGAGCGACAAGGAGCTGGCGACATTTGTACGTCAGGTGGCGCCGGAGCTTGCGGAGTTCTTCCCCCATACGGCTCACTGATGCGCCGGGGTAATAATTTTTGAAAAATCTGAATTTCCTCTTGCATTTTCGGAAATCGTGTGATACAATAACTGAGCGTCCGTATCGACGGGCACTTGAAATGTTGTTAATCACTGATATAAAGGAGATCAAAAAATGGGCACTTTCGAGCTTGTAATCGGTATAATCCTTCTGGTATTTTCCGTATTCCTCGTAGTAGCAGTACTTATGCAGGAAGGCAAATCTCATAACCTTTCCGGCACCATCGCCGGCGGCGCAGACACCTTCTTCGGCAAGAACAAGGGTCAGGCTGTCAGCAAGAAGCTTTCCGTAGTGACCAGTGTTGTTGCGATCATCTTCGTTCTTCTGGTGTGCACCGTGTATATCGTAAACACCGAGAACAAGAACGATAACGATAGCTTCTGGGAAATGGTAGTCGGCGGCGACGAGGAAAAGGCAGAGCTCCCCGCGGACACCACCGCTGCTGAGGCTCCCGCAGATACCACCGCTGCTGAAGGCTGAAATCAGTAATATAATATGTAAAACCCGCCATCGGCGGGTTTTTATTATGGAAAAAGCGGCACCGCCTCCTCTGAACTCTTGAAGGTGGGATCCTGAACTCCTATAATAAAATTGTACAAGCTCAACAAACTTTTATCTGTCTGAGACATTCATTTTCAAAAAGTTCAAAAAAAGTTCACACTATATATTGGCGCTACTGCCGCAGCCGCCGCAAGGTGTTGTATATAAATGACGATACACACAAAAATGGCCAAAAAAGCGGCATCTGCCTTTAATGAAATGACCAAAAAATTCAAAAAAACGTATTGACATTTTGTGATTATGATGATACAATTAGTGTACCAAATTTTAATGGAGGTTTATCCTATGAAGAAAATCTTAGCAATCGTGTTAACTCTTGCTATGCTTCTCTCCATGGTAGTTGTAGGTGCGTCTGCAGCGACCAGAGAATCATACAAGGACGATGACACTGAGAACAATTACTGGCATTTCCAGCAGGGCAACTCCTGGCATCCCGTAAAGTTCTCTAACCCCGGCACTGAGATCGAGATGGACATCATGCTTGATGCTGATAACTCCAGCCTCGGCTGCTATGGCCTTTCCAACGCTCCCTCTATCGGAGCTAACTATGTTGG
>JAZLKW010000066.1:0-8680 GCA_045597805.1 Candidatus Avispirillum sp. | reverse complement strand
CACGCCCTTTCGAATCCCGTTAAATCTTTCCGTCAAAAAAGAGACGCCGAAGCGTCTCTTTTTTGGCGGAAAGGGTGGGCGTCCAGCAATACGGGCAGTACACGCCGAAACTCGTTTCGGCTCTTCACGCTCGTTTCACTCGTGCGATGGTAGCGTTCGTGCAGATCAACGGGCTAAAAACGCTCCCCCGGAGCGTTTTTGCCTGTCGTACCGACATAGGCACGCCCTTTCGAATCCCGTTAAATCTTTCCGTCAAAAAAGAGACGCCGAAGCGTCTCTTTTTTGGCGGAAAGGGTGGGATTCGAACCCACGGTCGGGTATTAGCCGACACACGATTTCCAGTCGTGCGCCTTAGACCAGCTCAGCCACCTTTCCGTGTCTGTCCCGCCTACGGAACATTGCGACCTCAAATCGCTCCGCTATTATATCATACGAAAATTGAAAAATCAAGACTTTTTCCGAACTTTTTCAAAAAATAAACGCTGTTTTTTAGAAAATTTCTCAGCCCCGCTTTCTTTCTGAAGGAAGCGGTAAAAAAGAGAGGCGTCCTTTTAGGACGCCTCCGTTTCTATCAGTCGTCTATCGAAATCCAGAATGCGTTGCCGTAGATGTCCGTCAGCTTATACATGGCGGTAGTCTCTTCGGCATCCAACTTCAGGTTCACAAGTGTCAGCCCGGTCTCGGGTACTGTGAACTGCTTGCCCAGGGTGTAGGCGCCGTTCCAGCTGCCGTCGGGGTCGTAGTAGTCGCACAGGAGCTGTATCTTATCTCCCGCCCTGATCGCGATCTCGCCCTTTGCCTGGACGTCGGTCTCGTCACCGTACTGCTTGTACGCGCCGGTTACGATGCCCTCGGGATGCTCATCGTCGAAGACTACGCGGAGATTCACCATTTCGCCGTTGAGTTTCGCGGGGATCCTGCCGACAGTCACCCATTCTCCGTCGTCAGTCTTGGTATCGGAGACGAGGTAGTACGCGCAGGCGTTGCCGTTAAGGGTCAGCCACGTGCCGTCGTACTCGAGGAGCAGATCGTCCTCGTACCACTCAAAGGTATTATCGAGGCCCATATCGACGAAGCCTTCTCCGTCGCGGACGTACACGTTGAGTTCTACGGTCTGAATTAAGTTCCACTCCTCGTCGGTGAGTGAGAGGACCTTTTTATCGTTTTTATAAGCTGCGGTTATATGGGAGGGATCTACGAAATTCTCTGCGATATTCTCGGCGTTTTCCGCGATCAGGTCCGCGTCGATCCACGAGCCTTCGGCGGGCATGCTGCGTCCCGAGAATGCTCCGAGGAGGCTGATTATTGAGCCTGCGTCAAGGGAGGAGCCTGCCGTGGCGGAGCCGCCGCTTCCCATGAAGCTGCCCAGGAGGGAGCCTATTGGAGAGGAAGAAGACGAAGCAGAGGAGGATGTGCCGCTGCCCAGACATGAGGACAGGAGGGTTCCGAAGAGGTCGGAGCCGCCGGAGGAGCTGCTGCCGGAGCCGGTAAGGCCGCCGAGCAGGCTTCCCAGGTCAAGACCGGGTACCTGAGATGTGCCGCCTGCCAGCTGGCCGCCGAGGCTGAGGCTGGCGAAGGATTTGATACACTCGGTATACTCGCTGTCGATTCCCAGAGCGTTATAAGAGGACACCGCGCTGTTTACGGAGCTCTTGTTTTCATAGGGGAAGAATATGCTGAGGCCGTAGCAGCGGGACATGGTGGTACTGTTATACTTAACACAGCCCTTGAGGGCTTTCGCAAGCTCCTTTGCCTCGTCAGTGCCTATTCTCTCGGCGAGGTCCACCAGATCGACCTGGTTTATCCTGTTCTGCTGTGCGAACTGTCTCACACCCGCTCTCGCGTCGGAGACCTTCTTATAGTTGTCGGTCTTCAGAAGCTCGGTGGTGGAGCTGGAAAATTCGCGGAAGGCATCGGGAACCGTTCCCTGCAGCTCTGCCAGGTCAACAAGGGAAAGGGTGACGTTTGCGGCGGGGGAAGCACGCTTTGACGCTCTTACGAAATCATCGATTATCACCTTGCCCAGCTCGACGGTGGATATGGAGGTGTTCGCCGATATCTTATTGAGCCAGCCGGTATAGTCCCAGCCGGTACCGGGCTCGGTCTCCTCGGACGCCAGCAGGTAGTCGGCGTAGTTATTGCAGACAAGCGCCGTCTCCAGCGTTGCCATGAGGCAGGCGTCGAAGCCTATGAAATCGAAGGCGCAGGCCGACGAATCAAGTGCGGTCTTCAGCTTTGCCAGAGTCATGGAGGACGATTCGGGCTTCTTCTCGTCGTAGCCGTAACCGGAGAGAGATCCGCCGCCGTGGTCCCACAGGATGAGGATATTACGGCTTGCGTCGTAATTATCCGTACAGAATTTAATAAAGGAAGCAAGGTTCTTGGGATCGGTCATGGCGGAAGAGCCTACGTTATCGTCAAGGCACCTCATGCCGCCGGTCTCGACCTTATATATCTGGTTCTTGGAGTTGGAGATACCGCGGGTCTGCCACTTGGAGCAGCCGCCGGTCTCAACTATGATATTGACCTTATCGGAGATATCCGCGGACATCATTTCCTGCAGGTCCTTGGATGCCATGCCGTACTTGGACTCAAGGTCAGTACCGCACATATAGATCATTATGGTGACGGTGTCTTCACCGTTTCCGCGGAGCACCACTCTCTTATCCCTCGCGCGGGAGGAAACGGAGAGGTCCGCCTGTGAGGAGGACGCGGGGGTGATGTTTTCGGGCTCGTCAAGGACGTTCGTAAAGCCTCCCATATCGCCGAGGCCGCCGAGGATACCCGAAAGGAGAGACTCACCGCCGCAGTTTTTAAGAAGAAATACCGCGACTAAGATGACGGCAATGACTCCGAGGACGGACTTTAAGTTAAGCCCCTGGAACAGCGCACGCTGGCTGTCTCTGTACTCGTTCTGTGAGCCGGCACCGTACTGGCTGCTCTGCGGTCTGGGGCCGGAGCCTACGGGGCGGTTGCCGGTATCGACTTTATTGCCGTGATGAACGCCCGCGGAGCCGGAGCCCACGGTCTTTCTGCGGCTGTGAGGTCTTTGGTTTCTGTCCATGAAAAATACCTCTTTTCCTTATTCTTTATCTTATTATACATCAATCGCCATTTTTTCGCAAGATGTTTTTGTTTTCGCTTCTTTTTGCCGGTACGTACACTATATATTGTGGTCTGCACGGAATATTTGTATGTTTTGTTCCAATATATAGAGTATTATCCAAATTATTCGGTCCTGTTTTGTTGATTGTGCTGATTTTGGAATATATAGATCATTTGTTATTGACTAAATACAATATATAGTGTTATAATATCGTCGCTGGTCTTTGCAGATAATAATATTGACATATATATAAGGAGAAAAAGATGTATCAGGTACTGAAAAGAGACGGCAAGATCGTCGACTTCACTCTTGACAAGATAGCGCAGGCTATCACCATGGCGTTCGAGGCAGAGGAAAAGAATTTCGTTCCCTCCGTCATCGACTTTCTCGCGCTGAAGGTCACCGCCAATTTCGAGCCCAAAATTAAGGAAAACCTTATCGCAGTCGAGGACATTCAGGACAGTGTTGAGTCCGTTCTCGTACAGGCAGGCTACGATGACGTTGCGAAGGCATACATCCTTTACAGACGTCAGAGAGAAAAGGTCCGTAATATAGGCAACACCGTTCTCGACTACAAGGAGATCGTTGACAACTACGTTAAGATCAATGACTGGAGAGTTAAGGAAAACTCCACCGTCACCTACTCTGTTGGCGGTCTTATCCTTTCCAACTCCGGCGCCATCACCGCAAACTACTGGCTCTCCGAGATCTACGACGACGAGATCGCCAATGCTCACAGAAACGCGGATATTCATCTCCACGACCTGTCCATGCTGACCGGTTACTGTGCAGGCTGGTCCTTAAAGCAGCTTATTAAGGAAGGTCTGGGCGGCGTGCCCGGCAAGATCACCTCCGCTCCCGCTTCCCACCTCGCTACCCTCTGCAACCAGATGGTCAACTTCCTCGGTATCATGCAGAACGAGTGGGCTGGTGCGCAGGCGTTCTCCTCCTTCGATACCTACCTTGCTCCTTTCGTTAAGGTAGACAACCTTTCCTACGATCAGGTAAAGAAATCCATCGAGAGCTTCATCTACGGCGTAAACACTCCCTCCCGCTGGGGCACTCAGGCTCCCTTCTCCAACATCACGCTGGACTGGACCGTGCCAGCTGTCCTGGCTGACCAGAAGTGCATCGTGGGCGGCAAGGAAATGGACTTCACCTACGCCGACTGTAAGGCTGAGATGGACATGGTCAACAAGGCCTTCATTGAGATCATGATCGAGGGTGACGCCAACGGCAGAGGCTTCCAGTATCCTATCCCCACCTACTCCATCACCCGCAGCTTTGACTGGTCCGAGACCGAGAACAACAAGCTTCTCTTCGAGATGACCTCCAAGTACGGTACTCCTTATTTCTCCAACTACATCAACTCCGACATGGAGCCCTCCGACGTTCGCTCCATGTGCTGCAGACTCCGTCTTGACCTCAGAGAGCTCCGTAAGAAATCCGGCGGCTTCTTCGGTTCGGGCGAGTCAACCGGATCTATCGGCGTTGTCACCATCAATATGCCCCGTATCGCATACCTTGCCGAGAACGAGGACGATTTCTACAAGAGACTTGACAAGATCATGGATATCTCCGCGCGCAGTCTGAAGATCAAGCGCGACGTTATCACAAAGCTTCTTGACGGCGGTCTCTATCCCTACACCAAGAGATATCTGGGCACCTTCGAGAACCATTTCTCCACCATCGGTCTTCTCGGCATGAACGAGGCAGGTCTCAACGCGAAGTGGATCGGCAAGGACATGACCCATCCCGAGACCCAGAAATTCACCGCAGAAGTCCTCGACCACATGAGAGAGCGTCTCTCCGACTATCAGGAGAAGTACGGCGACCTCTACAACCTGGAGGCTACTCCCGCAGAATCCACCAGCTACCGTCTGGCGAAGCACGATAAGAAGCGCTTCCCCGACATCAAGACCGCCCACGAGGGCGCGACCCCCTATTACACCAACTCTTCTCACCTGCCCGTGGGCTACACCGACGATATCTTCTCTGCTCTTGACATTCAGGACGATCTGCAGACCAGATACACCTCCGGCACCGTGTTCCACGCGTTCCTCGGAGAGAAGATGCCCGACTGGAAGAGCGCCGCGAATCTCGTACGCAAGATCGCAGAGAACTACAAGCTCCCCTACTACACTCTTTCTCCCACGTATGCCGTATGTAAGGATCACGGCTACATCGCAGGCGAAGTTTATGAGTGTCCCGTATGCGGCAACAAAACCGAGGTTTACTCGAGAATCACCGGCTACTACCGTCCCGTTCAGAACTGGAACGACGGTAAGACCCAGGAATTCAAGGACCGCGTGACCTACAACATCGAGACCTCCGTAATGCACCGTGACGGATGCCCCACGGAAGAGAAAAAGGACAGCGAGTGTGTCTGCGCATCCGACGGGGACGTTCTCCTCTTTGCCACCAAGACATGTCCCAAGTGTAAGATAGCCGCTTCACTTCTGGACAAAGCAGGTATAGCATATAAGAAGCTGTACGTCGAGGACAACGAGGACGAGGCCCGCGCACTCGGGCTGCGTCAGGCTCCCACGCTGGTTGCCGGCGGCAAGCAGTACGTCGAGGTACAGGGCGTTAAGGACTATATCAAGGCACAGGGCAAATAAACAAGAAAAAACTTCTTTTGCCGCTTTCTTTCCCGAAAGAAGGCGGCAAAAATTTTAACGGAGCAAAATATGTATGATGTGATAATAGTCGGCGCGGGTCCCGCGGGGCTCACCGCCGCAGTATACGCGAGACGTGCGGAAAAGACCGTGCTCATTCTCGAGAAAGGCACCTTCGGCGGGCAGATCACCTATTCGCCCAAGGTTGAGAACTTCCCCGGTTCAAAGGAGATAAGCGGCAACGAGCTTGCGGATCTCATGGTCGAGCAGGCGCTTAACTTAGGCGCTGAGATCGAGCTGGGTGAGGTCACCGCAGTTAAGGCAAACCCCGACGGCGTAAAGACCGTCGTCACCGACGAGGGTGAGGAATACGCAGCGAAAGCCGTAATTCTCGCCACCGGCGCAAAGCACCGTCTTCTGGGTGCGCCCGGGGAGACAGAGCTTATCGGGCACGGTATCTCCTTCTGTGCCGTATGCGACGGCGCGTTCTACAAAGGAAAAGAGGTAGTCGTGGTGGGCGGCGGCAACTCCGCGCTCCAGGAGGCACTTCTCCTTGCCGACGGCTGCAGTAAAGTCACTATGGTGCAGAATCTTGATTTCTTCACCGGAGAGGAAAAACTTCTTAATTCCCTGAAAGCAAAGGGCAACGTGGAATTCATCACGGGCACCGTGGTCACCGGATTCGAGTCCGAGAACGGTGAGCTGACCGCCGTTAAATCAGAGGGTCACGACGGTGAAAAGGTCCTCCGGACGGACGGCGTTTTCGTTGCCATCGGACTTCAGCCCGACAACGATAATTTCAGCAGCGTGGCAGCTCTCAACCAGTGGGGCTATTTTGACACGGACGAAAGCTGTACCACCGGAACGGACGGTATATTCGTTGCCGGAGACTGCCGCTCGAAAAAGATAAGACAGATCACCACCGCCTGTGCGGACGGCTCCGTTGCCGCTCTTGCCGCGTGCAGTTATATAGACAATCTGTGATGTTCCGATATATATTTTTCGATCTTGACGGCACTCTCACGGACCCAAAAAAAGGTATCACCTCGGCGGTGCAGTATGCGGCGAAGCACTACTGCGGCGTGGATATCGAGGATCCCGATACGCTGACGGATTTTATCGGTCCGCCGCTTGATGAGTCCTTTATGAAATATTTCGGGCTCACGAAGCCACAGGCGCAGGAGGCGGTGGAAAGCTACCGCGAGTACTACCGCCCCATAGGAGTATTTGAAAATACCGTTTATGAGGGCGTCCCCCAAATGCTCCGTGATCTGAAAGCGGCGGGAAAGGTCATCGTGATGGCGACCTCGAAGCCGGAGATCTTCGCGAACCAGATCGCCGAACACTACGGATTCAAAAAATATTTCGACTGCATCACGGGAAGCACCCTTGACGGCTCCCTTGTAAAAAAGGGCGACGTTCTGCGCCTTGCCATGGAACGTATCGGCAGCCCTGCCCCCGAAGAATGCGTCATGGTGGGAGACAGACTCCACGACGTTGACGGCGGTAAGGAAAACGGCACGGGCACCGTGGGCGTACTGTACGGTTACGGAAGCCGCGAGGAGCTCACGGGACACGGTGCCGACGTTATCGTCGAAAGCGTGGAAGAGCTGAGGATGTATCTGTTACAGGGGACTCTATGAGATCCCAAAAGTCAATAAAACAGGAGATCAATATGAAAAAGACGAGAGTTGCGATTATCGGGACCGGCGGCATCGCGGGATGCCACATGGTCGGCTACAAGGCGCTTTCCGACACGGTAGAGGTCGTTGCCGGATGCGATATCGACGAGGAAAAATTAAACAAGTTCTGCGACGAACACGGTATCCCCGCAAGATATACCGATTACAATGAGATGCTGGCATCGGAGGAAATCGACGCAGTTTCCGTCACCACGTGGAACAGCGTGCACGCTCCGGCTACCATCGCCGCGCTGAAGGCGGGCTGTGACGTCATCTGCGAGAAGCCCATGGCCATGAACGCGAAGGAAGCGCTTGAGATGGAGCGCACCGCAAAAGAGACGGGCAAGCTTCTTCAGATCGGCTTCGTTCTCCGCTTCAGCTCAGACTGCATAACCGCCAAGGAATTCATCGACTCGGGCAGAATGGGCGATCTGAAGCTGGCGAGAGTGGGCTACGAGAGAAGAAACGGCTGTCCCGGCGGCTGGTTCGGCGACGTCAGATATTCCGGCGGCGGTCCCCTCATAGACCTGGGCGTTCACGTTATGGACGAGGCGAGATATCTTGCCGGCAAGCCCACCCCCGTTTCCGCTTACGGCGTGACGGGCTATAACGCCGTCACACAGGACGTTGCCGCATCCGACTGGAGCATCGACACGAAGGGCAATTTCGAACACAACTGCGAGGACTACGCTATGGCGTTTATCCGCTTCGACAGCGGACTTCTCGTCGAGGTTTGCACATCCTTCAATCTCTACATGGAAAACCGCAGGAACGGTGTTCAGCTCATCGGAACGAAGGCGGGAATCGAGCTCGGCAATCCCTCCAAGTTCTACTCCCAGTCCGAGGACGGTGAGATCAGCTGTGAGAACCGTGAGTTCAACGGGCTTTTCGAGGCGGAGATCGCTCATTTCATCGACTGTGTACGCAACGGCACGGAGTGCATCGCACCCGCCCGCGACGGCGTCGTGCTCATGCAGATGATAGACGCCATCTACGAGTCCGCAAGGTGCGGCAAGGAAGTTACGATCGAACCGATTGACTGACGTCTGTACATAAAGAAAAACCGTCCGAACGGCCGGTTTATTCTTTTGTAGTTTAGCGAGCAGGTCGGCAATGGTGTGGTAGGCGGCGGAGCCGCCATTTTGCCTTCCCTTACGATTTACAGCGAACTTAGGCAAAGGCTCTGCCTTTGCTGGCGCACCACAATATTACTTGGATTTTGCTTACCTATATGTGGTGCGTGGGAAGGTGGCAAAAGCCGGAATCTCCCCCGG
>JAZLKW010000065.1:0-6213 GCA_045597805.1 Candidatus Avispirillum sp. | reverse complement strand
CAAGATAAAAATAAAATGACCGAAACTTTCGTTTCGGTCATTTTTCATTAGTTATTCGGGAAATTCCCGCCGTACTTGATATTCTTCATCAATATTCCTTGCCGGTCGGCGGTGAAAAAATCCCTAAGTGAGCGCTCCGTTGCGGGGTGTCTTTTTTATTGTTCCTTATGAATTATCAGTCAACGAAGGTTACGTTTACGTTGATAACTCTGGATGCGCCGAGAGCCTCGTTGGAAACGGTAACGGTGGTGGAAACCGTGTTGCCTTCAGCGGGCTTGTCGATGCATACGTAGTCGAAGCTGTTCTGAGTGCCGTGCTTGATGTATGCGTTGTCGTCGTTGGCAACTGCTACGCCGCCTGCGTTAGCATACTTGAATCTGAATGCAGCGTACTTGTACTCAGCGCTTACGGTGATGTTGACGGTGCCGGTCTCGTCGATGAACTCGATCGTGCCGCCGTTCTTGATCATGCCTGCGCCGGAAACGCCCAGAAGCTCGAGCTTGTTAGCGAATACGTAGTTTACGGTGTATTCCTTCTCAGCGCCGTTTGCAGCCTTGATGGTGAACTTATAGGTGTCGGTCTCAGCGTCTGCAGCTGCCTTCAGGTAAACCTTACCGTCGGAGAGCACTACCTCGAGGCCCTCGGGAGCTTCGTAGGTATTGCCTGCAGGCATACGGAAGTAGAAGGAAGCATTGGACTGGTTGGGCTCAGCGACAACGGTGATAACGCCGTCTTCCTCAACTGCGCTTTCAGCGGTGTGTCCGGGGCCCATAGAATAGTAGTACATGTTGGACCAGTTAACAGTTACGCTGTAGTCCTTCTTGTTGCCTTCCTTGTCGGTAACGGTAACGACTGCCTGGGTCTGAGGATACTGGACCTTGATGTAGGTGAAGTTAGCGCCTGCGCCTGCAGAAGCCGCATTCTGGAGAGATACTCTCTTGCTTGCGTCTCTGACTACGGTGAAGATAACGTAATCTGCGTTCTTCTTGGAGGTGATCTCTATGTTCTCGCCGTCGAGGACAGCAGAAGATACGTTAGCTCTTGCGGAAACCTTCTTAATGAAGCTGAGAGCGGAGATCTCTTCTCTTGCCATCTCTTCGCCGCATCTTACGCACTTCTTTACTCTGATGCCGTTAGCCTCTTCGGTGGGCTCCTGGATCACTTCCCAGCTGCCTGCCTGATGGCCGAGAGCGGGGATGGTCTCCTCGATCTTGTCGCCGCAGTTCGCGCAGGTCTTGGCGATGCTGCCGGCCTCCTCGCAGGTAGCGGGAGTGGTAACGGTTTCATAGTTGTGGCCGAGAGCAGGGGTCTCGTTTCTCTTCTCGGTCTCGCCGCATGTGCAGGCGTAGAGCTCGTAGCCGCCCTCGGTGCAGGTAGCCTTGACGGTCTCGGAGAGAACGAAGTTATGGGTATGATCCAGAGGAGCAACGGGCTCGGTTCTGGTAGCATCGCAGCGAGTGCAGTGGAAGGTCTTCTCGCCTGCGGTCTCCTCGGTGGGCTGAGTGGTGATCTCGCCGTTATCCCAGCTGTGGCCGAGTGCGGGAACTACTGTTCTCTCGGTGAGAGTCTCATTACATACGCTGCAGTAAGTGCCGCCGGTGAAGCCGGACTCGGTGCAGGTCGCGGAAACTTCTGCGTAAGGAGTGGAAGTGTGGCCGAGAGGGAAGGTCCTGTCCTTATAGCTGTCCTTGCAGCGAGAGCAGGTGTACTCTGTGTAGCCGCCTTCGGTGCAGGAAGCGGCAACGGAAGCGGTGACCTTATAGTCGTGGCCGAGTTCCTCGGTCGCGTCTCTGTTCTCGGTATCTTTGCAGCGGGTGCAGGTATAGGGGGTGTAGCCGCCTTCGGTGCAGGTTGCTGCAACTGTTTCGCCGGGCTGATAGTCGTGGCCGAGTGCTTCGATCACAACACCGGTCTGGAGAACCTCTTCGCAGTCTGCGCAGACGACGTTCTTCACGCCGGTCTCAGTGCAGGTTGCGGGGGTAACGATAACGTCTGTGGTATTCTTATGATCGCAGGAAGGAGCGGGTTCACCTGCGATGGTGAAGGTCTTGCCTACAACGTCGAGATCCCAGTAAGTGAATTCGCCGGGGGCATCAGCCTTGATGATGTCGCCTTCCTTATCGTAGATGATGGTAAGATCAGCGGTGGAGGCGGGAGCAGCATCCTCGGGTACGTTGAATACGTAGGAAGCGAGGATACCGTTGTTTTCGTTGACAGCCATCGGGTCATCCATCTGGAAGAACGCGGTGATGTAGCTGTTGCCTTCAAGGGGAGTGTCGGGATAGCATGCCAGACGGTCCTTCAGGTACGCGGTGTTCTCTGCTACGGAGAGGTCGGGAGTACCGGGAGTGTAGCAGGAAGAAGCGAATACCTTGCCGCAGGTGCTGGACTCAACGGTCCATCCTTCGGGATATACGAGAATGTACAGAGCTGTGTTGATACCGGGGTTGGCGTCGATACGGACGTCTGCCTTTACCTGTGCGCCGGGCTCTACCGTGTCATCCTCGGAAACGATGAACAGAGTAGGATCGGAATACAGACCCATGTAGGGGTCCTTCAGGATCGTGATAACAGCGCTTGCCGCGTCCTCTGCCACGTCCTCATTGTCTGCGTACAGAGTTGCTGCGCTGAAAGAGAAGTTTTCGCCGACAGCAAGGGGCTCTGCGAAGACGAAGGTGAGAGTCGCCTCAGCGGACTCAACTGCGTCAAGTGCGAGGAAATCAACGGTACATGCCTTGAAAGCGGCGGTATTCGCGCCGAATGCTGCAAGGTCGTTCTTTACCGCTCTGTTGTTGCCGGCAAGAATGGTGCCGAGACCGGAGTTTTCGGTATCGAACACCTCGCCGTCAACGGTGAGGATAACCTCTTCAACGTCAAAGTCAGCGGACCAGAACAGGATACCGCCGAACTCAGCTACTGCTGCGGGTGCTTCAAACGTGATGCTTGTGGAAACGGATGCATCGCCCTCAAGCACGGAAGCATCGGCAGGAGTTAGCACTGCCACGTCGGCTGCGGCAACAGTCGCGGGTACGATCATTGCGACCAGCATTGCTGCAAGAACGACGAAAGAAATAATTTTCTTCATATTTAACCTCCAAGTTAAAAATTTACATAGTAATTATATAATTGTCGTTCACAAATGTCAATATTTTTTGTTAAATTTTCAACTGTTTGCTTCTATATATACAATGTTTTTGTACTCTTTGCCGTCTTTTATGTAAACTCGCGGTACTCTGCGGGAAACTCCGCAGATAAATTCGTAGTTGAAGGAGCCGGCGAGAGAAGAGACCTCCTCGGCGGAAATGTACTCTTCCCCGTCCCGTCCCACGGCAACGACCGTATCTCCGGTGCGGACGTCCGGAACGTCCGTGACGTCTATCATGAGCTGGTCCATGCAGACTCTGCCGAGGATGGGGCAGCGCTTGCCGCGGAGGAGGACTTCGCCCTTATCGGACAGGGCGCGGGGATAGCCGTCGCCATATCCCAGAGAGACCGTGGCGACACGCATGGGGCGATCGGTCACGAAGGTGTGGCCGTAGCTGATCCCCCGGCCGGCTTCAAGATCCTTTACGAATATGACCTTGGCGCAAAGCTCCATGGCAGGACGCAGGGGCAGGCCCTCGATGGGAGAGCCGGAGGGCGACAGACCGTACATGATAATGCCGCAGCGTACCATACCGTAATATGAATCAAGCTCTGTGGTGCCCGCGCTGTTGCTCAGGTGCTTCACGGGGTATCTGACACCCAGCGCTTCCGTTGCGGCAATGAAAGCATCAAAGCGTTTCCTCTGCTCGAAGGTCTCCGACTTATCCTCCTCATCGGCAGTTGCGTAGTGGGAGAATATACCCGCTATTTTGATTTTAGGCATTTGACTTATTTCGTACACTTCCCGGGCTGAGTTTTCGTCCGGACGGAAGCCTAACCTTGACATACCGGTGTCCACCTTGATATGTACGGACGCCTCTTTTCCCAGCTGTGACGCGGTTTCCGAGAGCTTTTTCGCGTCGTCCGGATCAAACATGGATACGGAAATATTATTTTCGACAATTGTCTTATAATCCTCGGGAGAGGTGTATCCCAGGATGAGAACGGGCTCGGTTATGCCGTTGTGTCTCAGCTCCAGTGCCTCCTCCACGGAAGCCACTCCGAAGCGATCTGCACAGCCCCTCAGATACTTCGCCACGGTGACTGCGCCGTGGCCGTACGCATCGGCCTTTACCACAGCCATGATCTCCGTGGCGGCCGGGATCCTCTCCTTTATAAGCCTCATATTTTCGCCTATGGCATCAAGATCTATCCTTGCAAATACTCTGTAATATTTCACGATTTTCTCCGTTTATCTCGAATTATCTTCCGAAAGCTCATATCTCTCGCAGACGCCGAGGCCGTCCAGATATCCTCTGTTCAGTATCTCCGCGTACTCTGCGCCGTCAAAAACGCCCTTATAGAACGTGAGCCGCTTACCGTTCTCCTCAAAGGAGACAGTGTCGACACGCGCGCCTTCCTCGTACTCCTTCGTTCCGCGGAAAAGCACTTTGTCGTCCCCGTCCGTCAGCGTGAAGACCTCGCTGTGTTTATAATTTCCGGAGGGGTTTGCACTGCCCTTAACGTTGGAGCGGGTTATCCTCAGGGTCCTGTCGCCGCAGGTATACAGTCCCGCTCCGAGGGTCTCCCTTCCTTCGTCCTTATATCTGCCGGAATACTCGGCTGTTCCCTCTGCGCTGCGGCAGGTGACCTCAACATACCGGGAACCGCCGGAAGCGCATTTTTCAAATTCCACCCTGGTCTCGCCGGAGGTATCGCCCTGCTTTTCCTCGGGGGAGACATAGTTCTCCGCCTCGTTCAGCAGTACGGCACGGGTGATACCGTCCCCGGCGCTCCTTATTCTGCCGAAAAAGACCTGTCTGTTTCTGAAGGCGTCCGTTATATCGAAGGTCATGACCCCTTCATCCTCGGTGATAGACATCCGGAACACGCCGTTGGCGCTGAAATATCTGCCGGGGGTGAGATACGCGCTCATAAGGTCGCAGTCCGGAGTCCATTCCCCGCCCGCGTACCCGTAGGTGCCGCACATACAGTCGATGGCCTCGCCGCCGTAGGAGAGCCGCACGGTCATTATCTCGCGGCTGCCGTGATCCTTTTCGGCATGGAGCAGAAACTTTTCGTCCGTATCGGAGAGCACCGACATACCCGTGGCATCGGGCTCTACGTCGAACGCTATGCCCGTGAAGACGCAGGCGCCCGTATCCTTACGGAAAAGCATGGTATTATAAGTGTTTTCGGCATCTCTGCCGGTAAACACCGTTTCAAGCACGTACTCTTTCCCGACAAAGCAGCCCTCCTCGAAGGGGTGCTTATCCGCCGTCTCCACGTCTGAGAGCTCCGCGATCCCCGCCGTCTGCACCTCCGTTTTGCCGGAGCTGTGCAAAAGGCCTTCCAACGTTTCACTTTTTGAGCATGAGGAGAGAATGAGGATAAGGGTCAGGATGAAGAGCACCGATACCGCTTTTTTAAGCATTTCGGATATTCCTCTCTTTATATACATACATTGATACAAAGTAATGATATCACACTTTCGGAAAAAGTGGTAGACAAAATGTAAAAATTATTAAAAAGTCCCCGGGAGGGGGTGAGCTTTGAGCGTGGGGTTTTAAGCGTGGAGTTTTAAGTTTTAAGAGTTAAGTTTTAAGAGGCGGCGGTTAGCGGCTAGCGGCTGGCGGATTAAACCGTTCGTCCCGCTGTAAAAGGAGCGGACGGTCTAATTAGCCTTCCCCAGCGGGGGAAGGGGGACCACCGTCCCGAGCAATAGCGAGGGACCAATCCCGCAGGGATTGTTGGTGGGGGATGAGGTGTCTTTCCGAACGATTACGATAGATTTATGCTATAAGAAAAGTAGTGCTGATGAGACACCCCACCCCCCGCCAGCGCTTACTGCGCAAGCGATTTTTGCTTCGCAAAAAAGACGGTCCTCCTTCCCCAAATTTAAGTATCACTTAGGCAAAGGCTCCGCCTTTGCGGATACAACGTCAGCAGACCTCCCTCATATGCTGTTCTTTGTCGTTGTACTGGGGGAGGCTATTTAACGCGTTCGTCCCGCTGACAGTGATAAAGGTGTCATCAGAATGTTTGCAGAAATTGCCGCGGTCGGGCGATGCCCTCCCTCGCAATGACACCGTCGGGGCGGTGCCCCTCGGTGTGCGGCGGCTCCGCCGC
>JAZLKW010000064.1:0-16744 GCA_045597805.1 Candidatus Avispirillum sp. | reverse complement strand
CAAGATAAAAATAAAATGACCGAAACTTTCGTTTCGGTCATTTTTCATTAGTTATTCGGGAAATTCCCGCCGTACTTGATATTCTTCATCAATATTCCTTGCCGGTCGGCGGTGAAAAAATCCCTAAGTGAGCGCTCCGTTCCGGCGTCTTTTCTTATTCCGCAAAAGCGCCATCGCCCCGGTGATAACGAGCATCCCGCCGAATATCTTCCGCAGAAGAGACGGACCGGCTGCCGCCGCCGCCATACATCCCAGATATGCCGCGGGCACACCCGTCAGAGTTGTCATAAGCACCGTCCCGTAATCTATTCTCCTTTTGGCAGAGTGGACGAACATCGCCGCCGCTGACGCGAAAATAAAAAAATAAAGATTCACGCCCTGCGCCGCCTGCTGTCCCACACCGCGCAATGCGGTCAGATATATAACGAGCAGCCCCGCACCTCCTACTCCCATGCCGGACAGCGCTCCTATCAATGCTCCCGCTATCATATCAACGAATATCATATGCCCTCCGGACCTATTATGTGCCGGATGCCTTTTTTTATTCCGGGGGAGACAGGCACGGCTGCCCCGGGTATAATCATCATACCGCAACTATCTTCCGGAAGGATATAATAATGGATAACACTTCATTACCCTTGGAACACGCCCTGCTTGTGGACGTAGACAGGGTCAGCGGACGCCGTCCCGTGCTTTTATGCCACCGCGGCGACCGATGTGCCCACAAGCTGTGTATCACACTTACGTCGGGAGAGGACCGGGTGATCCTCCCCGATGACGCAACAGTTACCCTGTACGCCACACGAAGCGACGGGACCTCTGTCTTCGCTCCGTGCACCGTCTCCGGAGACGGCACGGTCTCTCACGTGTTCACCTCCTCGGAGATATCCGTTCCGGGAGACATGGACTGCGAGCTGTATATAGTGACGCAGGACTGCGAGATGACCACGCCGACGTTCCGCGTGTCCGTGGACGGGATCATCAGGGACGATGGGACCCTTGAAGCCGACAACGATTTTTCCGCGCTGGGAGAGCTCATATCGGAAGCGGAAAATCTCAGCCTCTCCATGGAGGGCACCACCATATCGCTGACCGGCAAGAACGGTGACACCGCGTCCGTTTCTTTCACCGATAACGGCGACGGCTCCATGACGGTTGACTTTTCCGACACCTCCGGGGAGACCGCATCCATCGACGTTTCAGGCAGAGGCTCCGTCCCCGTTATCCCCGCGACGGAAAACATCCTTATCGGAGACGGTGCGGGCGGGTTTGCCGATTCCGAAATAGGCCTCGGCCACTTCCTTACGGCGCACGGTCATCTCGATTACATCATGACCTGCGACGGTTTTACGTGCAGCGCAAACACTTATATGGTGAAAGAATCAGTCGGCAGCGACGAGGGTTCGAATACCCGTCTTCCGACGGAAAAAGCGGTCAGGACCGCTATCAACGGATCGTCATCCTTTATTACTCTCACCGACGACGGCGACCATTTTACGAATAAAACGGTTGAAGGTGCCCTGCAGGAGCTGGGCGCCTCCCTTGACGGAGTCGATGAAGCTCTGGCGGGCGTGCTTACTCTCATAGGAGGTGACGAATAATGAGCCTCTCCGGAAAAATATCCTCCGCGGCATGGAAGATCGCGAGCCTTATCGCCTCTGCCAATCTTGCGACCGGCAAGAGCGACAACACCCTTTCGGACGCTATGGAAACGCTGATAGCAGGGTTTCACGGTGAGGTCGAGACCGGCACCTACACCTTCACGGAAGAAACAAAAAGAGGAGATCTCCCCATTCCTCACCATCTGGGCAGGATCCCGCGATTTGTCTTCTTCTGGACGGATTCGGACGGCACCGGCCTCAGCGCAAACACGGTCTATGCGTACTCCTGTATCAACTACGGGACCAAGGCAGATTACCAGCCCGATGAGACTGAGGTAACCACCTCGGGTTTTCAGATCGGATATACAGCGTATTCCGCCACGGGTTCAAGCTTACGTTCGGCTACCGGCATATCAAACTGGTGCGACACATCCGAGGCTTTCGGAATACCGTCCGGCGGAAGCAGATACTACCTCACAGGAGCGACCTATCATTGGATCGTAGGAGCGTAAAAGGATTTTTTTGAAATATCGGTTGATTTAAGGACGTGACGGTGGTATAATTGTCGGAGAAATCAAATTTAAGGAGATATATATCCATGTCTAAAGTCATTGTTGAAACCAGCGCACGTCACGTGCACCTCACCGATGCCGATATCGAGACCCTGTTCGGCAAGGGCGCTGCCCTCACCTTCAAGAAGGATCTGAGCCAGCCCGGTCAGTTCGCATGCGAAGAGAGAGTTACGCTTGTCGGTCCCAAGAAGTCCATCGCAAACGTCATCATCCTCGGACCCGCAAGAAAAGCTACTCAGGTAGAGGTTTCCCTCACCGACGCCAGAACTCTGGGCGTTACCGCGCCCGTCCGTGAGAGCGGTGACATCGCCGGCTCCGGTGCCTGCAAGATCGTAGGTCCCTGCGGCGAGGTCGAGATCGCAGAGGGCGTTATCGCCGCAAAGCGTCACATCCACTTCACTCCCGAGGAAGCAGCCGAGGCGGGAGTTCAGGACAAGCAGATCGTTTCCGTTAAGATCGAGAACGATATGAGAACCACCGTTTTCGGCGACGTCGTCGTCCGTGTGAATCCCAATTTCTCCGCTGCAATGCACATCGACACCGATGAGTCCAACGCGGCTTGCGCGTTCGGCGAGTGTTACGGCGAGATCATTCTTTGATCACAATTGAAAAGACCGGAGAGGGTGACCTCTCCGGCTTTTTGTTTTCCGCTCAGAATAATTGTCCGGGAAGACGGAGCTTTACCTTCTCGGGGAAGCTCTTGTCGAATTCCTCCACGTCGGCGTCGTCCACGTAGTACCCCTGCGGGGTCTGATACACTCCCGTGATACCGTCAAGGTAACCGGGTGCAAGCTCGCGGCAGAGGAAGAAGGACGCATCCTCGCCCTCCGGCAGGTCGTGGTATCTTATGCCGAATTTTTCGGCATAGTCGAAGCCGCTTTTGCCGTAGAACCCGATATTGCCCTCAAAAAGGACCGCGCCGAATCCCATTTCCGCAGCTTTCACGAGAGAATAGTCCAGAAGCTTTTTGCCGAAGCCCTGTCTTTTCAGCGCAGGCGTGATACAGATGGGACCCATGGTAAGGATAGGGATCTTTCTGCCGTCATCGGAGTCGATAACGGTTTTCATGAACATGTTCTGTCCGATGAGCTTTCCGTCCTTTTCCATGACGAAATCGAGCTCCGGCACGAAATCCGGGTCGTCTCTGAGGACGTGGAGCACATAATGCTCGCTGCAGCCGGGACGGTAGACGTTCCAGAACGCTTCTCTGACGAGGTTTTCGACCTCTCTTCTTTCTTCGGGCTTTTCCGAACGGATGATACAGTCATTTATATTCATTGTTTTTCCTCCTGAAAATTGTTGACTTCAATGCCTTTCGGCGAGAGGTCCGTGATCGCACTGAGACCTCCCGGTCAGAGCGCAATCTCCGTTGTGCGGTACTTTTTCAAACAGTACACTCCTGAAAAAATAAATTTATGCTCGCGCCCTCGGGCGTGGTCATCTTATTATCGTATGAGCCTGAGGCCCTTGGGATAGTGGTTTTTCACGGTGCCGCCCACCGCTTTTCCGCCGCCTGCGGGACAGCCGCCGACAATAACGGCGCACCAGCCGTTTTCACAGCCGCAGTTAAAGGTCTCGCCTCGCAGATATTTTTCTGTCTCCGGGGCATCGGGAGAAAGAAGCACCTTTCTTATAAACTCTTTCCCGAACGCCGAGAACAGGTGGTGATGAGGCTCGAATCTGCCCTTTATCACCTCGCCCGCCGCCGTGCCGCAGAGGCTGGCGCCCTCAGGGCAGACCGCGTTTTCGGGATAAAGCATCACGGTGTCTTTTATCTTTCCGAGCCTAAAGCCTTCGGGGACACCTCCCATGGCGTCCTCAAAGAAAGCTTCCGCTGTTTTCAGCTCATCCTTCGAAAGAGGCTTCGGCATCGGCATTCCTGACGCTTCGGGCTCTCCCTCTTTTTTCATTATGCATATGAACTGTCCCTCGCCGGGCGTCATGTGAGGATAGAAGCGGCGGCAGTTTTTCATATCATGGGCACAGCCGTCGAAATTTATGCCGTCTGCGGTGACACCCGCGACTTTTTCATCCGCCGGAAGTATGGAAAACTCCCCGTGACGGCTGAGGAACGCGTCCACCGTCATTTCATTTTCGAAAAGATTGAAGGTGCAGGTGGAATATATGAGAATACCGCCGGGAGAGGCAGCACGTGCCGCGTTTTCAAGTATTTCGCTCTGCCGCAGGGCACAGTTTTTCACGTTCTCCGCGCTCCAGTTTTCAAGCACCTCCGCGTTATATTTCCGCATCATGCCCTCGCCGGAGCAGGGCGCGTCGCAGAGAACCACGTCAAAGCACCCGGGATACTCTTTCGCGAATACCGCGGTATCGAAAGAGGTGACGGCAGCGTTTCTCACGCCCATTCGCTCCACGTTTCCGCGGAGTATCCGGGCGCGGGAGGGGACGATCTCGTTGGAAACGAGAAAGCCGTCGGGACAGAGGGCCGCCAGCTGGGTGGATTTTCCGCCGGGGGCGGCGCAGAGGTCAAGAATCAGCGAGCCGCCGCGAATATACGGGGAAGCCGCCGCGACCGTCGCCATGGCGGAGGGATCCTGCACGTAGTAGGCGCCCGCATGGTGGAGCGGATCGGCGCCCACCTTTTCACTGTCGAAGATATATCCGCCGGGAACGGCGGTCTCTTTCAGCGGAAAGTTCACAAGACGCAGAAAATCCTCCGCCGCGGTCTTCAGGGTATTTACCCTGAGAGCACGCACGGCGGGGGAGTTTTCAAGAGCGCAGATAAAGCTTTCAAAGTCCGCGCCGAGCACGGGCTTCATCATTTCGGAAAAATCAAGCGGTATCATCAGTCCACGAAATCGAACTCTATATCGAACATTCTGACCGTGTCGCCCTCGGAACAGCCCGCTTCGCGGAGCTTATCTATTATGCCCGCGTCGTTCAGGGATTTCTGGAAATACATGAGCGATTCTCTGTCGTCGAAATATATCCTGCCGCAGAGCTTTTCGAGCCACTTGCCCGTGCACTCGTACGCGCCGTCATCGGCACGCTTTATGACGGTATCGGCGGCGCTGGCATCCTCGTAGGTCTCATCCTCGGGGATCTCCTCGCTCTCATAGACTACTATGGGAGGAAGCTCGCGGAGGGTGTTTTCGATAAGATTCAAAAGCTCCTTTATGCCCTCGCCCGTGGCGGTGGATATTTTCACCAGCGGGTAGCCCATGGCATCCGCCAGGGTCTTAAGAGTACGGAGTCCTTCGCTGTCGCCGTCGGGAAGAAGGTCGCACTTGTTGGCGGCGATGATGCGGGGACGGCCTGCCAGCTCCTCGGAAAAGCTCTCAAGCTCCGCGGAGATGGTATCGAAATCGTCGGCGGGCTCTCTTCCCTCGATGCCGGAAACGTCCACGACCTGCAGAAGCAGGCGGCATCTCTCTATATGGCGGAGAAAGTCGTGACCGAGGCCCGCGCCCTCGGCGGCGCCCTCGATGAGACCGGGGATATCCGCCATTACAAAGCCTCTTTCCTCGCCCAGATTCACAACTCCGAGAGAGGGCTCAAGTGTGGTGAAATGGTACTCGGCGATCTTCGGACGTGCGGCGGAGACCGTCGCCAGAAGCGAGCTCTTTCCCGCGGAGGGAAGTCCCACAAGACCCACGTCGGCGATCATTTTAAGCTCCAGGAGAAGCTCTTTTTCCTCGCCGGGGATACCGTTTTTCGCAAAGCGGGGGATCTGGCGCGTAGGGGTGGCGAAATGCTTGTTGCCCCAGCCGCCGCGGCCGCCCCGGCAGACGACGAAGTCCTCTCCGTCGGACATATCCTTTATGACCTTGCCGCTCTTTTTATCGCGGATGAGAGTTCCGCGGGGAACGGGGACTATCATATCCCCGCCGTTTTTGCCGTGGAACTTGCCGCCGGAGCCGTCGGCACCGTTCTGGGCGATGAATTTTCTCTTGTAGCGGAACGCGAGCAAAGTGTTTGCGCCCTCGTCTATGCGGAAAATAATATTTCCGCCGTTGCCGCCGTCGCCGCCGTCGGGTCCGCCCTTGGCGACGTATTTTTCACGCCGGAAAGAAACGGCGCCGTTGCCGCCGTTTCCCGCCTTGGCGTATATTTCTATCTTGTCGATAAACATATATTATCCTTTTCTGTTAAGCTTGTTGTAGTTTCGAGGCGGTGCGGGCATCGGCTGTGCCGTGCCGGAAAATCATTCGGAAAGCATTTCCTTTGCAACTGATGCAAGTATCTTACAGCCGCGGACTATCTCCTCGTCCGAGGGGGTGGAATAATTGAGTCTCACGCCGTTGATGCGGGCAGAGGGGTCGCAGAGGAACGTGGTGCCGGGCACTACCGCCACCTTGTTTTCGAGGCAGCGCTTCACGTAGTCCTCCATTTTTATCTTCCCGGGAAGGGAGACCCAGATGAAAAGTCCGCCGTCGGGACGGGTATAGGTGACCTCGCGGGGCATGTTTTCGTCAAGAGTTTTCAGCATGAGGTCGCACTTTTTGCGGTACAGATCGTTTATCTCCGCGATGTGGCCGTCAAGGTCGTACTCCTTTATATATCTGTAAGTCAGCATCTGGAAATAGATGTTGGAGTGGACGTCCTCGGCCTGCTTTGCCACCACCATCTTCTGCACCACGGGCTCGGGTCCGCAGAGGTAGCCGAGACGCATGCCGGAGGAAAGGATCTTCGAGAACGAGGAGGAATAGAGCACTATATCCTCGGTGTCGAAGCTCTTTATGGTGGGGATGTTCTCCCCTCTGAATCTCAGCTCGCCGTAGGGGTTGTCCTCAAGGATCATCACGCCGTGACGTACCGCTGTGTCGTATATCTTCTTTCTCTTTTCAAGGGAGGTGGTGAATCCGCCGGGGTTCTGGAAGGTGGGGATGATGTATATGAGCCGCACGTTTTCGATTTCAGAAAGCATTCTGTCCAGCACCTCGGGGTCCATGCCGCCGTCCCCGGCGGGCACGCCCACGGTCTTCGCGCCGCAGGAGCGGAAAGCGTTGAGGCCGCCGATAAAGGTGGGATCCTCGCATAGGACCACGTCGCCTTCATTGCAGAGCGCCTTGCAGGCAAGCTCGATGCCCTGCTGGCCGCCGGATGTGATTATGGTCATATCCCTCTCATCGCAGATGTCAAACTTCTCCCGAAGTCTCGCTTCGACCTCTCTGCGCAGGGGCGGATAGCCCTCAGTAATGCTGTACTGGAGCGCCGAGGTGGACTCGTTTTCGTATATATCGGCGGAAATTTTCGCCAGCTCCTTCACAGGGAAGGACAGAGGCGAGGGGTTGCCCGCCGCGAAGCTGATGATGTTCGGATCGGAAAGACTTTTGAATATCTCTCTTATTGCCGAAGGCTTCATCTCTTTCATTTTATCGGAAATGTGATACTCCATAACTGCACCTCACGTTTCATATTAATAATGTATTATACACCAAGCCCCCCCTCTTTTCAACGGTTTTCCGGGGATTTTTCTCCAAATGAGAAAATGTTTGAAAATTTCAAACTTTTTTTACGATAAGTCTTCAATTTTGCGGCGTCATATATTATAATAGTATGAATAGTTATTTACTGTGGAATATTATCGTCATTTATTAATCATTTACATAAACGAAAGGACAGAGAAATGGACAAGAAGAAATACGACGTTTCGATAGCAGACGTGGAGATGTCCATCATTTCCGATGAGAGAGAAGAATTCGTTATGAAGCTGGTGGAAAAGCTGGATTCCGAGATCCGTGATATCCTCGCTCACTCCAAGCGCTCCACCAAGGTGGACGCCGCGCTTCTCATCGCTCTCGATTACAGCTGCGGCAAGGCTAAAGCCGAAAAGAGATGCCGCAATCTGGAAGCTCAGATCGCCCTCTACGACGCTAACCTCAGACGCATGAGAGAGGAAAACATCAAGCTGCGCTCGGCACTTCTCGGCAAAAAGGACGCGTCAAAGCTCGAAGAACTTGCAGAGGAAGAGCCCGCCGTTGAGATCCCCGAGCTCGGGGACGAGCCCGCTGAAGCGGAAACAGAAGCTCCCGTTTCACAGCTGACCATCGCGGACGAGCCCGCTGAAGAGGCTCCCTCCGAGGCCCCCTCGGATGCGCGCGAGGACAAGCTCCGTCAGATAGGCCAGATCGCAGACCTTCTCCGTAAGAAGGACAATTAAGATATAATGCCGAAAATTCCCGAACTGCTCGCCCCCGCCGGGAGCTTCGCCTCCCTTGAAGCAGCCATTGAGGGAGGTGCCGACGCCGTTTATCTGGGCGCGGACAAATTCAACGCCCGCATGCGCGCCGATAATTTCCGGGGAGACGACCTTGCCTCGGCTCTGTCGCTCTGCGCGGCATACGGGGTTAAGACCTACGTCACTCTGAACACCCGCCTTTTCGACGACGAGCTGGGCGACGCCCTTTCTCTCGCCGCTGCTCTTTACGAAAAAGGCGCATCGGCGCTTATCGTTGCCGATATGGGTCTGGCGAGGCTTATTAAACGGCACGTTCCCGGGCTCGAGCTCCACGCGAGCACCCAGCTCTCGGGGCACAGCATCGCCGACGCCGCGGTACTTTTTGACGCGGGCTTTTCCAGAATGGTCTGCCAGCGCGAGATAACGAAAGAGGAGCTTTTCCTCCTTTGCGAAAAGTCGCCCGTGGAAATAGAAATGTTCATCCACGGCGCCCATTGCGTCTCTTTTTCGGGGCAATGCCTCATGAGCGCGGTACTGGGCGGCAGAAGCGGCAACCGGGGCGAATGTGCACAGCCCTGCCGTCAGCCTTACTATCAGAACGGCAGAAAGTGCTACCCCGTCAGTCTTCGGGATATGTGTCTCGCCGGACACGTGACGGATATTATCCGTTCGGGCGTCGCCTCTCTCAAAGTAGAGGGCAGGCAGAAGAGCGCCGAATACGTTTACGGCGTGACGAAAATATACAGAAAATTGCTTGACGAGGGACGAAACGCCACCCCCGGCGAGGTCGAAGAGCTGAAAAATCTTTTCAGCCGCGGCGGCTTCACCGACGGATATTTCCGCTCGGACAAGCGCGATATGCTCGGCGTGCGGACCCTTGAAGAGTTTCAGAACTCCGAAGTTCCCCGTTTCCCGGGGCTCACGAAAAAGGTGCCCCTCGATATGACCCTCACGGTAAAGGCAGACAAGGCGCCCACGCTTTGCGCGGCATCCCCCGTAAAGACCGTGACGGTGACGGGAGACGCTCCCCCTTCATCGGTCGCTCCGCTGACCCGTGAGGGCGCGGAGAAAAACGCCGCGAGGCTGGGCAACACCCCGTTCACCCTTAATAAATTCGAATTCATCGCGGATGAGGCGGCGCCTCTCACCCTTTCCGCTCTCAACGGACTGCGGAGATCAGCCGTCGAAAAACTGCTTGACACAAGGCGCTCTCCCGTCTCCCTGCCGAAAGTTTCGTTTTCCGCAAAAAAAGCTCCCTCAGAGGAGCGCTTTACCGCCGAATTCCTCTATCCCGACAGGATAACTCCGTCGGCTCTGGAGTTTTTCAGTAAGATCTACGTTCCGTTCGGCGTCGGCGACGGCTCCCTCGGCACGGTGATCCCCCCCTACCTTTCCGACGGGACTTGGGACAAGGTATGGGACAGCGTTTCGGGCGACGTGCTGGTGCACTCCGCCGCCGAGCTTCGTGAAGCCGCGCGGCGAAATCTCCCTGCCGCTCTTTCCCTCAGGGGGAACGTGTTCAACAGCGCCGCGGCGGAGTACTACGGAGAGCTCTCTCCCGAATTTATAACCCTCGCTCCCGAAATGCGCCTCGCAAAGATACGCGACGCCTCCTGCCCCGTGAAAGCGGGCGCGGTGGTCTACGGCAGACTGCCCCTTATGCTCTGCGTGCGGTGCGCAATATCCGACGGCGGGAAAAACTGCCGCGGGAAGAAAGAGGCTCTGTGCCCGGGTGCGATCTCCGACAGATACAGGATCGCCTTTCCCGTTTTCGGGCTCCCCGACTGCACCAACGTGATTTACAACAGCGTGCCTCTGTACATGGCGGACAAAATGGCGGACGTAAGAGCCGCGGGTGTTTCCGTCATGCACTTCATATTCACCGACGAGACCCCCGACGAGGTGGACCGCATCATCAGTGCGTACAAGAACGGTACCCCCTCCGACAAAAAGAACATCCGGAGAATGTTATGAGCGTAAAAATCAAGATAAAATACCTCACCGATGGCATGGAGCCTCTGTGCTGCGTGGACGGAAAATCCGACTGGATAGACCTGCGCTGTGCTGAGACAGTCGAAATGGCGGCGGGCGAGTTCCGTCTTTTGCCTCTCGGCATCGCCGTCGCCCTGCCCGCAGGGTATGAGGCACACATAGTGCCCCGCTCCTCCACCTACAAGAATTTCGGCATAATACAGACCAACCACATGGGCGTGGTGGACGAGAGCTACTGCGGAGACGGCGACCAGTGGTACATGCCGGCGTACGCCCTGCGCGACACGAAGATCGAAAAGGGAGAGCGCATATGCCAGTTCCGCATTATGGAGCATCAGCCGAAGATAGAGTTCGAGGAGTGCGAGACCCTGGGCAACCCCGACCGCGGCGGCATCGGCTCAACGGGTAAAAAATAATGGCGAAAAAACTCATCCTCGCGTCGGCGTCCCCCCGCCGGCGGGAGATACTCAGTATGGCGGGATACGTTTTCGACGTGATCTCCCCCGAAGCCGACGAGGTGACGGGAGGGCTCGACCCGAGGGAGCTGACCGTGGAAAACTCAAGGCTGAAAGCCGACGCCGCGCTGAAAACCGGGGAGGGCGTGTTCATATGCGCCGACACCGTGGTGGCGATCGGCGACGAGATACTGGGAAAGCCCCACACGGAGGAAAAAGCGGCGGAAATGCTCCGTCTCCTCTCGGGAAAGACCCACTCCGTGGTGACGGGCTACACCGTGACCGACGGTGAAACCTCCGTCAGCGGATACGTAGAGACCGAAGTCGTGATGCGCCGCATGTTCGACGACGAGATAGAAAAATACGTGCGCTCGGGCGAGCCCCTCGACAAGGCGGGTGCCTACGGCATACAGGGCTCTGCGGGAGTGTTCGTTAAGGAGATACGCGGCGACTACTACACCGTGGTCGGTCTGCCGCTTTGCAGAATATCGGAAATACTGAGGGAGAAATACAGCATACTCCCCTTTCAGAATAAATAAATTCGGAGAATAACATGAGTAAGTTTATAGGAATAGATCTGGGTACCGCCAATACCATCGTTTACGTGCGCGGCAAGGGCATCGTGCTTCGTGAGCCCTCCGTGGTGGCAGTTGAGCAGAGGTCGAAAAAGGTCGTTGCCGTGGGTAACGACGCGAAGCTGATGCTTGGCAAGACCCCCGGCTCCATCACCGCCATGCGCCCCTTGAAGGACGGCGTTATCGCGGAATTCGACTACACCTCCGCCATGCTCCGCGATTTCTTCAAGAAAGCGTCGGGCTCGGCTATCTTCTCGCGCCCCAAGGTCATCGTTTGCGTGCCCTACGGCGTCACCGAGGTGGAAAAGCGTGCCGTGGAGGACGTTACTCTTGAGGCAGGAGCCCAGTCCGTCGCCCTCATCGAGGAGCCCATCGCGGCGGCTATCGGTTCGGGACTTAAGGTCGAGGACGCGAGAGGCAGTATGATAGTCGACATCGGCGGCGGCACCACAGAGGTGGCAGTCACCTCCCTGGGCGGCATCGTGCTCTCCACCTCGCTCCGTATCGCGGGCGACGAGATAGACTCCGCGATCGTCGCGTACATGAAGAAAAAATACAACGTGCTCATCGGCGAGGTCACGGCGGAAATGCTGAAAAAGAAGATAGGCAGCGTCCATCCCGCCATAGACCGCGGTGTTATGGAGGTGCGCGGACGCAATCTTTTAAACGGTCTGCCCGCCATCATCACCGTTACCTCCGCGGATATCCGCGAGGCTATGCACGAGCAGGTGGTCCACATCATTGAAGCCATCCGCACCACTCTTGAAAATACCCCTCCGGAGCTTTCCTCCGACATATACGACAACGGAATAATGCTCGCCGGCGGCGGTGCGCTGCTGGGCGGCCTTGACGCTCTCGTCACCCACGTGACGGGTATCCGCGCCGTGGTCGCAAAGGCGCCCCTCGACGCGGTCGCAGTCGGTATCGGCCACGTGCTCGAAAGCACGGGAGATGCCACCGACATCGTCCAGTACAGAAATACCAGAAGGTAAATTCTTTAGCCGGCGGCTATAATTCGAAAGGAGAACGGCTGTGCGCGATTTCTTCAAATCGAAATTCTTTACGGTCATAGTGATAATTACGCTGATAATGGTCATCGTTCCCTCCGTTTTCGGAGTAATGGGCGTCGGCCGTTATCTCAGCGACGGCGTGAACATCGTCCTGACCCCCCTGCAGAAGCTATTTTCATCCGTCACCGACGCGGTGGACGGCTTTGTTTCCTATTTCACGGAATTTGACAGGATCGTCGAGGAAAACGAAAAGCTCCGCGAGCAGAACGCCGAAATGCGCCAGAAGATAAGCGCGGCGGAGGAAGCCGAGCAGATGAACGACTGGCTGTTCACCTATCTTGAGCTGAAGAGAGAGCACACCGATTATACCCTGCAGGACGCGACGGTCACCGGACGCGAAAGCGGCAACTACAAGATAGTGTTCACTCTTGACAAGGGCCGGGCGCAGGGCATCAAGGTAAATATGCCCGTAGTGACCCCCGACGGCATCGTCGGCTACGTAAGCCAGGTCGGTACCAACTGGTGCCGTGCCGTGACCCTTCTCCAGAACGGCGGCTCTATCGGCGCCTACGTTGAAAGAAGCGGCGAGATCGGCGTCGTGAAGGGCGATTATACCCTCTCCCTGGACGGGCTCTGCAAAATGGAATACATGGCGGCAGACGCGGATATCAAGGTGGGCGACAGGATCCTTTCCTCCGGTCTCGGAAGCGTCTACCCCAGGGGTCTCGTGGTAGGCTACGTGGAATCCGTTGAGGAGGACGCCTCGAGCCGCGCCCTCTCTGTCACGGTTCGCCCCTGCGCGGACCTTACCGACATATCAAGGCTCATGATAATCACGAAATATGACTCCGAAACGAAATAACGGCAGAGGCAGAAGAGAGATCTCCGTGTGGGAGGCGATCTCACTGGAGCTGCGCGACAGGCTTCACAACCTGCGGCTGGGCGTCTCCATCGACGTTGAGGACGTCATACGCGGAACGGTATGCGGTGTGCTGATCATACTGAACACCATGCTCCAGACCACATTTTTCGTCAGATTTGCCCCCTTCGGAGCGGTCCCCGACCTGCTTCTGATGCTGACGGCGGCAATTGCCGCAAGCGAGGGCGAAAGGACCGGTGCCGTCTGCGGACTTGTCTCCGCGTTCCTCATCCAGACTCTGGGCGGCGCTGCGGGCCCCCGTCTCGTACCGCTTCTGTACGCGGCGGCAGGATATTTCATCGGCATTCTGTCAAAGAACTATTTCAGCAACACGTTAGCGGTAAAGGCATTGTACGTCGCCGCCTGCTGTGTAGGCAGAGCGATAATTTCAACTATTGTGGCGTCGTCCGTTCTCAATGCGACCTTTTCGCAGATAATGACCGGGATCGCGATCCCCGAATTTTTCTCCACGGCGGTCATATCGCCTCTCCTGTTTTTCACCGTGTGGCTGTGCTTCAGGAAATTTCATAAATCAAGAGCCGAACGGACGGGTACGTGATTTCCGCCCACAGATAAGAAAGGAGGTATACGATGTCCAAAAAGCGTGATCATCTGGCGAGATATATCGCTCTCGGCGCTTTTTTCGTCGTCGTCTGCCTCATTTTCATCGCCAGGCTTATTAACATCCAGGTGGCGGGTCAGGACTACTATACCGAGACCCTCGCTGACACCAACCGCACCCGCACCGAAAAGATACAGGCACAGCGCGGCTGTATCTATGACAGCAGCGGGCGCGAGCTCATATCCAACGTTTACTGCTACGACGTCTATCTCGACGCGGGCAGTATGCCCCAGGGACCCGCGAAAAACGATGTGGTGCTCCGCCTTATCGACTGCGCGAAAAAGACGGGAGAATACGAGCATATCTATACCGTACCGGATCATCCCTTCGTCTCAAAGAACGGAAATTGGGAGCTTGACGGACAGTTCATGGCCACGGTATACGGAAAGCGCATGAACCGTCTCATGACGGACCTGGGCTTTGAGCCCGACAAAAAGGAAAACGATGACGATCCCACCACGTGGAAGGACACGGACATTTCCGAGGTGCGCGACACCCTGCGCAAGCGCTACGGCCTCGTGGACGAGGAAGGCGCGGAGCAGTACCCCGAGGAGGTGCGCGAGCTTCTGTTCCGCATCCGTCTCGATATGGAGCTGAACTATTTTTCCACAGTTGAGCCCTACACCATCTTTGAGGATGTCTCCATCAACCTCATCACCGCCATCACCGAGGGAACACAGCGCGGCGTCGGAATATCCTGCCGCGCACAGCGCATATACAACTACCCCGACATAGGCGCCCATATCCTCGGCAGAACGGGAAAGATCACAGCAGAGACCGCGGACTATTACACCGAAAAGGGATATAACCTGAACGCCATCGTCGGCATATCCGGCGCGGAGCTCGCCTTTGAGGAATACCTCCACGGCGAGGACGGCGAGCTGACCATCGTCGAGGACGAGTACGGAAACACCGTGGACAGCTACGTTTCCAAAGAACCCGTGCCCGGGCAGGACGTTTATCTTACCATAGACATCAAATTCCAGCAGCTTGCCGAAAAAGCGCTGAAAGACAACATAAAGCTTATAGTCGACAACGCAAAATATAAGATAGAAACAGAGGGTAAGGAGACCCTCATCGGTGAGGATGCCTCCTCCGGCGCGCTTACCGTGGTGGATATAAAAAGCGGCGCCGTCCTTGCGCTCGCGTCCTATCCCACCTATAATCTGGACACTTTTTCCAAGGACTACAAAAAACTTCTCGCGGACAAGAACTCCCCCATGTTCTTCCGTGCCCTGGAGGGCACCTACGCCCCCGGCTCCACCTTCAAGCCCGGCGTCGCGGCGGCGGCTCTCTCCGAGGGCATCATCACCCCGTACTCGGAGATAAAGGACGAGGGCGTATATAAATTCTACGAGAACTCCCAGTGGCAGCCCAAATGCTGGATCTATGCGCCGAAATACGGTATGCAGACTCACGGCATGGTCAACGTATCCAAAGCAATTCAGGTCTCCTGCAACTATTTCTTCTACGACGTGGGCAGACGGCTGACGATCGCGAAAATGAACGAATACTGCTCGGCGTACGGTCTGGGTCAGCCCACCGGCATCGAGCTGAACGAAAAAACGGGTATCCTCGCCAGTCCCAAGGAGCGCGAGGAAAACGGCGGAACATGGTATGACGGTGATACCCTTGCCGCCGCCATCGGACAGTCCGATAACCTGTTCAACCCCCTGCAGATGAGCTGCTACCTCGCCACCCTGCTCAACGGCGGAGTGAGAAATTCCGCACATATATTAAAAGAAGTGCGCAGCTACCACGGAGAAGTGACCTATACGGCGAAGCCCAAGGTCCTCAGCCGCGCAAAGCTTACCAAGGAAGCCGTGTCCACAGTGCAAAGCGCCATGAAGGACGTGACGGAAAACGGCTCCGCGGCAAGAGTCTTCGAAGGCTATCCCATAGTTATCGGCGGTAAGACCGGTACGGCACAGGTGTCTACCACCTCCTCCGACAACGCTATTTTCACCGCGTTCGCACCCTTCGACAACCCCAAGATCGTCTCCACCTGCGTCATAGAACACGGCGCTTCCGGTACGGACGCGGGCTTTGCGGTGCGCGATATATTCAACGCCTATTTCGGGCTGAACAAGGAAACGAAAAAGGACGATTCCGCAAATGAGGGCTAGGGAAAGAGCGGAAAAATTCTCCGCGATACTGAAAGAGCTGTACCCGGAAGCGGTCTGCTCCCTGGAAGCCTGCGGCGACCCGTGGCGGCTCCTTGTCATGGCTCGCCTCTCGGCACAGTGTACCGATGAGAGAGTAAACGAGGTATGCCGCGGCCTTTTCCGCGAGCTGCCCGACGCCCGGAAAATGGCGGCGGCGCCGCAGGAAAAGATAGAAGAGCTCATACGCCCCTGCGGACTTTTCCGAGGGAAGGCTAAAAGCATAAAGGATGCGTCCGCGTTAATTACGGAAAAATACGGCGGGCACGTTCCCGACGAAATGGAAGAACTTCTGTCCCTGCCCGGCGTGGGCAGAAAGATCGCCAATCTGGTTCTGGGCGACGTGTATAAAAAAGGCGGGATCGTTGCCGATACCCACTGTATGCGAATATGCGGAAGGCTCGGGTTCTATCCCGAGGGGCAGAAGGACCCCCTGAAAACGGAGAGAGTCATGGAAAAGCTCATACCCCGGGAGGAACAGAGCGATTTCTGCCACAGGATAGTACATTTCGGGCGGGACGTATGCGACGCGAGAAAGCCGCGGTGCGAAAACTGCCCGGCAAAGGCGCTTTGCGCTCACGCGAAAGCAGAGCTATGAACGGCTTCGCCGTCAACTATGATCGCCTGCGGCGAACTATGAACGGCTTCGCCGTCAACTATGATCGCCTGCGGCGAACTATGAACGGCTTCGCCGTTA
>JAZLKW010000063.1:0-4272 GCA_045597805.1 Candidatus Avispirillum sp. | reverse complement strand
GATTTGTTCGTCCCGGCCGGAACAACTCCATGATACATGTTTGTCCTTATAAAGTCTATCAAAGCTGTTTGGCAAAGGCAACTTTCCATTGTCAAAATGCTTTTACAAACCAGAATTTGTCCGTATCATTACCGAGCAGCGTTTTTTTGCCCCACATAATTCATTCTTTAAATACTTCCTTATCACCCCGAAACTTTCGTTTCGGTCATTTTTTCATTAGTTATTCGAGAAATTCCCGCCGTACTTGATATTCTTCATCAATATTCCTTGCCGGTCGGCGGTGAAAAAATCCCTAAGTGAGCGCTCCGTTGGAGCGTCTCTTTTTTTACCGCTTTCTTTAAAAAGAAAGATGCATAATAAAAGAGCACGCCTCAGGCGTGCTCTTTTGCTTTCCGTTTTGCCTCTATGGTCGGGAGCAGGCCGTAGAGGGTCACGAAGAATATTACTATAAAGAAACCGATTATGGCGAGGGTACCCATTTTCTCGCCGCAGATGATCGCCACGGGGATGGGATTGAAGATAGGCTCTATGGTGAGTATCAGCGACGCCTCGACCTTATCGATCTTCTGTATACCGAAGCCGAACAGGACATTGGCAAGGCCGTACTGGAAGATGCCCAGTATCAGCACCCACAGGACGTTTTTGAAGTCAAAGGACAGGCTGTGGTCGAAGAAAGCGAACGGCAGCGCGATGACGAAGCTTAAAATACAGCTGATAAGGAGGGAGTCTCCGGAGTCGGTGTCTTCCCTGTTCATGATTATGATCTGCCCGGCGAAGGTAAAGCCGGAGGCCAGACCCAGGAGATTTCCGACAACGTGGGTGGCGTCGAGGTCGTCCGCGAAGGAGAGGACGATGCCGCCGAAAACGGCTACCGTGATAAGAAGCTCGGAGAGCTTGACCTTTCTGTGCTGAAAGATGACTGCGAACAAAAATACCAGGATCGGGGCGATGTACTGGAGGACTATCGCCGTGCCCGCCGTGGTAAGCTTGATGGACTCCACGTACAACATTCCCGTGGCGCTCATCATGAGGGCGCCCATCACGTTCCAGAACGTGAAGCGGATCTTTACCGTCCGTTCGGTGAAGTATTTTGCCGCGAAAAGCATGATAAGGGACAGAACACTTCTTGCCGCCACCACCGACATGGTGGACCAGCTTATGGATTTTACGCAGACGCCGGCAAGTCCCCAAAGTATCGCCGTCGCCACCATCAACGCGCGTCCCGCCGCCGTGCCGCGGGAGCCCTGACTGTTTGCGGGAGTAAGTTCTTCTTTAACTGTTTCCATGATTTATCCCATTACGAAATTACCGAATTTTCGGGGCAGATGAAAATCGCCCACCTCATTTACTATCTCGTGCCACATTCCGAAGTGGCTTTCCCCGCTGACGGGGTCAAGTCCGGTCTTGTAGAAATTGCCCGTGAAGGTGTATCCGGGCGCGAAGGTATCATTATCGAGCTCATAGAAGACCTGAAGCTTTTCCAGCGGCAGATCGACTATGACCGTCCACCACTCACCCTCGCGGAGCGCCTTTACGGGATAGCCCGACGGAAGTGCCTCCCACACGGGTACTCTGTCGTAGCGGCAGGTACCGAACTGCTGGAGGCGGACACCGAGAGCGTTATTCTCACAATTGACGTAGCCCTTGGGGGTGAAGTGGCCGAAAAACTCCAGAGCGGAGTCGAGATACACGTCCTCACCGTCATTTTTATAATTTGCCCAGGGGGCTTCCTCGCGGCAGGTCATTCTGCACACGAAGCCGTAGTTCTCCACGTACACCAGCTGGCCGTACGCTTCGTATTCTATGCCGTTATCAGCCCAGCGGTAAGTCGCTATCTGAGCGCGGTCAACGTCCGTGAACGAAACGTTTTCTCTTTTATCAAAGCGGCGTACCACGTACGCCTCATCGCCGTAGTTAATTTTCATCAGAGCACACAGCCTTTTGTCAGAAGCAGGTTACCGTAAAGTCTTTCCTCGCCGGTAACGAAGACCACGTTCGCTTTCGCCGCCAGCTCGTAGAAATGAGCGCGCTGAACATTTGAAAGCTTTATTCCGGGGTATCTCTCGCCCATGATACGCTCGTAGTCGCCCCACGCCTCGGGAGTGGGCATGCCCTTTGCCTTATCTCCGTCGGTCAGTTCCATGACGATAGCGGGCATTTCGGTATAAGCCACGTCGATGGGGAAAAGCTTTTTGATGGCGTCAAGCACGTCGGAAACGTTCATTCCGGGGCAGCGGATGATGCGGGGATTTACGGACTCCGCGGGGAAATTCGCATCGGCGATGACGAGGGTCTCGCCGTGACCCATATCGCACAGGGCTTTGAGCATATCGCCCGTGAGAAGCTTGCTTACGTTATCGAGCATGGTTTTTCTCCTTTTATATATAAGTATACGTGATCTGCCGGGGCGGCAGGTCATTCTTTTTTCTTTTTCTTACCTTTAAGATACTGCACCGCAGCGATCACGCAGACCGCCGCGAAAGCAGAGAGGCATATGAGGTCCGGAAGCCACGTGGCGATAAATCCCTTCTCCGGCTCCGCGACGGCCTGTCCGCTGACTGATGCCTTGACTACAGGATGCGGAGCGGAAAGTTCCGGCTTTTTCACTTTTGTACCGGTGCCGCCGGTGGTGGTGCCGGCTTCGGTGGCCTCGACGGGCTCTTCGGTCTCGGTGAACACCAGATCGAAATACCATTGTCTTGCAGCCTGCGCCTCCGCCGAGTCGCCGTAGTCGATGCCGGGGACCATGATCCACGCCTGCCAGCGGTCGTCCACTGACAGAGACGAGCATATCACATCCACGTCCTCGTTCAGCGCTTCTACAACGGTGTCGCCGCCGATATATACGCCCACGTGACCGGGATAGTACAAAACCACACCGGGAAGTCCGGTAAAGGTGGTCATGTCACCGCCGTAATATGCCGCGGACACGAAATCGTATGTGGCACGCAGCTTATAGGGCGCACCGCTCGCCTTGAGGAATGCATATATCATGCCGGAACAGTCCACGGCACCGGGCTCGATGCCGCCTACGACGTATTCCCATTTCTCGTTGAACGCGCGGGTGACCCAACGCACAAGAGACGCCGACGTGGGCACCCATCCCTCGTCGACCGCCTCCCCGGTGGTCTCTTCAGTTTTTTGTGAGTCCTTTTTAACCGGGTTCCGGGGTGTACTCTCCCGGGTGGTCTCGGCTCCGGTGTCGGTGTCGGTCTCACTCTCAGCCGCATCTCCTGATTCGGTATCGGTCTCCGTTTCGTCCGGGAGCCCGGTATCCTCCTCTTCGGTTTCACGCGCAGTTATGATGAAGGTGCTGCTTTCAGCGGCACAGGGCAGGCACAGACAGAATGACAGGAGAAGCACCAGAGCGATCAGAAAGGAGGGCAGGGGTCTCTTTATCTTCACTTTATTTCAGCTTTCTTTCCTATAATAACACAATGTTACCATATTCCGACGGAAATTTCAAGCGCCGGGCTCCTTTTCGACCGCCTTTTTTCTATTATTTTCTATTCCGTTTTTTGCGGCGTTTTGAATATTTCAGGCACATTTACTAAAACTAACAAAGCAGAGGCAAACCTTTAATCGTTAACATTCAGAAAGGATATATATAAATGAAAGCAACGGGAATCGTGAGAAGGATAGACGATCTGGGGAGAGTGGTCATACCCAAGGAGATAAGACGGACCATGAGGATACGCGAAGGTGATCCGCTTGAGATATACACGGACAGAGACGGCGAGGTCATATTCAAGAAATACTCGCCCATCGGGGAGCTTTCGCAGTTTGCTTCCCAGTACGCGGAGACGCTGAACAAAACCTGCGGGTTGGCTGTTATCATCTGTGACAGAGACACTGTGGTAGCCTCCGCCGGAGTGCCTCGGCGGGAATACGCGGACAAGAAGCTGACCGAAGAGTTTGAAACCATTATGGAAAACCGTCAGCTCTATGCCGACAACGGCAGTGACAACGTGACGGTAACAGACGGGAGCACTCATTTCGTGCGGTGCGCCATGCCCATCATCACGGACGGGGACATCACCGGGTGCGTGGCGTCGGTGAACACCTCCGACGCGCCCTCTCTTCAGCCGGGGCTGGAGGCGAAGCTTATCCAGACCGCCGCAGGATTTCTGGGACGGCAGTTGGAAAGCTGAAAATACACGCCTCTCGGCGTGATGATATACACGCCATAGGGCGTGATGATATACAAAGGCGGCTCGCCGCCTTTGATGATATACCGCCTTACGGCGGATGATATACCAGGCTGCAAGCAGC
>JAZLKW010000062.1:0-196617 GCA_045597805.1 Candidatus Avispirillum sp. | reverse complement strand
GGCGAACTGCTCGCTAAACTACAATTTGTAAAAATATATCAATCGGAGAAACCATGAAAAAGCTTCTGATAGTAGACGGAAACAGTATACTGAACCGCGCATTCTACGGCATACGCCCGCTGACCACGAAGGACGGGCTCCCCACCAACGCCGTGTACGGCTTTATCACCATACTCAAAAAGCATCTGGACTCTCTGTCTCCCGATTACCTCGCCTGCGCCTTTGACCTGAAAGCGCCCACCTTCCGCCATAAGATGTACGAAGGGTATAAGGCGACGAGAAAACCCATGCCGGAGGATCTTGCCGCACAGCTTCCTTACGCTAAAAAAGTGGCGGCTGCCATGGGCTTTACCGTCATCGAGTGTGAGGGCTGGGAGGCCGATGACGTGCTGGGCACCGTTGCGGGAATGGCTGACAAAACGGAAGATATACATTCCTATATCCTTACCGGAGACCGCGACTCTCTGCAGCTCATCACGGAAAACACCTCCGTCATCCTCGTCAAAACCAAAGAGGATATAATCTATACCCCCGAAAAATTCACGGAGGAATACGGCGTCACCCCCCTGCAGTTCATCGACGTGAAAGCCCTCATGGGCGATTCCTCCGATAATATACCCGGCGTTCCCGGTATAGGCGAAAAGACCGCGTTCAAGCTTATTGCCGCAGATAAAAGTCTCGACGGTCTCTACGCCGACGAAACTCTCGGCGGCGCGGGAAAGTCCGCCAAAGAAAAGCTGCGTGCCGGAAAAGACTCCGCCTATATGTCCTACGACCTTGCGAAGATAAGCCGCGAAGCCCCCATAGGTATGACTCTTGAGGATATCGAAAACGACGGCTCCGATAAAGCGGCGCTTTCCGAGCTTTTCACCAAGCTGGAGTTTTCGGCACTTGCCAAAAGATTTGATCTGACCGGCGAAGAGACCCGTACCGCCGTCGAAAAGCCCGCCGTCACGGATGTCCCCGAGAACCCGAAAACGCCCTTTGCCGTCGCACTTGACGGTGAGGTCATGTATATTTCCGACGGCGACGGCATATATAAAACAGGCGTATCGGATAAATATTTCACCTCTCCCGTCATATGCCACGACTATAAAAAGCTGTATAAAATACTTAAAGAAAAGGGAATCGTCCCGGAGTGCCTGTTTGACATCATGACTGCGTCCTATCTTCTGTCTCCGGGCGAGAGCTCCTACCCAATCGAAAAATCGACGGTGAGATATCTCTGTGAGCAGTATGCCGACGGCGAGGGAGCCGCCGCGTGGTATGCATACAGACTGTACGCCCCCATCGCCGAAGAAATAGAAAAGCAGGGAATGACGGATCTCCTCCGAAACGTGGAGATACCCCTTTCCCCCACTCTCGCCGATATGGAGACCGAGGGCTTCTACCTCGATCGCGACGGCCTCCACGGTTATATCGGCTCTCTATGCAATATGCAGACCGAGCTTGCCGAAAGAGTGTATATGCAGGCGGGACGGGAGTTCAATATTAATTCCCCCAAGCAGCTTGGCGAGGTGCTGTTTGAGGAGCTTGCTCTCCCCGTAAGGAAGAAAACCAAAACGGGATATTCGACAGATGCAGAAACTCTTGAATCCCTTCGTTGGACAAACCCAATTATTCAGGATATTCTCGATTACAGACAAGTGTCTAAATTAATAGGCACCTACGGTGAAAATCTTATAGCACTTACGGATGAGTACTCGAAGATCCATACGGAATTTAACCAGACCGGCACTGCCACGGGCAGACTTTCTTCAAACGATCCAAATATGCAGAACATTCCGGTCCGCGGAGAATTAGGCAGAGAGCTGAGAAGCTTTTTCACCGTCTCCGCCCCCGACAGAGTACTCATTGACGCCGACTATTCTCAGATAGAACTGAGACTTCTTGCGGAAATATCCGGCGACGAGACCATGCGCGAAATGTTCCGGAGCGGCGAGGATATCCACGCCTCCACCGCCGCAAAAGTCTTCCGCGTTCCGAAAGAGGCTGTCACCAAAGAGCTTCGCGGCAAAGCGAAAGCCGTCAATTTCGGTATAGTCTACGGAATCGGTGCCTACTCGCTTTCCCAGGATATCCACGTGAGCCTGAAGGATGCGAAAGAATATATCGAGAGCTATCTTGCCACCTTCCCGAAGGTCGACGAATATCTCAAGAATACAGTATCCGAAGCAAAGAAAAACGGCTATACTAAAACGGCTTTCGGAAGAGTACGCCCCATCCCCGAGCTGTCCGCACAGAACAAGAACCTGCAGGCATTCGGCGAGAGAGTGGCGATGAACAGTCCCATACAGGGGACCGCCGCCGATGTCATAAAGATAGCCATGATAAATGTGCGCCGCGCCCTGAAGGAGGAGGGTGTCGACGCGAAACTCATACTGCAGGTCCACGACGAGCTGATAATAGAAGCCGCCGAAAAGGACGCGCCCCGCGCCGCAGAAATTCTCAAATACGAAATGGAACATGCCGCCGAAACCGCGGTGCCTCTCGAAGTCGAGGTCAACCGGGGCAGAACGTGGCTCGAAGCAAAATAAAAATGTTGACATACGAAGGAGAGAATCATGGGAAAAACGATGAAAAGAATTGTTTCGCTTGTGCTGTCGGTGATGATCGCGGTAACAGTGATCCCGCTCTGCATAGGCGCCAAAGCAGTCACCTCCGGAGAGTGCGGAGATGCCGCACGCTGGAACTATGACGAAGCCTCCCGTACGCTCACCATATCCGGTACGGGCGCAACCTACGATTTTGCAATATCCGACGGAGCGGAGTATTCTCTCACCCCATGGGGCGAGTTCGCAGAGGAGATCGAACACGTTGTGGTCGAAGAGGGCATCACCTGTCTCGGTGCCTATGCCTTTGCCATTCACTATAAGCTGAAAAGCGCGAGCCTTCCCGAAAGCCTTACCTCTTTCGGCCGGTATCTGTTTTATGACTGCTCGCTTCTGTCTGACGTCAACATCCCCGATAACGTAACGCTTATCAGCGACCGCTCGTTTTTCGACTGTGCGTCCCTTAAAAGAGTTTCCCTTCCCGAGGGCGTAACGGCGGTGGGAAGCGGAGCATTCTCCGGCTGTGACGGCATGATCGAACTGAATCTCCCCTCCACGCTGATAACCATCGGGGACCGCGCCTTTGAAAACTGCCGCATCCTCCCCTGTGTCGTGATACCCGATAAAGTTACCTATATCGGAGAATGCGCGTTCTTCTACTGCGATTCTCTCGCGTCCGTAACGCTGGGGAAATCGCTCGATACTGTCCGCAGCGACGCCTTCTATTGCTGCAGCATGCTGGTCGAGGTAATAAACCGTTCCTCCTATTCTCTTACCCCCGGCGGTTCCGGCTGCGGATACGCTTCGAGGTACGCCAAGGTCGTACATACGGGCGAGACCATGCTGAAAAGCGTTGACGGATTTACCTTCTTTTCCTATGATGGCGTGAACTACCTCATGGGGGCGACCGAAAAGGGACCCTGCCTCGTTCTGCCGGATTATTATAACGGCGAACCTTACGAGGTATATAAAAGTGCCTTTGAGTACGACTGCGATATCATTTCCGTGACCATCGGCGAGGGCGTCACGGCACTGGGCGATTATTCCTTCTCCGGATGCGACGGCCTTTGTGAGATCGTGAATAATTCCGATATCGAGCTGAGAAAATCGGACTACGAGACCTTCGAATACTGGGACGAGACCGGCATCACAGAAAATGCTCTTTCCATGCATACAGGCGAAAGCCTTGTCGCAAAGTGCGGCGATTATTACTATATCACCGTGGACGGTGCAAATTATCTGCTGAAATATACGGGAGAAGCCGACGAACTGATCCTTCCCGAAAGCTATAATGGAGAGCCTTATGAAATATTCAACTGCGCCTTCCATAAAAACAGTAACCTTACCTCTGTGGTCATTCCCGACGGCGTGACCTCCATCGGCAAAGAGGCGTTCCAGTGGTGCGGCTGCCTCGAAAACGCCGTTATCGGCGATTCCGTTATCACGGTGGCAAGCGAAGCATTTGACGGCTGCGCGAATCTTTCCGGGCTGACGTTAGGCTCGTCCGTCACGGAAATAGGCCCCTCCGCGTTTGCAAGTACTTCGGTAACGGAGCTCGTTATCCCCGATTCCGTAAAGCGCATAGGCAGTTATGCATTTTTCGACTGTGATGACCTTGAAAGCGTCACCATCGGCTCCGTCGTCGAGCTTATCGAAGACGGCGCATTCGCATATTGCGATGATCTGAACTCGGTATGCTTCAGAGGAAGCAGAGAGCAGTGGAAAAATGTGAAGATCGAGGGCTATAATCCCGCCCTTACCGACGTTGAGATCGTGTACTATTGCGAGGTATACGGTCATACCTGGGAAACCGTGACCGTTCCCGCTACCTGCACCGGAAACGGACTGACCTATGAAGAGTGTGGCGTGTGCGCGGAAGTAAGGAATGAAACCGTCATTCCCGCTGCCGGTCATGACTTTGAACGCGGCGTGTGCGGACGGTGCGGTCTGAATATCTACGGAAAATATCAGGGCGACGTTGACGGCGACGGAGAACTTACCGCAGCCGACGTGCTGGCATACAGAAGATATTTTTCCGCACAGCCCGACGCTTTTGACCTCATCACGGTATTCGAATCCGACGTCAACTGCGACGGAAATGTGACCGCAAAGGATCTCTTCCTTGTCAGAAAGAATCTGGCGGCGTGACGAAATCTCAAAATAATACTTGATTTTTGAAATATCCGGTGATATAATACTATGGTAATGTTGCGATGAAGAAGCGGCGACCCCGTACGCGGTGGAAAAGAGAAACGTGCCATAGGCTGAAAGCACGTTACCGCAGGGTGTAGCCTTTCACTTTGGAGCAGGCGGGCAATGCCGCCGGGGAGCGCCCCGTACAGCGCGAATGAGTGCCGCACAATAGTGCGGAATTTGGGTGGTACCACGGATTTATTCGTCCCGAGTGAAAACTCGGGACGATTTTTATTTTGGAATAATCTGAACAGGAGATATACCGTATGAAAGAAAAATTACAAAACATCAAAGAGGAAGCACTCACGGCACTTTCTCTGCCCGATGCGGACGTTGAAGCGCTTCGCATAAAATATCTGGGCAAAAAAGGTGAGCTCACCGCGGTCCTTCGCGGAATGGGCGCACTTTCCGCGGAGGAAAGACCTGTCATCGGCCAGCTGGCAAATGAAGTCAGGGCGGCGATAGAGGAAAAGATCACTGCCCGCGCAGCAGAGCTGAAAGCTGCCGCACAGGATGCAAAGCTCTCCAGCGAGAAGGTGGACGTCACCGTTCCCGGCAAGGAAGTAAAGAGAGGCCACCTCCATCCCCTCACCCGCGCACAGCGTGAGCTTGAGGACATCTTTATAGGCATGGGCTTCGAGATCGTGGAAGGCCCCGAGGTGGAGCTGGACTACTATAACTTTCAGGCACTCAATATTCCCCCGGAGCATCCCGCAAGAGATACCCAGGACACCTTTTATATAACCGATAATATCCTTCTCCGTTCCCAGACCTCCCCCGTGCAGGTTAGGACCATGGAAAAGAAGCGTCCTCCCATTCGTATAATCTCTCCCGGCAGAGTTTACCGGTCCGATGCCGTTGACGCCACCCACTCCCCCTTGTTCCATCAGCTCGAAGGTCTGGTCGTTGATAAGAACATCACCATGGGCGACCTTAAGGGAACGCTGGAGCTCTTCGCCAAGAGGATGTTCGGCGAGGATACGAAGATCCGTTTCCGTCCCCATCATTTCCCGTTCACCGAGCCCTCCGCCGAGGTAGACGTTTCCTGCTTCAAGTGCGGCGGCAAGGGATGCCGCTTCTGTAAGGGCGAGGGCTGGATCGAGATCCTCGGTGCCGGCATGGTGCATCCCAACGTGCTCCACGGCTGCGATATAGATCCCGAAGAGTACAGCGGTTTCGCATTCGGTCTCGGCATCGAGAGAATAGTGCTCTTGAAGCACCATATCGACGATATGAGACTTCTCTATGAAAACGACGTACGTTTTATAGAACAGTTCTGACAGGGGAGGTAGAAAAATGAATTTACCGAGAAAATGGCTTGCTGATTTCACAGACGTCAGCGAGATAAATACAAAAGACTACTGCGACAGAATGACCGATACGGGCTCCAAGGTAGAGGGCTTTGAAACCCTCGCCTCCGAAATCTCAAAGGTCGTCGTGGGAAAGATACTGAAAACAGAAAAGCACCCCGACGCCGACAGACTGACCGTCTGCTCCGTCGATATAGGCACCGACGCTCCCGTGCAGATCGTTACCGCCGCCACCAACGTCTTCGAGGGCGCTCTCGTTCCCGTAGCCTGCGACGGCGCAGATCTCTGCGGCGATATCCATATCAAGAAAGGCAAACTCCGCGGCGTTGAAAGCTGGGGTATGTTCTGCTCGATCGCCGAACTTGGACTCACACTCCATGATATGCCCGGCGCCATCGAGGACGGCATACTCATCTTCAATGATACCGACGTCGAGGGCGCAGTTCCCGGCGCGGACGTGAAAGAGATCACCGGCATCGTGGACGACGTGGTGGAATTCGAGATCACTCCCAACCGCCCCGACTGCCTCTCAGTTATCGGACTTGCCCGTGAGTCCGCGGTTTCCTTCGATAAACCCCTCACTATCCCCGCACCCGAGGTCAAACCCCTTTCCGACGGCGACAAGGTGGAAAATTACCTCAAGGTCGATATAAACGACTCTGACCTCTGCTTCAGATATTCCGCGGCAGCTGTGAAGAACGTGAAGATAGCACCCTCACCTTTGTGGCTGAGAATGAGGCTCCGCGCCGCAGGTGTGCGCCCCATCAATAATATCGTCGACATCACCAACTACGTCATGCTGGAATACGGTCAGCCCATGCACGCTTTCGACTATTCCTGCCTGGACGGAAGCCATATCATAGTCCGCCGCGCTGCCGACGGGGAAGAGTATAAATCCCTTGACGACAAGGACCATACTCTCGACTCCACCATGCTTGTCATCGCCGATGAGAAAAAGGCGGTAGCCCTTGCAGGTATCATGGGCGGTGCCAACAGTGAGATCCTGGATACCACGAAGACCGTCATCTTCGAGTCCGCGACCTTCAAGGGCTCCAATGTCCGCGTAACCTCCCGCAAGCTCGGTATGAGAACGGAGAGCTCCGGCAGATTCGAAAAGGGAATGGATCCCGAAAACACCATGCCCGCATTGATGCGCGCCTGCGAGCTTGTCCAGCTTCTCGGAGCCGGCGAGGTCGTTGACGGCGTCATCGACGTTTACCCCGACAAAAAGCCCCTCCGCGTCATACCGCTGGAGGTGGAACGTATCAATAAGTTCCTCGGCGTACACCTCTCCGAGGAGTATATGATCGAAACTCTTAAATCTCTGGAATTCGGTTACGAGAACGGAAACGTCATCGTTCCCTCGTTCCGCTCCGACGTGGAGTGCATGAACGACCTTGCCGAGGAAGTCATAAGGATCTACGGCTACAACAAGATCGAATCCACAGGTTTTGTAGCACCCATGACTCAGGGCGGCAGAAACGCAAAGCAGCAGTTCACCTGTGACCTTACCGACGCTCTCTGCGGCATGGGCATGGACGAGATAAATACCTTCTCATTCATCAGCCCCAGGTACTACGATAAAATAAGAATGGCACAGGACGATAAGAGAAGAGTTTCCGTTACGATCTCCAACCCCCTGGGCGAGGATACCTCCGTCATGAGGACCACGGCTCTTCCCTCCGTTCTTGAAGTGCTGGCATATAACAACAGTCAGAAGAATGAAAACGTCCATCTCTTCGAAATAGCAAAGGTGTATCTGCCCACCACTCCCGATAAGCTTCCCGACGAGTGCGGCAGAGTGACTGCGGCATTCTATGACAATACCGCCAAGGGCGACGCCCCCTTCTATGAGATGAAAGGCTACGTCGAGGCAGTCATGAAGCTTGCCGGCATCACCGTTAAGTACGTTTCCGAGAGCTCCGACCGCGCATACCATCCCGGAAGGTGTGCGAAGGTCATGGCAGGGGAAGCTTGCCTCGGCATCTTCGGAGAGCTCCATCCCGAGTGCGCCGAAAACTACGGCTTCTCCGGCACGGTCTGCGCCGCAGAGCTTGACTTCGACGCTATCCTCGAAATGAAGAAGACCGTCTACGAATACACACAGCTTCCCAGATTCCCCGCAGTCGAGCGCGACTTCTCCTTCGTATGCGACGAAGAATTGCAGGCGGGCGACGTTGAGGAGGTCATGAAGACCGCAGGCGGTAAGACCGTAGAGTCCGTAAAGCTCTTCGACGTATACCGCGGACCTCAGATCGGAGAGGGCAAAAAGAGCGTTTCCTTCGCGGTCATGCTCCGTGCTGCAGACCGTACTATGACCGACGAGGACGCTGACCGCGTGGTAAATAAGATAATGAAAAAGCTTGCCGAAGCATATGGTATCGCTCTGCGTTCGTAAATCGACTGAAAATATTTTTCAAAAGTTTTGCCGGCTTTTTCAAAAGCCGCAGGGTGGGGGGCAGAGCCCCGCGGAAAGGACTGTCATGAAAAAATCCTATAAAATGACCATTGCGGGAGTCGAGCGCGAGCTGCCTCTCTGCCCGCTTAATGAAAACCTCTATATCGGCGCGTTCGTCATTTTCGGTGATCCCGAGCTCACCACCGCCTGCGCCGAAGCACTTCTAAAAAAAGCACCCGAGTACGATTACATAATCACCGCGGAATCCAAGGGTATCCCGATAGCGCACGAGATGGCGCGCCTCGCAGGAAATCAGAAATACTTCCTCGCGAGGAAAAAGCCCAAGCTCTATATGACCGGCGTTTTTGAGGTCACGGTCCGTTCCATCACCACCGAGGGCGAGCAGAAGCTCTACCTTGACACGGCGGACGCCGAAATGATGAAGGGCAAGAAGATACTTATAGTGGACGACGTTATCTCCACGGGCGCATCCCTCGCGGCAGTAGAAGAGCTTGTCCGCCAGACCGGCGGCGAGATCGTGGGCAGAATGTGCATCCTCGCCGAGGGCGACGCACAGACCCGCGATGACGTGATCTATCTTGAGCCCCTGCCTCTCTTTGATAAGGACGGAGAACCCATCGAATAATGAAACGAAAAAGCAGAATGTGGATAACGCTTGTGCCGATTATAGCAGTTGTGATAGCCATATTCTGCTTTTCAGCGCAGAGCAAGGCACAGTCCAATGAAAAGAGCGATCCTATCGTCGATTCCGTTATCACCGGACTTCCGGGATACAGCGAAATGACCGGAAGCGAGCGGTGGGAACTGCGGCACACAGTCATTGTGGTGGTCCGTAAGGCCGCGCACGTCACGGAGTACGCTGCCCTGGGATTTTTCACGTACCTGCATGCACACTTTTCCGGTTCCTTCAGCGAAAAGACGAAAATGCTCGCATCCCTCGGCTTCTGCGCTTTTTACGGTGCCACCGACGAAATACATCAGTATTTCGTCCCGGGCAGGTTTTCCACCGCCCTCGACGTGCTGATAGATACGGGCGGCGCCCTTATAGGAATACTGCTTCTATGCCTTTTGCTGGCGGTCTGCCGCGGGAGAAAGAAAAATGGATGATAAAATAATGACAGTCGCCCTCATCGGCTGCGGCGACAGAGGAAAAACGGTCTACGCTTCCATGGCGCACCGCTTTCCCGATAAAATGAAAATAGTTGCGGCGGCGGATACCGACCCCGAGCGCCTCGCGGCGATGAAAAGAGACTTCGGCCTCCCCGATGAAAACCTTTTCACCGACGCCGACGAGTTTCTGAAAAAGCCGAAAATGGCGGATGCCGCCTTTATATGTACCCTCGACCGGGACCATTACAGATACGCCGTCCCCGCCATGAAAAAGGGCTATCACCTGCTTCTGGAAAAGCCTGTCTCACCCGACCTTGCGGAGTGCGTTGAAATCGCACGCACCGCAAAGGAAACGGGGCGTGACGTGGTGGTCTGCCACGTGCTCAGATACACGGCGTTTTACCGTAAAATAAAAGAGCTTCTCTCCGGCGGCACCGTGGGAGAAATTGTGTCGATACAAGCGCTTGAACCGGTCATGTACTGGCATCAGGCACATTCCTTCGTTCGGGGCAACTGGAGAAATTCCGATGAGACCTCCCCCATGATATTGCAGAAATGCTGTCACGACCTTGACATTTTCGTCTGGCTCACGGGGAAAAAGGTTGAAAGCGTTTCCTCCTTCGGAAGCCTCTCCTATTTCAAAAAAGAAAACGCCCCCGAAAATTCCGGCGAGCGCTGCACAGACTGTAAGATCGAAGAAAGCTGCCCCTATTCCGCGCTGAAGCTTTATATAAAGCATATCAGAGAAGGGAACTACGGCTGGCCCGTAAGCGTCGCATGCCCGGACCCCACGGAGGAAAAGGTCTGGAAGGCGCTTGAAACGGGACCCTACGGCAGATGCGTTTTCCGGTGCGATAATAACGTGGTCGATCATCAGGTGGTCAACCTCCTTTTGGAGGACGGCGTCACGGTCAATTTCACCATGTGCGCTTTCACCAAGCCCGGCGGCAGACGTATCCGCGTAATGGGAACGCAGGGCGAGATAGAAGCCGATTTTGACGAGAACATAATATACGTCCGTCCGTTCGGGAAAGAGGATTACGAGATCGACGTCCGTACCCTTACCGACGATTTCGGCGGTCACGGCGGCGGAGATGCGGCAATGATGCTGGATTTCATCGACCTTGTAAAGAACGGGAATAAAGCGGATGGTATTACTTCTGTGGATGTTTCCCTCGAAAGCCATTACGCCGCACTTGCCGCGGAAAAATCGAGACTTGCCGGCGGCGAGCTCGTAAAAATGAAAGACTTTATAAACGGTGACTGATATGAGTAAATTTAATAAAATAGGCATTATCGCCGCTATGGATGAGGAAGCCGACGGCATCAAAGCTGCGATCAACGACCCGAAAACCGAGACCGTCGGAGGAATAGAGTTCTTCTGCGGAAAGATCGGTGAAAAAGAAGTGGTCGTGGCAAGATGCGGAATCGGAAAAGTCTTTGCCGCCATGTGCGCTCAGACCATGATCCTGCACTTTGCCCCGGACTGCATAATCAATTCCGGCGTCGCGGGCGCTCTCGCAAAGGAGCTTAAGGTACTCGACTGCGTGGTGGCGGATTCGGTGGTGCAGCACGATATGGATACCTCCGCCGTAGGCGACCCCGTGGGACTTATCTCCGGGATAAACAAGGTGGAAATATGTACTGACGAAACGGTGTCGTTATCCCTTGAAAAAGCCGCCGATATCTGTGGCATAACCCGTAAAAGCGGAAAGGTGGCGACGGGAGATCAGTTCGTAGCCGGAAATTCCGAGAGAGCCCGCATAAACGAGACCTTCGGCGCGGACTGCTGCGAAATGGAGGGCGGCGCCGTGGGCCAGGTCTGCTATGTCAATAATGTACCCTTCGGAATAATCCGTACCATCTCCGACAGCTATGACGAAAAAGAGCCCGGTATGGACTTCGTCCGTTTCGTCACCGCTGCGGCAGATGCCTCCGTAAAGCTGATGCTCGAATTTTTGAAAATCATTTAAAAAGGAAAGAGCCCTGTATGCGGAGTGTTCTAAAGGACACTCCGCAGCGAAATAAATCCCTTGCGGGATTTTCGATATACCCTACGGGCTCGATATGTTTCTTTGCAACTCGATATGCACTGCGGTGCGAGAAGGGGATTTATTTCATATCGAATTTATGCGGCAGCAGAAATATATCGAAATTTGCCCATGACAAATTATATCGAGTTTGCCAAAGGCAAACAAATCACTTAACATTCGCTGAAAAGCAAAAGCAGACTGACATCACGTCAGTCTGCTTTTGCTTTAATTATTTTTCTGCAGTATCTATCGACTTTCCGAACACGAAAAATCTCTGATATAAAAACTCCGTCACGAAATTTATCACCATGTTTATGGCGGTCACAAGATACTCGTTCCATCCGAGCCCTGTCAGATAATGCTCAAGCAGGGTGGACAGGGGAGTGAACACCGCGTAGTACAAAAGCACCTTCAGCATGGCGACGGGAACGTTCGCCGCCGATTTGAACGTGAATTTGCGGTTTAAGGTGAAATTCCAGATGACCGAAAGAACGAGCGCAGTCAGATAGGATAACCAGTAGTCGAGATGAAATACCTCGTTGAGTACGGCAAAGGTGCCGATCTCGATCAGCCCCGCGCTTACGGAAAACAGCAGGAACTTGATACCTCTCACTATCTCGTCTTTTTTCATATCGTGCCGTCCGCTGCCTTACTGCAGCCTTTTTCTGTCAAGCTTTCCGTTGGAGGTCTTCGGCAGCTCGTCAACTGCGGCAACGACCTTCGGAATCTTGAACATTTCAAGATTCTTCGCAAGATAGGAACGGAATCCCACCATGTCGAAGCCATCCGGGTCCTCGAGCACTACGTTCAGCTTGGGAACGGAGCCGGTGATCCTGTCGGGCACGCCGAAGCAGGCACACTCAACGATACCGGGGTACCGCATGACTACGTTTTCCACCTCTACCGGCGCGATCTTAAGACCGCCCACGTTGATGACGTCGCCCTTTCTGCCCAGCATGAAGATGAATCCGTCACCGTCGATGTATCCGATGTCGTTGGTGTACAGAACGCCGCCCCGCATGACCTCTTCGGTCAGCTCCGGGGCATTGTAGTATCCGGACATCAGCGTGTCGCCGGAAACGGCGATAAGGCCCAGCTTATCCTTCGACGACTCGATGGGATGCCCTTCGTCGTCCACGATGAAAACGTGGGAACGGGGATTGGCTTTTCCGACGCAGTTGGTAAGTCCCGGATATGCCGAATACTCATATCCGCAGGAGCAGCCGGCCTCCGAAGAGCCGTAGGCGAAAATAAGGTGCGTCTTCGGGAACATGCCGATAAGAGTTTCCTTGTCTGTCTCGGGAAAAGCCGCCGCCCCGCTGTGGATGACCTCGATCTGATCCGCGTATTTTCCGAGCTGTGCGGCAGAAACCGTCAGCAGTACGCGCACGGCGGAGGGAGGAAGCAGAATCGCGGTAACACCGTACGTGTCAAGGGTTCCGTAGAATCTTCTGAGATTGAGAAAACCGTCGATAATAACGGCGCAGGCCCCGGTCATTAGCGAAGCGTAGAGCTTACGTATGCCGCTGGCGTGGTTGATGGGTACGGCTATGAGATATACGGACTTTTCCGTCAGCCTGTCAAGTGCCTGAGTGTTTTCCACGGCTGCGCATACCGCTCTGTGGGTAAGACGCACACCCTTTGATTTTCCGGTGGTGCCGGTGGTGAACAGAACGTCGCACAGATCCTCCGGGCGGGGCATTTCAAATACAGCACTTTCGCTGAAAGTGCCCTCGGAAATCTCCGTGACGTCTGAAAGAGGCGTGAAATCGCATGCAGCCCCGACGGGCTCGTCGCATATGACCATGGACGCGCTCAAAGCCGCGGCGACCTCTTTTATCCCGTCGGGACCCATAGTCTTCTCCACGGGCACGAAGGTGTACCCGGCAAGATGGCACGCGAGGCAGACGATGGGGAAAGTGAGGGCGGGATTTGATTTAACAACTATCCTGGCACCCTTGCCGTAGCCGAAAGAGGAGAGATATAAAGCGAATCCCCTCACTTTTTTCCAAAGCTCACCGTAGGACAGAGGAATGTCCTCGGCGATCACTGCGGTCTTGTCCGGCACTTTCCCGGCAAAATATTCAACGTACGATACGATAGAATCCATAAAAGACCTCTGATTTCAGTTGCTTTCCGCATTTCCTGCGGCAGTATCTCTTTCGGCCTTCGCGGGCTTCTTTTTGCCCGTTTCGCCGGAAATATACATGCTGATGAGCCCGAGAAGTATCATGGAAGTGGAGACGAGCACGAGCATGGGATTTATCTTTTCGGAGATAAAGGCGCAGATGGCGGCGGCGGTGTCACCGCCGATGATCACCGCGGCTGCGTATCCAAAGAAGGTAAGTCCTCCGACGAGAAGACATATCATGATGCCGTAGCCGAAAATGATCTTCATAACTCCGGCGATCTTAAGCAGAGCTTTTTTCATATCCGCCACCTCACATTCCGATAACGGGCAGGAGCCCGAGAAGCACGACGACCTCCAGGAGGTACTGCGTAAGTATCCACCACAGATTGTTCTTCACGGATTTCGAGAAATCCGCATCAGCCAGGCTGACGCCTGCCAGAAAGGCGGGCGCGATAGGCGGCACCATGTTGGACATAACACCGCAGATGCAGGGAAGCATGGCCGCAATGAGCAGGGGATTCACACCCACCGACGTGAACATGAGGATAAACACCTCGCCGAATACCACCACCATGGACGAGCCGACGATGGCGATGCCGAGCACGCAGGTGAGCAAAGGAACGATGAAGCACATCGCCACTTTTCCGAGGCTCAGAGCGGAGATCCCCGCCTGGATACCGGAGGCTATGTCAAGGTCTGTGAACAGTGCGCCGAACATGTAGCCGAAAAGGCAAATGGCGATAGTGGGAACGATGCTTTTCGTGCTCTCCGTGAACACCTTTGCCATCGCCCGCGGAGTCACCATTTTTTTGTCCTTTATCACGATGATGGCGTAGATCACCGCAAGTCCCGCGATAAAGTAAAGCATGGAGGAGGAGAAGCTCTTTGCTCCCGCGCTGCCGAGACGCTCGGTGAAGAACGAATCCTTGAAGAAATAGTCGAGCAGGAAGGGAACGAAAATAATGATGGGCAGGAGAAGTCCTCTCCAGCCGTTTTTGATAACTTCACCCAGCTTCGGCACGTCCTCCTTTGCCATGGGCGCGACCTTTTTCACCTTGCAGAAAACGAAGACCATAATAAGGCGCAGAAGGATGAACCACAGAGAACAGCCCCAGCAGGCGAGCCAGAACTGACCCGTGGAAATATTCATTGCCGGATACATACCGGCAAGAATGCCCAGTGACGCCACGATGGTGGACGAGGGAGGTATCATGTTGCCGAGACAGCTTGAAGCGCTTGTGATGTTTGCGGCAAGCTCACTGGGAAAACCGGATTTTTTCATGGCGGGGATGGTGATTGTACCTGTTGCCATTACGTTTCCGGGGCCGGAGCCGGAAAGGGCTCCCATAAAGCTGGATGCCACCACGGTCACGTATCCCGCGCCGCCGGTGACCCGTCCCAGAAGGGCGAGAATTATTTCTATCGCCCCGTCGATTATTTTTGTCTTCGTGAGGATGATGGACATGGCGACGAATACCGTCATGGAGTAGAGCAGAGAGGTGGTCAGTCCGGAATAAACGTAATCCCAGATGCTCCCCCACCTGCCTCCGACGGTGACAAGCACCAGAAAGCTCACGAGAGTGGCTTCGTATATAGGCCGTTTTACGATGAGGAACCAGATCAGAATAACTGCGATCATGATCCCGAGATAAAGGAAAGCGGTCATGTTTTTCTCCTTTGTTGAGATAGTAATATTTGAGAAAAGCTTACTTTTTGAGAAGGACTACCGTCTCCACGTGGGTTGAGACGATACCGGGAATGTCCGCACACCACGGGAACAAATCTACCCCCACAGTACACGGAAATATATCGCTTAGGTATACAAGGATTCTTTTATTCTTGATTGAACGATTAAACTTAAATTTAATTCTCAAAGCGAAGGAAATAAAACTGCTGTACCCATTCAGGATATGCCTTGTATTCTTCACTATCTTGTATTTGCTTGATCGTCCTTTTTCCAACGCGTCTATCTAAAATTGCAAACACTCGGATTAAACAATCTTCGCTTTTTAAAGCATCTGAAATGGGTATTTGGAGATAATCTGTAGCAGCCTGCAGGAAATCCCAATCAGACAGTGTTCCCTCTCTATCCCATTTAGCCTTTAGCTCCGGCGAATCACAATCATAGATACCGGTTCCTTTCCATTGAATAGCAATGTCTCGTTCTTGCTTGTACATATCAATCCAAGAAAAGATAACCAATTCTTTTCCATCCAGCTTTATGGATGCTCGACCATATGAATTGTGAACTTCGTGATAACGAGTTAAAAAATAGCTAATTCGTCCTTTCAGTGAATCGCAAAGTAAGTCATTAAGCTGCTTATTTAATCCAGACCATGATTTATAATGATTCATTCTTACACCCACATAAATTAAAATTGTTGCTCTGACAATAGTCCTGTAGCTCAACATAGGTTCGAGACAATGCCATGAATGTCGATACAACACGGAAACAAATCTACCCCCACAGTATGAGGGAATATATCGCCCATACGGTGCAGAATGAGAGTTAGTTAGCAGGCAAGCAGCATACTATCACTCATCTTCAGCGGCAGTTGAATATTCTTCATCAAAAGCTGAATCATATTCCAATCTAACAATGTCATAATACGTGGCCTTTAGCATATCAACAACTTTTGCATACGACTCATGATAAAAAGCATCCCCGTTAGCCAATGCTTTCTGATAACCAATTTCGGCATGTTTCAAAAACTGGTAAGATAATTCAATATTTGTCGACATTTCACCACCGGGTGCCAACTCCCTTGCAAGTGCGTAGCAAAGGCTTGGATATCTTTGCAGATCACTGTGCCAGACAATTTGATGTCTGCCCTCCCATTCTTCGTTTATGATATAACTGGCTGCCATTCTGTAGTAATACACAGAAAGTTCTCTATCCATTACGCCCCATTTCTCTCGTGAATAAATATCCCCCAGTTTATATGCTGCATCGGCATCCCTTTTTGAAGAAGCGACAATAAACAACGCTATCGCCTCGGATATGTTAACATCGATGCTCCTACCGTAAAGATAGCAATAGCCCAAATTCGTAATTGCCTTAACATTTCCCATTGCGGCAGCGATTCTATAGTATTCAACAGCCTTGTCATATTGGGCATCGGTATAAAAATTAGCACCTTTGTTGTTGATGTAATTGGAATCGCCGAGTGTAATTGCGTTAAGGTCTGTTTTTGTCAAATTTATGGTCATGATTATATCTGCTCCTTTCCAAAAGCATCTCATATTATCTAATTACAATTCACTTTTCTTCAAATGACAATAGTCCTGTAGCCTCAACCTAGGCCCGAGACAAGAGGACTACTGTCTCCACATGCTTTGTGCGCGGAAACAGGTCGACTGCACAGACTTCTTCGATGGAATAAGTCTTCTCAGTCAGTTTCCCGAGGTCTCTGGCAAGAGTCGCGGGATCGCAGGAAACGTATACGAGCCTCTTTGCCTTGAGCCGCAAAAGCTCCTTTATCATCTGATCGGAACAGCCGGCACGGGGAGGGTCTATGGTGATGAAATCCGCGCTTCCGTAGATCTGCTTCGCGAATACCGCGCTGTCTCCGCAGAAGAAACCGATGTTGGAAAGGGAATTGCGGGATGCGTTCTGCTTCGCGTTTTCGACGGCGGCGGGATTTATCTCCACACCCGTAACGTGCACGGAGGGGTTGAGCGCCGCCACGGAAAGCCCGATGACACCCGTGCCGCAGTATAGGTCGATGCCGAACTCATCTCCGTCCGGCGCCGCATATTCCGCAGCCTTCGCACAGAGTGCTTCAGCCGCGTCGTGATTTACCTGGAAAAAGGAATCGGGCGAGATCTCAAGCTCCATCCCGAGAAAACTCTCCGTAACGGTGTCCTTGCCGGAGACGAGCCTGCAGGGCTTCCCATCCTCCGGGTGTTCACCCTCTTTTGTGAGGACTCCCACTACCTGCGGGAACCTTTCCGTAAGATTTACGGCAAATGCCGAAATATCATAGTCCACCCCGGGCTTTTTTCCCGCCACACAAGAGATCTCACCGATGGAGCTCCTGCGCAGATACAGGTACGAAAGCGGGTTTTTCGCAAAATATCCGCCACAGTATTCGGCAATTGATGAAAATATTTCCGGGCAGATCAGACAATCCTCCGTGGGCACAATACGGTCCGTCTTTTCTTCGGAAAATCCGTACTGCTCCCCGTCAAAACGGAACACCGCCTTGTTGCGGTAACGTTCCGGCTCCGCGACGATTATATCCGGTACGGACAGCTCTCCGAGACCGCCGCGCCGCAGAGCAGCTTCCACGCCCTTCCTTTTGATCTCCGCTTCGTGCTCGTAGCTTATATGCCGCAGACAACAGCCGCCGCACTCGCCCGAAACCGGGCAATCGGAAGCGATCCTGTGAGGAGAAGGACGGTCTATGGAGACGATTTCCGCTATCTTGTAATTCTTTTTCGTCTGCGTGATCCTTGCCGTCACCACGTCGCCGTCAACGGCTCCCATGACGAAAACCACGCATCCGTCGATTTTAACTATGCCGTTCCCCAGAAGATTCATTTCCGGGATCTCGGTGCTGAATATATCTTCCATACGCACCACCTCTAAGATATCTGTATTATACTACCATAAAAAAGGAAGAAAGTCAAATCATATTTCGTTGACAAAAGAGGATAAAGAATATATAATGTAGAAAAACGCAAAAGAAAGGCACCCTCAGATGAAGACCATTTTTTCTCCGGCGGATATCCTCCTGCCCGGCTATAACGAAACCGACGAAAGGTGGCAAAGCTGGTCGGTAATAGCCTGCGATCAGTTCACCAGCGAGCCCGACTACTGGAAAAATGCGGAGGTGATCATTAATGATCGTCCCTCCACCCTTGACTATATCCTCCCCGAGGCTTATCTGGAAACGGAAAAGGAAAAGGCAGCCGCAGAGAAGATAGCGGGAAATATGAAGACCGCCGCCGAAAAGCTCAAAAAGTACGAAAACTCCATGATCTATGTGGAGAGGACTCTTCCCGACGGCAGGATACGCCGCGGCATCGTCGGCAAGTTTGATCTTGAGAAGTACGATTTCACCCCCGGCTCCGCATCCCCCGTCCGCGCCACGGAAAAGACCGTGGTGGAAAGGATCCCTCCCAGAGTGGCGGTGCGGAAAGCTGCGACGGTGGAGCTTCCGCATATCATGGTTTTCGTTGATGATGAGAAAGAGAAGCTCACGGAAAGCCTGTCATTAATAAAGGACAATCTCACAAAGCTCTACGATTTTGAGCTTATGCTCGGCGGAGGACGTGCCGCCGGCTGGCTGATAGACGGCGAGCCTCTGTCCGACCTCCTATCCCGTATTGAGGAATACGAAAGCTCGAAAAAAGGCGGCGTCGTGTACGCCGTGGGCGACGGTAACCATTCCCTTGCCAGCGCAAAAGCCCATTACGAGAATATTAAGAAAGAGCTTGGCGCGGCAGCAGCAGATCATCCGGCCCGTTTCGCTCTGGCGGAGATAGTCAGCCTCCGCGACAGCTCAATTGAGTTTGAGCCCATATACAGGATACTGAAAAACTGTAACTTCGCCGATGTCCTTTCTGAAATGAGCAAAGCCGGAAACAGCGGGAAAACCGTGACCGTCGTAACGAAGAACGGCAGGGAAGAGCATCCCGCTCCCGCAGGCCACCCGCTCACTGTCGGCGCTCTCCAGCAGTTCATAGATACATACGTTTCCTCCCATTCCGGCGTAACCTGCGACTATATCCACGGCGAAGATACGCTCGTCTCGCTTGCACAGTCAGATAAAACCGTGGGTTTCCTCTTTGACGGCGTTGAAAAATCCGAGCTTTTCGGCTACGTAACGAACAACGGGACCCTCCCACGGAAGACCTTTTCCATGGGCGAGGCAAAGAGCAAGCGGTACTACCTTGAAGCAAGAAAAATCGTTCTTTGACACAATAACGACAAAATAGGCGTTTGAGTAATTTGGCAAGGAAAAATTACACAAATGCCTATTTTATATTCTGGTGTTTTTTCCGAAACGGTTACATTATTTATATGATTATATATACAAGCTTATATGTCCGGCTTTGCGGACATATCCCGGACAAAAGAAATACATTATTTTGTTACAATTTATAGAATTTGCATTGAAAATTGACTGTGAGAATGTTTTTTTTATTTATTTTTCCATTTTGTATTGACATTGTGGGTTAGAAAAAGTATAATATAAGTACCAAAATTTTAGGAGGTATATCCATGAAGAAAATCTTATCTGTTCTTCTTGCGGTGGCTATGCTCGTCGGGATGATCGTTCCTTCGCTGACCGTTGCTGCTGCAGGAGATGCGTTAGTAGTGGCTGCTTCCGACGCCGACTTCGTTGCCGGCGGCGCAACTGAGTTCACTTCTAAGGTATCCATCACAGACAACCCCGGAGACCTGGTTTATTTCCAGCTTCTTGTTTGGTGGGAAACAGCCAGCGGAGTAGCAGATTTCGACGTAGTTTACGACGGAAATCTGTTCAGCTCTAACAGCGGCATCACCGCTGGTCCTCTCGCAGGTAACAACAGAAACATGAAGGCCAACGCAGGCGCGTTCGGCGTTGCAACTGCTGACTACCAGTGCGCAGTTGTTGACTTCGAGGTAGAAGCCGATGCAATCGACGCTGCTGAGATGGATCTCGTTGACCTCGTATTCGGCTTTGACGAAGCTCCCGCTGCAGGTGACTCCTTCACCTACGGTGTAGGCGTCCTCTATGCTTGCGACAGCAATGATGACGACCTCGTATGGGACGAAGAAGGCTGTGAGGCTACTCTCTCCTTCACTGCTGACGCTGTTTACGAAGCACTCGCAGCTGAGTATGCAGGTCAGGCTCTGACCATCGTAGCTACCGATGTTACCATCGATGCTGCTTCCGAGAACCGCATCGTTGAGGTTCCCGTTTACATGCTCAATAACGATGAGGACGATTCCGATGCAACCGAGACTGCGAACATCGGTGTATGGGGTGTTGCAAACGTTATCGTTTACGATAAGGCTCTGACCATGACCGGTCCTGCTGTCAACGGTTATGTATTCTGGGACCAGACTGCTATCAACACCGGTGACATCGGCCTGGATTACACCAGCGGCAAGCAGAACACCAACGATACTATGAAGTATGCGTTCAGCTCCTTCAACTTTGTTCCTGAGAACAATCCTGATAAGTGCTGGACCACCGTTGTGTTCATGCCCGAGTCTCCTTCGGATCAGTTCTACGGCAACGGTCTGCTCTACACGGTATCCTTCCAGATTCCCGATAACGCAAGACCCGGTACTGTATACGACATCATGATCATGTCTGACCTTGATGACGGTGTATCCAATGCAAAGAACTTTTCCGTTCCTTTCCAGTGTGTTGACGGTTCCATCACCATTACCGGTGAGGCTCTGCCCTGCGATCATGTTAACACCCACGAAGTTATCACTCTCAATCCTACTTGTACTGAGACTGGTCTTAAGAACATCGTCTGCGACGATTGCGAAGAAATCGTAGAGGCAGACGTTGAGATCGCTGCCCTCGGCCACACCGAGGTTGAGATCCCCGCTGTAACCGCAACCTGCACCACTGCCGGCGCTACTGCTGGTATTAAGTGTTCCGTTTGTGACGAAGTTCTTGTGGCTCCCGAAGAGATTTCCGCTCTCGGACATGATGCAGATAACGCTACTTGGGAAGTTATCACTCCCGCTGGTATCGGTGTCGCAGGTGAAGAAGGCCTGAAGTGCCCTGTTTGCGGCGAATACATCGAAACCAGAGAAATTCCTGCGCTCACCCAGGCAATCATCACTGCCGGCAGCTCCGAGGTTCTCGAGGGTGCTGACGTTGAGGTTCCCGTATCTGTTGAAAACAACAACGGTATCTGGGCTATAGGCGCTACCCTTACTGACGACGGCCTCACCTATGTTGGTGTTGAAAGCGGTCTGTTCACCATCGGCGAAGACAACGTAAGCTATGCTGACGGCGTAGTTACCATCTTCGTTGACAATGCTGATCTCGTTGACATCGCAGAGGACGGCGTTCTCTTCACAGTTCTTTACACGGCTCCCAGAGAAGCCGGTGAATACAACGTAGATCTTGAAGTATTCGATATCATCGATGCTGACGGCGCTGACGTTGATTTCGAAGCAGCAGATGCAGTAGTAACTGTTGATGCTTGTAACCATGAGTTTGCTCCCGTTGTAGTAACTCCCGCAACTGCTACTTCTGAAGGTCTCCTCCAGTATGTATGCACTATCTGCGGCGCTATCGAGAGCGAAGAAGTTATCCCCATGCTCACCTCTATCGTAGTTGGTGAGGCAGAAGGCTCTAAGGGCGCTACCGTATCCGTTCCCGTGACCCTCGCTAACAACAACGGCGTATGGTCCATCGGAATGACCATCGGTTATGATGAAGACGCTCTTGAATTTGCTGGCCTTGAAGGCGGTCTGTTCGCAGTTGACGAAAGCTCTGCTTCCGCTGCTGACGGCGTAGTTACCATCTTCGTAATGGCTGACGGCCTTGAGAACGTTACCGAAGACGGCGTAGCATTCTATGCTAACTTCGAGATCCTCACCGCTGAGGAAGGCGAATATGCGCTTGCAGCTGCAATCATCGCTGACAACACCATCACCGATGAAGCTGAAGAAGCAGTAGTAATCCCCTTCGACGGTAAGGTAACCGTAACTGCTTGTGCTCATGAGAACACTGAGCTCCAGGGCGCTGTAGCTGCAACCTGTGTAGAAACAGGCTTCACCGGCGACCTTGTATGTCTCGATTGTGGCGAGATCGTTGAGGCTGGCGAAATTATCGCTATCGATCCCGCAAACCACGAGGGCGAAGAGATTGAGGGTACTCCCGCAATCACCGCTACCTGCGCAACCGAAGGCTTCACCGCATCCACCGTATGCTCCGCTTGTGGCGAAACTCTCGTTGCAGCTGAGTCCCTTGGATTCGACGCTGATAACCACGAGGGCGAAGAGATTGAGGGTACTCCCGCAATCACCGCTACTTGTGTAACTGAAGGCTTCACCGCGTCCACCGTATGCTCCGCTTGTGGCGAGACTATCGCTGAGGCTGAGTCCCTTGGATTCGACGCTGATAACCATGAAGGACCTTTCGAGTGGGTTGTAGTATCTGAGGCAACAACTGCTGTAACTGGTCTCGAAGAGTACCAGTGCTCCGCTTGTGGCGCAGCAACCGATGAGAGAGAGATCCCTGTCATCCCCGTTGAGACCTTTAAGTTCCTTACCGGTGCTTCCGCTAAGGAAAAGGTAAGAAGCGTATCTCTTGATGGCAACACCATCACCATCTACGCTCAGAACCTCGCTGAGTACGTAAAGATCGCTGTTCTGAAGGATAGCGCAAGCAAGGTCAAGATCACCGGCTTCACCGGATGCACGATCGCTCAGTCTGCTAACTACACCTTCTCTTACATCACCATTGAGAATCCCACGACCGGTGCTACCATCACTTGCCGCAACGCAGCAGGCGAAGAGGAAGTATACAACATCGTAGTAGTATACAGCACCGAGGGTGTTCAGGCCGGTGGTAAGATGAACGGCATCACACTCAACGGCACCGACATCACCGTATATGCTCCCGCTGACGCTGACAGTGCAGCATTCAGATACGTATTCGAAGATACGAAGCACACCTTCGTTACCATCCCCGAAGACGTTGACACTGTTAAGTCCGGCAGCATCACTTGGTTCAAGATTTACAACGATGGCACTAACAACGTTGTAAAGGAAATCACTGTTCAGGATGGTAAGGGCCTCCAGACCACTTACACTATCACTGCTGTATTCGGCAACTGAATAGTAAACCAATAGCTGAATAATTGACCCCGCACCCCGCCTTGCCGAGCAAGGCGGGGTGTATTGGTAAGAAAGGATAAGAATATGGCAGAACGTATACTGTGTGTAATGGGAAAGATCGGATCTGGAGGTATCGAAAGCATAGTGTTTTCATATTACTCCGCTCTCGATAAATCGAAATTCCAGTACGATATCGTTTATGAAGACCGTTCGGACAGAGATGTGCCTGAGGAACTCATACAAATGGGCGCCCGCGCTTTCAAAATACCTGCCATGTCCCATCCCCGTAAGTATCTGAAAGCCCTCAGAGTAATAATAAGAAAAGGGAACTATAAAATAATACATTGTAATACGAGTACGCTGTCGGTCCTCCCCCTGTGGGCGGCAAAAACCTGCGGCGTTCCCGTAAGAATACTTCATAATCATTCGACCTCATCGAAATATGAGTTCAAACGTGACCTCCTGAAAAAGGTACTGCGCCTCATCGCACCGAGGCTTGCGAACAAATGGTGCGCCTGCTCGGAACTTTCGGGCAGATGGATGTACGGCGATAAAGCATTCAAATGCGGAAAAGTCACTGTGTTCCGAAATGCCGTAGACATCGAAAGATTCAGATTCGACGAGTCTGCGAGAATACAGATCCGCCGTGAGCTTGAAATTGAAAATAAAACGGTGGTGGGTCATATAGGCAGATTCATGACCCAGAAAAACCACCTGTTTCTTATCGATATATTTGCGGAATATAAGAAGATCAATAATGAAAGCGTGCTTCTCCTCGTCGGTGAGGGACCTACCATGAATGAGGTCAGAGAGTACGTAAAGAAAAAGAATCTCTACGGCTCCGTGTATTTCATAGGAGTCCTTCCCGATACTTCTAAGATGTACAGCGCTTTCGATATATTTCTTCTTCCGTCCCTGTACGAGGGACTTCCCGTGGTGTCCGTGGAAGCGTCGGCTGCCGGACTTTCTCAGATCATCTCCGATAAGGTCACAAAGGAGTGTAAGATAACGGACGCCGTGACCTTCCTGCCCATAGATGACCCACTTGTGTGGGCATACGAAATAGATAAAAATCTGACGCGCGACCGTGCGGCGACGTTTCTGCAGATGCAAAACAGCGCGTTCAACATGGACATCTGCGTCAGGGAGCTTGAAGACTATTACTCCGATTGCCTTAAAAATTTATGAAAAAAGTACTGCACCTCATATATTCGGATATTTACTCCGGCGCGGAGACCGTGGCGGTTAATATCATAAAAAATCTTCCCTCCGGCTGGGAGGGCTGCTATGTCGCGCCCGACGGCGACGGGATAAAACAAGTGGCGGCAATGGGAATAAATACTGTGACATGCGACACTCACAGCGTGTCAGCGGTAAAAAAACTCATTTCAGAAATAAAGCCCGATGCAGTCCACGCCCATGACCCCCATATGAGCATGATCGCTGCCCTTGCAGGAGCCCGCTTCGTGTCACATCTGCACTGTAATTGTCCCTGGATGGCCTCCGTTTGCCCGAACAGCCTGGGATTGGCGTATTCATGCATGAAAGCGTCACGGGTCTTCTGCGTGTCTCCCAGCATAAAAGAAGAGTACGTATTCCGCACACTTCTGAAAGAAAAGGGAGAGGTCCTCTATAATTTCGTGGACGCGGACAGCGTGAAAAGGCTTGCCGGGGAGCCCGTCCCCGAAAGGTATGACCTGTGCTTCACGGGCAGAATGACCGATATAAAAAAGCCGTGGCGCTTCGTCGATCTCGTCTCTGAACTAAAAAAAGAGAAAGAAGATATAAAAGCCGTGATGGTGGGGGACGGTGACGAGCGTGAAAAAACGGAGCTGTACGCGAAAGAACTGGGCGTTTCTGATAATATTTTTTTCGCCGGCTACGACCCGAACCCCTACAAATACATGAATAACTCGAAAATAGGAGTCCTTACGTCGTCCAGCGAAGGCTTCGGTCTTGTGGCGGTGGAAGCGATGATCCTGGGCCTGCCCTTTTTAGCATTTCCCACAGGTGGGCTTACCAGAATAATTTCCGACGAAAACGGAAAGCTGTGCCGCGACACCGACGAAATGAAGGATGAGGTCCTGCGCCTTCTTACCGATGAGGACCGTTACCGGAGAAAATCCGAAATGGCGAAAGAGTCGTCGCGCCGCTTCACAGATATCCGGGCATACATGGACAGCGTTGTAGCCGCATACGAAAAAGGAAAAAACTGACCAGACCCCAAAGAAATGCTCCGTGTTGACAATCGTGCATTTTGATAGTATAATTAACTGACATATTCGTTAAGGTGTACCATGGAATATTTTCTGTCGTTCCTGTTTCTCGCTCTTCATCTTTTTGATTACGAGAACAATCTTCCGTCAATAGTGTTTTTCAGCGCAGGACTCGTTTTGTTCTGCGCGCTTTTCCGTGTCTGCTATAATAAGAGCGGCGATTTTTTGTGTGCCTGCATGATGATGTTCTGTCATACGTGGCAGGCATCCTGGTATAACGTGCTGGGTGACTGGGGCTCTCCTCTGCAGATAACGTGGTTTTATATCATAGGCGCGATGATCCTTGTGTATTGCATGTTCAATGTAAGAAAGGTCGTAAACACAAGGGTAAACGCGTTTGCACTGGCATCCTTCGTCAGCCTGTTTATTTTTCTGCCGTATCCGCTCATCATTTCCAAGTCCTTTGGCGAAGGTATAAAGGAGTATCTGATAATAGCGTTTTTCCTGGTGGTATCCTTTGTGGCGTTCATATTCCGCAGAACGATCCCATACGAAAAAAGGAAATACGTGGCGGACGCTTTCATATTCAATATGGTCCTCAGCTGCGCCTTACTCTTCCTGCAGTATATACTGCAGCATTACGCTGGTCTGTACCTGTTCAGATATGAGGTGCGTACCTATTTCGGCAGTTCGCAGGTGTCCTCAAAGCTTCTGATGGAGGACAGCAGCTCGTCAACCATTATGATAGGCGGAGCGGTGTTCTACCTTCTGGAAAAGCTGAATAAGAAAAACTGGCTCGGTATAATCACCATGGCAGTGATACTGATGGCGGGTATCGGCGTAACAACGCGCCGCACCAGTATAGTGACTCTTGCCGTAGTGCTGGTGTTTTACGTCCTGCTCCATTACAAGGGCACGTTCAAAAAGCTTACCATGTCGCTGATCGTTGTGGCAATGATGGCAGTCATGTTCCTGTACCTGTTCTTTACACGATCGATCAGTAATATATCCACTCTCATATACGATAACGGCAGAATAGAAATTGCCAGGAGCTCTCTTGAGGTACTGTGGAAAAATCCCTTCGGCGTGGGATACGATAACAAATACATACAATCTCTCGTCGGCGGCATAGTACCGCATAATACCATGCTGCGCTGGCTTGTGATGGGCGGCTGGATATTCGGCGTACTTATGTTCGTTGTCGGAATGTACTTCGTTTTTTCGTCATTAAGAAAGAAGAACAAAACGGAGTTCTGGTTCATAATTTTCGGACTTCTGGCGTCAAACCTGATCCCCGACCTTCTCAATGCGCGTTTGTTTGTGCTGCCGGTAATGATGGCTTTACTTATAGAAGATGAAAGGAACGATTCTAATGAAGAGAGTACTCCTGTACAATCACGGAACGAGCTACAATCACGGCTGTGAGGCCATAGTCAGATCCATCAGCGGTATTATCAGCGAAAAGTATCCGGATGCGGAATACATAGTGTCCTCGGTAAAGCCTAAAGAGGACGAGCAGTATATAGACACGGAGGGCGGAAGATATAAATTCGTTCTGTCCGACGTGTTCTGCAAGCTGTCCTTCGAAAAAAGAAGGCTGATAACGGGTTCCGTATGCACCGTTCTGGGCGGAATGCCCTTTTTCGGCGCGTTCTTCAAAGAAACGGTAAAGGCGGCAAAGGTTGCGGACTTAGCCATTTCCGTCGGAGGAGATACCTATTCCTACGGAAAGAGCGCAACACTGACGACAGTGGACAGGAACGTAAGACGCCATTGCAAAAAGTCAGTTCTATGGGGCTGCTCCATAAATCCCGAGCTGCTCGACCCGAAAGCTCATAAAAAGAAAATTGAGGGGCTCAAAAAGTTTGACCTCATTACCGCCCGCGAGACCATAACGTACGAGACGCTGAAAGGCCTGGGATTTGAAAATGTCAAGTATTATCCCGATCCCGCGTTCACTCTTCCCACCGGCGAGGTGACGGAGCCTATGTTCGATAACGACCGCGACATAGTCGGTATCAATATAAGCCCCCTGGCGCAGATGTTCGAGCAGGGCGACAGCATAATGCTCAGAAACTATATCGAGCTGGTCCGTATGATACTTGCGGACACCGATTTCAATATTGCGCTCATATCTCACGTCAGATGCCAGACCACAGATGACAGCGATTCAGCAAATAAACTGATGACGTACTTCCCGGGAGAAGAAAGGATAAAGCTTTTTGACCGTGGAAACGCCATTGAACTTAAAGGAAAGATATCAAAATGCCGCTTCTTCGTGGCGGCAAGAACACACGCTTCCATCGCGGCATACTCCAACTGCGTCCCCACACTGGTGGTGGGCTACTCCGTAAAGGCGAAGGGAATAGCAAAAGACCTGTTCGGAACGGACGAAGGCTACGTTCTTCCCGTACAGAGCCTGAAATCGGAGGATTCTCTGAAAAACGCTTTCAGAGCCCTTGCGGAAAGGGAAGAGAGCGACAGAGCGCACTTGAAGTCCATTATGCCGGAGTATATCGCCAAGGCACGTGCTGTCGGCGACGAGATAGAAGCACTTCTCGAAAAAGATGCAAAGTAACGTGAATCAGCGCCGTGCAGGCGCCCTGCTGTCGTACGTATATATCATAATAAACTCTCTGATAATCCTGGTTTATCAGCCCCTCGTGCTGAGATTTCTCGGAAAATCGGAGTTCGGTCTGTACCAGCTCGCTACCTCCGTCATAAACTATCTGAACGTGATGGACCTGGGCTTCGGCAACGGCATCGTGGTATATACGTCAAAATATCATGCCGCAGGCAGATACGATGAGGAGAAGAAGCTCCACGGAATGTTCTTCATCATATTCTGCTTTATCGGCGTTGCCGTTTTCGGCGCAGGGACGCTCATAACGCTGAATTCCGGAAAGATCTTTCTCGCCCTCACTCCCGCCGAGATCGCAAAGGGCAAGGTGCTTCTCTCCATACTGACGGTAAACGTCAGCCTTACTTTTGTCCTGAGCATCTACGGCAATATAATAACCGCATACGAGAACTTCGTTTTCGCGAAGATCATCAACATAATACGTATATTACTCAATCCCATAATAATGATCCCGCTTCTGTGCCTCGGCGCGGATTCGGTGGTCCTGGTGTCAGTCATCTCTGCCATAAATATAGCGTGTCTTGTCACGAATGCGGTGTACTGTAAGAAAAAGCTGGGTCTCACCGTAAGGTATTGCGGCTTCGAGAGGTACATATTCGCGGAGATCTTTTCCTATTCCATCTTCGTGTTCATAGCAGAGGTCGTGGATAAGGTGAACTGGTACGTGGATCAGGCGATCCTCGGTATCGTAAAGGGTACGGAGGAGGTCACGGTGTATTCCATGGCGTCCAACTATAACCAGATGGCGATACAGCTTTCCGCGGTATTCTCGTCCGTAATGCTGCCGAAGATCTCGAAAATGGTGGCGACTGGCTCGGACGACAGATCGCTGACCGGGGAGTTTCTGAAGACCAGCAGACTGCAGTTTTTCACGGTGTTCCTGTTCATCAGCGGTTTTGTGATGTTCGGACATAAGTTCGTCATATGGCACGTAGGCGCGGAGTGTGAAAAATCGTATTATATAGCTTTGTTCCTGATTTTGTCGTCCGCGATCCCGATCACTCAGAGCGTGGGCGTAAGTATCATGAAAGCAAAGAACCTGTTCCGCGCGAGAGCGCTGGTCACTCTGGGAATGGCGATAGTAAACGTCATAATCAGCGTTCCCCTGGCGATTCGCTTCGGCGGTACCGGCAGTGCTGCAGGTACGGCGATAGCTCTCTTGGTGGCAAACGTGCTCATAATAAATATCTATTACCAGAAGCGCGTCGGCATAGATATGGTGGCATACTGGAAGACAGTCGGGACGATGTTTGTGAAATTCGTTCCCGCCATAGCCGTGACCGTGATACTGAAATTCACGCTGAAGATCCCCGGTATGGGCGAGTTCTTCATCCTCGGTTCTCTGTACGTCCTGATGTATACCGCTACTGCGTATTTCTCAGTTATGAACGACTATGAAAAGGGTATGGTGAAAAAGTATATGGGAAAGCTTTTCGGGAGGTCAGAAATATGATCTGCTCTCCTTCCCGCTGCTGCGGCTGTATGGCGTGCGGGGCAGTCTGTCCGGTAGGCGCCATAAGTGCGAAAAAGGACGAATACGGCTTCACACGTCCCGTGATAGACCCGGAAAAGTGTGTAGAGTGTTCTCTATGCGAAAAGGTCTGCCCGGAAAACAAAAAAACGAATAAAGAAGTTTTATCCGCATTCGCGGCATATAACAAAGACCGTGACGTAAGACTTGAGTCGTCCTCGGGCGGCATTTTCTCGCTTCTTTCCGAGGACGTACTGAATGCGGGTGGCGCCGTGTGCGGCTGCGCGTTCGGTCCCGATTTCATGCCGGAACATATAATTGTCACGGCAATCGATGACCTTTGTAAGCTCAGAGGCTCAAAATACGTTCAAAGCGAGACTGCGGACGTGTGGAAGCAGATAAAGGAGCTGCTCGACGGCGGCAGAAAGGTCCTTTTTTCGGGAACGCCCTGCCAGTGCGCCGCACTTTCATCATATCTGGGCAGAGAATACGATAACCTGCTTATGGTGGATATCATATGCCACGGAGTCCCCACACCGAGATTGTGGAAAAGCTATATTGACGAAAATTTCAGCGATATAAAAAGCGTCAGTATGCGAAGCAAAGACAAGGGCTGGCATCATTCCTCACTGAAGGTCGAGGACGGACGCGGCACTTATAGGAAGGGCATAAACCGTGATCCGTATCTGAGGATCTTTCTCGGAAACTGCGCCCTGCGCGAATGCTGCTTTGACTGTAATTTCAAGGGCGGGAGCTATTTTTCGGATATAACTCTCGGCGACTTCTGGGGCATAAACCGCCTTTCCCCCGAAATGAACGACGATAAAGGCATCTCCGCCGTCATCGTCAGAAGCGAAAAGGGCAGAGCGGCATTCGATGCCATCGGCGACAGAATACAGAAAAAAGAGTGTACCGTTTCCGATATATCCCGCGGCAACGGAGCGCTTAATAAAAGCTCGAACCGCCGTCCCGAAAGTGAAGACGTGATGGAAATGATTAAGAACGGCGAACCTTTCGCAGATATCGCGAAAAAATACGCGGCACCCGCACCTCTGTCATACGTGATAAAATCGGAATTAAAATTCGTAATAATGCAGATAGCAGGCAGATTGCTGTCATTGGTCAGGAAATAAAGTTAATGGGAAAATTCACGCCGGAGGCGATAACGCTTTCCGTCTATAACAAAGCGGCGGACAGATACGGCGCCGCATGGCAGACCGACGGGACGGGCAGTCCCGTCCTTCAGTATACGGACGCAGACGACCCGGGCTTTGAGAGAGCCGTGACCGTCACCGCCCATACCTCGGAGAGCACGGGAACCGTGAAAAATTCTGCCGTCATGGAAACAATAAAAGACTCCCGGTATCTCTGGCGCGTTGGCGACAGCGAGACGGGAGAGTTCTCCGAGACCTTCTCCTTCAAAACGCTCGGAGATAAAGGCGACCTCGGGTTTTACTATATGGCGGATACACAGGACGTGGTGAATCACGGTACCTTCTGGCATAAAGCTTTCGAGGACGCACGGAAAAGATACCCGGAGTGCGATCTGTTAGTCCACGGCGGCGATATGGTCCATATGTCCGGTATGCGCGATATGTGGCAGAAAATGCTCGATACGAACCGCGATTTTATGACTGCGTACCCCATGGTGCCGTCTGCGGGCAACCACGATTGCTGGGAGTGCTATCTTGAGGGGTATCATAATACCTTCGAAAAGCATTTCACTCTCGACCTGACCCCTCAGGATACAACGTACGGAGTATACTACTCCTGCGATATAGGCGACGTCCATTTCATCGTAATGAATTACGGAGAACCGGTGGAGTATACAGAGGACGGTGAGCCCACAGCCCAGCTGCGCTGGCTTTTGGACGACCTTTCCTCCACCGACAAAAAATGGAAGATCGTGATCTGCCATAACCCCCTGTTCTCTCCCGGAAAATACGGATGCAGACCGGATAGAAACGACCTTGCTTTGAGACTTCGAAAGAATGGGGCAGAGCTTTTCGCAAAAGAAGGTGTCGACCTGATCCTATCCGGACACGACCACGTGTATTCCGCCTCATACCCCATAACGGGTGAAAACGAAGTACAGAGCGATTGCCCCTTTGTCACAGAAACGGTGGACGGCACAGACGCACATATATTCGTAAATCCAAAAGGCCCCGTCAACTTTCTGCCGGGCTGCGCAGGCAATCAAGACAGAGGCATCGACGAGGCATGTACCCCGGAATACGGGAAATATTTATTTGATATGCTGCCCATGGTATGGTGCTGTACCGCGTATTCGTACATAACGGTAAAGGGCGATACCCTGCTGGTGCATTACAGAATGATCTCGACAGAGACCGGAGAGACGAAGGCTCACAGAGTTTTCGGCGTGCGAAAGAAAAAGTCAGAGTGAGCGGAGCTTTGCGAAATATACCTCCGATTCCTTCTTCATCCTGGTGGAGATATAGGCGGTCACCATAACGGTAAGCGCCAGGGAAAGACGATCGATGACGGCGCTGTCCGCGCCGGAATATTCCTTTATTACCTTTTCCACGGTGCTGAGGACCTCATCCTCACCTGCACCGAACATATTCAGTTCCCGCACGCACCTGCACAGACAGTCGTACAGCTCAGGCTCGGAGATGATGTCGTCGGAGACGTCCTCCGTGTCGCCGTTGACGGCGGTCATAAGCTCGCCTATCTGCTCTATTCTCATGGAGTCGCGCAGAGCGGTGATGAGAAGGATGCGGGCAAAGTGGCGCTCGTAGTATTTCTTCTTTACAGGGTGTGCCACGAAGCCGCGTTTTACCCAGTTCTGTATAGTGGATACCTCAAGGCCGGTGATGGCGCATACCTGCCCGAGAGAAAGCCCGTCGGTGGCTTTTATCATGGGGCGAAAGAACGAAAACATACTGTCGCCGCTGTCGGAATAGGGGAGGACGGTCCCGGGGATAACTTTTTCGGTCATGATATTCACCTCGTGATTTGTGTTATAAAGATTATAACGCAAGTTCATCTGAACGTCAATACTAAAAGTAAAAATTTGCGAAAACTGTTGATTAACGGCAGTGAAAATAGTATAATTTAATAAATCAAATACAAAGGAGAAACAAGATGGGACTTATTCAGGCAGGTCTGGGCGCTCTCGGCGGAGTACTGGCAGACCAGTGGAAGGAATTTTTCTACTGTGACGCGCTTCCCAAGGACGTTCTCGCAGTAAAGGGACAGAAGAAGATCTCAGGCAGATCTTCCAATACAAAGGGCAACGATAACGTAATTTCCGACGGCTCCGTCATCGCAGTGGCAGACGGCCAGTGCATGATGATAGTGGAGCAGGGCAAGATAGTCGAGTTCTGTGCAGAGCCCGGCGAGTTTACCTATAAGACCGATCTCGAGCCCAGCATTTTCACGGGCAAGCTCGGCGACAGCCTCAAGGAGACCTTCAAGGAGCTCGGCAAGAGATTCACCTTCGGCGGCGACCCCGGAAAGGATCAGAGAGTCTATTATTTCAATACAAAAGAGATCCTTGACAATAAGTTCGGCACTCCCAATCCCGTGCCCTTCAGAGTAGTGGATTCGAAAATCGGCCTCGACATCGACGTATCCCTGAGATGCGCAGGCATATATTCCTATAAGATCACCAACCCCATGCTGTTCTACGCAAACGTGTGCGGCAACGTGGAGCATGACTATACCAGAGAAGAGATCGACGGCCAGCTGAAGACCGAGTTCGTAAGCGCGCTTCAGCCCGCTTTCGGCGACCTCTCCAACCTTGAGATCAGACCCAACCAGCTCATGACCCGCACCACAGAGATGGAAGCGGCACTCAATAAGGCGCTTTCCGAAAAGTGGGCGGAGCTCCGCGGTATCGAGGTAGTAAACGTCGCATTTGCAACGCTGACTCTCCCCGAAGAGGACCAGAAGATCATCAAAAAGGCTCAGCAGAGCGCTATGTATTCCAACGCCGGTATGGCGGCGGGTGCATTCACTACGTCACAGACCGAGGCTATGGTAGACGCTGCCAATAACACAAACGGCGCGGTCGGCGGCTTCATGGGCATGGGTATGGCGGTAAACGCCGGCGGCTCCACCGTACAGGGCCTCTTCAACGCGGCGGCAGAGCAGAAAGCGGCGGCAGCTCCCGCAGATACATGGAAGTGTCCCGCCTGCGGCGCGGATAATTCCGGCAAGTTCTGCACCGAGTGCGGCGCAAAGAAACCCGAAAGCTGGAAGTGCTCGTGCGGTGCTGAAAACTCCGGAAACTTCTGCACAAACTGCGGCGCCAAGAAGCCCGAAACATGGAAGTGCTCCTGCGGCACCGAGAACTCCGGTAACTTCTGCACAAACTGTGGTGAGAAAAAACCCGAATAAAGAATAATACATAAAAAGCTCGCCCAAAGCAGACCATAGCTTTGAGCGAGTTTTTTCGAGAGGTAAAAATGAACAATAAGAGAATAAAAGAATATGCCGACCTTATCGTTGAGGTGGGCGTGGCTCTGCAGAAAGGGCAGAAACTTATGGTGTCCTGTCCCGTGGAGAGAGCGGATTTTGCGAGGCTGATCGCCGATAAGGCGTTCTCCCTCGGTGCCGCCGACGTGATAATGGACTGGCGGGACGATACCGTCAGCCGTGCCCATTGGCTTTACGCCGACGGAAACCTGTTCGATAAGGTCTATCCCTGGGACGCGGACAAGAGAAATATGCTGGCAAAAGAGGGCGCGGCGTACGTTTTCATCTGCGGCGATGACCCCGAATGCCTGAAAGGCGTTGATCCCGACAGACTGCGCAGATGGGAGACGGCACGCGGGCGCGACCTGAAAGAGTTCTTCGATCTGGAAACGTCAAACGGTTTCCCCTGGTGCGTCGCTGCAGCACCGACAGAGAGCTGGGCGGTAAAAGTATTCCCCGACGCGGAAAACGCCGTAGAAAAGCTCTGGGACGCGATTTTTGCGGCTGTCCGCATCGACGGCAGCGGCGAAGCTGCCGAAAGATGGGAAAAGCACTGTGACAGTCTCGAGACCATCTGCAAAAAGCTCAACGACCTCGACCTCAGATATCTGCACTATACCAATTCCATCGGCACGGATCTTTATGTTGAAATGCCGGAGAATCATATGTGGCTGGGCGGCGGCGATACACTGAAGTCAGGACGCCGTTTCGTTGCCAATATGCCAACGGAGGAGGTCTTCTGCGCACCGCTGAAAACGGGAGTCAACGGAACGCTCTGTGCTTCCATGCCCCTCGCCTATAACGGAAATATCATAGAGGGAATAAGGTTCACCTTCCGCGACGGCAGGATAGTTGAAGCTCATGCCGACACCTGCGAGGACATCCTCCGCGGCGCGGTCGGTACGGATGATGGCGCTCACTATCTGGGCGAGATCGCACTTGTCCCCTATGACTCACCCATATCTGATACGGGCATACTCTTCTACGAGACCCTGTTCGACGAAAATGCTTCCTGCCATTTCGCCTTTGGTCAGGCGTATTCCGCATCCATACGCGGCGGCGACGACCTTACGGCGGAGGAACTGCTCGAAGCGGGCATCAATGCCGAAAGCTGTACACATACGGATTTCATGGTGGGTACCCGGGACCTTTCCATCATAGGCACCACCCGCGGCGGCAGGGAAGTAAAAATCTTCGAAAACGGAAATTTCGCAATATAATAAAAAACGGCAGATGCTTTTGAGCATCTGCCGTTCCTTTATTATTATGACGCGACCATTGCCTTGAGAGCATTGACGTCCGTAACGGTGACCTTTCCGTCTCCGTTGACGTCTGCCGACAGTGTCGGATCGGCGCTTCCGAGCACCATCTGCTTCATAAGGTTTACGTCCTTTACGGTGATCTTTCCATCTCCGTCCGCGTCACCGGGTATTACGGTAACGTATTCGGGATCTGCGTCACCGCATCTGGTGCAGACGCCGTTAACGTAAGTGTGCCCGAAAGCGGGTATCACAGCGCTCTGTGAGAACACAGTACCGCAAAGAGAGCAGACGCTGCCCGAGGTGCGTCCCGCCTCGGTGCAGGTTGGAGCTGCGGCGGGAGTGCTCACTCTTATATGCTGTCCCAGATAACAGGGATAATAGCCGATGGAGCCTGCGGGCGGGATCCCGTCCTTTACGTTCCTGACTTCAGTCAGATCGCGGCACAGCGCCACGTATCCGATCTCGCTGGTGTACCCCAGAGGCACGCCGGAGGCGTCGTAAAGGTCTATTCTCAACCCGTTGAGAGTGCCCGTCCATGAGGCGGCAGACGCCATTCTGAAGGTGATGTACTGCCAGTCATTGTTCATGACGAAGTCTTGGCTCATATACCTTGCCGGGGCAAATCCGCCGTCGCTTCCCGTGCTGTAAAAGAGTCCTAAGTTGCACGTACCCGAAAGCCGCGGGTCGGCTTTTGCTTTTACCACAACATATTTGTAATTCGATGCCTCAACACGGGTGAAGCATGAATAATCCACACAGAAGAAAGCGTCTGCGGTCGCCTTCGATGCAGTCACCGCGGCATCAGCCGTCCCCGGGATGTTCCGTACGGAAACGTCGTTTCTGCCGTTAAGCACGTAGGGCAGAAGCGCGCCGTCGATAAAGGCGGGAGATTTATCCGGCAGAGAAGCTTTGCTGATTATGTAATCAAGAGAGCCCTGACTCTGGCAGACCGGCGTCTGGTTCCAAGTGATGGCTACGCCGTTGATAACGGAGCGGGGAGAGCCGTCGGAGGTGCAGTTGCGCACAGTGTAGGTGCCGTTTTTCAGCGTCACCATGGTGGCGGAGCCGCCGCCGTCAAGATAGAATACGCTGTTGTAGCCCATCTGCCGGCAGAACTCCTTCGCCTGATAGAAGCGGAGACCCTTGTATGCTCCGTTGGAGGAGGCGCTGATAGTGGAAAGCATGACCTTTCCGGTATTTCCGATACCGATAAACGTGGTGGGGTATTCCGAGGTGTCGGTGTTGTTTCCCCAATCGCCGCCCTCAAAGCGGGGCATCATGTGTCCGCCGATGACGTCAACGGCATCCTGCCACAGATCGGTGTTTCCGTGGCTGTCCGTAACGGACGCGGAGAAGGTGACGGTGTCACCCACTCTGAAGCTCTCGACCTCACCCTTTCTCGTGCCGCGTGCGGTAATGAGAATCGTGTTCGCACCGATGCCGGGGCGTGTCGAGGACCCGGACTGATAAATGGCTTTTACACTGGCGGTCACGGTGCCGGAGATCGTAAATACAGGGGATGCGGATTCAAGCTCTATCTCGTATGAATCCGAGAGAGCGTAGTTGGAGGAATTGACGCGTCTGTTGTAAAGCACGATGGCGTTGTTGCCGGGCAGTCTGTTGAGACCGTCTGCGGCAACGGTGATGTTCCTTGTTGTGTTGCGCATGGTGATCTTGAAATCGGGAGATCCCACCAGAGGCTGATTTGTTGAGGTTATGGCGAAAGCGTCTTTGAGGCCGCCGATGTTCGCCTCCTGAACTATTTCCTGGGTCGCCCATATCTCACGGTCTATCATGAGAGGACCGCGTGAGACCGCAAGGGTAGATGTACCGTTGCCGTAGGAGCTTGTCATCCAAAGGTCTCCGTTGACGGCGGCGAGCACCGTTTTGCCGTTTACGGAAAGGTTCTGCGCGGCTGTCGCCACCTTCTGCTTTGAAACGATATAGGTGCCGCAGTTGAAAACGTCCACCGACAGATGTGTGTCGGAAAGATCGGCTTCGGCAACATGGAGCACCTTGTTGGTGCCGTAATGTCCGGTAAAGTTCACCGTGGTGAAATCGACTCCGGAATTATTACCGTTCGGGAGCTTTATCGGCTCTGTGGTACGGGATGTCTCGCCCGTGATGGCACCGACGGTGGACGAAGCATTTGCGGGTAATACGAAAAGACCTGCCAGCAGCGAGCAAAGCAGAATTATCGAAATGAGTTTTTTCATCAAAAACCTCCGCAGAATTTTCTGATTTAATCATACATTATTTCTGCCAAAAAATCAATACCGATACTTGAAGAGAGGGAGAGAATGTGGTAGAATTACCACAGAAGTAAATCCTAAAAACGAAAGGATAAAAACATGAGCGAGTTTTTTAAGAATATACCTGAGATAAAATACGGGGGAAAAGGCACGAAGGAGCCGCTTTCCTTCAGATATTACGACCCCGAGCGGGTCATCATGGGCAAAAAGATGAAAGAACATCTGCCCTTCGCCATGGCATGGTGGCATAATCTCGGCGCAAACGGAGCCGATATGTTCGGCGTGGGTACCGCCGATAAGTCCTTCGGTGCTGCTCCCGGTACGATGGAGCACTCAAGAGCAAAGGTGGACGCCGGCATCGAGTTCATGAAAAAGCTGGGGATAGAGTATTACTGCTTCCATGACGTGGACCTTGTCCCCGAGGCTGACGACATAAACGAGACCAATGCCCGCCTTGACGAGATCTCCGACTATATCCTTGAAAAGACAAAGGGTACGAACATAAAGTGCCTGTGGGGCACCGCCAATATGTTCAATAATCCCCGCTTCATGAACGGCGCGGGCTCTGCCAATTCGGCGGACGTTTACTGCTTCGCGGCGGCACAGATCAAGAAAGCACTTGATATCACAGTCAAGCTGGGCGGAAGCGGCTATGTCTTCTGGGGCGGACGCGAGGGTTATGAAACTCTCCTCAATACCGATGTGAAATTCGAGCAGGAGAACATCGCCGCTCTCATGAAAATGGCGGTCGAATACGGACGTTCCATCGGATTTACAGGAGATTTCTATATCGAGCCCAAGCCCAAGGAACCCATGAAGCACCAGTACGATTTCGACGCCGCAACGGCGATAGGCTTCCTTCGTCAGTACGGTCTTGATAAAGATTTCAAAATGAATATAGAGGCAAACCACGCGACCCTCGCGGGTCATACCTTCCAGCACGACCTCCGCATCTCCGCCATGAACGGGATGCTGGGATCCATCGACGCCAACCAGGGAGATTATCTTCTCGGCTGGGACACGGACGAATTCCCCTTCAACGTGTACGAAACCACCATGGCCATGTACGAGGTTCTGAAAGCAGGCGGACTTACCGGAGGATTCAACTTCGACGCAAAATGCCGCCGTCCCAGCAATACCCCCGAGGATATGTTCTACAGCTATATTCTCGGCATGGATACCTTTGCTCTGGGCCTCATAAAAGCGGCGCAGATCATAGAGGACGGCAGAATAGACGCGTTCGTAAAAGACAGATATTCAAGCTATGAAGAGGGCATCGGCAAAAAGATAAGAGAGGGAAAAACCACACTCAAGGAGCTTGCCGACAGGGCCGCAGAACTGAAAAAGCCCGAGAATCCCGCCTCCGGCAGACAGGAATATCTCGAGAGCATAGTAAACGAAATCCTGTTTGACTGATATGTACATAGGAATTGATTTAGGTACCTCATCCGTAAAACTTCTCCTTATGGGGGACGGAGGAGAGGTCATAAAAACCGCGTCCCGCTCTTATCCCGTAGAATACCCGAGAAACGGCTGGTCACAGCAGAATCCCGAAGACTGGCTTTCGGGTACTCTTGACGGCATGGAAGAACTTCTTTCTGACGTTGACAGAAAGAGCGTTCGCGGTATCGGCGTGGGCGGACAGATGCACGGCCTTGTCATCCTCGATGAAAACGATAAGGTCCTTCGCCCCGCTATCCTCTGGAACGACGGCAGAACGGAAAAAGAAACCGAATATTTAAATACTGTCATCGGAAAGGATAAGCTGTCGGAATATACCGCCAACATCGCGTTCGCGGGATTTACCGCACCGAAAATACTGTGGGTAAAAAACAACGAGTCGGAGATCTTCGCAAAGATAAAGAAGATAATGCTCCCCAAGGACTACCTCGTCTATATGCTGACGGGCGAGTTCGTCACGGACGTGTCCGATGCTTCCGGTATGCTCCTTCTGGACGTTGAAAACAGGAAATGGTCACAGGAGATGTGTGAGATCTGCTCCATTTCCGGGGAACAGCTTCCGCGGCTTTGCGAATCCGCCGAAAGGGTGGGAACTCTGAAAGCCGAATACTGCGAAAAGTTAGGGCTTGACAATGTGATTTTCGCCGCAGGCGCGGGGGATAACGCCGCCGCGGCTGTGGGATGCGGAATCGTGGGAGAGGGCGGATGCAATATCTCCCTCGGTACCTCCGGCACCCTGTTTGTATCCGGCGAAAAGTTCAGAGTTGACAGCTTCAACTCTCTTCATTCCTTTGACCATGCGGACGGCGGCTATCACCTTATGGGCTGTATGCTGTCGGCGGCATCCTGCTGCGGATGGTGGATAGAAAAGATCCTCGGAACAAAGGATTACAGCGGCGTTGGAGAGGGGATGGATGAAAAGCTCGGCGAAAACAGAGTGTATTTTCTTCCCTACCTCATGGGCGAGCGCTCACCCTTAAACGATGTGAACGCCCGTGGTGCATTCATCGGAATGACCCCCGATACCACGAAAACCGATATGTATCAGTCAGTTCTTGAGGGCGTGGCGTTCGGACTGCGGGATTCTCTTGAGGTCGCCCGCAAATTAGGGCTGAAGATCGAAAGATCCAAGGTCTGCGGCGGCGGCGCGAAGAATAAAACGTGGCTGAAAATCCTCGCGAATGTACTGGACCTCACACTTGAAGTTCCCGCCGTCGAGGAGGGACCCTCCATGGGCGGCGCGATCCTTGCGGCTGTTGCCGACGGAAAGTGGGACAGCGTCAAAGCGGCGGCAAAGGACATCGTGAAGGTAAAGGAAACCGTTACGCCCAACCCCACCCTCACCGCGAAATACGAGAAAAAGTATCAGATCTTCAAGACATTCTACCCTGCGCTCAAAGAGTGTTTTTATAACATGAATAAATGACCTGCGGGGCTGTTGCACTTACAACGGCCCCGTATTTTTATCTGGTACAGTATGGCAGGGGCGGCCTGTGGCCGCCCCTGCAGGATCAATTGTATCAGAATAATCCCGAAAAGCATTTCCGAAACGAATGACCGGTGCCGACACAATGACGGATATTTTGCGATATAAGTCCGTTTTCTGTATTTTTTTGCAAAAACTGTAATTTTCTATTGAAATCCGAGGGGATCGGAGTATAATAGTATTGTCAAAAATTTTTCGATTTCAATGAAAGGGTATACTATGGCACAGAAAGAAAGAAGAGTCGGTACGGTTTCCCGCGGAATCCGCTGCCCCATCATAAGAGAAGGAGACGACATCGCGAAGATCGTTGCCGACAGCGTGCTGGAGGCCGCTGAATATGAGGGCTTCGAGCTCCGTGACCGTGACGTTATCTCCGTCACAGAGTCCGTCGTTGCAAGATCACAGGGCAACTACGCAACCGTCGAAAATATCGCAAAGGATGTGAAAGCAAAGCTCGGCGGCGAAACTGTCGGCGTTATTTTCCCCATCCTTTCCAGAAACCGCTTTGCGATCTGCCTTCGCGGTATCGCAATGGGCGCGAAAAAGGTCGTTCTTATGTTCAGCTATCCCTCCGACGAGGTGGGCAATGAGCTGGTCAGCCTCGACAAGCTTGACGCCGCAGGCGTAAACCCCTATTCCGACGTGCTCACTCTGGAAAAATACAGAGAGCTCTTCGGTGTTAACCTCCACGAGTTCACCGGTGTTGACTACGTCGAGTATTACGGTAATCTCGTTAAAGAGTGCGGCGCGGAGGTCGAGATCATCTTCGCGAACCATGCAGAAGCCATCCTTCCTTACGCTGACTGCGTGCTCAACTGCGACATCCACACAAGAGCAAGAACCAAGAGAATACTGAAAGCCGCAGGCGCGAAGATAGTCTGCGGACTTGATAATATAATGAACGCACCCGTTGACGGCTCCGGCTGCAACGAGCAGTACGGCCTTCTGGGCTCCAACAAGTCCACTGAGGATAAGGTAAAGCTCTTCCCTCATAACTGCCAGCCCATCGTCCTGGATATCCAGAAGAAGATCCTCGAGGCAACAGGCAAGCACGTTGAGGTAATGGTCTACGGCGACGGCGCATTCAAAGATCCCAAGGGCAAGATCTGGGAGCTTGCAGACCCGGTAGTATCTCCCGCGTTCACCGACGGGCTCGTGGGTACTCCCAATGAGCTGAAGCTGAAGTATCTCGCAGATAACGATTATAAGGATCTGTCCGGCGAAGCTCTGAAGAACGCGATCTCCGCCTCCATAAAGGCAAAGGACGGCGACCTTAAGGGCAATATGGCATCTCAGGGTACCACACCCCGCCAGCTCACCGACCTGATCGGCTCCCTCTGCGACCTGACCTCCGGCTCCGGCGACAAGGGAACTCCCGTCGTTCTCGTTCAGGGTTATTTCGATAACTACACCAACTGACAAAACATAAATTTATCCCTCACGGGCATAGCCCGTGAGGGATTTTTTATTGACAAAAAAGGCAGAATGATATATAATAATATGAATTATTATGAAAAGTATCGCCTATTGAAAGGAAATACCGCCGAATGACAACGAAAAAGGGGATAATCAGCCTTATCATCGCCATGGCAACGGTACTTTCGCTTACCTCCTGCGGGGATAAGTCTTCCGCGGAATATCACTGCGAAAATTTCGAGACCTCCTGCGGTGTTATGACCATTTGGACAGCCTATGCCAAAGGGGAGGAAGAGAAGCCCTTCACGGATGAAGAGCTTGCCGCGGCATCCAAAACAGCCGCTGACCGTTTCGAGACCGTGTATATATCTCTCACCTCCGGCCCCGCTCTCGCGGAGCTGAACGGAGAGGTGGATACAATACTCGACTGTGATGAGAATTTCCTTGAGCTTATCGGGAATGTCTTTTCTCTGTCGTCCGCATTGAACGGAAAATTCACCCCTGCCCACGGCACCTATACCGAAGCCGTATGCTCCGAGGATAAGACCGAAGAATCCGCAGCAGATTCCCTGACACATTGCGGCACGGACAAGTTCAGAATAAGCGGCGCTGCGGTAAAAAAGACGGACCGGAAAGCGAAGATCAATCTTGAAGCATACGCTCCGGGATACGCTCTCGACGAAGCGCTCGCGGCTATGAAAGAGTCCGGCGTCAAAAGCGGCAGACTTTCCGTAATAAATACGGAGATCGTATTCGGTTCAAAGCCCGACGGCAGTGCCTTTACGATAGGCGTTACCGACGGTGGGAAAATCGCAGGCTATTTTAAGATGACCGACGGATGTATCTCGTCCTTTGATTCCTCCGGCGAAAATCCGAATTACAGCGAAACGGAGGGCGATTTCGAAAGGATCACCGTGTTCGCCCCCGACGCCGCCATGGCTTATACGATCTCCCGCGCCGCTTATAATATGACGGCGGACGAGCTTTCCGCCCTGTACGACAGCGGTGCTATCAGCTTCGAGGCAGTCGCCGTGAAGCGCGACGGCACGGCGTTTATGACCGGCAGAGCGGGCATGGGGCTCTATATAGAGGAAACGTCCGCAGAGGTCACAGATGACTAAAAAGAAAGTAATCCGTATCATAGTCCTCGCCGCGTTCATACTTATCAGCGCGGTGCTGACCTTATTCGCATATAAAGCATACCGCGCGTATGGAACGGACGGCCTCCGCGATTACGTCACCTCCCTGGGCGGCCGGGGAATCGCCGTGATGCTTCTTCTGCAGATCGCGCAGGTGGTTTTCGCCATCATCCCGGGTGAGCCCATAGAGCTGGTCATGGGAGCCATGTACGGTACCTTCGGCGGCATGGCACTCTGCCTTGCGGGAACACTCATAGGAAGCCTTCTCATATTCCTTATCGTCAGATTTTTCGGGAAGGACCTGATCGAGACCTTCGCAGATTCCGATAAATTCGAGAAACTGAGTTTTCTGAAAAGGCCCGCTGCACGAGATATTCTCGTGTTCCTGCTCATGTTCATCCCGGGCACCCCGAAGGACCTCATCACCTATTTCGCACCATTTTCCGGCATCGGGCTTATTAAATTTCTCGTTATATCCACCGTGGCGAGGATACCGTCCGTCATAACCTCCACCTACGTGGGAAGTACCTTCGCGGGAGGCTCATATCTGAAATCGGCGGCAGTCTTTGCCATCGTGGGAACGGTGAGTCTTGCCGGAATATATGTCTATAACAAAATCGTAGAAAGAAAAAACGCACAGGAGACAGAAAGTGATACTGAAAAACAGCACCGACAGAATAGAAGAGGCGGCAGTCGATAAAAGCCTCGATATCTGCTCGGAAATAGCAAAACTGAACAGAGAAAAATACGGGGACGAAAAGCCCGGATTTTATATAGAGACTTTCGGCTGTCAGCAGAATGAGGCGGACAGCGAGCGGCTCGCCGGGATGTGCGTCCTTATGGGCTATCGTCCCGCAGAAAGCTTGGAGGAAGCCAAGCTCATACTCCTTAATACCTGTGCCATACGTGAACACGCAGAGAAAAAAGCGCTCTCGATCATAGGAGATACGGGTCACCGCAAAAAGAACGATCCCGACGCAATAATCGGCGTCGGCGGATGTATGGTCACCCAGGAGCACCGCGCGGAAAAGATAAAGATGAGCTACCCCTATGTCAATTTCACTTTTGACACGGGCGCCATCCACCTTCTGCCCGAGCTGGTCCGGGACGCGGTGTCCGGAAAACGCCGCCGCTTTGTCATCAGCGAAAACTACGGGATCGCCGAAGGCATCCCCACGTACAGAAAAGAGAGCTTCAAAGCGTGGCTGTCCATTATGTACGGGTGCAACAATTTCTGCTCTTACTGTATCGTTCCTTACGTCCGCGGGAGAGAAAGAAGCCGCCGTCCGGAGGACGTCCTTGAAGAAGCGAGAGGTCTTATCGACAGCGGCGCGAAGGATATAACACTCCTCGGTCAGAACGTCAACTCCTACGGAAAAGACGCGGGATATATGAGTATAGCTTCTCTCATGCGGGAAATATGCAGGATCCCCGGCGACTTCCGTCTCCGCTTCATGACAAGCCACCCGAAGGACGCTTCCGATGAACTCATCCGTGTGATGGCGGAAGAGGAGAAGGTGGCGAAGCATTTCCACCTGCCCGTCCAGTCCGGCTCCGATGCGGTGCTGTCCCGGATGAACAGGAAATATACCGCGGAGAAGTATCTTGAGATAATAGAAAAGATAAAGAAGTGGGTACCCGACGCCAGCATTACCAGTGATATAATCGTAGGTTTCCCCGGTGAGACCGACGAAGACTTCGAGGCGACCATGGAGCTGCTCCGACAGGTGCGGTACGATCTTATCTTTTCGTTCATATACTCGCCCCGCATAGGCACTCCCGCCGCCGAAATGGAGGATCAGATACCTCCTGAGGTATCCGGCGAGCGCTTCCGCCGTATGACCGCGATGCAGGATGAGATCTCAAAGGAGCGCAATTCCCGCTTTATGGGAAGACGGCTCCGTGTCCTTTGCGAGGACACCTCGAAAACAGACAGCTCCGTCCTCACGGGCAGAGCGGATTCTCCGCGTCCCATACATTTCGTGGGAGACTCTTCCATGATAGGTGAATGGGCAGACGTGGAGATCACCGAAGCCGACAAATATAATCTTTTTGCAAAACTAGTTTAGGAGAAATAAAATGCTTGATCACGAAATTCTTGCGGCAGTAAAAAGCCTCTGTGACCTGATGAAAGAGAACGGCACCTATAAAAGAGTGACCGCGGCCGCCGAAAAATATGATTCCGACCCCGCAATAACCTCTGCCATGACGGAGTATTCCGTACAGCAGCAGGCGCTGGCGGCTGAGTATTCCAAGGAGGAGCGCGATGATGCCCTCTGCGAGGCGATACAGAACAGGATAAACGAGATATACGCTGCGGTCATCGGGACCGAGGTCTACGAAGAATACAAGAAAGCCTCTGACGAATACGAGGAGTTCTATTCTGCCGTCCTTGACGAGATAAACTATCAGCTCACCGGCAAGCGATCCTCCTGCACAGGTGACTGTTCATCCTGCGGCGGCTGCCATTGATCAGATAACACAGTAACATAGGAGGTGCCCATATGACACCTATGATGGAGCAGTACTTCCGGATAAAGGACCAGTACAGGGATTATATACTCATGTACCGTCTCGGCGACTTCTACGAGATGTTTTTTGAGGACGCCCAGATAGCATCAAAGGACCTTGACCTGACCCTGACGGGAAGAGACTGCGGCGAGGAGCAGAGAGCGCCCATGTGCGGCGTTCCTTTCCATGCCTGCGACGGGTATATAGCGAAGCTTATAGAAAAAGGTCATAAGGTAGCCATCTGCGAGCAGACTGAGGATCCGGCACTTGCCAAAGGGCTGGTGAAAAGGGAAGTGATAAGAGTCATCACCCCCGGCACCGTCATTGAAAGCTCCATGCTTACCGATACTAGAAACAACTATCTTGCTTCTCTGTACGTGTCGGAGGAGGGCGCGGGAATTTGCTTTGCCGATATTTCTACGGCACAGGTCTTCGCGACGCATTTTTCCGGCGCGGCATTCGAAAACGACGTCCTCACCGAAATATCCACCTACTCTCCGAGAGAGATCATCACAAACATCGACATAAAACAGCTTCCCGCCGTGGCTTCCTATATAAGGGACAGGGACGTGATGTGTTCCTCCTCCCTTGCCGCTTATTACGACGCGGGCGCTATGGATCGCTACGGAAAGCATTTCGGGAATTACGAGGGGAAAGAGGAGTTTCTCCCCGCCGTCTGCGCCGCAGGCGCCGCCCTCGGCTATATTGCCGACACGCAGAAAACCGATATTTCGTATATCAAGGATATTGAGCTGTACGAGAACTCCCAGTATCTCGAAATGGATATGAGTACCCGCCGGAACCTGGAGCTGTGCGAGACCATGCTCACCAAGGACAAAAAGGGCTCGCTCCTGTGGGTGCTTGACAAAACGAGCACCGCCATGGGCGCCCGCCGTCTCCGCTCGCTCATAGAGCACCCCCTGACCAACGTAAAGGAGATAGTAAGCCGCCAGAAGAGCGTGGGCGAGCTGCTGGCGAACTTCATGCTCCGCGAGGAGATAAGAGAGACGCTTTCTTCCGTGCTCGACCTTGAGCGGCTGATGACGAAGATCACTTACGGCAGTGCCACAGCCAGAGAGCTCCGCGCCGTGGCACAGACCGTCTCCGTCCTCCCGAAAATCAAATCCATGCTGTCGGGAGCGGAGTCCGAAGAGCTCTCCGCCATATGGAACGATATAGACGAGCTCACCGACGTTTTCGAGCTCATAGACCGCGCAATAATCGAAACACCTCCGTTCCAGGTCAGAGAGGGCGGAATGATAAAGCCCGGCTATAACGCTACCGTGGACGAGTTGCACTCCGTGCGCGACAACGCGGGAGAGTATATCGCCGCCATAGAGGCTAGAGAAAAGGAACAGACGGGCATAAAGACCCTGAAGATACATAATAATAAGGTTTTCGGTTACTATATCGAGGTCTCCAAGTCCTTTACGGACATGGTGCCCGATAACTATATCAGAAAGCAGACCCTCGTCAACGGCGAAAGATACATCACCGAGGAGCTGAAAGAACTGGAAACAACCATAGTCGGCGCCTCCGATAAGATAAATAATCTGGAATACGAGCTGTTCTCCGAGATAAGAGACACCGTTGCCGCAAACTCCGTCCGCATCCGTACCAGCGCCGCGGCGCTGGCGGAGCTGGACGTGTTCGTGAGCCTTGCGGAAGCGGCGGCTCTCAATAATTATGTCTGCCCCGAGGTCGATTCAAGCGACCTCATAGTGATAAAGGACGGCAGACACCCCGTGGTGGAAAGATTCGTCCGCGACGAGTACTTTGTGCCCAACGATACGTATCTCGACACAGATGCTAATAGGATGATGCTCATCACAGGCCCCAATATGGCAGGTAAGTCCACCTATATGCGCCAGACAGCACTTATAGTCCTCATGGCGCAGATAGGATCTTTCGTCCCCGCGTCGGAGGCGAGAATAGGAGTCGTAGATAAGCTCTTCACCAGAGTGGGCGCTTCGGACGATCTGGCATCGGGACAGTCCACCTTCATGCTCGAAATGAAAGAGGTAGCGTATATCCTTAAAAACGCCACGAAAAAGAGCTTCATTATTTATGACGAGATAGGCAGAGGCACAAGTACCTTCGACGGTATGGCGATAGCCCGTGCCGTGCTTGAATACACCGGAGGCAAAAAGCTGGGAGCAAAAACCATGTTTGCCACCCACTACCACGAGCTCACCGACCTTGAGGGCGAGCTGGACGGAGTCATCAACTATAACGTGGCTGTCAAAAAGCGCGGAGACGACCTGACCTTCCTACGTAAGATAGTACGCGGTCCCGTGGACGAGAGCTACGGCATAGAGGTCGCAAAGCTTGCGGGCATCCCGAAAGAGATAGTCAAGCGCGCAAAGACTATCCTCGAAGGCTTCGAAACGGATGGCGCCGTGCTGAAAGCACCGTCCCGCCGCGAAGAAAAAGAGGAAGATCCCTTTGCCGCCATGACCATCAGCATGATGGACACCTGCCGCGACAACGTGTGCGAAAGCATAAAGAAAACCGATATCAATACTTTAACTCCCATTGAAGCGATGAATCTGATCTTCCAATGGAAGAAGGACCTGAACGACTGAAAAATACTGTAAGGAGGTACCGCCGTGGGCAAGATAAACGTGCTCGGCTTCGAGGTCGCCAATCTTATCGCCGCGGGCGAGGTCGTGGACAGACCCGCATCCGTGGTGAAAGAGCTCTGTGAAAATTCAATAGACGCCGGCGCCACCACCGTGACCGTAGAGATAAAGCACGGCGGAACGTCCTTTATCCGCGTATCCGATAACGGCTCGGGTATCGAGCCCGACGATATGCCGCTGACGGTGCTCCGTCACGCCACCAGTAAAATATCGAGTGCCGCCGATCTGGAATCCATCGGCACTCTTGGCTTTCGCGGGGAGGCACTTGCCGCCATCGCCGCGGTGTGTAAAATGAAGATGATGTCGAAAACAGCCGGCTCCGAGCTTGGCTGCAGTATGACGGTAGAGGGCGGCGAGATCATCGACCTTACGGAAACGGGATGTGCCGCAGGCACCACCGTCATCGTTGCGGAGCTTTTCTATAACGTCCCCGCAAGAAGAAAGTTCTTAAAAAAAGATTCATCTGAATATGCCGCCGTCACAGCCGTGATGGAGAAGATAGCTCTGTCGTCTCCGGGCGTGTCGATAAAATACATAAGCGACGGCGAGGTCAGATTCATGACCGTCGGCGACGGCGACCTGAAGGGCACGATTTATTCCGTCTACGGCAAAAGCGTTGCTGCTTCCATGACGCCCGTAGACAGGACAAGCGGAGAGGGCATACGCATTTCCGGCTATATCGGCGAGCCCGACCTGGTCCGCGCAAATAAAAATTCCGAGAGTTTTTTCATAAACGGCAGATTCGTAAAGAGCCGTACCGCCATGGCGGCCATAGAGCAGGCGTATTCGACCCGTATCCCGTCTCAGAAATTTCCGGTGTGCGTGCTCAATATCGGGCTCAACCCCGCCACCGTTGACGTAAACGTCCATCCCTCAAAGCTGGAGGTCAAATTCGCCAACGAGAGGATAATATTCGAGGCGGTCTATTATGCCGTCCTCGGCGCTCTCGAGAATTCAATGAAGCGTCCGGAGCTCGAGCTCCCGTTTACGGACAGCTCGGAACAGAATAAGAATTATACTTTCACTCACTACGTGAGAAAAGAGCCCGCAAAGCCCGCCCCCGTTCAGGCATTCGTCCCCGTGGAGAGGGACCCGGACCAACGGCCGGAAAGGGCGCAGATAAAAATATCCGAGCCGGCAAATCAGCCTGTCCCGAAGCCTGCATGGAGGCCCCCGGCAAAGGATGAGATCCCGACAGTTCCGTCACCCGCTCCCGTATCCTCACCCGTACCCGCACCCGTACCCGTATCTTCTCCCGCTCCCGTAAAACCCGCTCCCGCACAGGAGGAGCCGGAGCCGCCGGAGGAGATCAGAAGGATACCGGAGTACAGGATAATAGGCGAAGCCTATAACTGCTACGTCATAATAGAGCTCTCTGACAGAGTGCTGATGATAGATAAGCACGCCGCACATGAGCGCATCCTTTTTGATGAGCTCTGCCGCAGAATGAAGGAAAAAACACGCCGCGGTCAGATGCTCATGTATCCCATCAGGACACAGATCAGCGACTCTGAGCGCGAAGCGCTTACGGAATACGGCGAGAAGATAGCTTCAGTCGGCTTCGGCGTCACATACGATGAAAAAACACACGAGATAGTGGTTTCCGAGATCCCCGAGGAGATCGGGCGTGACGCGGCGGAAGATATGATAACGAAGCTTCTCTCCGACCTTGCGGAATCAACGGGAACGATAGAGACCGCCGAGGCGAAATTCTTTGAGGCGAAGCTCTATCAGGCGTCCTGCAAGGCGGCGATAAAAGGCGGCAGAGTGTACGGCGCCGATCATATAAAATGGATATGTGACAGACTTCTCTGTGAGCCCGACGAAAAGGGCGCGGTAATAAAAACCTGCCCTCACGGCAGACCCGTAGCATTTGAAATCAAAAAATCATCTATCGACAGACAGTTCGACAGAATACAGTAAAGGAATATCCTATGTTCAAAGTATTAAAGCAGGAGGGCAGAGCCCGCCGCGGCGAGTTCGAGACCCCTCACGGAACCATACAGACCCCCGTATTCCAGAACGTGGCGACCTGTGCCGCAATAAAGGGCGGACTTGACGCATGGGATCTGGAAGAGGTAAACTGCCAGGTCATGCTCTCCAACACCTACCACCTCCATCTCCGCCCCGGCGACAGACTTGTCCACGATATGGGCGGACTCCATAAGTTTACAGGGTGGAAAAAGCCCATCCTCACCGACAGCGGCGGATTCCAGGTCTTTTCCCTGTCTTCTCTCAGGAAAATACGCGAGGAGGGCGTTTATTTCGCCTCACACATAGACGGAAAGCGCATTTTCATGGGACCCGAGGAAAGTATGCAGATACAGTCGAACCTCGGCTCCACCATCGCCATGGCGTTCGACGAGTGCGTCGAAAACCCCGCGGAATATAACTACGCGAAATCCTCCTGTGAAAGGACCTACCGCTGGCTTGTGCGCTGTAAGAACGAAATGGCAAGACTTAATACTCTCCCCGATACAGTAAACCCCCGCCAGATGCTATTCGGGATAAATCAGGGAAGTACCTACGAGGATCTCCGCATAGACCATATGAAGAAAATTGCCGAGCTTGACCTTGACGGCTACGCCATAGGCGGCCTCGCCGTCGGCGAGGAGGCGGAGGAGATGTACAGGATAATCGACGCCGTAGAGCCCTATATGCCCAAAGACAAGCCCCGCTACCTTATGGGCGTCGGCACCCCGCAGAACATTCTCGAGGCGGTACATCTGGGCGTTGACTTCTTCGACTGCGTCATGCCCTCCAGAAACGCCCGCCACGGCAACGTGTTCACGTGGAAGGGAAAAGTCAATATAATGAACGAGAAATACGCCCGTGACCCCCGTCCCATCCACGAAAATTGCGGCTGTCCCACCTGCCCCCGCCGCAGCATTTCATATATAAGACACCTGATAAAGGCGAAAGAGGCGGTCGGCATGAGAGCGGCAGTCACCCATAATCTGTGGTTCTATAACGAGCTCATGCAGAAGATAAGAGACGCCCTCGACGGCGGCTATTTCGAGGAATTTTATCAGAAATATCACAACCTGCTCGCAGAACGCGCAGAGGACTGACAAAAACTGAAAATAAAAATGGCAGAAATAAGATTTCTGCCATTTTTTATAATGCGCTTTTAATCAGTCGGTAACGGAAATCACCATTCCGTCGTGAATGTCTTCTTTTGCGATAAAGAGCTTTTCGGTCTTCATAAGGTCGCAGTACTTGCCCGCGATAGCCTCGCCGTCAACGGAGAAGCTGCGTTTTCCCTTGCCCGTGTTCTTATATACCACGGTCACCGGGTGTCCCTTGACTACGATGGAAAGTTTCGCGTCGCGGCAGGGCATGACGGCGGGCGTCTGTACGGTCAGACCGTCAAGGTCGGGAGAAATACCGAAGCCGAATTTTATGATAGCCTTTATGAGCACCGTTCCGCTTCCCGTGTACCAGTCGCCCATGGAATCGCCGTCGATCTCGTAAACGTCGGTACGGCAGTAGGAGTTGGGCATGGCAAAGGAGGTCATGGTGCAGTTCTTGTGGGAAATGACGGCGGATTTTTCCAGCTCCTCCCACGCGAACCTGCCCTCACCCATGGAGAACAGCGCCATGATGGCGAACATGCTTGCGTGAACGTACGCCGCGGCGTTCTCATAGGTGCCGGGGGTGATGCCGCTGATACGGCCCGCCACGGGGCGCATATCGGGCGTAAAGGGCTCGTCGAAGGTCATAAGACCGTATTTCGATTTGACCGCCGTGAAATTGCCGAGAATGGAATCCTTTAAGGTCACGTCACGGTCTATCATGCCGGAAAGTACCCAGAAAGCGTTGGAGGTGGTGCTGCGGCGCGCCTTTCCGTCGGGATCGTTGTAGGAGCCCAGACGGTATGCCATCTTGTCGCCCCACCCGTGGATTATGCGGCGCTCACCCGCGCCGTTTTTGTCGATGCCGTATTTCATGAGGCCGGCCTCAATGCCCTGTCTGTACTTCTCATAAAGGGGAAGCTTTTCCTCATGCTTTCCGATATGGGAGAGGATATCGGCCATCTCGAAGCAGTTGCGGTAGAACTGCAGGGAAGCCATGACCGTCACGCCCGTGCCGAAGGTCTTTCCTTCGTCCTTCGTTCTGCCCAAGCCGTCGATGGCGTCGTTCCAGTCGCCGTACAGCGCGTGGAGACATCCCGTGTCGGGATCGAGATTGGACGCGAGATAGTCCATGATCTTCAGCATATGGTCGAGCACCGTGTCGCGCACGTCGCTCTTTCTTACAATGTATGTGTTGTCATCCGAAGGCACGTAGTATGAGCATTCCTCGTCGAGGATGGACCAGTCGTCCGTGTAGGAAAGGTAAGTATAGATAGTCGAGACTATCCATACACCCTGGTCAATGTACATACGCAGGTCCATATCGGGGATCATCTCGGGCGTTGCGGGAAGCGAGAACTGGCGGGGAGGTCTGCCGTTCTCCATGATGAAATTGAGGGCGGTGATGATCTTCTCGCGGCTCTCCCGGGGCTGCCATATAAGCGAGGATTCAAGCTGCTGCATAACATCGCGGATGCCGATGTGAGGGCCGGCGTAGTTTTTGCCCAAAGCGCAGAATGATACCTGCTTCTGTACGTTGCGGACGAACTTGCCCAGCACCTTCGCGTTGAGCGAGCCGGACCAGTCGGAAAACTCCACCTTCATGGTCTCGAACTTCGCAAGCTCATCCTTCTCTGCGAGAATTAAAGCTTCGTCGATGGCGGGAACGTCAATAAAAGCACCCACAGCCGCCTCGGCGTCCTTTATGTCGTGGTAATACGAAAGATCGAACTCACGGCGTACCATCTCTCCCGCACCCAGCTCGTAGTGTATGATCTCGGATGCCATGGGGATCTCCGTGGTGTTGACGGATTTCTGCTGCCGTGTAAGCACACCGGAGCGGAGCGCTTCCGCATTGGTCAGCTGACGTCCGCGGGCGCCGAGAAGATCGGATTTTGCCATGGAGCGGTATTCGCCGCAGACCTCACCGCCGTCGGCGGCAAAGTTAATAACGAGACAGTCGTTCTCACCGGAACGGAGCATAGCGTTACCTTCGGGGTATCTCTTGCCGAATTTGGACATCCTGCACCAGAAGTCTTCAGATTCCTGGAAGCGCAGTATCGCCTCAACTGAGGAAGCCATGTAGAAGGGAACTGTCTCCGCGGTCTTGTTCAGGGCACAGAAAGCGAAATGTATATGCTTGTCGGCGCTGACGTGTAGTCTGACCGCAAAGGTCACGCTGTCGGTGTCGGCGATATAATAGGCACATCTGAAGGAATAAACAACGTATCTTCTCACGTCAAGAGGCTCGAAGAGCTGACGGGAGGAGCCCAGAACGGAAATGGGGTAAAAATCGCCGTTGTCAAGAGGGATACCGGCGAAAAATCCGATAGAGGGGTCTTCGGCATAGTGGGCGGTCTTAAAAACGGAGAACGTGGACTCGCAGGCATCGATATAGCCCGAGGAATGAGCCCAGACTACCAGACCGTCCGCATCGTAGGGGTAGCGGGATTCGCCAACCTCACGCTCACAGCACAGAATGTCGTTCTCGTTTAGATAAAAGGTGTTCTGCGGCAATCTTTTGTCCGCAATATCGGAAGAATCAAGTGCTTCGATCTCGCCAAGCAGCTTTTCGATCTTTTCTCTTAAAGTCATATCTGAAACCTCACAGTAAAGGATACCTTATTCTACCATACAATTTCACGTTTTTCAAGCAATTGAGCTTTTATCGGCAGAAATATTGCCAAAAGGACGGGAAGGTGGTATAATAGCGAAGTGAACGAGATAAATTAAATCCCAAAAGGAGTATTTATGGTGATAGAAAATAAAGAAACCACCGTAGCTTACAGATGCCCCGGATGCGGCAGTTGGGTCACGGGGATAGCGGGCGTTTTTTCCCTGTCCGCCGATATGCTCAGACTGAAATGTCCGTGCGGCGGCGGTGAAATGGATATAGTGTATGGCAAGGATAAAAAGGTCAGAATGACCGCCCCCTGCTTCGTATGCCCCAACCCTCATTCCTATACGCTTACCCCTCAGATATTTTTCTCCAAAGAGCTTTTCGCCCTGCAGTGCCCCTATTCCGCGGTTGACCTGTGCTTTATAGGAGATAAAGATAAGGTCGCCGAGGCGACGAAGGCATCCGACGAGGAGCTTTCATCCCTTCTGGAAGAAGCGGGCTGTGAGGACTTCTTCGGCACGAAAAAGGAGGAGGTAGACCCCGTCTTTACCGATCCGCAGATACTGGAAATCGTTAATTTCGTAATACGCGATCTGGATGAATCCGGCGAGATCACCTGTAAGTGCGAAAAGGACGAGGGGCTCTATTCCGTGGACGTCACGGGAGACGGCGTCTGCGTGAAATGCGAAAGATGCGGAGCGACGGCCGACATTCCCGTCACCAGTACTCTCACCGCCCAGGCGTTCCTCAACTGCGAGCACCTGGAATTGAAATAAAAAATATAAAAAAGCTGGCGCCCAGTGTCTGCACGGACACTCGGCGCCAGTCTGTTTTATATATTCAGCAGTCTCTTCGCGTTCCCCGCGAGGATCTTTTCTTTTTCGTCGTCCGTCAGCAGGAAATCGTCACGGATGCCGCCGATGTACATGGCGGGGTTGCAGGTGGGATAGTCTGAGCCGAAAAGGATACGGTCCGCACCGTACAGATCTATTGCGTGACGTACCATACCGTGACGGAAAATGCCGTAGCCGGAAACGTCGATGCAGTAATTCTCGCTCATCCCCATCCTCTGCATATGGCGTTCGAACTGCCAGTATTCGCCGGGATGCGCCGCCACGATGGTCAGATTCTTGTGATCTCGCACAAGACGGTCCATATCCTCCTCACGCTCAAGGATAGAGTGCAGTGAAAGGACCATGCCGTAATGCTCAATAAGCTCTACGATCTCGTAAAATCCCTTGCAGGAATAGTCCTCCCAGCCCTGCATATAGGGGACGATCTCGCCTACCATCTTGAAACCGAGACTGTTGAAGCGCTCGATCTCTTCAAGGGATTCCTTCACGTACGCAGGGTGCACGTGGAATCCGGGATAGTAGAAATCGCCGTAAATCTCACGAAGCTTCAGCGCCTGATCGTTGAAATACCGCACGTCATCAAAGCTCTTCACCTGATGACTCATGGATACCACACATCCGCATATCTTCGATATTCCGATGGAAAGCATATCGCGCTTCGTGTTTTCCACGGACATATCGCAGTTGTCAATGTGATTACATATGTTTTCGTCCCTGTTTATAAAGGGATGCGTGTGGAAATCAATAATTTCAAAGTCTTTCATCTTTGTGGAAATACCTTTCAAGAGCCATCACGAGGATGGGTATTAAAATGATTTGTAATACGATACCCGGTACGGCGTTCAGAAACGCTCCGGAAACAAAAGCGGCGACGCCGAAATCGGCCTTTCCGAGCCCGTAGAACACGGCACGGGCAGCACCCCATATGACCCTGCCTGCGAGCATGGCGCAGATGAGGGAAACGTAGATGAAAGGTTTCTTTTTCGGCAGAGCTCTGTATAAAAGCCCCGAAACAAGCCCGTAGGTGAGAAGCTCAAGGCTCATGGAAATGCCGGAGGGAACGAGCACAGGCATACCGAATAAAAGGAACCGCAGTATAGGCGCCGCGAATCCCACTACGGCACCGTATAAGGGACCGCAGAAAAATCCGCACAAAAGGACAGGCAGATGCATGGGACACAGCATATTCCCGAGCTGCTTGAGCTGACCCGTAACAAAGGGAAGCACCAAAGCAATTGCGAGAAACATGGCCGCAAAAAGCATATTACGCAGATCGTTCTTTTTCATAATACCTCCGGAAACCGCGCGGGGAAAGGGGATCCACTCTGCCGTGGATAAGGTCGCCTGATAAATCGGCGTTGATTGCTTTGCACCGCAAAGTGATCAAAGCAAAATAACGGATGTTTGGATTATATCACACTGTCAGGTTAATTTCAATCACTTATTCATGAAAAAGAGACCCACACAGCAGATAGCGACACCCGCGACCTTGGAAACGGTGATGTGCTCACGGTAGAGAAAAGCCCCGACGAAAATGAGACATACAGCGAGAGCCACACTGGCGGTGAACTGCCCCACACTCATGTTCCAGCCCATCTTGTACATGTATATGAAGCCCGTCTCAAGTCCCACTATGGCTATCCCCAGCACAAAAGCACTCCAGTTGAGATTTTTCATCTCGGTGATGAAATCACCGCCTTTGGCAGTGAAGAAATAAAGGACCGCGGAAAATACGGCGCCCACAAGATAAGTCACCGTAAGCGAAGCGAAAGGAGAGACCGACGCAGGCGTGGACTTCGAGCAGATGTGGTAAAAGACGTTGGATAAAACCACCAGCGCCACGGGAAGATACATCATCATAAAAACCTCCGGAAAAAGAAAAAACGGGCAAAAGCCTTACACAGAACGCGCCGCGGCGCTGCTCTGACGGTAGGTGCTCACCCGATGCCATGATGATACCATAACCTGCCGCAAAATGCAAGCAATTATTGAAAAAACCGCGAAAAAATGGTATAATTGGCGGAAAGAAAGAGGCATATATGGACATAACAGTAATTAAAAGCAAGAGAAAGACCATGTCTCTCGAGGTGAAAAACGGGGAGGTGCTCGTCCGCGCTCCCATCAGAGCCACCGAAAGGGAGATTTCAGCATTCATCGAAAAGCATACGGCATGGATAGAAGCGAAACTGGCAAAGGATAATTCACGCCGCGAAGCGCTGGAAAAAGAAAAGCCCCTCACCGAGAGGGAGAAAAACGAGCTGATAAACAGAGCAAAAGAGACAATACCGGATCGTGTGGCATATTACGCTCCTATAGTCGGCGTGACGTACGGAAGGATAACCGTACGCCGTCAGAAAACCAGATGGGGAAGCTGCAGTTCAAAAGGAAACCTCAGCTTTAATTATCTGCTCATGCTCGCCCCGAGTGAGGTCCTCGACAGCGTGGTGGTCCATGAGCTCTGCCACCGTAAGGAAATGAACCACTCGAAACGCTTCTATGCCCTCGTCGAAGACGCCTTTCCCGATTACCGTACACATAATAAATGGCTCCGTGAAAACGGAGCGCTTCTCCTCGCAAGAGGGAAGTGAATATCACTGAATAGTGAGATACCCTTCTGCAGAACGGAAAGTGTAATATTATATCTAAAATATAACAAATTATTGCTTTTTTGGTCGAAATATGTTACAATGGCAGCAGTATCAGGCATTAACTGTTCGTATAGATAATTACCGTACAAGACAGGAATTCGCGGAGATATGAACTATGAGGCGGGGAACATCTGCCGTACATCAGAGCCCGGATCCTCGTAATGAAGCTCTCATATGAGCCAAAATTGCAAACATCTCCCATAAAAAAGGAACTTCCATTATGAAATCACCCGGAACCTTGCATATAACCTTCAGGCACTCATTGAGTGTTCTGTTGTCTGTCCTTCTGCTGACCTGCTGTCTTCCTGTCATCGCACAGGCGGCCGAAGTCACTGCAGCAGATACAGCGGTCACCGAAAAAACTGCCGATGATAAAGCGCGTCCTTCCACCTCCGGCTTTCTGCACCTTGAGGGAACGCAGCTGACGGGCGAAGACGGTAAGCCGGCTGTCCTTCGGGGTGTAAGCACACACGGTCTTACATATTATCCGGATTTCGTGGATCAGGATCTGTTTGCACATATCAGCAAAGACTGGGATGTGAACCTGGTACGTCTCGCCATGTATTCGTACGATTATTGCAGCGGAAACCGAAAAGCGAATCTGAAGCTTATGGAGCGCGGGATCCGCTTTTCCATCGACGCAGATATGTACGTTCTGGTGGACTGGCACATTCTGGAGCATGGTGATCCGAATCAGGATCTGGCGGATGCGATCACTTTTTTTGATCAAATCTCAGAAGAATACGCCGATGTTCCGAACATCATATATGAGATCTGCAATGAACCGAACGGCGATGCTACCTGGGCAGATGTCCGCAGATACGCCTCCTGCGTGATCCCCGTGATCAAGAGCCATAACAAAGATGCGGTGATCGTAGTCGGTACGCCGGATTATGACAAAGATCTCGTTTCTGCCGTGGACTGCCCGATCGAAGGCTGGTCAAATATTCTGTATACACTGCACTTCTATGCCGCCACACACGGTGATGCCCTGAGGGATGAACTCGAAAATGCACTGGACAGTGGATTGCCCGTTTTTATCACGGAGTGCGGCTTTTGTGAACACACCGGTGACGGCAGGATCGACTATGAGCAGAGCGAACAATGGATGTCGCTTCTCAATAAGCACGGCATCTCTTACGCTGTCTGGAGCCTTTCGGACAAGGATGAAGGATCCGCCATGTTCGTGCCCCGGACATCAGCCAAAGAGGCACTGTCCGACAGCTCTCTTTCCTCCTACGGCGTCTATACTAAAGATATCCTCTGCGGGATGCCTCTGGCCGAAGCCAGAGCAGATTCCGTCTCACGTGCCGCATCGGATACGACATTTTTCGAAACGCTGAAAGCCAAACCGGCGCTGGAATGGACGGTGCTTTCCGGATTCTGTGCAGCGGTTCTGCTCTTGATCTCCGGTATCGTACTGACTGCACGGAGACTCGGGAAAAAGAAGCATTTTACATATGACGATCTCCTTTCTCGTACCGGCGATCCTTCGCAGAACAAGGACAAGGCAGGCGCCAGAATCAAATCACGCAATATTTTCCTCGTTTTATCGACATTCTTTTCCCTGAACTATCTGGTCTGGCGTATCGTATCTACACTGCCGATCATATACGGATGGCTCGCTGCAGCCTGCAGCATTCTCCTGCTTCTTGTGGAAATCACAGGATTCGGGGAATCACTCGTGCATTATTCGTCCATGTCCGGTCTTCGCACCTATCCGCTCCCCGAGATCGAGGACGAGCGTTATCCCGACGTAGATATCTTTGTTTCTACCTATAACGAATCAACAGAACTGCTTCGTAAGACGCTGATCGGCTGCCTGCGAATGCAATACCCCGACAAATCAAAGGTGCATATCTACCTTTGCGATGATAATCGCAGAAGCGAGATGCGGGAACTTGCAAATGAGCTCGGTGTCAATTACTTTGATCGTCCCGACAATAAGGGAGCCAAGGCCGGTAATCTGAATCATGCGCTATCCCTGAGCAGCTCTCCTTATGTAGTCACATTTGATGCGGATATGATCCCGCGCGAGGAGTTCCTGCTGAAAACGATCCCCTACTTTGTTGATGCAGAAGAACGTAACAGCCGTCTCCCGGAAGGAAGCCGTATGCCTCTCGGTCTGCTGCAGACACCGCAGAGCTTCTATAACCCCGATGTATTCCAGCATAACCTCTATTGCGAAAACAGGATCCCCAATGAGCAGGACTTCTTCTATCGTACAGTCGAGGCAGCCCGCACCTCCGTAAATACAGTAATTTACGGCGGCTCCAATACGATACTGAGCAGAAACGCACTTGATGCGATCGGCGGCTTCTTCACAGAATCCATCACGGAGGACTTTGCAACGGGGCTCCTGATCGAATCGTCCGGCTTTATCAGCCTCGGACTTTCCGAGCCGCTTGCCTCGGGACTCGCTCCCACGTCCTTTGCGGAACACGTCAAACAGCGTACCCGCTGGGGCCGCGGTGTCATCCGAACAGCCAAGACTCTGAAGATTTCCAAACGGAAAGGTCTGTCCCTGCGTCAGAAGATCAGCTATATCAGTTCCGTGACCTATTGGTTCTCACCGGTCAAAAATCTTGTATACATCCTTTCACCTCTTCTTTTTGCCGTAGCGGGTATTCCTCTGTTCATGTGCAGCTTTTCGGAACTGCTGCTTTTCTGGCTCCCGATGTTCGCTGCACAGTATCTCTGCTTCCGTCTGTACAGCGGTAATACGCTTTCTACAAAATGGAGCGGTGTGCAGGAGATGTCGGTCATGCCGTATCTCCTGATTCCGATCCTTCTTGAATCCTTCGGCGTCTCCATGTCGACGTTCAAGGTGACTGACAAGCAGTCCGGCGCAGCGCAAAAGACCCGGAATCTTTCCTACAAGATCCCGTTCTGGATACTGCTGCTTTGCTGTATCTTCGGTGTGATCCGCATTTCGAGTCTGCTTATACGCACTCGCAGCCTCGGTCTGCTTACAGTGCTGTACTGGCTCGCACGTGACGTCTACTTCATCCTCATGTCCCTCTGCCTTGTGGACGGCCGTGATCATGACGGAGAGCCTGTGACGGTCAAGGATGCGGAAATCGTTACAAGTGAAAAGGATGGCCGCGTATACGGCGGGATCACCACACAACTGACTGAACACAGTATGAAGATATACTTTGATGAGCCCGATGCCTTCCGATTGGGAGAACCGATCCGACTGGAGCTGATGCACGGTGATACGACCATACATCTGCAAGGCAGTGTCGTCGGTGTCAAAATCCCCCGGAATCCATCGGTACGCTCGGTATACACCGTAGAGATCCTGGATTTCGGCGGTCAGTGGGATGATTACATCCATCTGCTGTATAACAGGGTCCCGACACTTCCGCAGTCCCTGAAACGAGATTTCGGAGTGATCGAGGTCCTTATAAAGAATATCGCAGAGAGGATCTGATCCGCTGTGATCCGCTCACATTACAGCAGAATTATATAAGTGCGGCGGAGGATACGTGAACACTGTTCTGTTCACGCATTTGAGTTGATATGGCCCGTAAAGCAAAGCGGCACAACCATAAAAAGCGTGATCAATACTCAGTCAGGATCCTCGCAGAAAACGGTGAGCCGGTACGCGCTGAAAACGTAAGGATAACAATATGTTCGGGCCGATGCAATGAAATAAAACGGAAAATTATGAGATTACGAAATCTATAAAATTATGGGAGAGTGATTTTTATATGACAAAAAGGTTCATTTCGCTGCTGTTAATGCTTACGTTGCTCTTTTCGACGACTATGCCTTCATTCGGAATTGCTCTTGGGCAGACACCTGCGACGGACAAGGATATTCAGAATTCGCTCAATGCTCTTACAAATGCCGTGAATAATCTGAACAATGTCTTCTCCGATAATCAGGCAAAAGGAGTCATAGACGTCTTTGTGGATTTCGCAAACAACTTAAGAACAGCGGGAACCTATGTTGCCGCAATAAACAGCGGCGTCACATTTCTGAAACTGCTCGGTGTGATCAAGGACGGCAATACGGCGATGCTTTCCAGCATTATGGAGCAGATGACCGTCATGGGCGAACAGATCGCCGATATGGACCGCAAGCTGGATCGCCTGACTGAGGATATGGCTAAGGTGCAGGCCTCTGTTGAATTCAACGCACGCATCGAAAAGGCCATGCTGTTTGAAAACAACTGGAAAGATTTCGAGTATCGCTACATGGAAAAAGGTCTCGACGATCTGATAATACAGTACAACAGCTTTATGCTGAAGGGTATTCAGTCGTGGTGTCAAAACGAGGGGAAGGCACGTCTTGTTAACGGTATGGACAACACCTGCCTCGTGCTTGCTTACGACAACACCGAAAACGGATATAAGCTGATTTATTCCAAGGATAACGGACGCCCCGAGTCTGCAGGTGAGGATTCGCGCATTCTGGTGCTTGACAGCGATATCCTGCCTCAGCAGCTTTCATGGAACGTGAACACATATCGCGAAAGCATAAAGGCGGAAATTGTCAAAAACATGAAGGACAAGATCGCGTCTGACGGCTTTTCCGCTTTTGATGCTGAGAATTTTCCCGCTTTTGAAACCGGGAAAGGACTGACAGACGAGCTGCTCGGGGAACTTGCTGAGGATGCAGTCGATCTGCTTACATACCGCGTAACCGCGGCTCAGATGAACATGGATTCCTTATTCTCGTTGCAGGTCGTTCAACAGTTTTCGAATTATTGCACACACCTTGTCAGCGATAACGACGGCATTGATGCCATAGCCAAGGCTATGTTCCTGACTCATGCGTTTGAATATCAGATTGCCGACGATTATAAGGATCTGTTTGACCGGATGGCAGTCAAGACCGGTGTCTACGGCTCCTTCGTTCTGAATGTGCTGGGCATGTCTGATTATGTTAATGATGCGGATAAGGCTTCAACTCTCGCATCATACTGCAGCACTCTGATAACCGTAGATGAAACAAAAAGGGAAGGCTTGACGGGACGCGACAATTTCTGCTATCTTACCAGCAAAAATCTCTGCTTCGGCACAGCCTCCTTTACGGACTCCGGCGAAATCAAGTCAAAACACCGCGGAATGGTCAACAGCTATGAAAGCTGCAAAATAGGAGATACCGTTACTGATATCCGTTACGGCCAAAGCGGTAAAGCATTCACGGCAGATAAGCTTATAGGTGATACTGACACGCTTCTTCTTCAGTATTATATGAACAATAACGGAATCACCGCCGACTTCGATTTCTATAACGAAAAGCTCGGACAGAACGCGGCAAAAGACTATGGCTCGACAGTCATCAGTATTGTCGGCTCCCAGTCCTTGCCTCTGAACGATAACAATTTACTCAAAGTAACAAATGCTGTCGGCTCATACTTCAGCGGAAAAACATCGGTAAGGCTTTCATCTCTCCCCTCTGACGCAAGTTCCGAGTACATCGCCTCACGCCGAATGATGAACGGCTCCCTGATGGATACGAAAAGCGGAAGCGTCTCGGTGAACAAAGCTCTCAGTGCACTTGCCATATACGGCGAATCTCATTGGTATTGGGAGACAGATGAAGCCGCGTTCCTCGGAGGCCCGTCTGACAATGCCTCTATGACAAGCTCCTGCACCAAGGAAAAGACAGATGTTGAGTTCCCCTCCACAGAGATTTATACATTCCGCTATACTCAGAAGGTTTCCTACAACTGTCTCATAAATGAAGCGATACCCGAGCTGCTCTCTCCCACTACCGGATCCACGGTTCTTTCCTCATATGCCAAGCTTTGCAAAGAGATCCGTGACAGTATCAAAATAGAATCTGAAAAGAACGGCACTTCCGACATTCCGGGCAAGAACACGTCATCCGACTCACCGACCGCACCTGACGATGTCTCATCCCCATACTCGGATATCCAATCGGATACGGTAGCTTTCGGGAGCGAAAAAGCCACTTCCGATACTGCGCATTCATCTGAAGAAGCCGCTTCCGATACTGCGAATTCGTCTGAAGAAGCCGCTTCCGATACTGCAAATTCGTCTGAAGAAGCTGCTGCCGACACTAAGAATCCGTCCGAAAAAGCCGGTGCCGACGACACAATGCATTCATTTGAAAACGCTTTGCTGTGGATTATAGTCGGAGCTGTGGCTGTAGCCATAGCCAAAGTAATCGCAGTAGTTCTGATGAAAAATAGCAAAAATAAGCGCGTATAAGAGAGCTGCCATGCCCTGACTGCCGGGACAGAATACAGGATGTAAAACTATTAGGTGAGGTTTTATATACAAATTGGATAGCTAGAATAACAGATTGTCCTTGGACAGCTGCTTATATTTACTATCTGACAATCAACTGATTTTCCGTCATCGATTGACCGAAAACAAAACACATAATAATGTGCTGCAAAGAAAGGCACCCGGACGTAATATCCGGGTGCCATTTGTTATTCAGATCCTGTTGTCCTGTTGTTAACCTTTTCAAAACGCCTGACGGATAAGCTCTGCCAGCTTCTTTATCTTTGAATCAGTCATGGCACCGTGAAGCACCTCGGTTTCAATGAATTCCGAGTCTGGAGCCGAAGGCTTGAGCTCTGCCGCCGTATTCCCGAATCCGCTGCTGCCTGCAGTTGCGAACAGAATTATTTTCTTCCCGGAAAAATCATACGCTTCAAGAAACGTATTGATTATCGTCGGAGCAACGTACCACCAGATAGGGAAGCCCAGACAAACTGTGTCATAGCCCGAAACGTCAACGTCACCCGAAATCATGGCGGGGCGGAAGCTTTTGTCGTTCATCTCCACGCTGCTGCGCGACTTCTTGTTCATCCAGTTGAGATCCGCCTTGGTGTATTTCACCTCCGGCTTGATTTCGTATACGTCCGCTTCGATCACCTCAGCAAGCTTCTTTGAAACTTTTTCAGTTACCCCGCCGGCAGAGAAGTAGGCTACCAATATTTTGCTCATGATGTGTCCTCCTAATTCTTATAGTTTGCCTGTTTTGCAAGATTCTGTAAGGTTTCACCCGTGATGCGATATGTCGTCCATTCGTCCATAGGCTCCGCACCAAGTGAAAGATAAAAGTCAATGCTCGGACGGTTCCAGTCAAGGCACCACCATTCAAGTCTGCCGCATCCGCGCTCAACGGCTATCCGTGCGAGCTCTGTGAGAAGTGCTTTTCCATAGCCCCTGCCGCGGTATTCCGGTTCGACGAACAGATCTTCGAGATAGATCCCTGCACGACCAAGAAATGTCGAGAAATTATGGAAGAATAAAGCAAAACCGACTTCCTTCCCATCTTCAAGCGCAAAAATCACTTCTGCTTTCTGCTTGTCAAAGATCCATAGTCTGAGCGTTTCTTCATCTGCCACAACCTCGCCCGGCATTTTTTCATAGTCGGCAAGCTTTTTGATGAATTCGAGAATCAGACCGGCATCTTCTTTTTGTGCATATCTGAATGCCAACATGTTTATGCTCCTTTATTTGATCATCGTAGATTGTTATCAACTTTTACATAAAAAGTATATCACATTTTTGGTCGAATGGGAACAGTTTTAATTTGTTATAATATAGATTTTTCAGTTGAACTGTGGTATACTAACGTAAAATATTAACTCATAAACTTCAAAAGAAGTCTTATGGAGGACAACATGTTTTATCAGTTTGCTGAAAACGGAATAGAAGAGATCGAAGAGGGAAGAGTTGATCCTTCTGTGCTGACGATAGGATATCTGAACGTGGACGAATTGATGGCTATGAACGGCAGATTCATGTTCGGAGAAAGCACCATAGCGTCGTGTAAAAATGCAAGTGATCTGTTCCGCACAGGTGTTGAGGTGCATAAAGACTATACATTTTCCGAGCTGAGAATACTCAACGATCACGAGGAAAACGATGATTACGTGGCTCTTTTCATAAAGAAGAATCTCGTGCTTGTAGTTGATATCTGCGATACCGACGGCTCCACCCGTTCCATGTACATGTCAGCCGTAAATAAGTATCCTGCGAAGAATATAAGCTGTGAGAAGGTCCTGGCGGCGTTTTTTGATTCATTGCTGTCTGATGATTACTCAGCCCTTGAAGAAATAGAACTGGACCTTTCAGAGCAGGAAGAAACGCTGCTTGAAAAGAAGGTAGGTAAAGATTTCAACACTCATCTCCTTCAGACAAAGAAAATGCTGACGAAGCGACATTCATATTATTCACAGCTTATGGACATAGCAGATGCAGTATGTGAAAATGATAACGGCATTTTCAGCGATCCTGACCTGATATACGTGGAAAATGTATCAAAACGTATAGGACGCCTGCGAGAGGATACGTCAAACCTCAAGAGTACAGTCGAGCATCTGCAGGATGCGTATTCTTCATACCTTGATATGAGCATGAACAACACGATGAAAATATTCACAGTTCTTACAAGTATCTTTTTCCCGCTGACTATAATAGTCGGATGGTACGGTATGAACTTCAGGTATATGCCGGAGCTTACGTGGAAATACGGGTATATTTACGTTATCGCGCTTTCCGTTGCAGTCGTCCTTATATTGGCATTCATAGGGAAACGCAAAAAGTGGTTTTAGAAAATCGAAAAACACCCGGAAAGGGGCGCTCATTTAGGGAGAGAGGCACCGCTGATTTTCCGTTTTGAACACCGTCGGCGTACAAATCTACGCCAGACGTCCAAGACGGAAAAAGGAAAGATATAATAAAATGACCGAAACTTTGGTTTCGGTCATTTTTTACTTTAGATGTTCGGGAAATGCCCACCGTTCTTGGCTTTCTGCTTGGTTTTCCTTTCCGGTCTGCAGTGAAAAAATCCTAAATAGGAGCCCCGGAGATCCTCCGGGAGCTTTTATTATGTCAGATAGAAATATCGAGCTCCACAGGACAGTGATCAGAGCCTGTAATGTCACAGTGTACCACCGAGTCGCATATGCGGTCCCTAATGCTGTCGGATACTATGAAATAGTCTATTCTCCAGCCCGCATTGTTCTCTCTCGCACGGAATCTGTATGACCACCAGGAGTAAACGTTTTTTGTGTCCGGGTAAAGATAGCGGAAGGAGTCCGTGAATCCCGCAGAGAGCAGCTCGCTCATTTTTCCTCTCTCCTCATCCGTAAATCCGGCGCTTCTGTGGTTTGAGGATGGATTTTTAAGGTCGATCTCCGAGTGAGCAACGTTTAGGTCACCGCAGACGATGACGGGCTTTTTCTCATTGAGCGAGCAGAGATATGACCGGAAATCATCCTCCCAGACCATGCGGTATTCGAGCCTTTCAAGCTCCTGCTTCGAGTTGGGAGTGTAAACCGTGACGAAATAGTAATTATCGAATTCGAGAGTGATCACACGGCCCTCGTGGTCGTGCTCGTCAATACCGATTCCGAAGCTCACGGATATAGGCTCTGCTTTGACGAAAACGGCAGTGCCGCTGTATCCTTTTTTGTCGGCATAATTCCAGTACTGACGGTATCCGGGAAATGAGAGCTCGACCTGACCCTCCTGGAGCTTTGTCTCCTGCACACAGAAAATATCTGCATCCAGTTTTTCGAATACTTCATTGAAGCCTTTGCCGATACAGGCTCTTAATCCGTTTACGTTCCATGAAACCGCTTTCATATTACTCTCCTATATTGCTGAATCCGCGGGAATGTCAAACCGCATCCCTACTCCCCGGTATTTTACTCCGTTCCCGCTCTTTTGTCAAACGAAATATCGTTAGTAACCCTTTCTAACCGTATCAATCCATCTGACCCGGAACTTAATACAGTATTACGGGAACAATGACAAGCTTTTTTAAATTACACCGCTTATATTATTCTCAAAAGAATATTCTGGAACAAAAGCGGAGCTTGATACCCGCTGAATTGTATGGTGGGAATTATTATAAGATCCCCTCTGAATCCTCTTTTTCGCCCCGTTTCGTTGACACGGGCAAAAGAAATGTTATAATCAAAACATGAATGCTTGTAAATGGGGTCTTACTATGAAAATCATACTGAAAAACGGAAATCTCACCGCGGAAATCGACGGCACAACGGGCGGGATACTGTCTCTTGATAACGCTCAAACGGGTGAGACGTGTGCGTTTTCATACCACGGTTTTTCACTCACCGCCGACGGCAAAACGTATTTTGATGCTGCCTCAGCTGACGGGTACAGTAAAACCGACAACGGTTTTTCTTTTGAATTCACCGATGCGCCCTTCAGAGCAGTGCTTGAATATCTCCGCGTCCCGGATGCCGACTTCATTGAGCGCCGTCTCACGTTCTCCCGTGACGGGGAATGGACGTGTGAGCGTGTCACGTGCGATGCAGTGATTCTTGCATCCCCCGCACGCGAGATCCTTCTTCACGATGACCAGACCCTTTGGCACGTACCGACGAACTTTTTCCTCCGCTTCGATAAAGGCGGCGTTTGTGCCGGACTCGAATATCCGTACTGGGACGGTATCTCAAACGCGGACGTGATGACGTCACGTGATGGTGTGACTCTTGCGTACTCGCCCTCGTTTACCGTTAAAGATGGCAGTCCTTTTGTAAGTGAGAAGACCTTTTTCGGGGTATATGAAAACACAAATAAATACCGCAAGTCCCACGGTCCTTATCCCGACGGAAAAGAAAGAAAATATTACAAAAGCTACTCCTACGGCGGCCTCAGTCAGCATTTTTCCGAGAACAAGCTTCCGGACAACGCGGGAATGCCCGAGGAGACACTCGACCTCGGCGAGGTTTGGGCAATGCAGGATTTCATGCGCCCATATCTGCCGAAGGAAGGACTGCCGGAAGGGGGCTACTACGTATGGCAGAACGGCTGGTGGGCGGGGATCACCAAGCCCGACATTGAAGCGGTAAAACCGCTCGCCCGTGCAGGCGTGCGTGACCTTATGACCTTCGCGATATATTTCGGGCACGACAGTCACCCGAGTACGTCCCCGCGCTACATACGTGATGCGAGAACGTCTCCGCTGGGCTTCCCCGTGATGGGACACGGCTTTCCCACCGCCGAAACCGAAGCGGACGGATGGCATCACGAGGCGACCGCGGGAGATGACAGCGGTGATATTATCGGTTATACAGAGGAATTCCGCGCGCCCGACGAATACGAAAAATTTATCTCCGAGGCAAAAGAACTCGGGGTTTACGTTTCGAGCTTCTCGACACCCAATAATGCCTATACGAATCATCCCGAATGGCTCGCTAAAGGCGAGAACGGCGAGACGTACAAATACTTCGGTACTCCGCTCAGCTGTCCCGCATGCGACGAATATATGGACTTTCATTTCGATATGCTCTGCCGTGTGCTTGACCGCTTCGACTGCCGCTTCTGGGCGTTCGACGGCAGGTGGCTGAACTTTCGCGAGATAGCGGGGTACTCCTTCGGAAGCATCGGTGAGGAGCCGTGCTTCTCAGACAGTCACGGCCATCCTGCGGGTGATTCGCGCTACAAAGAATGGAAAAATATCGAGAATTTCAAGAAAAAGCTCCGTGAAAGGTACCCCGATATGTGTCTTGAGCAGTATTACGGGCTCAAACGCGGAGGGGTGTGGTCACTTAAGAGCCTCAACGCTGACGAAAACTACTATGAGATGGGATGCGTCGAGAACAACCGCGATCAGACGTGGCACAACGAGTATGACCGTTTCCGCCCGACTTACATGAACTACACTTCGATATCCGGCAAGACGCCGTCAGAGTTCGAGTACAGTATGATATCGTCCCTCAGTACCTCGGCATACTGCCAGCTTGCCGGCGGCTACGCGGCGCTCCGCGACTATCCCGAAACCGCCGATATCTTCAAAAAGATGAAAGCCTGGGCCGATGCTAACTATAAGTACCTGCTTCGCCGCCGCTGCCTCTTCGGACCTCCCGGGGAGGGAACAGTTGACGGCTCCGCGCATGTCATAGGACATGACGGTTACATATTCCTCTTCTCCGTGCCGGAATGCTGCGGAGAATGTGAAATTGTACTCGATAGCCTTATCGGACTTGACGCCGATCCCAAAGCCTCCTACACTGTAAGTACTGCTGCAGCCGTAACGTATGAAGGCACGACCGCATCGTGCGAATGCGAGAAAACGAAACTCCGCTACGGTGACGTGCTCCGTGTAAAGCTTTCACCGCATACTGCGGCTATTCTTGAAATAAGAGGGAATACTGCTGAGAGAATTACAAAGATTAATAGCATAGAACTATGAATCTGCCATAACTAACAATAATACACCGGAGACCTCGCAGGGAAGTCTCCGGGTATTTTACTGAAAAAAGAGGCGGTTTGAGACCGCCTCTTTTGGCTGGGATAGTTGGACTTGAACCAGGTGTTTCCACTGCGGTTTATTACAACCGACAGTATGCTGCGGTGGAAACACAACAATTGCTGCGCAATTGAGTGGTTCTCGCAACATAGCTCAAACAATAAAATAAGACACCGTGAGGGTGTCTTATTTTATTGGCTGGGATAGTTGGACTCGAACCAGCAAAACAGGAGTCAAAGTCCTGTGTGTTACCGTTACACCATATCCCATCGACCGTATCAGTATATCATACTTGAAAAATCGTGTCAAGGGAAACGGTGTATCAAATAAACAATTTCGGCATAAAATACTTATAAGACGTCATATGAGCCGCCGCGCTGACCCCGTGGGGCGTGACGGCTCCGTCTTCCTATAAGAGTCTGCACTATGCTTTCGAGCCGGATGAACTGACGTATGGGCGTGACGGCTCCGTCTTCCTATAAGAGTTCGCACTGTGATTCGGAACTGAGTGATCTGACGCGTGCTCGTCATTACTTCGCTGTGAAACAGTCAGTTTTCATTGTGCAAAATATACATATATCCGTGCCGGTTCGGTAAATACTGACGTCCGGCGATATTTCCCGATATAAAAGAACGGCGGAGCCCGCCGTTTTTTATATATGAACAAATATTCGCTTATCGTAAAAGTCAATCACCGCGGGATTTCAACAGACTTTTCCACAAGCTGTGGAAAAGCAATTAGGCATTCGCGTAATATAAAGACGGCTTCTACCCTTGTGTATTTTGAACAAAAATATAACGTCCCTGAGTCGTTCTCACTTTCTTCCGAGAGATGCCATTTGGCTTTTGAGAGCGGCGCGCTCTTTTTTCCTTTTCTTCCGAATTTCCTCTCTCTTTGTCATGCTTTCTGTGTACCCCGCACGGTGCAGGATAAGCAGCTCCTCAGTCAGCGGATAAGTACAGAACAATGCGCACACGGACAGTAAAAGCACGCACTCGCCGTCACATACGTTTCCGTAGTACTGATTTTCGGAGATCAGCACTGTGATTATACCGCAAGCGAAAAGAAGGAGAACGGCTGAAAATAAATTGAGAGCGTGCCGAAGCCGGAAAACTCCGGGGGAGAGAAGAGCAGACAGGATGAGAAACTCCTCAAAGATCAGGACGGCGGGAATAAGCCACAGAGAGACTTTGCCGAAGATCTCCGCGATACCGTCGGCCTCGGACGTTATGTTTACGATCTCGTCCCTAGTGTAAATATATGCGAAAACGTATCCCGCAGCGCCGACAAGGAGAATAGATCCGTTTACCCAAACCGCGGAGAGAGCCCCGCTTTTTACAGACCTCAGGTCATATATCAGCATACATACGGCAAAAATCGCCGCGATAATCACGAAAATCAACATATTACTCCTCCCATACCATGATTCTATCACCTTAAAGTGAAAAAATCAACAATGATAGAAAAGAAATATCTGAAAGATACTTGCAATCTGCATTCATTTGTAATATAATATATACTTGCATAACGTAATTTTTGAAAGTTTTTGATTTTCATTATTCATATCGACGATCCCCGGAGGAAAACAAATGTCAAACGGAAATCTTGCTGCTCTGAGAACACAGTATGAGGAGTGGTGCAATAAAGGGCTCAATCTCGACCTTACCCGCGGAAAGCCAGGTGCAGAACAGCTTGCTCTGTCCGAGAAGATGCTGGGAGTCATCAGCACGGGCGAGGACGTGAGATGCGAAAACGGGCTGGACTGCCGCAACTACGGCTGTCTGGACGGTATCCCCGAAGCAAAAAAGCTGTTTTCCGGGCTTTTGGGTATCCCCGAGCCCATGCTGTTCATAGGCGGAAACTCTTCTCTTAACATAATGTTCGATACTGTCGCCAGGTGTATGCTTTTCGGTACCGTGGGCTCTGATAAACCGTGGGGCTCGCAGGGAAAGATCAAGTTTCTTTGTCCCAGCCCCGGATATGACCGCCATTTCGCCATCTGCAAGGCGATGGGAATAGAAATGATACCCGTTGAGATGGACAGCGACGGTCCCGACATGGACACGGTTGAAAAGCTTGTGAGCACGGATGCTTCCGTAAAAGGTATCTGGTGCGTTCCGAAGTTTTCAAACCCCTCAGGATATACATACTCAGATGAGACGGTGCGCCGCTTTGCTTCTCTGAAGCCTGCGGCTCCCGATTTCCGTATATTCTGGGACAACGCATACGCCATCCATGAGATATACGACGAAGAGGTAAAGCTTCTGGACATCTTCGCTGAAGCGGAGAAGTGCGGCAACAAGGACATGATATTCTATTTTGCGTCCACCTCAAAGATCACCTTCCCCGGCAGCGGTGTTGCGATCATGGCGGCAAGCGAAAACAACCTCAGACAGATGCTCCCCTATATTTCCGCGCAGACCATTGGATTTGACAAGATAAACCAGATGCGCCATGTGAAGTATTTCGGTGACGCGGACGGAGTCCGTGCTCACATGAAGAAGCACGCTGCCATAATACGACCCAGGTTTGATGCAGTTATAGGCGCATTCCGCAAAAACCTCACGGGCATCGCCACCTGGACCGAGCCCCGCGGAGGATACTTCGTTGACCTTTCCGTTCCGGACGGATGCGCGAAGAGGGTATTCGATCTCTGTGCCGCCGCCGGCGTCAAGCTCACGACAGTCGGTGCCGTATATCCATACGGGCTCGATCCCAACGACAGACATCTGCGCATTGCGCCCACCTATCCCGATTTAGGCGATCTTACCCTCGCGATCGAGATACTATGCCTGTGCGTTAAGCTGGCCGTTGCCGAAAAAGAGTAATAATTCCGTCAAAAAAACGATCAAAAACGAAAATAATGTTGCAAAACCTTAAGGGATATTGTATAATCAGAAAAAGGAACAATATTCAAAAGGAGAAAAAACATGGCTGAAAAAAAGAAGATCGTCAAATCCGATAATAAAGTATCCGGGACCGAGATCCTCGAAGCGAAGCCCGTAGGCAACGCGGCGGGTCTGCGTGTCGGCGCCGTCATCTGCTGGCTTGCAGGTCTGGGCTGCGAGGTCCTCGCAATCCTTGCGCTCATGCAGAAGATCCAAATCTTCGCAAAGGACGCGATCGACATGGTCTCCATGATCGGTTTCCTCGTCATCGATATGATTCTGGTCATCGTCGGCTCCGCTCTATGGAAGAAGGCTAACCACATCGACCCCGCATCCGAGAAGAATAAAGTAAAATTCTGGCTTTGGAACAACATGGGTGTCATCGTATCCGTTATTGCTTTCGTTCCCTTCATCATCTTCGCTCTCACCGATAAGAACGCGGACAAGAAGACCAAGACCATAGCGGCCATCGTGGCTGTAATCGCACTGCTCATCAGCGGTGCGGCATCCTACGACTGGAATCCCGTTTCCTCTGAACAGCTTCAGGCAGCTCAGAACGCTCTCGGCGATACCACCGTCTACTGGACCGTAAACGGCAATACGGTACATAAGTATCATATCGATCCCGAGTGCTACCATCTGAAGAATGCTAAGTCCGACAGCATCTATGAGGGTACGGTTGAGCAGGCATTCCAGGATAACGCCACCGCGCTTTGCAAGACCTGCCAGAAGAACCACCAGGAGATCGAGGGCATCAACGACGTCTCCACCGGAGAAAAGGCAGATAAAAACGAACAGACTGACGACTCCGCTGAGGAGATCGAAGAAGGTTCCGACGACGAATCCGAATCCGAATAATCCGGATCAGTATAGACCATTTAAATAAAATAGCCACCCCGGCGGGGTGGCTATTTTATTTATACAATTCTTTTATGAAATCGAATAATTCGCCGTTTCTGAGGTTGAACGCGATGGGAATGGTGTCGTTCTTTCCCGCCGCGATCATCTCCACGGTGCAGTTTGCAACGATATTTCCACCGCTCCCGGCTCTGCCGCGGGTTATGACGGAGAAGAACGAATTAAGTATACCTCCGTGGGTGAAGAGAATCGGTATGCCGTCCCCGGGCTCCGACAGAATGGATGCGACCGTGCGCTTCATCCTCACGGCGGTGTCAGCCGTGTTCTCCATGTCCTCGGGGTACCCGTCCGCACTGCGGAACAGTTCGCGCCGGGCGGCAAATGTCATGCCGGTTATGGAACCGTAATCTCTCTCGATAAGACCGTCCACGGTGACAGGCTTTCCTGCTCCGAAATGCTCTGAAACGGTTTTTGCCGTTTCGTAGGCTCGCGAGAGCGGGGAGGTGTAAAATCCCTTTACCGGCAGCCCCTCAAGCGCCTTGAAGAGCCCGCCCGCACAAAGTCTCGCCTGCTCCCGCCCTTTATCGTTGAGCGGGACCTCCTCCCGTCCCTGGAGACGAGTCTCAAGGTTCCAGTCGGTAGTACCGTGACGGATAAGCAGAACGAGGACGCGGTGCTCATCCAGAAGAGTACGGGTCTGAGCGGGCGTGCAGAAAAGTATCGGCGAATATCTGCCGGTGCAAAATCTCATATTCTGCCTGCCTGTGTTGTGCATTTTGAATGTGCTCCCGTGTTTATATAATAATTATACATCTGTACACGCTTTTTGTCAATAGCTGTCGTTTGTTAAATTAATAGCGTGAAACTATTGAAATGATGACCCTTCTGTACTATAATTACAGTAGTAAATAAGAGGGGTATTGTATGGAATTCTTGAAAAAAGGGATATCCGCCCTGATAGTCGCCGCCATGGTCGCGTCTTCCGCAGTATTTGTTTCTGCGGCGAACGCCGGCCTTTATATGACGGGTGACGCGGACGGAAGCTGTACGGTGGATGCGAAAGACGCCGTGCTGATGAAAAGGAATATTTCAGATGTCGGATTTGACGTTACTGACGGAGCCGACGTGGACCGCGACGGAAAGATCACGTCAAAGGACGCGCTTTACCTGAAAGCCCATTTTGCCGGCTGTTTCGATATTTCCGACCGTTTCCCCGAAGGGTACGGCTGGGACGGATTTACGATAGCGGGGAACCCGATATCCGATTATGAAATAATAGTGACCGCACCGGACAACCCCAACATGGTGTTCGCCGCATCCGAGCTTGTTAAGTACGTAAAAAACGCCTGCGGTGTGACGCTTCCCACCGTGAACGCAAAGACGTCCGGTAAAGCGATAACACTCCGTGAGGGCGACCCTGAAAAATACGGAAATGACGGCTTTACGCTGACCGTTAATAACGGAGATCTGAAGATAGAGGCAGGTGCAAAGCGCGGCACCATGTACGCGGTATACGCCCTGCTGGAGGATTATTTCGGATACAGATTCTACGGATATAACGATTTCGAGCTTCTGAAAGCCGGAAAAGCGGATATACCTGAGGGGACTGAAGACACGCAGATACCTACGGTATATTACCGCTGTATCTGTATACACCCCTACGGAGACGAATATACATATTCCTCCGTTATCAAGAGAAAACTGGCGGGATGCTCGGGACAGTGGTCCATGCAGCAGGCAAAATACGGCTTTGGGATATGCCGCCTTTTCGCAAACGCACACTCTCTTGACGTTTTTCTTCCTCTGGAGGAGCTGTACCGTGCCACAGAGGACCCGGAAGCACTCGCTTACATGACCGACGAGCAGATCAAAAAAGCAAGCGAAAGCATAAAACGCTGTCTTTCTCAGAAAGAGGCGTATGAAATATGCCTCAATAATATGAGAAAGCTTCTCGACGAGCGTATCGCTGCCGGAGGTGTCGTAGGCGACGATATAACCGAGATATCCATTTCCTATGCGGCTGACGAGGATATGTGCACCTGCCGTGCCTGCAATAAGGTAATGAGGGTCGAAAACAGCCCCATGGGTATTCTTATAACCAATCTCATCAATCCTATCGACGATATACTGACGGCGGAGTACCCCGGCATCACCGTCATTACGAACGGCTATGCCACGTGGAGAAAGCCCCCGGACGTGGCTGTGATGAATGACGACGTGATACTGCTCCAGTGTTGGTGCGCCTGCTCCAACCACGATATAGGAAGCGGACAGTGCGGCGCGGCGGTGATAGGAGATCTCGGTTCCAATAAAATCGAAGAAGCCTATTTCAATCAGTGGCTCGAGCACTGTTCGAGAATATACATCTGGTATTACCCCACGAATATCTATTATCTCCTGTGCCCTCAGCCCAATTTCTTCAAGATATATAACGATTTCAAGTGGTTTATGTCACATGAGGAGGTGGAAGGCTTCTACGTGGTGGGAACGACCGGCTCCTCCTTTGAAGATCTGGATGCGTACCTTATATCTGACCTCATGTGGGACACGGACTTGACCCGTGACGAGTTTGAACAAAGTACAAAAGAGTTTCTGAAATATTACTTCGGCTACGGCTGGCAGTACGTATATGAATATATGCAGATGCTGGACGAATGCGGCAATCTCAAGGGATGTGTCCTTAACGATTTCGAACAGCCCTTTGACGTGTATTCAAAGGAGTATTTCAAAGAGCACTTTGACGAATTTTTCACCCTTTTCGATAAGGCGTATGCGGCGGCGAAAACCGACCGCGAAAGAGATAACATTGACAGACTGTCCGTCCATATGAAGTTCCTCTGCCTGTCGGCACTGTACGAGGACAGATATGTAAACGGAAGCGCCGCCGAGAGAGAAGAGTACGCAAAAACCTGGCGCTGGACATACGATTACATAAACGCACATAATATCCGCGTGTCGTATGACAGAGTGGGCATACAGGCGAAATTCACACTTGACAAGAGTCCCATGATGCTCGTTTACGATGTAGATGGAGACAGATATCAATAATTCATTCTGAAAGGAATCAAAAATATGAAATTCGGAACACTTTACGCATACTGGGCAAAGAACGGCGAGTGGGGCGGCGACTACTGTGCGCTGTGCCATAAGGCGAAAAAAGCAGGGCTCGACGTCCTTGAAGTGGGCGCGGGAGACCTGCTCAACATGAGTGACGCAGAGCTTGAAGAACTACGTACCACGGCAAAGGAGCTGGGACTGGAAATATCCGCAAATCTCGGGCCTCCCAAGGATAAGGACGTGTCCTCCAAGGACGAAAAGGTGCGCGCCGCAGGCGTGAAATTCCTTTGCGATATCATGGATCAGATGGTAAAGCTTGATTGCAGAATTCTTATAGGCGCGCTCTATAACTGCTGGCCTTACGATTTTATCGACACAGACAAAGCGGGACTGTGGGAAAGAGCCGTTGATTCCATGAAAAAGGTCGGCGACTATGCCGACAAGCTGGGCGTGAAGATCGCGCTCGAGATACTCAACCGCTTCGAGACCTGCCTTCTCACCGACTGTGAAGAGGGCGTGAAGTTCTGCGAGGACGTAGATAAAAAGTCTGTGGGACTCCTGCTCGATACCTTCCACATGAACATTGAGGAAGACAACCTTCCCGATGCGTTCCGCCGTGCAGGCAAGCTTCTCTACCACGTCCACGTGGGCGAGGGCAACCGTAAGCTTCCCGGTATGGGTCATCTGCCCTGGGATGAGATGGGCGAGGCACTCCGCGAGATCGGGTTCGACGGCATGGTAGTCATGGAGCCCTTCATGAAGATGGGCGGCAAGGTCGGCTCAGATATCAAGGTATGGCGCGACCTCTCAAATGGTGCCGACGAAGATAAAATGGATGAAATGATGGCTGATGCCACCGCGTTCCTCAGAAAGTCTTTTGCAGGCTGATTCCCGATTGCCTTCCCCGGCGGGGGAAGGGGGAATCACTCCGTTATGGATGAGTCGTCATCTGCACGACAATTATGCTTTCGTGAGGCGAAAATGTATCAGTACAATACAAAAAACAAACATAATGCACAAACTCTGCGAAAGAATATGACTCCGCAGGAAAAACATTTATGGTACGATTTTTTGAAGGAACTCCCTTTCTCCGTCAAAAGACAGTATTGTCTTTTAACATACATAGTAGATTTTTATATACCGGAAAAGAAAACTGTAATAGAGATAGATGGCTCACAGCACGGAAAACTTGAAAATTGGCAAGCTGATGAAAAACGTGACATTGAGCTAAATGAATTGGGAATTACAGTAATTAGATATACCAACAAAGATATTGACCGAAATTTTGACGGTGTATGTATTAATCTTCGGGACAAGCTGGACATTATATGATTCAGTATTGTGCTGATGACGACTCACCCACCGCAAGCGGTCCACCCTCCCTTACCTGGGAGGGCTATCAGAAAGGTGAAAAATATGAACGAAATAATGACGATGGGCGAGATAATCGTCGAGATAATGCGCGGCGACGTTGATATGCCCCTCGATAAACCCGGAATATTCAAAGGACCCTATCCTTCCGGCGCACCCGCGATTTTCATTGATACCGTAGCCCGCCTCGGTCATAAAGCGGCTATCGTAGGCGGTGTCGGCGACGACGATTTCGGAAAATGCCTTACAGACCGCCTTGAAAAAGACGGAGTTGATACATCGTGTATCATTAAGAACGACCGCATTTCCACAGGCTGTGCGTTTGTAATGTATTATTCAAACGGCGACCGAAAGTTTATTTTCCACATCGGGAATACTCCCGCCGTACTCGCACCCGCTCCTGCGGAAGAAAAGCTTGACGGGCTGAAATTCTTCCACATTATGGGCTGCTCCGTGATGTCCGAACTGAAATTCGGCAGAAGGATCGTTGATACCGCGAAAAAAGCTTTTGAAAAGGGAGCAAAAGTTTCCTTTGACCCCAATATCCGCCCCGAGCTTATGAAGGACCCCGAATCCATGGATCTGGTAAATGAGATCATGGATATGACCGCGGTATTCATGCCCGGAAAGAGCGAACTCAGAATGCTCTCCGGAAAGGAGGACATCGAGGAAGCAGTAAAAGAACTGTTCGCCACAAAGCCTCAGCTTGAGATCATCGCTCTGAAAAACGGTAAAAAGGGCTGTGTCATTTATACACGAGACGAGAGAATCGAGTTCGGCGTTTATGCCGTAACTCCCGTTGACGCAACGGGCGCAGGCGACAGCTTCGACGGTGCGTTCCTCTGCGGACTTCTTGAGGGCAAGAGCCTTCTCGACGCCGCTAAATTCGCTACCGCGGCGGCATCGCTGAATACAGCGGCGTTCGGCCCCATGGAGGGTAAGATCTCCCGCGAGAACGTGGAAAAAATGATTGAAGAGAATAATCTGGAGTAAAGTTTGAAAACAAAGTAAATCCAAATCGGATGTATGCTGTTTTCAAACCCCATTTGTGCCTTTCAAAGCATAAATCCGACTTTGAATTTTTTTGCCTTGCAAAAAAACGGCACAAATGCAAAGAAAGGAATAAACATAAATATGTACACAACAAGCCTTGAAATGATAAAAAAAGCAAAAGAGGGACATTATGCAGTCCCTGCCTTCAATGCCGAAAACCTTGAAATGGTGCAGGCGATAATCAAAGCGGCAGAGGATATGAAATCTCCCGTGATGATACAGACGACCCCCTCCACCGTGAAATACCTGACGCTTCACGAGGCAGTCGCCATGGTAAAGGCAGAAGCGGAAAGAGCGAGTGTCCCCGTGGCACTTCACCTTGACCATTGCGAAAGCTATGAGGGAGTGGAAGCCGCACTCACCGAGGGCTATACCTCCGTCATGATCGACGGCTCAAAGCTTCCTTATGAGGAAAATATCGAGGTCACAAAGAAAGTTGTCGCAAAGGCTCGCGAAAAGGGAATAACCGTTGAAGCGGAATTAGGTACTGTCGGCGGAAAAGAGGACGGACATTCCGCGGCGATAGCGTATACAGATCCCGCCGAGGCTGTGGATTTCTTTACCCGCACGGGAATCGACATTTTCGCAGTTGCGATCGGCACCGCACACGGCTTCTATAAGGGCGAGCCGAAGCTCGATTTCGACCTCCTTTCCACCATCGCCGGAAAGATAGACGCACCGCTCGTTCTCCACGGCGGCAGCGGCATACCCGATGAGATGATAAGAAAAACCATCGAGCTTGGAATAAGCAAGGTGAATTTCGCAACAGAGCTTCGTGCGGCTATGACCAAGGCTGTAAGGGAAGCGCTCACAGACGAAAAGATCATCGACCCCAAGAAATTCATGGGTCCCGGCAGACAAGCTGTATATGACCTTTGCTGCCATAAGATAAAGCTCTGCGGATCTGATAATAAAGTGTAAGAAAAAAGGAGCTGTAATTCACAGCTCCTTTCAGCTTGCTGACGAAGTACAAATTTGAGTTTGGTGAGCGGAGCTCGCCATAAATTGCGTCCTTTGGGCGCATTATCGAGCGCAGCTTGCCAAACTCAAAATTATTTATCTCATGCACTCCGAAAAATCATAATCTGCGGATAGCTTTTCGATAATGAAATCAAGCGTTTCGGAAACGGTTTTCTCGTCGCCGTACCACAGTTCGCCGTTCTCTCCGTAAAATCTCATTCCCAGAAAATCGATTTTGAAAATCGCGGGAGCGATCCGGATTTCTTCGTTTGTGAATTTGTAAACGGATGATATGGTTTTCAAATCTTTCTTTACCCTTTCCACAGCACGGGCAAAACCCTCATCATTATATGCAAATATCTTGTCGAGCCCTATAAAAGTCAGACTGCTGATAATGAAATAATGTATACAAATTTCTCTGCCGCCGTCGTAAAAGTCGGTAAGACCTTTTAGCTTGCCGTTTTCTTCAATATATCTGCCGTTATAGAATGTCGGACAGAATAATGACGTGGGAAGAGACTCCCAAACCTTTTTTATTTTTGCTTTATTCTCGGAATATGCTTTTTCCAGTTTGCTGTATTTATCCGCCAATCCCGGAAATCTTCCGACGACCTCATCCTTTAATTCACCGAAAACATTGTCGTCTATCCAGTCGTCGCACCCGTCCAGAACAGCAGTACTCTTGTCAAAAATTGCCCATGTACTGTTTACTGTCCCTGACAAGTGCATATTTGCAACCTTTGCGGAAAGCATCATCAGCTCATCTGTATTGATTTGGCTTTTTCTGTAATCAATGGGTACACAAGAGGCACATTCCGTTGCAAAAACCAAACATTCATGACCGCTGAATTCAACAGTCCGTGAAAGCTTGCCGTACTTGTTTTCAAGGACTTTCGGACATTCATATCCGAGACCTGCGTATGCTTCAATTACCCGTGACATTTGCTCAATTCTTTCCGGACACATAAGAGGGTAATGAGAAAAAATGTTTATTTCGGTTTTTCCTTCGGGGAAAGATACCGTATAACGTTTGAAGTAAATTTCGCCCCACCATGGGTCGTTATAATCTTCTTCCTCAAAAATCTCATAAGACAGCGGCTCATTATCCGAGTATAACTCAAATATTTTTTCAAGCTCCATTTTTTCTTTCTCCTTTTTGGAATATACGATTTTTCGTATTGTTTCAGGAGTCAGATAATACATATCAGCAAGGGAATCCGCATCGGCGCCGTCGGCAAATTCCCGTATTATGCTGCGGTTACGCTCACGGAGAGCTTTTCTGTATCCGCTCGCCTCACCCCATCTGCGCCGCCCGTCGTCACGGGGGACGTAAATGAGCTTTCCGGCGGCGTATTTTTGTAATTCTCTCAAAAGCTCTTCGGGCAAAACGTCTTTTGCATTTTCGTAATTCATATTAATGATTATCCTTTCTTTGCATTTGTTCCTTTTGCCGCCCTATGGCGGCAAAAGGAACAAATGGGGTTTGAAAACAGCATACATCCGATTTGTTTTTATTTTGTTTTCAAACTTACCTCCTGTGCTTTTGAGTTTATCAGATTTTTCGGGTGAAGTATATACCGCAAATTGTTTTAGGTGTTTTCAGTATCAGCCGGGTTGCGACAATAACATATGCTGTATCAATAACAAGCGCAATAACGGCAACAAATACGCAATCAAATGAAAAAGGACTGCAAAGTAGTCCTTTTTTCATGGAATATTACATTTTCTCAATGACCGCTTCAGACGCTTTCAGAAGCCTTTGCTCGGCGTCGGTGATATCGCCTTCGTAAGCGACCTGAAGATGGGCTTTTTCCTCGACCTTTTCCATTTCCTCCGCGGCAGACAGCCACTTTTTCGCAAGGGCGCGCTTTTTAAGGAACACGGGCACACTGCGTAAGGTGATACCGCCTGCGATGACGTACACGGCATAGGTCAGAACGACAAACGCGGCGATGCAGGCAAGGGAGAGCCATGAATGCCCCGCCTTGTAGAACACTCTCGCGAAATGCCATCCCAGTATGAAGAACGCGATACCGAAAGCCACCGTGATGTACGGTACAAAACGGATCTTCTTTTTGAACTCCGTTACCTTGTCCCGCGCCACTACGCGCTTTTCCTGGAATTCGATCTCAAATGCTTTTCTTTCTTCGTGTGTCATTTCTTCAAAAGAAGCCCCGTGAGCTTAACATAATCTGCGGCGGAAAGCCTTTCGCCGCGAACGTCGGACCGCTGCCCCATCTCCTCGAGGGCTGCGGTTATCTTTTCTTTGGGGTAAAGGGAAGAGAGCGCGTTTGTCAGAGTCTTTCTCCGCTGCAGGAACGCCGCGGAAATCACTTTTTTTACCTTGCCGATAAACTCGTCAAGCTCCGTGTCATCCTTCGGAAGACCGTCGAACGCGCCGCGCACACCGTTTTCAAAAAGCTCGATGCGCACCACGGCTGACGTGACCTTGGGAGCAGGGTAAAAATTGCCTGCGGACACGGTAAAGAGCTTTAAGGCCCGCCCCGAAAGATTAACGGCGGCGGTGATCGCTCCGTAGTCGTCAGACCCCGCCTCGGCGCACAGTCTGTCCGCCACCTCTGATTGCACGAGAACCGTCACAGACTGCACTTGAGGGCGTTCAGACGGGCGGTAAGCCTCCAGCACGGACATTATGATGGGGGACGTGATGTAATAAGGAAGATTTGCGCAGATCCTTACGGGCATTTTCCCGAAATGTTCACGGAGAAGATCGGGCAGCGACAGCTTCATGAAATCTTCATTGATGACCGTCACGTTTCCGCAGTCCTCAAGAGTTTCGGAAAGCAGGGGAATAAGTCCCCGGTCGATCTCCACCGCCAGCACTTTTTCGTACATGGCTGAGAGCTCTCTTGTCATGGCGCCCATGCCGGGCCCGATCTCAAGAGCACCCACACCGTCGTTGTCGAATGCGGAAGATTCCGCGATGCGGTAAGGTATCTCCGGATTGATGAGGAAGTTCTGCCCGAAGCCCTTCTGAGGCTTCAGACCGTACTTATCCAATAACTCTTTTACGGTTTTCGGAGAACAGAGATTCATATAACGGTGATCTTATACTCAGTCGAGAAGCTTTCGCCGGGAGCGAGCGTTCTCGCGTATTTCTTGTCGCGGAGAACTGAGGTTTCCTTAACGTCACCGGGCAGACCGTTCCAGGGCTCAAGACAGATAAAGGGAGAGCCCGCCTTGATGGGAGTCCAGAAACCTATGGCGTCAAAGGAGTCAAATTCAAACTTAAAGCCGTGCCCTGTGTTCCTGTTTATAAGGCTCACCTTTTTTTGGGGCAGGCCGTCGGCAACTATGGCGTCGAGGTCAAAAGCGGGATAATTCAGCTTGAATTCGTTATTCTCGATGTATCCGAGCTGGGGCATGGATGCGTCCATATAACCGCCCTCGGGCTCCGTGTTTTTGAGAGTCACGCCCTCGGCATCGTCGAAAACAAGGCTGTAATCCTCAAACTTCTCGCACTCGCGCAGAGGACAGTTGAATCCGGGATGACCGCCCACGCAGAAAGGCATTTCACGTTCATCACAGTTCGTGACCTTGTACTGAGTGGTGAATCCGTCTTCTCTGACTGTGTGGGTGATATCAAGGAAAAACTTGAAAGGAAAGCTTTTCAGCGTTTCCTCGTTTTCGGTATAACGCAGGGTGATGCTGTCGGGCTTCACCTCGATGGGGGTGTACTCGACCTTGCGGGCGATACCGTGCTTTTTCATGGGATAGTCGATACCGTCTACGGTGATCTTGTCGTCCTTTGCACGGCATACAACGGGGAAGAGGCAGGGTGCCTGCCCCGACCAATGCTCCGCCAGACCGTACCATACGTACTCGATGCCGTCTTTTATGAATGATACGAGCTCGCCGCCGCGGGATGAAGCTTTTCCTACGGCAGAGCCTTTAGATATTGTAAATTCCATAATAACCTCCGGGCGTCAATGCCGCCGGTCGCTTAAAACGCCATTTTCTCCTCAAGATATGTTCTCAGCTCAGTGATAGGCAGTCTCACCTGCTCCATTGTGTCATGGTCGCGGACGGTAACACATCCGTCTTCGACGGAGTCGAAATCGTAGGTTATGCAGTAGGGGGTACCTATCTCGTCCTCACGGCGGTAACGCTTGCCGATGGAGCCGGTCTCGTCAAAGTCAACATGGAAGTATTTTGAAAGGTCATTGAATACTTCAAGTGCGCCCTCGGAGAGCTTCTTTGAGAGAGGAAGAACAGCCGCCTTGAAGGGAGCCAGAGCGGGATGCAGGTGGAGAACGGTACGAACATCGTTCTTCTCGGCATCTACGATCTCTTCGTCGTATGCGTCAACCAGGAAAGCGAGGAATGAACGCTCAACACCCAGAGAGGGCTCGATAACGTAGGGGATGTATCTTTCGTTGGTTTCGGGATCGAAATATGTGAGATCCTTGTTGGAGGTGTTCTGATGCTGAGTCAGGTCGTAATCGGTACGGTCAGCAACGCCCCAGAGCTCGCCCCAGCCGAAGGGGAACATGAACTCGAAGTCGGTTGTCGCCTTGGAGTAGAAACAAAGCTCCTCCGGGTCATGGTCACGCAGACGGAGATTTTCCTCGGTCATACCGAGAGAAAGCAGCCAGTCGCGGCAGAAGCTTCTCCAGTAGCTGAACCATTCGAGATCCTCACCGGGCTTGCAGAAGAACTCGAGCTCCATCTGTTCAAACCCACGGACACGGAAAATGAAGTTGCCGGGGCTTATCTCGTTACGGAAGGATTTACCTATCTGGCCGATACCGAAAGGAACTTTCTTTCTGGTCGTTCTCTGTACGTTCACGAAATTTACGAATATACCCTGAGCTGTCTCGGGACGGAGATAAACGGTGTTCTTCGCGTCCTCGGTAACGCCCTGGAAGGTCTTGAACATCAGATTGAACTGACGGATGTCCGTGAAATTATGCTTGCCGCAGGAGGGGCAGGGGATGTTGTTGGTCTCGATAAAGTCCTTCATTTCAGACTGAGAGAAAGCATCAATGGGCTTCTCAAGGGTCACACCGTTATCACCGCACCAGTCTTCGATGAGCTTGTCTGCACGGAATCTCTCCTTGCATTCACGGCAGTCCATAAGAGGATCGGAGAAACCGCCCAAGTGTCCGGATGCCACCCAGGTCTGAGGATTCATGAGGATGGCGGAGTCAAGCCCCGTGTTGTAGGGATTCTGCTGCACGAACTTCTGCCACCATGCCTTTTTTATGTTGGATTTGAGCTCGGCACCCAGAGGGCCGTAGTCCCAGGTATTTGCCAAACCTCCGTAGATCTCGCTTCCGGGAAATACGAAGCCTCGGTTTTTGCAGAGTGCGACGATCTTGTCCATCGTCTTTTCAGTGTTTTTCATTCTTGCCATTTTTATATATTCCTTTCAGTAATTATCTGTAATTGTAGAAATAGCTCACGCCTTTTTCCAGATTAGCCTTGAAATATGAGGACTCTGCGCTCTTTCCCGCTACCAGCTTTCCGGGGTAGGTCACGGTGGTTACCTGGAACCAGGAGAACGCGCGGATGACCTCTCCGTGCAGGAAGATAGCGTCCGTGTTAATATTTGATGCTACAAAAATATCGTCAAGCGTTGAAAGCATGGACTGGAGAGACGTATCGGAGCAAGAGGAAAGGTTTGTGAGAAGACCTTTGGCGAAGCTTTGCTCTATCACCATTTCCTGCTCAATGCCGTCTACCGGGTCGAAGTAGAGCAATGCCGGCATAAGCTTTACCGCAAGCTTTACAGATTCCGCACGGTCAAGCTCATTTGTCAGAGGCACCGTAGGCTTGTAAGTGGTAACGTCAGCCTTTTTCGTCTCCGTGTCCTTTTTCTTTTCCGTCGTTTCAGCGGATTTTTTCGAGGTGGTCTCCTCCACCGGCGCGGAAACATAGTTCTTTCCGTCGGTGTATATGTCAACGGGGATCGTACATTCTATACTTCCAACGGTATTCGCAAGATCGTGAAGGTCAGTGGAGTGGATAACGGAATAATAGTCAATTGTAAGTCCCGTCATCGCTTCGATCTTTGATTTCAAGCCCTCGGCTCCGGAGACCGCATAATATTCGCCCAGCGTGTATTCTCCCGCAGGCGTCTGTATTTTTGACATGGCGGGGATAGTCATGACTATATACTCTCTCGTGTCGACGTATGCGCGGACAAGCACAAGATTGGACGCGGCGGGAAGCCTGTAATTCTTGCCGAGAGTACCGAAATCTCCGAGACCTCTTGCCTCGTCTGCGGTGCCGGGATAGTAGTTCCCGAACACGTCTGGTCTGTAATCGGAAACGATCCACAGCCAGGCAAAGGATTCGCCGTCGATCTGTCTCGACATACGGTCATCGGCGCTCGCCCCGTCGGTCTCCACAGGGTTTAACATATCGTCCATATTATCGGAATTGCCGTTGAAAATGCCGCAGACCGTGTCAGCGACGAAGCCGCAGGCAAATAGTGCGATTATTCCCAGAATGACCAGTGAAACGGCAAATGTAATGCCGAAATTTTTCAGATTCTTCAAGTCTTTTTTCCTTTCAGCTGATGAAAGTTATATCGGTGACCGTAACGGAAACCGTTGTTTCTGATGACCGTATCTCTACGGTCATGTTGGGAGCCAGATATATGGTACCGTTAAGCAGGAAGCCGCTGTCCGTCTTTGTACCGGAAACGGTTACCTCTGCTTTATCGGGGCTGAGCGATGTGATCTTTCCCATGATCTCTCCGCTGGAAATGTACACCTCGCGCCCCTCTTCAAGATCGTTTTCAAAATCGTTCTCTATTATGTTCGACGGGCGCAGCGTCAGAAGATATTTTCCCTCGATTTTGGTGTCCTCCGAGAAAATACCGTCACGTCCTGCCGCTATCTGCACGCAGACGGAAGCTATGACCGCGAGAATGAGAACGATAAGAGCAGCATCAAGAGCCGCAAATCTTATGCGCTTCTGAGATTTCATAAGATGTCCTACTCTTTATTGGTGAAGTGTAAGTGGTGATGCTCGCTTTTATTTGCTTCTTCTTCTTTTTTCTTTTCAAGCTCGCGTTCTTTTTCTTCTTCGAGACGAGTTTTTTCCTGCTCTTCAAGCTTTTTCTCGCTGATGTGCTTGACAAGTCCTGAAAGGACACGGGTGCTGGGCTTTTTCATGCAGATATAATTGAGAACTATGATAACGGCTACCACGAACAGAACTGCGACTGTCTTCCATATCCTTGTGGTCGATTCCTGGAACATGGCATCGGTGTAAACGACTGCGATAAGACCCGCAAGACCGCTGATAGCGTATAGGAGACGGACTGCCTCTCTGTGAGTGAAGCCCATGTCGACCAGCTTGTGATGGAAATGACTGCGGTCCGGATGAAAAGGGCTCTGACCGTGTAAGAGACGTCTGATTATGGCGATGAGAGTGTCGAAAATGGGAAGAGCGAAAATGGACAGAGGAACGAGGAATGCAAGGACCGTATGCATTTTGAACAGTCCCTGTACCGATATTATCGAAAGCGTATATCCAAGGAACAGCGCTCCCGTGTCGCCCATGAAGATGCGTGCGGGGTTTCTGTTATAGGGCAGGAAACCGGAGCAGGCGCCTATGAGTATCGCCGTGATTATGGCGGAGGTAGTGTCGCCGGTTATGATGGTCACCATGAATATGGAGATCGAGGTGATGACGGAAACGCCGCAGGCGAGGCCGTCAAGTCCGTCGATAAGATTGATGGCGTTGGAAAGTCCCGCTATCCAGAGTATGGTGATGGGAATAGCGAAATATCCGAAATCGATATATGCGCCGAACAGGGTGATGTGGTCGATGACGATACCGAAGCATACGGCGATCCCGGCAACGAAGAGCTGAACTATAAGCTTGAGCCATGCGGAAAGACGGAATATATCATCGAGGATGCCGAGACAAACGAGAATGGCGCCTCCTATCCAAATGGCATAAAGCTCGCTGGTGGGCTCGCAGAACACTACGGTGCCAACCATGAATCCCGCGAAGATGGCAAGACCGCCGATCCTGGGAGTGGGCTTTTTATGCATGCGGCGGGCGTCCGTTGGAATATCAATGGCGCCGATGCGGAACGCCAGAAGACGTACCGGAGGCGTGACCGTATATGCAACGAGAGCGGCACACGCAAACGCCACGAGACCGAATATAAAACCTGTAAGTGTCATGGTGTGATTCCTTTCTGTACCTTAGGGGATTAGACCGTCAGTCGTCGACGGTCTTTACACCGACGCATCGCGACTCGCAGTAGAGGTCCGGAAACCTCAGTCCGATCACGTTGTCGACGCTTATATTTGTACCGTTGACGAGAAAGCCTTCGTCGGCTCTCTCACCGGTCGCTTTTACGGTTACGTACAGGATATCGGGACCGTCATCCTCGGCGGGATCACTGTCGGGAGTGAGAGAGGAAATGTCTGATACGGTTCCGAGCTCCGCTCCGTCGTCAAAATTCATGACTTTGTCTCCCACTTTTATCTTATCCGAATAGGACGGGGAAAGCCCCTCTATCCTGAGATAGAATGCGATGTCAAACTTTTCCGGCGCATCGGGGTCGGAGGGATAGTAGCGGTGTATAAGAAAGGCGGCGCAAAGCACAAGTAAGACTATGACCGCGATATCCACCGCGTTTATGCGCGGTTTATCTTTATCTGCTGTCATGTCGCACCCCCTCACAGTCTGATGGTCGTCTCGGCACAGTGCCGGGACTTGTTGCAGTTCTCGGCGTTTTCGGCTTTTTCGATCTCTTTGCCGGCGCTGCGTCTGTATGCTGCGCTTATTCCGAGAAGGAGCCAGAGCATCATGTAGAGAGCTCCGCTTTCAAACAGGTCTTTGAAAATACCCGCTGCAAGGATAATGAATGCGGAAGAGACCGGCGTGAAGCAGCCGAGCCGTGTATCGGCAGCGGAGCGTACTGAACCGAATCTTTTGAAGATTTCCGAATTTTTGCCGATGCGGATGGTCTTTATGAGAAAACTTACGCCCGCCGCCAGAGTGATGACGAGGAACGCAGCAAATAATACGAACCCGATAATTCCGAACGATGAGATGATATGCGTGTAGAAATTACCGCCGTCACCGTTCAGAACATGTGTACCAAGTATGAATTGTCCTGCGCTGAGCTCGGAAAGGGAGCCGATATATCTGCCGAAATCAGCTGTCGCCGTTGAAACGATACCGCTGAAGAACGATACGACGATTCGCCATGAACCGGTCAGATAAAGAACGAGCCCTATCATCGGCAGTGCGGCGCACGAACAAATATATACCCACTTTTTGCCGTATACCATCAAAAGTATGAAGGTTACGACAAAAGCAAGAAAGAGCATTTCAAGTGACTCCGTAAGGGTGAGAAATACAGCGTCCGCGGCGGCACAGAACCAGAGAACGATCCCGGGCACCGAATGATCGGAACGCAGTGCCGCGCCGACGGAAAGCGGGATGGCCGCACATGCAAGGACAGTGGCATATCCAGTGGAGAAAACGCGAAGCTTTAAGATAGCATCCATAATGAACCCGCCGTATATGCCTGAATCCGGAAGCAGAACGCCGGTCAGCGCATCTGTCCCGTAACCGAGGCAGAAAACCAGGGACAGAAGCCCGCAGGAGCCGACAAGGATAAGCATGGCATGAACGGAATTCCTGCAGTTTCTGAGAACAAGTGAAGAAAGAAGATAAGGCCAGAGGAAAACAATGAATTTCCATGCGGACACGTTCAAAATCTCCGGTCCGGTGACGATTATAATGATAACACACAGGGTGAAGAGAAGGAACGCGGCTTCCGGAGCGTGTATTCTGACTGAACGTTTCCCGCGCAGAATCTTTATCAGAAACGACAGCGCGGTAACGATGCATACGGCACCCAGAATGGGGTCCGGAAAAAACGGAAGTGCGGCGGCAAAGAACATGACTCCCGCGCAGGGAAGTGCGAACACTGTACAGCATACGGTGATCATCAGTATCACGAGGAGAACCGTCCATGTGGAAAGGATCATGGAAGCAGTACCCGCTATCACGCCCAGAGCGAATCCCTGGTTTAAATGACCGGTCTTTTTGCGGTGTACGAACGACACCATTCGGACTCCTATACATTCACACAGGGCATTTCCGGCGTGAGAGCACGAAAGCGCGGTGGAAACATTGTCTTTGGAAAACAGGACCGGCACGGAAGCGAGCGCCATGACTATCCCCGAAAACAGGGAAACGTTGCCCGCAAAAGAAGAACGCATGAAATGCAAAAGCATCGCGGATGCGGAGGTGTATATCCCGAACGTAAGGAAAAACATGCCGCAGACATTGAGCGAAAGGGTGAGAAAACTGCGGCGAATACGGTCAGCGGTGCTGAGAGTGAGACTGTCGGCGAAAAGACGGGAAGTATTACGGACAGTCCTTTTGCGGACGGATGCCGCTTTTTTGCTGATTTCCGATATAAAGCTCAATTACTGTCCCTCCTTTCCGAATTGCCCATACATATACAAAATAAAGTATACTACAAATGAGTGCGGATTTCAAGAATTATTTACTAAATATCGTAAGAAACTTGATTAACGGGGCGAAAGATGGTATACTTACAAAAAACGTCCTACGGAGCTTGATATGAAAAACGAAGAAACAAGAAACAGAGAGACGATACAGGAAGAATCCGAAGAATCCAATGCCATGAAGGTCATCCGCGGAACGGGGCAGAGCATCGAAGCCGAGCCTGCCGAAGATGACGGCGTAAAGGTATCAAAATGGGAGAATTTCTGGTACCACCATAAGTGGCACGCCGGCATTTTCATAGGGATAGCGGTCATAGCGATAGTGCTCGCAGTACAAATCGTCACCCATAAGACCCCGGACGTGTACATGATGTACGCAGGACCCGGTGCCATGGTGGGAGACCAGTACAAGCGTTTCGAGCAGGCTGTTGCCGATGTGATGGACGATTATGACAAAAACGGTTACAAGGCGATCAGTTTTTCCGATAATACCTATCTTACAAAGGAACAGATGGAGGCCCGCCGCAAAATGGGCCTCAACGTGGATGAAGCTGCAAACCGTGCGGCGTACGAAAGATACGAGATGGAGATCATGGCGGGAGAGCATATGTTCTGTATGCTCGATCCGGAACTTTACAGGAGCGTTGCCGACGTCGGAGGCTTTGAACCACTCACGGAGATCTTCGGCGAGGTCCCCGAGGGAGCTGTTGATGAGTACGGTGTCCGTCTCGGCGATACGGATTTTTATAATTACAATCCCGATATTTCCTTTATTCCGCCCGATACAATACTCGCGGTGAGAGTGCATACCACTCTGACCTTCAGAAACGATGAGAAAAAAGAGGCGTATTCCGAGCGCCACAGACAGCTTTTCCGCGATATCGTTGATTTCGATGCGGAATGATAACTGTGAATCAGAAAAAAGTCCGTGAAAACGGACTTTTTCTATTGACAAACAAAGAAATCGGTATTATAATGAACACATGAACAGTTATTCATACGTTTGCAGGAGGTAACATGGAAGAGATACATCAGGACGATTTCGAGGGCGTGAAAAATGCTCTGCCCGATGACGAAACGCTCTACGATCTTGCGGAGCTCTATAAGATCTTCGGAGATACCACCAGAGTGAAGATACTGTATATTCTGTTCCGGGGCGAGATGTGCGTACAGCATATGTCAGAGCTTTTGGGCGTTTCCCAGTCAGCCGTGTCCCATCAGCTTAGGATCCTGAAGGGTGCAAGACTGGTCCGTTTCCGCCGCGACGGGAAAACATCCTATTATTCTCTTGCTGACGACCACGTCCGCGAGATAATAGAGTGCGGCATGGAGCATATTCTTGAATGATCAAAGGAGTAAAAAAATGAAAAAAGTATTCAGTCTGTCAGATGTTGACTGCCCCGTATGTGCGGGCAAAATGCAGGATGCCATCGCCGCCATTGACGGCGTCATCAGCGCAAGGATAGATTTCCTCGTTCTGAAGCTCACCATAGAGGCTGAGGAAAAGGACTTTACGAAGATTATGAAGCAGGCGGCAAAGGCTGTCAGAAAAGTCGAGCCGGACTGCGAAATCGAGGAAATATGAAGCTTTCGAAAAGCCAGAAAAAAAGACTTTGGTCAATAATAGCGGGTGCCCTGCTTTTCGCTGCCGGTGTCGGGTTTTCTCTCGCGGGCGAAAAGCTTGTTTCGTCGCTGCTCTTTGCCGGGGCAGGTGCCGCCGCGGGCTGGCTCTGCGTATATAAAGCCTTCACGGGTATTTTCCGCGGAGACTTTTTCGACGAGAACACCCTTATGACCGTCGCCGCCTGCGGCGCTGTCATAATAGGCGAGTATCCCGAGTGCGCCGCCGTCATGATACTGTATCAGGTGGGCGAGCTGTTTCAGTCTGTCGCCGTGGGAAAGTCCCGCAGATCCATACGCGAGCTGTCCGCTCTTTGTCCCGATACCGCACGGGTCATCCGTGACGGCACGGAAACGGAGATCCCAGCCGAAGAGCTCTGCGTGGGCGATACCGTAAGAATAATAGCGGGAGACCGTATTCCCGCCGACTGCCGTATAATAAAAGGCAGTACATCCGTAGATACCTCTCCCGTAACGGGTGAGAGCGTTCCGAGAAACGCCGCCGTAGGCGACGAGCTCTATTCCGGATGTATCAATGTCACGGGTATGGTGGACGCGGAGGTGCTTCGCGCAACCTCCGAAAGTGCCGCCGGCAGGATACTTAAGATGACTGAGCAGGCGGGAGACCGCAAAACTAGGTCCGAAGCTTTTATAACCAGATTCGCGAGGGTATATACCCCCGCCGTGGCGCTGCTGGCGGCGATCATCGCGCTTGTCGTGCCGCTGATAATAATGCTCGTGAACAAAACTCCCTATTCCGAAAGCCTTGCGGAATGGAGCAGCAGAGCGCTTGCCATGCTGGTCATATCGTGCCCGTGCGCTCTGGTCATTTCCGTGCCCCTCGGCTATTTCTGCGGTCTCGGAAACGCTTCAAAAAAGGGAATACTGATAAAAGGCTCGATATTTGTCGATGCACTTGCCTCGGTCGATACCGCGGTTTTCGATAAAACGGGAACGCTGACGGAGGGAAAACTGTCAGTTACTCGCGTAGAGGATGCGGAAAACGTGCCTGAACTGCTTTGCCTTGCGGCATCGGCGGAGAAGAATTCAGTCCATCCGATAGCGACTGCGATTTGCGCGGCGGCTGAAACCACCTATGATGCAGATTCCGTCACGGAGATACCGGGACGCGGTGTGGAGGCGATCCTCACCGACGGCAGAAAGGTCTCCGTTCTGCGCCCGGAAAAAGAGACTGAAAGCACGGCGGCAGAGGTGTTTATAAACGGAAACCGCGCGGGGCTCATCATCCTTTCCGATACATTAAAGCCTACTGCCGCATCGGCTCTGAAAAAGCTCAGAAAGCTCGGCATAGCGAAGACCGTCATGCTTACCGGAGACAACCGCGGTGCGGCACAGACGGCGGCAGACGCCGTTGGTGTTGACGAGACGCTGTCGGAGCTTTTGCCCGAAGATAAATTCAGACATATAGAGCGCCTTTGCGGTGAAGGAAAGGTCATGTACGCCGGCGACGGCATAAACGATTCACCCTCTCTTGCCCGCGCCAACGCGGGTGTTGCCATGGGTGCTTTGGGTACCCGTGCCGCAATAGAGGCGGCAGACGTGGTGCTCATGTCCGGTGACCCGGAGAGACTGTGTGATGCAGTCAGGCTTTCGAAGCGAACAGTAAACGTTGTGAAAGCCAATATTGTAATATCTCTTGCTGTGAAGCTTGCCGTACTTGTCCTTGCATCACTCGATCTGGTGGGAATGTGGGCGGCGGTTGCGGCCGACGTCGGCGTGTGTATCGTCTGCGTTACCAATTCGATGAGATTACTGAAATAAAGTCAAAACAATGAGCCCTGCCCGTTTGGGGCACGGCTTTTTGAATGTCATTGGATTATAGTTTGTCGAGGAGTGGCCATGCGCCGTAGGGGCGACCTGTGGTCGCCCGCAAGGCGGCGTAGCCGCTCACACCCCGTAGGGGTGTCATTGCGAGCCCTGCACTTCCTCCGGAAGTGGGTCCGCAGACTGGTCGTGGCAATCTCTGCGAACGATTTAGTCCATCTAATATAGGTGCCATCAGAGCATTAGTAGAGATTGCGACGGTCGGGCGACGCCCTCCCTCGCAATGACACCGTAGGGGCTTCGCCCCTCGGTGTGCGGCGGCGCCGCCCCGTGGCCTCTTAAAACTTAAAACTCCTCTACAAACTACAATTTGACAAATCCCAGAAAAACCCTTGACAACTTGTCTTGACTATGCTATCATGAAACCGTAGACAACTTGTATAAGGATGGTGAGCTAATATGAAAGAACGTTTCGAAAGGCTTGCTGACGCGGAACTTGATATCATGCGCGTAGTCTGGAAAAGCGAAAAGCCGCTGAAGGCGTCGGAGATAACAAAGCTTTTACAGGGCGAGCGCTCGTGGAAAACGCAGACTGCCCATGTGCTCCTGTCACGGCTCTGCGACAAGGGGTACCTGACCGTGGACAAAAGCGCCTATTCCCATACTTTTGCCGCTGCGATATCCTCGGAGCAGTATTTTGCCGCGGAATCCGAGATGCTCATCGACAGGCTGGGCGGCTCTCTTCCGTCGCTTATCGCATCGCTCATCGACACCTCTTCAGTCTCTGACGAGGAGATAGAGGAGATCGAAAAGCTGCTTGAGGCGAAAAAGGAGGGAAGAGCATGAAAACTCTGATAACCTCTTTCATAATAATGACTGCGGCAGTCACGGCGCTCACTCTCTTTTTATACGCTTTTCTGCGCTTTTTCGGAGAAAAGCTATCCTCCGGATGCAGATATATCCTGTGGTGCGCGCTTATCGTGGAAATGTGTCTGCCCCTGCCGCTTCTCGCGGCGGGACTTGATAAACTTCCCGCTCCGCCTGTGATAACGGCACCGGCAGAGCCGGTGTCCGCTTACGCCTCCGGTGTGGTTGACAGAGCGGAAAAAGTGTTTGTCAATTCTCCGGCGGTGACGCCGGTGAACGACGCTGAAAAGCCCACAGCCGACGTTCAGGTGCAGGATGCCGCGCCGGCAGTGCCCGAGGAGACACCCACAGCGGAGGAGATTTCCGCACCCGAGCCTGTCACCGTTTCACCGCTTTACGCCGCATTTGCGGTTTGGGCAGCGGGTGCTGTCGTGATAATAGCGATCGCTCTGGTGAGATATGCAAGATTTTCGGGAACTGTGCGCGTTATGCGAAACAGAGGGCTTTGTCGCGAGCCGGACCCGGAAACTGCGGAAGTGTTCCGCGAAGCCTGCTATGAATCGCACATCAAAAAACCGCCGCATCTGTACGTGACCGGCGAGCCTGTGTCCCCCGTGCTGTACGGCTTTTTCAGCCGCAGAATGGTCATTCCCTCTGACGGGATGACAAGAGACGGTAAATCGGCGGTGATCTCCCACGAACTTATACATCACAGACGCCATGACCTTGTGATAAAGCTTCTCTCCGTCCTGGCGACCTCTCTGTTCTGGTTTGACCCGGCGGTCTATCTTGCCGTGCGTGAGGCGAAGAGGGAGGCAGAGCTTTCCTGCGACGAGGCAGTGCTTCGGGGAAGACCGGTGGAATACCGCGTCTTTTACGGAGAGACCATGCTCGGCATCGTGAAAAGATGCAGAAAGACCGACGTCCCCATGACCAGTGCCTTTTATTCGACAGGCAAAAAAGGAGTAAAAGTGAGATTCATGAACATACTTGACGAAAAGAAACGTTCCGGCGGCAAGGCTTTAATTGCGCTTATCCTTGCCGTATGTATACTCACGGGCACTCTTGTCGCCTGCACGGGATATAAGCCGGGAACAGAGGACAGCACAGAAGCGGAAATAACGTATGATGAAGACGGAGCTCCGATACTGGTCCCCGAAAAACTCACCTATACTTTCAATAATTACGAAGATACAAAAACGTATGAAGTGGATTTCTCCTATGACGGCTCAAAAATCATAGCCGACAGAAAAGTGAACGACCAAGATGATTTCCACTTTGAATTTGAGACCGACGGCGGAAAGCTCCGGAAATTTACAGTTTACAGAGTTGAAAACGGCGAGAATATACTTTGCAACGTGCTGACGAAGACCTGGGACGGAGATGATCTGACTGAGGAAAAGTACACGGACGGCGCTGGTAATGTCCGTTATACCTATAAGTACGAGTACTCCGGCGGAAAGCTGATGCGGGAAATCCTGGATCATCGTCCCTTATACGGCACGATAGACACGAAAACGTACGAATATGACGGTGAGGGCAGACCTCTGAGAGAAACCTCCGAAACCACGGACGAAAGACAATCCGGGAAGATCACGACAGTTGTCAGAGAATATATCTACGGCGAGGACGGAAGCCGGAGAACGACTATCAACGGGGCTGAAATAGGCGGTTCCATATATTTTGATCAATACGGCAATATAGTCAAGGAGGCCGTAGGGGACAGCACTACCTTGAAATACCTGTATGACGAACAAGGCAGGTGCACGGGAACCGAAGAAGACGGCGGCAACGGTGTCAGAATGACATATTATAAGGACACAGATTATGCGATCTGTCGTGAGTTTGTGTGCGATGACGAAACTGCCTCCTATGCCCGTACCGATTTTGACCCCGAAAAAATGCTGTATGAATGCTCTGACGGCACTAAAATTAAGTGGAAAGCTGGCACAAAGGAAGAAAAGCAGGCTGCCGAAAGCGTTGTCGCCTGCGATCATGCGAGCCTCGCTGACGAAAACACGTATTTTATCAGTTTTGCCTGGGAACAGTTCGTGCTGGCCGATGCAGGACTCTTCAGCGGTGGACCTATAAGTTATTCCGATACTCCTGAGATGGAAACTGCGAATAAATTCGTGAGAGGTCTCTTTTCCGCAACACCTGAGGAAGCCGCGGAGCACGTTGAAATCATTTATAAAGCAGGCGGATCCGACGGCAGTGCTGGCGGAACCGGGATCGTCAGCACGGACAGTAAAGAGCTTTCAGATTTTGTGCTGAAAAAACTTGAAAACACACCTACGGATGAATGCCTCAAAAAGATCATCGCAGAACGGATATACTATAAACCTCTGGAAATTGCAAAAAAGCGCAGAGGGGAGATCACGGTGAGCGATCTGGAACTTGATAGTATGGAAAGCTCGGATAAAGACGTGTCGGTTTATAAATTCTATGCCGATGTGACCTATGTTGAATACGGCAAACTGTTTGATACCGTGGTGGGTACGATCACTCTTATTAAAGAAGATTCATTATGGAAAGTGTCCGATATAACGCTTGTATCCCCGCTGTACGATACATTAAAATAGTGAGCAAACGCGAGAAAAAGTGAGAAAAACGCATAATTTTTTGAAATGGCCGCCTTCGGGCGGTCATTTTTGACCTTGCTTGACTTTCTTTGACTTTGACTTTCTTTGACTTTCGTCGTATAATGAAGTCACAAAAGAAAAAGGAGCAAAAAAATGCTGTTATCCGAGCAGATAGCCAAAATAATAGAACAGATGCTTGAGGAGGGGAACGGTGCCGTCAACGTGCAGAGAAACGATCTTGCCGAGACGCTCGGCTGCGTCCCCAGTCAGATAAGCTACGTTATATCCTCCCGGTTCACGCCCGAGCGCGGCTACGTCACCGAATCGCGGCGCGGCGGCGGGGGATATATAAGGATAGTCCGTGTCCCCATGACCAAGGACCGGTATCTTATGCACTTTTATCACGCCATAGGGGATGGCCTTTCGGAAGACGAGGCAAAGGCTTACGTGCGAAACCTTTTGGATGCAGGGGTTGTAACCGAGAGGGAAGCTTCCCTTATGGTGTATGCCGTGTCGGAGGATGCGCTGTCTAAGCTTTCCCCGGACGGCAGAAAAGTTGTGCGCGCCGACGTAATGCGCCATATTATCATGGCGCTGATGAGATAAACTGCTGTTAGGAGGTACTTAATATGAAGTGTTCAAAATGCAACAATAACGAAGCGACGGTCTTTTACCGTGAGGTGATAAACGGCAAGGAGACGAAATACGCTCTCTGTGCCGAATGTGCGGCAAAAGCGGAAAAAGGTATAATGGAAAGCCTTTATGAGCCCTTTGAAAGCTCTCTTCTGGGAAGTCTCTTCACGGGCAAGTATACGATGGCTCCCAAGACAGAAGAGAAGAAATGCACTCTCTGCGGAGAGACCTTCCGCAGACTTTGCGAGAGTGGCAAGGCAGGATGTCCCGAATGCTACAGGGTGTTTTCCAAAGAATTCGGGCCAACTCTCTCGAGACTCCACGGCAGCGCCGTCCACAGAGGCAGAGCGCCGGGAAAATTCAGAGAGAAAAGGGAAGCAGAGACCAAGCTCCTGTCGCTTGAAAACAAATTGAAGGAAGCGATAACGGAGGAACGCTACGAGGACGCGGCATCACTCCGGGACGAGATCAGAGAGCTCAGAGGATAAGGAGGGCACAATATGAACTGGTACGAAAACGAAGGAAATGAAAACGACGTTTTTGTTTCGACGCGAGTGAGACTTGCGAGAAATATAGAAGACTATCCCTTCGAGCCCGGACTGTCTGAGACAGGTGCCGAAGAAATCATCGAAAAGGTGAAAAATGCGTTTTTGAGAAAAGACGGATATGAATTCGAAGACTTTTCCGCAATTACCGAAAATGCCAAAAATTCAATGGTGGAGAAACACTCTGTAAGCCCTGAATTCGCTGAGAAAAAGACAAAAGCGGCAATTGCAGAAAATAAAGAAAAAGGCATTTGCATAATGATATGCGAGGAGGACCACGTAAGGATTCAGTCGATCCGTCCCGGCTTTGACCTTGAGGGTGCCGCGAACGCCGCTTTTGAAGCAGACGACGCGCTCGACGGCGCGGTAAAGGTCGCCTATGACGAAAAGCTGGGTTATCTCACCCACTGCCCTACCAACCTCGGCACGGGTATGCGCGCCTCCGTTATGATGTTTCTCCCGGCACTCACCATGTCCGGAAAGATCAGGGGCATCCAGAGAGAACTTTCACAGCTGGGGCTCACAGTCCGTGGTATCACCGGTGAGGGAAGTGCCGCTAAGGGCTGTCTCTATCAGTTTTCCAACTGTGTTACCATGGGTATCACCGAGGAGGAGATAATCGAAAACCTCTCCGACACTGTGAAGAAGATCGCTGACAGCGAGAGAAACCTCCGGAAAACCTATCTTGAAAAAAGCAATGACGAGCTGCGCGACAGAGTCATGAGAGCATACGGCACCATGAAATACGCACACATGATAACCACAGAAGAGCTTTATAACCTATACGCCGACGTAAGATTGGGCATATCTGCGGGAATAATAACGGGTACGAATGAGAAGACGCTTGACACACTTCTGGTGAACTGTATGCCCGCAACTCTGACCGTCTCCTGTGGGCGGGAGCTCACACCCCGGGAAAGGGATAAACTCCGCGCCGAAAAAGTAAAAGAAACAGTATAAGAGGAAAACGATGAATACGAGATTTACGACAAAAGCACAGACTGCGCTGAATAACGCGCTATCCTTTGCAGGAGAGCTGGGGCACACCTACGTGGGCACGGAGCATATCCTTCTGGGACTCCTGTCTGTGGAGGACTGCATCGCCAGCCGTATCCTCAGAGGCCGCGGTGTTGAGCTGTCAGCCGTAAAGGACCTGGTAGCCGCCTCCGTTGGAAGAGGCTCGCCGTCCGACGTTTCGGCGTCGGATATGACCCCCATGACCAAAAAGATCATCGAGGAAAGTGCCTACACTGCCTCTCGGCTTGGCCACAATTATATAGGAACGGAGCACCTTCTCGCATCGATAATCAGCGAGGAAGACAGCTTTGCCAACAAGATGATAAGGGCGTCATCCGTATCCCCCGGAGATATCCGCAGTGATCTTTCCGAGTATTTCAGCGGGGGTGAATCCGCATCGGACTCTTCGTCCTCCCGCAGCGGAAGACCCGGCAAAACGGCATCCAAGGCAAATGCCGTTCCCGGCTGTCCCACACTCTCAAAATACGGTGTGAACCTTGTGGCATCCGCCAAAAGCGGCGCCATAGACCCCATTATCGGCAGAGATGAGGAAACGGACAGAGTAATTAGGATTTTGTCCAGAAGAACGAAAAACAACCCCTGTCTCATAGGTGAGCCCGGCGTGGGCAAGACCGCCGTGGTAGAGGGACTTGCGCAGAAGATCGCTGACGGCGACGTTCCGGAAAACCTCCGCGACAAGCTGATAGTCACCCTCGATATATCATCTATGGTGGCGGGTGCAAAATACAGAGGCGAGTTCGAGGAGCGCATGAAAAGCGTCATGGAGGAGGTCGCCCGCGACCCGAAGATAATACTGTTCGTGGACGAGATCCATACCATAATCGGCGCGGGCGGAGCAGAGGGCGCCGTTGATGCAGCGAACATCATAAAACCGGCCCTCGCCCGCGGCTCCATGCAGCTTATAGGTGCTACCACTATCGACGAATACAGAAAGTATATCGAAAAGGACGCGGCTCTTGAAAGAAGATTCCAGTCCGTCATGGTAGGCGAGCCCACCCCCGAGGAGGCCGTGGAGATCCTTATGGGGCTCCGCGATAAGTACGAAGCGCACCATAAACTGAAAATTTCCGACGAAGCGATTGAGGCGGCGGTAAAGCTTTCCGTAAGATATATAGGGGACAGATTTCTCCCCGACAAGGCGATAGACCTCGTGGACGAGGCGGCGTCAAAGCTCCGTATAGAGGGCTTCACCCCCACGGGCGAGGTAAAGGAGCTGGAGGCGGAACTGAAAAAGACCGTAAGCGAAAAGGACGAGGCGATAGTCTCGGAGGACTACGAAAAAGCCGCAGGACTCCGCGATACGGAGAAAAAGCTGCGCGACGAGATCGCCGGAAAAAAAGGCGAGAGAGCGGACACGGAGAACATGACGGTGACCGAGGACCACATAGCCGAGATCGTTACCCAGTGGACGGGCGTCCCCGTGAAGAAACTGGCAGGCGAAGAGGGCGAAAGGCTCTTAAACCTCGACAAGATACTGAAAGAACGTATAATCGGACAGGACGAGGCGGTTGAAGCGGTAGCCCGCGCAATACGCCGCGGCAGAACGGGACTGAAAGACCCGAAGCGTCCCGTGGGCTCGTTCATATTCTTAGGTCCTACCGGTGTAGGTAAGACTGAGCTTTCCAAAGCGCTTGCCGACGTCATGTTCGGCTCTGAGAACGCCATGATCCGTGTGGATATGTCCGAATATATGGAAAAGTATTCCGTCTCCAAGCTTATCGGATCACCTCCCGGATACGTGGGCTACGATGAGGGCGGACAGCTGACGGAAAAGATCCGCCGTCACCCTTATTCCGTGGTCCTCTTCGACGAGATAGAAAAAGCCCATCCCGATGTTTTCAATATCCTCCTGCAGATACTTGACGACGGCATCCTCACAGATGCGCAGGGAAGAAGAGTGGACTTCAAAAACACCGTCATCATCATGACCTCAAACGTTGGCGCAGGAGCCATCGTCGAGCCCAAGCATCTGGGCTTCGCGCAGGCAAACGGCGAAACGGATATGAAAGAGAAGATTAAGGACGCTCTGAAATCCACGTTCCGTCCCGAATTTCTCAACCGTGTGGACGAGATGATCGTCTTCAACAAGCTCACCGACGAAAATATCAGAGATATAGCGAAGATACTTCTCCGCGATGTGAAAGACCGTATAGGCGCGAAAAAGATCGAAGTGGAATTCTCCGACGAGGTGGTGGATTCTCTTGCAAAAGAGGGCTTTGACCCCGTATACGGAGCGAGACCGCTGAAACGTGCCATAGTACGCCGTATTGAGGACAGCTTCTCCGAGGCACTCCTTTCCGGCGCGGTCTCCGAGGGCGACCGTGTAACAGCGATCCTCGAGGACGGAAATATTATTTATAAAAAAGCCGAGTAACATCGGCTTTTTTGCAACTATTTCGTATTTTTTCCGTCTTATGGGGTGAAAACCAAATTTCGGAGGTCAATATGAAAACCAGAATTATCGCGATCGCCCTTACAGTAATTTTCGTCCTTGCCTGCCTTGTCTCCTGCGGCGCGAATAAAGCAACAGAAGAGATGGCCGCGAGCGAAAGCGACGGCTACTATGCCGGGGAAAAAACCTCTCAGTCCGATTCTTACAGCCTGTTGGAAAAGGGAAGTGACATCACTGTCCCGACTGGCAGAAAGATCATCGAAAACGTGTCCATGTCTGTGGAGACTATTGACTTCGATGCCCTCATGGAAAAGGTGGAGAAGGAAACGGCGAGGCTGGGCGGATATATAGAGTCCTCATCCGTCAGCGGCAGGGCCAATTCCGCGGATCTGAGATATGCCGCCCTCACCGTCCGCGTGCCCGCCGGCACTTCCGCGGGATTTTCGCAGTTCGTGTCGGATAACGCCACCGTCACGGATAAATCCGTGACCACAGACGACGTTACGCTTCGTTACGTGGACACGGAAAGCCGCCTTTCCGCGCTGAAAACGGAAAAGGAAGCATTGGAAAAGCTCCTTGCCGAAGCCCGCACCGTTGACGAAATGATAACGGTGCGCTCGAGGCTCACCGATGTCATATACGAGATCGAATCGAACCAGTCCACTCTGCGCACGTACGACGACCTTGTGGTTTTTTCAACGGTAGACCTGAGTATCCGCGAGGTGAAAAAGACTGCCGTGGTGGAAGAGCAGGGAACGTGGCAGAAGATCGGAACGAACCTTAAAAACAACTTCGAAAACGTCATCGACGGGATAGTCGCCGTGTTCGTGTTCGTGGTAGGCGCGCTGCCCTATATCGTTCTCATCGCCGCAGTCGCTCTTGCCGTGCTCATCCCCGTAAAACGTTCCCGCCGCCGCAAAGCTGTAAAAAAGGCGGAAAAAGAAGAAAATAATTAAAAAAACTATTGCATTTTAGGGGGCGTAGTTGTAAAATATTTTGTTGTAAAATATATGACTACCACGGAGGAAATTATGGAAAAACAGCTGCGTCCCGAGTCTCTTGCGAGAATCACCAATGCCGAAATGGCGGAAAAATTCATTGCAGAGCAGATCGAGGCAATCAAAAAACAGGTGGGAGATAAGAAAGTTCTTCTTGCACTTTCCGGCGGTGTAGATTCATCCGTCGTTGCGGCACTTCTTATCAAAGCAATCGGAACGAATCTCGTGTGTGTTCACGTAAACCACGGACTTCTCCGTAAGGGCGAGCCCGAGCAGGTTATCAAGGTATTCCGTGAGGAGCTGGGTGCAAACCTCATCTATGTTGATGCGGTAGATCGCTTCCTTGATAAGTTGGCAGGCGTCGCAGAGCCCGAGCAGAAGAGAAAGATCATCGGCAAAGAGTTTATCGAAGTATTTGCCGAGGAAGCAAGAAAGCAGGAGGGCATCGAGTTCCTCGCCCAGGGAACGATTTATCCCGATATTCTGGAGTCTGACGGCGTAAAAGCCCATCATAACGTGGGCGGACTTCCCGAGGATCTTAATTTCGAGCTGGTAGAGCCCGTTAAGTTCCTTTATAAGGACGAAGTAAGAGTTGTCGGAAAAACGCTCGGACTTCCCGATAATATGGTATACCGTCAGCCTTTCCCCGGTCCCGGTCTGGGAGTCAGATGCGTAGGAGCCATCACCCGTGACCGCCTTGAAGCCGTAAGAGAGTCCGATGCGATCCTCCGTGAGGAGTTTGCCGCAGCAGGCCTTCAGGGCAAGGTATGGCAGTATTTCACAATAGTGCCCGATTTCAAATCAACGGGAATCAAGGATAATAAGAGAACATATGAGTGGCCGGTAGTGCTCCGTGCGGTAAATTCCGTAGATGCAACAGCGGCAACGATCGAGGAGATCCCCTACGCACTTCTCGGAAAGATCACCAACAGGATCCTCTCCGAGGTAAAGGGCGTCAACCGCGTCCTCTACGACCTCTCACCCAAGCCGGTAGCAACCATCGAGTGGGAATAAAGTCAAAAACGCTGAAAACCCGCATAAACACTGGGTTTTCGAGGTTTCAAAAAGCCTCGTGACAACGTTTTGACAACAATTTTAGATTATTCATAAATAAAAGAGCTAACAGATTTTTGTTACAAAGTCTGTTAGCTCTTTTTGTTTTGCTTATGTAATCACATAGTAATCAGGGTCTAAGATAAACTCGCTGTCGGTAACATCGAGCCAATTTTGGCAAATGATGATTAGTTTGTATATTTTGTCTGTCAAAGTTTTAATGCTATCTGATTTAATAGATAAACAATGTCTCAATGAAGGCGCATTATCCGTTGCATAGTGGGTTGTGTTAATCACCTTACCTCCATCAGTATCAACATAACGCTTTCCATCTTTATTGATAGTTTCTAAAATCAAAAAAGAATTATTTGAATTGTTGGAATTTACTGCTTTTGCACTAATTGCAGCAAGATTATCATATTGAGATGAATTGATCTTTTCAAAGGGAAAGTTTTCATTTCTTTTTGAAATAAACCAATTATACTCTCTTATCCAATCGATTAACTCTAAAACAGTATAACTCCACTCTTTCGGAAAATATGAAGATGAAAATAGGTCTTTTAATATTTCCTGAAGATTTGCATTTTCTTTGCCAAAATCATTTAACGCAACAAATGCTGGAAAGTGAATGTCAGTAATATTTTTTTCGATTTCTTCAGGCGAAGATTTTAATAAAGGCGAAACGTGTTCTAATCCCTCACTCATCGATATAGTACCATAAACCAAATTAGCCATAGGTTTTACAATACCCAAAATAGATCTGTCGATTTTACCCTTAATGTAATCATTTAACGGATTGAACAATTGACCTTTTACATATAAATCCGCAATATTTACGTCCAAAATTTTGCTTACCCGTGATAGTTCATTTTTTCGATCCGGATAAAAGGGTGTCACTCTTTTTTGACGCAAATCAAACGGTAAGTCTTCAATATCGCCTGTATTTCCGTCAAATAGGCAAATAATTCTATCCCAACCGAGTTTACTTGCAGCGTACCCTAATTCAACTAAAACATTAGGGTTTGGCATTTTACGACCTTCAGCATTCGAATTAACAATACTTACATCGCAAACAAATAAAACGCATTTGTCGATTTTATCAAATATTGTTGCAGTGATATCAGGACTACCATTGATGCCTTTCGTATCACGATCATAGTTCATATATATGGCGGCATCTTTTTCTAAATCAACCAATGCATTTTTTAAGCATTTTTCAATAAAATATCGATGTGTTTTGCAATCTAAATCATTTTGCCAAGAGTAAAAAATGGTACGTGCCATAATATCACCTCCTAATACAAAGTTGTTAACTAATTTGGGATATTCTTCATTCTCTTGATGTGCTGCTTCGGTACAATAATGATAATTACACTTGCACCATTAAAGTTCATTTGAGAGTGCTTGATTTATTTTATGTCAATTTTAATATGCGGATTACTCCTAAGTATGTCAAAAGATGCTCTAAGCTCTTTAACAGGCAAAGGTTGAAAATGACTTCCGGCGACCTGTTCTCTATTTTTCATTTTGAAAATAACAGGCACTCTTACATCATATTTTCTGCAAAATTCGCCGTAGGTAGCTATGCCATCAGTAATGTCTTTTGCAAAGTGGCTAAAGAAATCAATGTAAAAAGCATATATCATTGCGCTCATATTATCAACAAGCGACGGTAAATCAATTTGCTCTCCCATTTGTTGTATATCCGCCTTCGAGTGTTTCCAGTTATCAAACTGAAGCAAGTGTTCTTTAGTGCAGATTATTTTACAACCATTCTCAACGGATTCTTGATAAATGGAATATGGAAATTCACAGTGTACAATGTAGTTTCTAAAATTCGCCCAAAACCTATACTCCATATTTTTATCGTAAAAAGCGTGTTGCATATCTTCAAACAACTTTAAGGCGCTTTCTGAGGCCCGCTTAGTCAAAAGGCGCTTTTCCATATCAATATATGTTTTGATTGAAGATGCGTAATTTAGAACAGCTTTATTTGCAAGTGTAATTGCTCTTTCAGGAGGTACATTCCGCTTTCTAATTTCTTGCAAATTTTGAGGACTCATAAAGCGTTTAAAGCTTTCACCATTTTCAACAACAATGTCTTTGATCTGTGTGATGCTGTGATAGAGGCTACATATCCGAAAAGCTGCGTTTAACTGCGTGAGTTCTTCCTGCGTGATTTCGTCTTTAATTACAATTTCAGTTTTTGCACCTTGAGGATGGTCTGTTTCTGCTACATATAAATGTAATTTCTTCATTTTGAATTATCCTTTGTTGTTTTCGCGCATTGCGTCAAGAGCATCCCTTGTACGCTGTACCTCTACTTCGGGATATGTATAACGCCAACTGTCATATTCCTCTTTGCTGATTTCACCGTTGCGATACTTCTCCGCTTCTTTCTGCCAAGCGGAAAAACGCTCAAGCAAAGAAATGTAGGATGTTCCTCTGTTTTTATCAAGACGGATACAAACCTCGTCATCGAGCTTGTCAATCTTTAAACCGTAAATATCCTCTAATGCAAAGAGGGTATGCATAAAGCCGAGATCCGTATCAATATCAGGAACGTTCAATGCCATAGTAGAAACGCCCAAAGCATCGGCAAGTGCTTCGGTTAAATCTGATTTGGGTGTTCTTGTGCCGGACTCATACTGAGCCAAGCGGATGTCGGCAGTTTTCTCCGGAAAACCGACTTTTACACCAAGAAACTTTTGTGTCATACCTTTTAGGTTACGAAAAAATCTAATTCTTTCACCAATTGCCATAGTAATTTCACTCCTTACTTATGTGCTTTGCATTGAGTATAACACAAATGTTTAAGTTCTGTCAAGATAATATAAACAAAAAAGTTTAATATTTTCTCGAAAACCACTTGACTTAACGGAATATGTTTAGTATAATGAGGATAACTTAAACAAATACAGTTAAGTTGCTACAACTAAACGACCGTCCAAGTGGGATACTCCGCCAAGACCTTCCGCAAGGAAGCGAGCGAGAAAACGCCGCTGAAAAGCAGGGGCAGGAACGACACTTGGGGAAAACGGCAAAACCAAACACAGCGCAAAAAAACTAAGAAAGGAGGTACTGCAATGTTTGAAGATTATTATATGACCGCAGACGATGTTGCAAAGGCACTCAAGATTTCCAAATCATTCGCCTATAAGGTGATTCGGAAAATGAACGCCGAACTGCAAGAACAAGGATTTTTTACAATGGCGGGGAAAGTCAACAAACAATTCTTTTTAGATAAGACTTGCTATGATGCAGCCAAAGTTAAGGAAAGGAAGTGATGAAAATGGCTGTTTATAAAGATGAAAAAACAAACACTTGGATGGTTTACTACCGAGTAACCGATTGGAAAGGAGATCGAAAGCAAAGCACAAAGCGAGGCTTCCCGACCAAGCGTGAAGCACTTGCTTGGGAACGTGAGTTTTTGAACAAAACTCAGGCAGACCTCAGTATGACCTTTGCGAGTTTTATTGAAACCTATACGGTGGATATGAAGAATCGCATTAAAGAAAACACTTGGCAGACCAAAGAGCATATTATCCGCACGAAGATCCTGCCGTACTTCGGCAAACGTAAAATCAGCGATATTAAGCCGAGAGACGTTATTGCTTGGCAAAACGAAATGATTAAGGGCTGTGATAAGAACGGCAAGAAATACTCTCCCGTGTATCTTAAAACTCTCCACAATCAGCTCAGCGCCATTTTCAATCACGCCGTTAAGTTCTATGGCTTGAAAGAAAATCCCGCCGCTAAGGTCGGTAATATGGGCAAGGCAAGAAGCCGTGAAATGCTCTTTTGGACACAAGAAGAATATCAGAAATTTGCCTTTGCGGTAATGGACAAACCCGTATCCTATTACGCATTTGAAATGCTGTATTGGTGCGGTATCCGTGAAGGCGAGCTGTTAGCATTGACCGCCGGTGACTTCGATTTTGAGCGTGGTACGGTCACAATCACTAAGTCCTATCAGCGCATTGACGGCAGGGATGTAATTACCGAACCGAAAACGCCGAAAAGCAACCGTGTGATAAAGATGCCCGATTTTCTTATAGAGGAAATCAAGGAATACCTTTCTAAGCTCTACGGTCTGCAAAAGAGCGATCGAGTGTTTAATATCACAAAGAATTATTTGCACCGTGAAATGACAAGGGGCGCAGACGAAGCAGGGGTTAAACGTATCCGTATCCACGATCTGCGACACAGCCACATTTCCCTCTTAATTGAAATGGGATATTCGGCGGTGGCGATTGCTGACCGTGTAGGACACGAAAGCATCAATATCACTTATAACTACGCTCATCTATTCCCGTCCACACAGACGGATATGGCAGACAAGCTCAATAATTTCCGAAAGGAGCCAACACAAAATGTCAGCTAAGAATTTAGACAAACACGACCGCTTTAGATGTATCACCGTAGGGTTTCGGGTATCGCCCGAAGAACACGAAACGATAAACCGTATTGTGGCGCTGTCGGGACTTACAAAGCAGGAATACTGCTACCGCAAGTGTGTCGACCGTGAAATTATCGTGGAGGGTAATCCAAGAGTGTATAAGGCACTCAAAGTGGAACTCGCCGCCGTGCTTGATGAACTGAAGCGTATCGAAAGCGGCGGCAACGTCAGCGGTGACTTGCTTGAAATCATCGACCAAATCAACAAAACCTTGTATGGATTAAAGGAGGGATCTGAATGACCAATATAACGGAAAAGACTGCCCCGAATGTATCTGTTGGCGCAGATACGGAGCAGCCTTCTCAAAAATGTACTGCAAATATTATAACCGAAGAACCCTCCAATTTCAATAGTTTTGAAGGAATTTGAAAAAAGGAGGTAACGCCTATGGCTGAATTAAAAATCATCAGTATGGATGAAGTTGCCGTCGAAGAAGTGGAGTGGTTGTGGTATCCCTATATCCCGTTCGGGAAACTGACAATTATTCACGGCGACGGCGGCGAAGGAAAAACAACGCTTATACTGCGATTGGCGGCGCTATTGTCAAGGGGAGCAAAACTCCCCTGCGACGATACCGAGCGTGAGCCGATTAAGGTGATCTATCAGACCGCAGAAGATGGACTTGGTGATACCATCAAGCCCCGTCTTCTTGTCGGTGATGCAGACTGTTCGCAAATCAAAGTGATTGACGAATCGGAAGCGGCGCTGACGATGCTTGATGAGAGAGTGGAAAAGGCGATTGCGGAAACGGGCGCACGGGTGATTATCTTAGATCCGATGCAAGCCTATATCGGCGCAAGAGTGGATATGAACCGAGCAAACGAAGTCCGTGCCATTCTTTCTCAGCTCGGCAGAATTGCAGAGAAGTACAGTTGTGCGATTATCCTTGTGGGACACTTGAACAAGGCGCAGGGTAACAAATCCAATTACAGAGGTCTTGGCTCGGTGGACTTTCAAGCAACGGCAAGAAGTGTTCTTGTTGTCGGCAGAGTAAAGGACAAGCCGGAGATACGAGTGGCGGCACATCAAAAATCTTCTCTCGCACCGGAGGGCAAGCCTATCGCCTTTGAGCTGAGCGAAGCCAACGGTTTCCGTTGGCTAGGCCACTACGATATCTCTATCGACGATCTTCTCAGCGGCGTCAGCCGTGAGAAAAAATCCGATATGGCTGAAAGCCTTATCGTTGACTGCCTTTCCGATGGAAAGTATCTGCAACAGACTTTGCTACAAAAAGCAAAGAGTTTGGGGATTTCCAAACGAGTGCTTGACGAAGCAAAGAAAACACTGAACGTGCGGTCTGTGAAGGAAGGCAGTCAGTGGTATTGGCAGTTACCCGAAAAAGAGTATGGCGACCTGTAAGGTTGCAACATTGCAAAGGTGTGAGACTTTCGCAATCATGCAATGTTCTTTTTCGGAAGGTATGCCAATACCAAGTTTAGGCGGGGTGCAGGGTGCCCTTTTCAAAGGGCAGCTCTGCTGGGGTGTTGTCCGCAGACAACGGGGCAACGCCCCATAACCCCCTCGGAGAGCGCAATGGCACCTTTTGATAGACGAAGGCTGTCGAAAGTGCTTTTGCGTTACTTTTGACAAAAGTAACAAAACCCGCCACACGGCGGCGAAGGAAAAAGGAAGTGATTATTTGAAAAGAGCGATAAGCGGAATGGTCGGAAAAGGTTCACTCAGACACAACAATCGCACCTTTCACGCAGGCAACGTTGACCCCGGAAGGTCGCACCAAAACATTGCCTACTGTGATGAAAATATCCGTGATGTTTACCACGAATTGTTTGATGAAGCGCTTGAAAAATACAATGCCAAGCAAACGAGAGGCGACCGTATGATAGATGATTATTACGAAAAAATACGCTTCGGAAAGCAGGAAAAACCGTTCCACGAAATCATAATGCAGATTGGTGATTGGGAGAATACTGCCGTCGATAGCAACACCGGAAAGCTCGCCACCGAGATACTTGACGAGTATATGAAAGGCTTTGCCGAGCGTAATCCCAACCTCAGAGTGTTCTCGGCACACCTGCATTTGGATGAAGCAACACCCCACCTGCACATTGACTTTGTACCCTTTATCAAGACCGATGGCAAGCGTGGACTTGAAACAAGAGTTTCCCTCAAGCAAGCGTTAAAGGCGCAAGGATTTGTCGGCGTTCACAAGAAGGATAGCGAGTGGGCAAGGTGGATACAAGCCGAAAAAGAACAACTTGCCGCCATTATGGAACGGCACGGAATTGAGTGGGAGCACAAAGGAATGGAACGCCCGCACCTCGATGTTCTCGATTATAAATTGCAGGAACGTCAGCGAGAATTGGCGGAGTTGGATGCGGTTGTCAAAGAGAAAACCGACGAAGCAAATATCCTTGAAAAGCAGATTGAAAACCTCACCGAGAGCGCAAAGGTTATCACGACAATCTCACAAAATTTTGAAAATGAACCTGAATATCAGTTGCCCGAACCTACAGCAATGATGTCGGCACGGAGTTATAAAACCAAGTTTGTCGATCCGTTGATAAAGCGATTAAATGCACTTGTTATTAAAACTCTGAGTCGGTATTTTGAAGCGAGAACCGATTTTGAACGGTGGCGCACTGCCAACCACTCGCTTGCGAGTAGCAACGAGAGATTGAAAAATCGGGTGGCGGCTTTGGAAAATGAAAACGAATATCTCCGTGAAGATCTGCGTGATTATAAACTGCTCCGAAAGGTATTCGGCAGTAGACAGATTGACAATCTGCTTGAACAAGCAAGAGCAAATAAAGGTAAACGGCGTGATGAACGCTCAAGATAAAATTACAAGGAGGACAACAAAATGAAACAGCATTTCACAGACGAAAGAACGGGTATCAGCTACACCTTGCAGGGAGATTACTATCTGCCCGACCTTGCATTACCCGCCGAAGAGCAGGTCGAAGTCGGCATTTGGGGACAGCGGCACTTGCAGTATATCAAGGCGCACCGCAAAGGTTTTTAAACGACCTTGCTTGCAAAATGCGAACTGAACAGACACCTTGCCGATGTAAACAAGCAGGCTGAGGATATGTTTTTTCGGCTCGTAAAACAGATGGCAGAGCGTGAGGGTGTGACAGAAAAGCTCAAGGCAGACAACCAAATGGAGTGGGTTGCTCGTATGAATAACATACGCAGCAGAGTCACAGAAATCGTAAATCACGATATAATATACTAACAAAAAATCGAGGGCACTCTTTATGTGCCCTCGATTTTTATGCTTGTATGATGTAATAATTCAGGTCTTCTATATATCTTGACCATACTCTTTTATCCCTTTTTTATCAATGTCTGACAAAATTTTCTGATATGCATCCTCATATGTTTTCCCGTTTCGTAATGCATATAAATTAACTTCCACATGTTCACTACGAAGAAGGCTATTAAATCTTTTTTCTTCTTCGGTTAATTCGTATGTTTCCACATGCCAACTATCTGTTAAAGGATGTTTGTATTCGGTTCTCGTGCAATCAATTATGCGATAATACACGATTTTGTTTTTTATTAGTTCTCTCATATTCCAAGAATTAGTGTAATAGAGATAAGCTCTGTATGAGAGCAACCACCAAATATCTGCCTCACATTGGTCGAGTCCAAACCCAATTATTGCTATATTTGAATAGAAAAACCGCTCTGGCCAAGCACCGGTAGGTTGTCTTGCGCCTGAAAGAATTTGTCTAATTAATAATGATTGTCCTAAATTGTCAGTCTTTCTGCTTATAGCATTTTTTAAGCACGAAACAATAGACATGTATTGATTGTAACCGAGGCAAATGGATTTTGGATCTCCCATAATTCCGTGAATGTGATAAAATTCGATCCCATCTACCTGGTAAGTGCTTTCTGGTATGTACATATGGGCATCAAGATTTTTGTCGAAACGATATTTGGGGTCAAAAGCATATTCTAATAGGTAATCATAGTTGGTCGTCATAATTGCACCTATTTGAATATTTTTCATTTGTGGAATGCTTCGATGAATGGCGTTGTAGGGTAAGGTTGATTTTTGCATTATCTCAGCTATTTTGTATTTAATATTTGTATATGACTTATACAAACTTTCATTTGGCTCTTTTTGAGAAAGATGTGAATTAATAATCCGCTCAAACTCTAATGGCATTGGATTATTTTCAAAATAATCTACATTAAGGTCTTGTGCGATTATTTGCAATAAATTTCCCCAAGAAATACTACCTGCAGAAAGGCAACGATTTAAGCCATTTCCTATCAGCAAACAATTATCAATATTAATTTTTAATTCTGGCTTTTTTGATATTCTTTTTGTGGGTGGTATTTTTTTAGTGCCGCCTTTCATTGTAAGTCACTCCTGGATTTTCTTTGTTTAAACGTAGTTGCTTTTATGTTTTAATCAATCCATCTGTATCCTTCTCCATCATATTCACATTTAGTTTTCCAGAGGGAGCAACAGGAAGTGCGGATTCATACATTTTGATCAGCGTGGGTATGTGGTTTGCTGGAAGAGCAGTTGAGCAATATTTCTTAATGCTTTTAAATGTTGTTTTCTGGTTGGCATCTGCAGTCAATACAATATGAGCAACATGAGTCTTTTCACCGTTTATATTAGATACAACTACCTTGCATTGTCTGACCTGTTCAACTGCCAAGATAGCACGTTCAATGTCGAACAGGTAAATAGTTTCGCCGGCAGTGTTTTTATAAGACGAGCTGATACGACCATCTACATAAACATTGCCGTCTTCTGCAACATACCCCATATCTCCGGTGCAAGCCCATACGTTTCCGTCCTTATCGGTGTAGAAAAAGTCGTTGGTTGCTTGTTCATTTTTATAATATCCTAACATTTTGCACGGAGAACAAACACGAATCTCGCCACATTCCCCATAACGCAACTCCTCGTTTGTTTCTGCATTAAATGCAGAAACTACAACATGCGGCGTGGGGATGCCCGCCGAGCCGATAGTATTGTAACGTACACTAGCAGCAGTCACAATGCTACCCAGTTCACACATTCCATATCCTTTTTGCAAAGGTATGTTATTACCATTGTCAGCCAACCATTTGTTAAACCTTTTTTCTGCCTGCGGTGTTACATATTCACCACCGATTGCCAAACACTTAAAGTGCTTATATGACAGATGATTATATTGTTGATAATATAAATAATCAACAAGTCCTGTAGCTGTAATCATATAGTTAGGTTTGTATTTGACTATGTGTTTACTGAATAAGGACAAGTCATACAAAGGCTCTAAAATAGCAACTAAACCATAGTAAAGCGATGTTAACAGTGTTGCAACCAATCCGGTGGAAAACCATAACGGGATTTGCACAAAATATCTGTCTTGTCGCTTCATTTCTACAAACACGCTTTTGGCATCTACAAGTAGTGTTAAAACACCATCATTCGTCAACTGGATACCTTTTGATTGACCGGTTGTACCCGACGAATAAACCATCAAGGCGGGCTTGTTGGGTTCATAAGAAGGAACTTTAACTCCTACGCAGTTATTGTTTTTAATAAAATTATCCCAAGTAATTGTGCTGGCTATAGTCTTAACTTTTTTGATGGTCTTGACTACTGCACCTAATGAGTTAACCGCAGGGCAAGAAATGATTGTTTCAATTTTTTTGTTTGGCAGAATGTTTTCAATTCTTCCATAAAGTTCATTAGCAACAAACAGTAGTTTAGCCTCGGTTTCATTAATGCGATTTAATAATTGCTGCTCGTCAAACAAAGGATTAAGCAATACTGCATTAGCTCCGATTTTGTTTAGTGCCAAAATCGTATATACCGTTTCAGGTAATGCGGGCATACAAATGGCAACATTGTCACCGTTCATAACACCATAGGACGCAAGTGCTGTTACTGTGCGCTCTATTTGAGCAAATAACTTTTTATATGTAATCTTCTTGCCAAAAAACAATAGTGCAGTTTGATTCGTAAAATGCAAATTGTTTTCATAAATCTTTTCATAGATACTGCACTTTGGAGTTTCCGCATTAATTTCTTCCTCGGTATAATATTTAACCAAGGTTTATCAATAGACGGATAACCTGTTAAATTCTTTTCTGTCGTCATTTTCGTCTCTCCTCATAATAAAAAAGTGCGTAGCCGGAGCTACGCACCGAAAAACGCAGCTTGACTTCTGTTGCGACACAGTTCACTCCAAAGCAGGATATGACATCAAGGCATACGTTTTTACCAAAAGTATGCCTGCTTTGAGCCATATTAAACTGTGTCGCCCCAATATTTTACCATAAACATTCAGAAAAATAAAGAGGTTTTAAGAAATTGTGTTTCATTTTGTGGGGTTTTGTTGAATTTGAAGATCAAATACGGTATAATATATGTGTTAACAACGTTTCTAAAATATGCCCAAGTGGTGATTGGTAAAACGCCTACCTTTATGGTGATATTATCACTCTTAAAGTAGGAAGAACGGGTTCGATTCCTGTCTTGGGCCCCAAATTATTTGTTAGGAAGAAAGTATGAACAGTCGAGCATTTAGAAAATTTAAAACAGAAATGGGGCAAGCCAACCATTTTCTTATTACAATAATGATCGGTCTAGATGCCGTTGAAGATGGCGCCGAAAAACGAGAGTCATTTAAAACAACGTGGAATCCACAGAACAGAACAAACTCCGTTGTAAGAAGCAAGAAATATGCTATAAAATCGGCGTTGGCGTGGACTGTTGATAATCTTGATATGTATTTAAGACTTTGCAATCGTGAACCGAGGCTTTATGACGAGGAGGAAAGCCTTAAAATTGCAAAGACAAAACATAGTGTATACAACAAGTTTGATTGTGTAATTCATAATCATTCAGAATTAGCTGTGAGCAAGTTTGCCTATGTAGATCTGCTTATTTGCTGGCGTAACAATTCTGTTCATTTTGATGCAGAAAATAAGTTGATGACTGAATCTATTGATTATTTTAGAAACATTCCAGAAGACGATGTGGTTACAAATACATACCATTTAGATGTTAATCAAATGTTGGAACGATTCAACAATGGAGAATGTCCTACCTTTAAGGAAGCGGCAACATTAATCAGTATGACAATTCATTTTGTAGAGGAACTTGACGGTATTCTTTTACGTGATATAGACCAGTATCGATTTCTTGAAACCAGTCTATTTAAACTGCTTAAATCCGAAAAGGAAACGAGCGTTTTTAGTTTTAGGAACACCACCCCAGAAAAAAGAAAGAAGAAATTCAAGCAATTGTTTGTTGCGGCGGGTATTTCCGAAGACTTCTATAATGAAGATGGCGAAAGATTTCTGGATGAGGGTGTTAACCTAAGGGAAGATGAGTTTATAAATAAAGTCATTGAGAAGCGTAAAGAGTAAGAAAAGAAGGTAGAGGAAACCGAGGAAGAATAAACCTTCTTGGTTTGAGAAGAGGTATAATTGTGTTGAACCCTATTTAAAAGGCCGCTTATAATAAAGTCTATAAAAAACTTCTTTTAGTATTTGGAATGTTTTCAAATACAATACTCCGAAACTCAAAAGCTTAATCAAACAAATCCAAAGATGAAAGTGGTGATTGAATTATGGTGGATGTTTTGTACGATTGTGGAGGCGTTAAACGAGCAGATTTACGATTAAGAACAAAGTATTATGGAATAAAAACAAAAATCTTTCTTATTGAGAAAAACCACTATGTTATTCAATTATTAAGTTTTTTGGATATGTTTGATGCAATAAAAGAAGATTTTAATTATAACATTCGTAGCGTAGGTGATTGGGTAGAACTTACATCAAAAGAGCCCAATACCGTTATTGAAGAAGTAGAACCTCTAACCAATATAGCACATAACAACGAAGGAATTTTTTTAACCAATGAAATGTTTCAAAGTTTGATGGTTAGTAGGTTTCCCCATGTTGATTTTGTTGGCATTCGAGTTGAACATCATAATGGTCCAAATATTATAATAACTGTATCTGAAGATACCAAAGATACAGATATAACAGCAATAAGGACGTTTGTGCAAGAATTAAAAAATGCATTTGTAACAGTAACCGTCGAAAAAGACTCTACAACCAAAGTTTTTTTGTGTAATAAGACTGCAGAATTGGCGTGTACGGACAAAAACTTTGCTTTTTCAAGAGCTGACTCTGAATTTTGGTTTGATAATGTAGAAAAGATTTATTCCGGAGAAGTTTGCAAAGACACTTTAAGATATTTCGATAGCAGTAAAACCAAGTGTTATATGGATTTTAGCGTTTGGAATAATGAAAATATCAGTATTCGAAGCAATGCTTTGTTATATGATACTATTTACATTTCTTTTCCTTTGGGCGGCCATATAGATGAGTTTTTGCGACAGCAACATCTTGAAATAAAAGATCTTGAGGAAATGGTTGCAAGAAACAAATTAGTTCTTTTATTACCAAACACTGAGAGCAGATACGATAAAAAAGTAATAGATAGGCTGTATCAAATTAAAAATAACGCTGTTGTTTCTAAAAGAGGAATAAACGCTCTAATGGCAATGTTTTATTGTGAATTAGAGAAGAAATATTTATCCTTTTGGGAAGGTAATGAAAATGTTTTAGAAGCAATCTGTGAGCAATGCATTAAGAGTTCTGATCCAAAGTTGAAGATCCTTTATGATTGGTTGATTTGGCCTATCAAAGCAAAACGAGAGAGCTACGAACTATTAACAAGTTATAGTCCCATAAAACTACCTGCCATAGGTGCAAATAATTTATTTGAGTATTTGCAACAGGATTTCAAAGAAGGTAAGGATATAGGATTTGAATTAACAGTAAATTCCAATGCTATACATTTAGCTACTGCATTGCAAGCCACATATTTTCCTTTTGCTAACAGTGGAGAAAAAGGTATATACTCTGATGTTGCTGCTTCTAATATTCTTGGAAGTGTTATAAATGCTTATCAGTATTCTCACGATGAGCAGCAACAAAGTATTAATGCATATAGCCAAATGCTCGAAAAAGAGAGAAAGAGCATATACTTGTTAAAATCAGATAATCTAATTTCTTTGAAAAATGTGTTGGATTATGCTGACAAATACAATACAGCGATAACATTAAAGAAAATATTGCAAACCCTATCTGAACTTGATGATGAGCAGCAGAGAAATAAAATATCGGAATATAATAATTTAATTGCCGAAATAGGCAAGGAAAAAATCAGTGGAGAGAGTTTTGTTAACTACACACTAGGAGGCGCAGGACTTATACCGGTTGTAGGGGCAGGAGCTTCAATAGTGAGCATAATTTTGCAATTCTTAAAAGATATAGGAGTTAAAAGAAATTCCGTTATAAACAAATTCAAACTTGATAAAGCCTCAACTGCTGATGAAGTTTATGTATTGGATAAACTCAGTAGAGTTGCAAAGATTTCTTTGCAATAAATACAGTAAGGATCAACTACACTTATCTCACAACGCAAAATCATGAAGGCGTCGCAGGAATGCGGCGCCTTTTAGTTGAAATATAGAAAAATCTCTCGTTTTATGGTATAATGGTTTTAAACTAAATTGTGCGTAAGTGATTGCAACGTAAAAGAGGTGTTTATACATGTTAAATGCTATTCAGAAAGCTGCTTATGAATTAATACAAGCTGATGCTCGGTTTCTTTACACACTGACCGTTATTCAAAGAAATGCGAAGAATATCAGCAGCAACTATATTATGATGAGTCAACCGTATATCGGACTGTTTACAGATGGAGCAGAACAATGGTGCCAAAAGCTTGGATTAGGTGCGCCCCAGTTTACTGATACAGAGAAAACATACTACACTACCTTGCGTCAAAGTCATAAACTGTATGAGATGTCATATTCGGATTACTTGTCAGCTTTGATGACGAAGTTGGGGGCAAGCGATGACTATTTTTATAAGATCCGTCGGCTGCGTGAAAAACTATTGGGATACTACAATGTGGGTACTGATCTGTGTAATGGTCATTTTTGTGGGAACACGATTTTGTGCGCACTGTATACTCCTGTAGATACATTGAATAACAAAGAAATCGGTCCGTGGATTAGAGATATTAGCGTGGTGTCAGGAAAACTTGCAGGCTTTTTCGATTGCCAAAACTTCCCACCATATAATTATGATGATAATATTTTGGTAAAATACGAGGATTATCATTTTTACAAGAATTGCCCTTTAAAAGTTAAAACAGATCTTGGTTTTTTGCTTTTTTCAATTCTGTGCAGTATCAATTATGCTATCGAGTTTATAGAGCAATACTTTGTTGAGGAGATTCCGCAAAAGTTCAAGTTTGCATATCTGCAGTATTACTATCTTTGCGATTTTATCAAAGAGTTAAATGCCGCAAACGGAACAACCTTTTACATCAATGATTCCATGAAGGATAGGAACTTTAGGAATTGTCTTGCACATTATGGTTTAGGGCAGTATCTTTCTGAAAGCGATTTGATTTATGATGACGTATTAAAAGGTTTGACAAACAAAGCATTTAATATGAATTACTCGGATGCAAAAGACAAGTTGTACTTTTACCTTACTGAGTTAACAAATCAGATTGAAGCGGAAATCTTTTCTCAAACTATTGAAAACAGATAATTATTTGATATAATAGTAATAGTCTCTGACAACACAGTGACAACAGAAATCTTGACAGTCCATATTTTATGGATAATCTGAACACTCCCGATAATATGAGTAAAAATACCCATACAAAATTGTTTAAGTCACAGTTTTCGGGAGCGAGTGGGAATAAGCAGAAGAAATAAGAAATTGTTGGCGTTATCCGTCTCTTCTTTGAGATTCGGATAATAAAAGTATCGTAGAAAAACTGCGCTGCCGACCGTATGGTCGGCAGCGCAGTTTTGTTGTTCGGATTTTCAGATACTGTTTGCTATTGTAAGTTACTTCGTATAAGTTTATCAATATCCATCAGAGAACTAAAACTTCAAGAAATGATTTGTCCCTTATGCCATAGTATAAGTTTATCAATATCCATCAGAGATAAAATATTGATTTTCGTATAAGTTTATCAATATCCATCAACAAGTTCTAAGATAAGGCGTAATTGCCGTGGGGTATGGTGGTATCCTCTGAATTGTTCCACCTCTAAATGCACTCTTCGGAGTGCTTTTTATGTTGTGTATAGTATATTTTGTGACGTGTACCATTATTGTCACTTTTCTCTCGCTGCATTTCTGAAAAAATCAGCATAGTACCACCTAACTAAATTAATTATACCACAATGTGAACGATATGTAAATAAACACATATTTTCAAAATGGAAAGGCGGCAGGGATTATATCAAAATCCCTGCCTCCTTTAGATTTTCTTATACCGAACGTTTTTGTTGACAAACCGCTCTTTCACGATTATAATTGAGGCAGAAAAAGGGGATACCTGAAAATTTCATAATAATATTGAAATAACTGTATGCATGTGTTATTGCATGGTTGAAATAAAGCAGCGCTTGAAAGGGAAAGCAATGAAGCAAATTAAGAAAATCTCATCAGTTCACCTTGATGCCGGTATGTTCGCGGTGGACAATACCGACGGGGGCGACGGAAGGCTTCTTGTAGGAGTTCAGGAAGTCGGTTCAAAATACGCGATATATTCCGAAGACGGCGGCGAAAGCTGGAAGCGAATAGACGGGCGTTTCGATACCCCGCGTATGATAAGACTGCAGGACGGTACGTATTTCGGTATGGGTGTTGACACGCCGATAAAATATCATGTGAACATTAAGAAGCAAAAGAAATTTCCGCACGTGCTTCAAATGAAATACGCAGAGAGCTTTGACGCCATTCTCAATGAGGATATTCAGACAGACTTTTTCTGCATCGACATTCCTGACCTGAATTACGGATATGGTGACGGACTGGACCCGAAGGAGTATCAGCTTGGCTATGTAAGCCTTTTCAACCAGCTGGATAACGGCGACATATTAGGAGCAATGTACGGGCAGTTCAAGGCAGATAAGTCAAAGCTTGACTATTTCAAGGATTACTACGATATGTACCAGTACCGTACGTGGATGATCGTCTCTCACGATAACGGACATACTTTCAGTTATCTTTCAACGGTCGCCGACTGCATGACCTATCCGGGACTGGCAGGTGAAGGCGAGGGCTTCTGCGAGCCGGATATTCTCGATCTCGGCGGCGGTGAGGTCATTTGCGTAATGCGCACACAGGGTCACGAGGTATATACACCCATGTATATCTGCCGCTCATACGACTACGGTAAAACGTGGGATGCACCGCAGAAAATTTGTGATTACGGTGTATATCCCAGACTTCTGAAGCTGTCCGACGGCACTTTGGTCTGTGCCTCGGGAAAATGGGACTCTTTCCTGCTCTTCTCCGAGGATAAAGGAAAAACATGGTCTGAGCCTTATGTCTTTAAGGAGAATAAAGGGCAGTGGGAACGTGGTCCGTCGGGCTATTGCTCAATTTTCGAGACAGCGCCGAATGAACTTCTTGTGGTCTATGATGATGCTGAAAAAGAAGTATCGCCAGGATTTTGGCGTACAGTATATGCGGAAAAATTCAAAATTGAATAAAAGTCCGTTGAACTTATGCAGATTCAGAACAAACGCATAACTTTAACGCAATAATCACAAAAAACGATTTGCTTATTTCAAAACAATGTGGCGGCAGGGAGAAATCCCTGCCCCCTTTCCATTTTGTTTTGCTGCACGTCTTTGTTGACAAATCGCCCCGCCGCGGTTATAATTGAGACAATGAGGGAAAGGGGAGTATCTATGGAAAAAAGGATATGTCAGAGCTGCGGTATGCCTATGGAATCGGATGACGTTCTGGGTTGCGACCGCGACGGAACAACTAACACAGATTATTGCAGGTATTGCTATCAGAACGGTGAATTTATCGACAAGGTCACGATGGAGGAGTATGTCGAAATGTGCTCAAAGTTCGGAGCGCAGGCAGGTATGACCAATGAAGAGATGAAAGAATTTTGCCTGAGGCTGTTTCCGACCCTCAAAAGGTGGAAAGGCTGATGAAAAGGAAACTGCTTGCAGCGCTGCCGGCGTTCCTGCTTGTGTTCTCGCTCATATCCTGCGGCACTGCGGAGCAGGTGCAGGATGATGCGTCCTTTCTCCGAGAACTTCGGGAAAAGGCGGAACAGATGGAAGAATCCGCGGACAAAGCAGAATATGATACTTCATACGTTTCCCGCAGCGTTCCCGACGGGAATACGGTGTATATTACTCCAACCGGTAAGTGTTACCATTTCGACCCGGATTGCGGAGGCAAGAATTCCACGCCCACCGAACTTGACAAAGCAAAAGAGCAGGGGTACCGTCCCTGCAAAAAATGTGCACAATAAAAAACAGCGGAGATTTATCTCCGCTGTTTTCTGTTATTATAGCGTTGCCGCCATGACTGCCTTTATGGTGTGCATACGGTTTTCCGCCTCATCGAATACGATCGACTGCTCGCTCTCGAATACCTCGTGAGTTACCTCCATGCAGGTGATCCCGAACTTGTCGTATATTTCTTTACCGACCTTGGTGTTGAGGTCGTGGAAGGCGGGCAGACAGTGCATGAAACGGCACTGGGGCCCTGCGTTTTCCATCAGTGCAGAGTTTACCTGATAGGGAGACAGCTCTTTTATACGTTCTTCCCATACACTGTCGGGCTCTCCCATAGATACCCAAACGTCTGTGTAAATCACATCAGCCCCCTTTGTGGCAGCCATGGGGCCCTTAATGAATTCGAGAGTTGCCCCGGTATCATCGGCGATTTTTTCACATTCGGCGATAAGGGCTTTGTCGGGAAAATATTTTTCCGGCGCGCAGGCGACGAAATGCATACCCATCTTGGCACAGCCCACCATAAGGGAATTGCCCATATTGTAGCGGGCGTCGCCCATATATACGAGCTTCTTTCCGGCAAGGGAACCGAAATGCTCGCGTATGGTGAGAAAATCAGCTAAGATCTGTGTGGGGTGAAATTCATTGGTGAGTCCGTTCCAGACGGGAACTCCTGCGTATTTTGCAAGCTCCTCCACGATCTCCTGCCCGTATCCGCGGTATTCGATGCCGTCGAACATCCTGCCAAGTACTCTCGCCGTGTCGGCGATGCTTTCCTTTTTGCCTATCTGCGAGCCGGAGGGCTCCAGATATGTGGGATGCATACCCAGGTCGATTGCCGCCACCTCAAAGGAACAGCGTGTACGTGTACTGGTCTTTTCGAATATGAGGGCTACATTTTTGCCTTCGCACATCCTGTGGGGAATCCCCGCTTTTTTCTTTGCCTTGAGATCGGCAGCCAGATCGAGAAATCCCATTATTTCTTCGGGAGTAAAGTCCAGAAGCTTCAGGAAACTTTTACCTTTTAAGTTCATTTTTTACCTCGTCTCTCTTTTGCCCGTTCTTCCTTTATCACGCCGCGCAGTTTTTTCAGATGTCCGCGGTTTTCCGCCGTTCGAATATCCGCAGTGTAGTACAGGCGTTTCGGTCGATAATCATTCGTATTAATCAGCCGTATAAATATGCAACAATTATACAGCCTGATCCCCCGCTTGTCAAGACATTTTCTGCATCTGCGTGAATATTTATTATATAATATTAGCCAAATACAAGGATATATTCAAATGGTTTAACTTACCTTCTGCATTTTCCCACCGATTATTTGAAATAAAAAAAGACCTGCGAGTATACGCAGGTCACATTTGCTTCAGAACGTTACCTCGCCGTCGTGAGCGATGAGGGAAGAGGATATAACGCCGGAAATATTCATCATTTCACGGGCAAGGGCTGCTTCATCGGCACCGGTGACCTCCATTATCAGGTCCAGCTGACCGGCGCTCACGGAGCGTGATCTCACTGTTGCTCTGCGGCAGAGCTTTTTCGCCGTTTCGACCAGTGCTTTTTCGGAATCTGTATCGGCGGTGCTGACCAAAAGAAGCTTCTGCCCCTTTCCGGCGGGAATGGCATTGAATATTATCAGTATCAGCGCGATGATCACGCTGAGAGTCACCGCGATGACGGCAAGTCCGGCGCCGGCGATGATACCGCAGCTGATGGACCAGAACAGAAATATGAGATCGAGAGGATCCTTTATTGCCGTTCTGAAACGGACGATGGACAGAGCTCCCACCATTCCGAGAGAAATCACCACGCTGGACTGCACCGTGAGAATGATCGCCGCCGTGATGACGGATAAGGCGATCAGTGAGATACTGAAATTCTTATTGAAAAACGCTTTTCTGCATATTACGCGGTATATCGCGAAAATGAATATACCTATAAGGCAGGCGATCAGCAGACAGGAAGCGATGCTGGGCAGATCAAGCTCGGAGGCGGAATAGCCTTCGATAAACGATTTTTTGAAAATATCCTTGAATGTCATACGGATAATCCTCCGATATTGTATTTTCTGCAAAGGTAATATTTTGAAAATGTGCTCCACTGAAGCTGACCGAGCCCGAGTGTGTCGTATATGTGATCGGGCAGCAGCTGATCCCATTTGACCTCAAGCAGGCACCCGTTTGTCGGCATGATCTTTCTCAGAGGGATGTCCTTTTTGAAAAAACGGTCAAAAGCAAAGGAGGAGGCGATTTCCGTGTCGAGGGTAACTCTCACGTTCCCTATGCGCTCTATGTAAGGCAGTCTTTTGTACTGAACTATCACGGAGGGCTTCATTGCTTTCTCGGTCATCTCGGAAAGCATCCGGCGGAGCGTGAGTGTCATGGTATCGTCCGGTGCGGGGATTTTTCCCCGGAGAAGCATTTCAGCCTGATCTCTGGTCAAACGTTCCGAGTCCTTGTGGGTCATGGTGCGCTTCTTTGCTTTCCTTTCGAGTACGATGAAGCTGTCGTCACAGTTGTATGCTCTCAGTCTGTATTTGGCGCGCGGATCCGTACCGTCCTCGGTATCATAAAATGAAGAATCATCCGGATCGTCGAAATAAACGCTCCTTATAAGGTACGAGCCGTCTCCCACCGTGTGTGAGTCGGGCTTCATAATCACGTTCAGCCTCGATTTCAATACTGCCGCCTGAGAAAAGGTACAGAGATATTTGTATTCTTGTCTGAATTCAGTCATAAGGCTATACCGTCACAGTATCTAACGGTCTCCATAGCGTCTGCAGCGTACTTGTCAGCACCGATCAGACGGGCATATTCCTCCGTCAGTACGGCGCCTCCCACGACGATCTTCACGCCCGGCACCTCCCGGTGCAGAAGCTCCACGGTCTCCTTCATGGAGGGGACTGTGGTGGTCATCAGCGCACTGAGCCCTACAACGGGAGCACCCGTGGCTTCTACTGCTTCAAGCACCTTTTCCGGGGGAACGTCACGCCCCAGATCGGTTACCTGATATCCGTAGTTCTCCAGAAGCAGGCGTACTATATTCTTGCCTATGTCATGGATATCTCCCCTTACTGTTGCGAGCACTACGGGATATTTTACTGCGCCGGATCTCGACACGGCGGATTTTACTTTGTCAAAAGCGGATTTTGCAGCCTCTGCCGCCATAAGCAGCTGCGGCAGATAGATGGTCTTCTTTTCAAATCCGCGTCCCACCTCGTCAAGAGCGGGGATGACCTGACCGTTGATGATTTCCATAGGATCAGTGTCGGAGAGCATTTTCGCTGTTATCTCTGCGGCACGTTCCTTCATGCCCTTTATTACGGCGTCACGCAGGGTACACTCACCGGAGACAGCGGTTTTATCTTTGTCAGAGCTTTCGGAAAAGGCGATGTAATCCGCGCAGTTTTCGTCAAGCCCGTGAAGTACGCGATAGGAAAGATACGTACGCATCATCCCGTCGGAATAAGGATTCATTATTGCGGCGGACAAGCCGTTTTCCAGCGCTGCCGCGAAGAACGCACAGTTGACAGGGTCTCTGTCGGGAAGACCGAAAGAAACGTTGGAAACACCCAGAGAGGTACGGCAGCCCGTAGCTTCCTCTATAAGTCTGAGAGACCTGAGAGTGACCTCTGCGGCATTTTTATCGGCGCTTACTGCCATACACAGGGGGTCGAATACTATATCTTTTTTGCTTATTCCGTACTCTGCGGCACGGGAGATGATTTTTCCTGCAATATTGAGCCTGCCCTCTGCCGTGTCGGGTATACCGCTTTCGTCAAGGGTCAGGGCAATAAGAACGCCCCCGTATTTTTTTGCGAGAGGGAAGAGCTTTTCCATGCTTTCCTCTTTGCCGTTGACGGAGTTGATAAGAGCTTTTCCGTTATAAACGCGCAGTGCGTTTTCCATCGCCGCGGGATCGGAGGTATCTATCTGCAGGGGCAGATCGCATACTGCCTGTATGCTTTCGACCGAATCCTTAAGAACTGCGATCTCGTCAATGTCGGGCAGCCCCACATTCACGTCGAGAATGTGTGCACCTCTGTCGCTTTGACCGATAGCTTCGGACAAAATATAGTCTCTGTTTCCGGAGCGGAGAGCCTCTTTCATCAGCTTCTTGCCCGTGGGATTCAGCCTTTCGCCTATAAGCACCGGTGAGGCGCCGAGATCTACACAGTGAGTGTATGAGGAAACGGTGCAGTTATTCTTTTCCTTGACGGGAGAGGGTACAAAACCTCCGCACCGCTTTTTCAGAGCTTTTATGTATTCGGGTGTGGTGCCGCAGCAACCGCCGACGATCCTTACACCCTTTTTGACCAGTCCGAAGACGGAATCGGCGAAATCGTCGGGGGAAACATCGTAAACGGTCTCACCGACGACAACAGAGGGAAGACCCGCGTTGGGCTTGAAAATTACCGGAACAGAGGATCGCTCAAGATACTTTTCAACAACAGGCGAAAGCATTTCCGGCCCGAATGAGCAGTTCACGCCGATACAGTCGGCGCCCATGCCCTCGAGAAGAGCTGCACAGGCGGCAGGATCGGCGCCGGTCATAAGTTTTCCGTCCTCTCCGTATGCGTTGGTCACGAATACCGGAAGCGCGGAGTTTTCCTTTGCGGCGAGAAGCGCCGCTTTGGTTTCGTATGCGTCGTTCATGGTCTCGATGACGATGAGATCCACTCCGGCGTCAACTCCCAGTCTTACAGTCTTTGCGAATATTCCGACTGCGTCCTCAAAGCCGAGGTCACCGAGAGGTTTCAGGAGTTTTCCGGTGGGACCTATGTCCAGCGCCACGAATTTTTCACCGTCCGAGCTGCTTTCCTCTGCCGCACGGCGTGCGCATGACACTGCACTGCGGACGATTTCTTCCAGCTCATTTTCGGAGAATTTCAATATATTTGCTCCGAAGGTATTGGTGTATACCACGTCCGAGCCCGCGTTAAAATAGTCCCGGTGGATCTTTGTCACCACGTCGGGGTGGGTAACGTTCCATCGCTCGGGATACTCACCTGCGGGAAGTCCCGCATCCTGCAGAAGAGTGCCGGAGCCGCCGTCAAGAATAAGTATTCTGTTTTCCGAGTATTCAAGTACGTTCATTTTATACCCATTATAGCCGTCACCGATTTGGATGGCGACATGATAAGACTTTCGTTAAGTGTTAAACCTATTTTCCGGGGACAATCCAAAAGACGGAAAATATCTTTCTGAAATTCAATCGGCAGATCGCCGTATCCCGGGCTGAAGCGTGGACGAGCTCCATCGTATTCTGCACTGACCGCGTCGCACAGAGCTTCGATGCGCTCCGCACCTATTGCCTGAAACATAAGTGCCTTTGCGGGGGAGGTGACACCGTATTTCGCGACAGCGCGATCCGGTGCTACACCGACCGTGGCGGCAAATACCAGAGCGTTTTTGCAACCGTCGAGATTTTTTGCAAGGTCGGATGTGCGCACTTCGGCGAACCCCAGACCGACGGTGCCGTTCTCCACGCAGACAGGCACGACCGCACGGCAGACCTTATACGTGAGCTTGTCCGCGATCTCTGAAAGACATTCCCGCAGAAGCACCGAGACCTCTTCTCCTCCGCCTCCGGCGTACCGCAGTATCTCTTTTTCCGAGACCGGCGGAGCGGGGTAAGTATTCGTTGTGACAAAAATCATTTTTTAAGTATGGCGGAGAGGTTTGACTGTATTTTTTCGGCAACGTCCGGCTTGTTCATGGAATAAACGTGAACCAGCGGCAGACCGTTGGCAAAGAGGTCGATGATCTGATCGGTGGCATAAACGATACCTGCCTGCTTCATGGCGGCGGGATCGGAGCCGAAGCGGTCAACGAGACTCTTGAAGCGCTGAGGCACGAAGGAGCCTGAGAGCTTTATGGCACGTTCCAGCTGATTTGCGTTGGTGATCGGCATAATCCCGGGAATGACCGGTACCGTTATACCGGCTTCTCTGATTTTATAGAGGAAATTGTAAAGAAGATTATTGTCGAAAAACATCTGGGTGGTGAGAAAATCGCATCCGGCGTCTACCTTTTCCTTCAGATGCCTTATATCGTCTGCCTGGTTCGCACTTTCCGGATGTATCTCGGGATAGCAGGCACCGCCGATGCAGAAATCCGCACCGCTGTCTTTAAGCTCTGTGATGAGGTCAAGGGCGTGCTTGTATGCCCACAGACTGCTGTCCCCCTTTTCCAGCTCAGGTGTGAGGTCTCCGCGAAGTGCCATGACGTTTTCGATCCCGCGGGCTTTCATATCATCTATGCGCTCTTTCACCGTTTGACGGGTGGAGGAAACGCAGGTAAGGTGCGCCAGCGTGGGGACGGAATAGAGTTTTTTTATGTTATCTGCGATATCAAGCGTGTATTTGCTGGTACCGCCGCCAGCGCCGTAAGTCACACTCATGAATGCGGGACGAAGCTCCGCGATCTTCTCCGTCGCCTCTTTTACCGTGTCGAAAGATGAATCGGTCTTCGGAGGGAAAACCTCAAAGGAAAGGGCAGGGGACGCAGCACTGATGATATCAGTTATTTTCATCGTTTTCACCTATGATATCCTTTATCACTTCTCCGGCGATTATCATTCCCATGACACCGGGGGTGAATGAGTTTGACCCGACCACGCTTCCGGTGTGATGGGGCTCTTCTTTTGAGTACACTACCTTATGATGTTCGATGCCGAGCTTTCTCAGCCGGGTCCGCACCGCTTTTGCCAGCGGACACACGGAGGTCTTTGATATGTCCGTGACCTCGAAGCGGGAGGGATCTGTCTTGTTGCCTGCTCCCATAGCAGATATGACGGGAACGTCCGAAGCCTTTGCCTTACATATTATCCCGATCTTGTCGTTTACGGAGTCGATGGCGTCCACTACGTAATCGAATCGGGAAAAGTCGAAGCTGTCGGCATTCTCTCCAGTGAAGAAGCTGTTTACTGTGACCACCCTGCAATCAGGATTTATATGCGATATCCTGTCCCTGAAAGCTTCGGCCTTGTATTCTCCGACGGTGTCGAGTGTCGCTATCAGCTGCCGGTTGATATTTGATTTTGATACCACGTCTCCGTCGCACAGAGTAAGCTCTCCGATGCCTGCGCGTGCGAGCGCTTCAACTGCATGCCCTCCTACGCCGCCGAGTCCGAAAACCGCCACGTGTGAGCTTTGCAGTTTTGCGACGGCATCCTCTCCGAACATGAGAGCCGTCCTTTCAAATTCTTCTTTCATCATTCAGACCTCAAAAATAAATACCTATTCTACATTCTATCACAAAAGGTATAAAAAATCAATATTGGAGCAAATAAACAATTAATACTATTAATTTGAATAATTTATTGACAAAAAGATAAAGAGATGTTATCATAAATTATAAATAAACCGAAGATTCGGTGTGCGAAACAAGGAGGTTTTCCTGTGAAAAAGACAACGAAAAGATTTCTTGAAGTCATAGTGACCGCAATTCTTCTGTCCGTTATCGTGCTCGGCGTGTTCTCTGCGTCTGCGACGTCGGACGATCCTGCGGACAACTACGTCAAGCAGACTGCCGCGAATGAGGATTCAAGCCTCTCCATGTGGTTCGACCATTCATTCCGCAAGACGTTTACGTCCGACACTACCTCCACGGGTAAGGAAACTTACTCGATCTACATGGCAAAGAACGAGATAGAATCGGCACAGGTAGTGCTCTATTCCGCGACCGATAAAACCGGAATGAACATTGAGGTGACCGATTTTACTGACGGCAGCGGCAATACCGTTCCCGCTGAACTGTACTATGAAATGTACGTCACCACGTCACGGCTGAATACCGCCTATGTACTGGGTGCTACGGCAAATGATACTATCATCCGTGCGGGTGAAACTCCCGACCCCGTGATCCCTTATTCAGCTCTCGGAACGAAAGCCAAACCCGCGACTTTCAAGCTGAACGCAGGCAAGTCTCAGGCATTCCTTATCCGTGCAGCCTCCGCTGAGGATACACCTGCAGGATGGTATTCCGCACAGCTCAACGTGTATGATTCAAACGGCAACCAGATAAAGACCGCAACGGTTTACCTCCACGTCTGGGATTTCGTAATTTCTGACGAAACCGAGCTGCAGACGGCGTTCTTCATGGGGAATAACACGTCATACGGCGGATCTTATCAGGCGTTCTATGATTATTTTCTTGAGAACAGACTTAACGCCATGGACGTTCCCGGCGGAAAGATCACTTCTTCCAACCCGTATCTGACCAATCCTCGGGTCACGGCAGTCCGCGTGTCCACGACCGGCCTTGGTTCTGTAACAGGCACCACGTATATGGATGGCATAAATCAGTACGGTCAGTATCTTCCTATGTACGAAGAGCTGTCTGCATCTCCAAACTGGGAAACTTACAAGGATAAGCTGTATTTCTATACTGAAGACGAACCCATGGCTCTGGAACAGCAGGATGCCATCAGACTGTCGAACCCCTATAACGGCGGTGTGACGGTTGACGAAGTCAAAAGCGCCAGCGCATATCTCAGCCGTTTCTGGCCCGATGCCAATACGGTAGTTCCTTATCATGAGGATCACCCCTATCCTTACTATACCTATCACGAAAATCTCAATAATTACTCCTACGGCGAAAGACGTGACGGTACTGAGGAAATGCTGATCACCGGTTCCGTTACCACGTGGTGCCCTCAGATCTACGCGTTCACTCCCAAGTCAGAGCTTAACGCCGTCGGCTATCACGGACTTGAAGACACTTATATCCGTGAACTGGGCTGCTCGATTTCCGGTATTTACTGCACCGGAGACAGAGGCACGAATACGTTCGGCTCGATCTACGTCGACTGGACCGAACAGTTCGGTGAATTCCACGACAGAGTCATGTCTCATCAGATAGTTGAGAACGCCAATGGCGGCAACTACAAGCTGTGGTCATACTCCGCAGGCTGGAATAAGGGCTATACTTATTGTAACCACCTTATCGAGAACACCGGCCTCCAGACAAAGCTTCTGTTCTGGCAGCTCTTCCAGAACGACGTTACCGGTTATCTCTACTACGGCACGAATAACTGGGATGAATACAAGACAGGTCACGATTCCACCACAACCGGTGCAAAGTCTACCTGCACGTGGTTTGTAAACCGTCACGACTACGGTACCGGATATTCCATCTTCGGTAACGGAACTCTGTTCTACGGAAAGAACATGGCAAGAGTATCTGCCGTTGACGTTGTGGGAACACTCCGTGTTGAGATCCTCCGCGACGGTGTTGAGGAATATCAGATGCTCAAAATGCTGTCCGACCTGAAGGGCAACAAGGCAGCAAAGGATGTCGTTGCAAATGTTTCCACAAACGTCGTGAGATATCTGTCTCTCAACAATTTCTCCACCTCTGCATGGGGCAATATGGACGATTACGACATTATGGAAACTGTACGCCGCAGCCTTGGCGACGCAGTTGAAGAAGCATCAGCCGATGTTTGCGAGCATGACTGGGATGACGGCGTTGTAACAAAGGCTGCAACCTGTAAGGTCATGGGCGAGACCACCTATACCTGTACCGAGTGCGGCGCCGTTAAGACCGAGTATATCCCCGCAAGACATTCCGTTCAGGAGAACTTCACCGAAATCGGCGGAACTGCCGCGACCTGTACCACTAACGGCAACATCGTTTACAGATGTAATTTCTGTGACTATGAAAAGTCAATTGATATTATCGCATTCCATAACGACGAGTATTCATGGACATATGAAATGAAGAGCGACAGCGCTCACGTTGTTAAATGCTCCGTGTGCGGTACGACTCTCGTTTCCTCCGAGCTTCATGATATGCGTCATGAGAACAAGGCTCCTACCTGTACGGAAGCAGGCATTGAAAGAGATTATTGCCGCGTATGCGAATATGAGACAAACGTTGTTGAAGGCGATCCCGCAACGGGACACAACTTCGTGGACGGCGTCTGCACGGTCTGCGGCGAGTCCGATCCCGATGTTCCCACGTTCGTGGTCGGCGATATCGACGGCGACGGCAAGATCAACGCAAAGGATATCAACCTTCTGAAGCAGATAGTGCTGGGTACTCTCGATAAGGTCCCCGCTGCTGACATAGACGGCGACGGTAAAGTATCCGTTACTGACGTGGCAAAACTGAAGGTCATGGTACTGAGCTGATAAGACACAAAACAATAAAAAAGAGGGATTATTTAGGAACCCTCACATATGGAGAGAGGCGCCGCTGATTGTTCGTTTTGGAACACCGTCGCCGCACAACTGTACGGCAGGTGTCCAGAACGGGCAAAGGCAGGATAGAAATAAAATGACCGAAACTTTCGTTTCGGTCATTTTTACATTAGATATTCGGGAATTCCCGCCGTACTTGATGTTTTTAATCAGTATTTCTTGCCGGTCGGTGGTGAAAAAATCCCTATGTGAGCGCTCCGTTATCCCTCTTTTTTACTGTATAAGTTTTCGTACTCTGTCAATGAATGCGGAAACCTCATCCTCCGTCGTGCCGAAAGAGGTCACGAGCCGGATCGGGATAGTCCCGTCCTTTTCCCGTCCCCACGGGGTGAAAAAGAAATCCTTTGAAAGCTCGTTGACCGTGCTGACCGGGAGAATGGGGAATACCTGATTCGTGGGGGACGTGCCGAAAAATTCAATACCCAGCTCCGAAAGTCCCGTCCTCAGCTTTTCCGCCATTTCATTCGCATACGCGGCGATTTTATAGTACAGACTGTTCTCACCGCCCGAAAGCAGTGCTTCGAACTGTACGCCTATTAGCCGCCCTTTTGCAAGCATACCGCAATGCTGCTTTATCATCCATCGGAAATGGTCGTCGATGCGCGGGTCGAGAACGACCAGCGCCTCACCCATCATAGCGCCGTTTTTTGTGCCTCCGATGTAGAACGCATCGCAAAGGGAAGCGAGAGTGCGTATATCAAGGTCGTTGTTACGGCAGGTCAGCGCCGAGCCGAGTCTCGCACCGTCCACGTACAGGAAAAGTCCGCGTTCACGGCATTTCTCGGAAAGAGAGATCATTTCGGCTCTGGAATAGATGGTGCCGGTCTCAGTGGGCTGGGAAATGTATACCATACGCGCAGAGAGAGTGTGCTCATCGTCACATTCTGCAAGTGCTTCGTCTATCAGCGCGGGTGTGAGCTTTCCATCGATGCCCTCAACGGATATCACACGATGTCCTGTCGCCTCAACGCCTCCGGTCTCATGGGCATAGATGTGCCCGCTTCTGGCGGAAACTACTGCCTCGTAAGGACGCAGGGCAGAGGAAATGGTGATGATGTTGCAGGGTGTGCCGCCGATCATCATGTAGACGCGGGCGTCCGTACGCCCGATAAGCTCTTTGATCATGTTCGCGGCATTTTCACAGTGAGGGTCGATGCCGTATCCGTCTGTATGCTCTTCGTTTGTTTCACAGAGTGCGCGGAGCACGTCCGGGTGAGCACCGAGACTGTAATCGGAACGGAAATAAATCATTGCTGTCACCTCGATTTCATGATAACAGTATATCACACCCCGGAACACTTGTAAATATGGTATACATTTTCCGTTATGTAAAAATATTTACATTTTATTTATCACAGATTTATATATAAAGTTTATAATTTGGTACTAATATGGAGGGATATGAGACATGTTCGGATATATAAAACCCTATATACCGGATCTGAGAGTACGCGAGCATGAGATGTATCGCGGGCTTTACTGCGGTCTTTGCCGCTCCATGGGAAAACACACGGGAGCTCTTTCGAGAATGACCCTGAGCTACGATTTCGTTTTCCTCGCGGCGGTGAGAGCGGTCCTAGAAAAGGACACGGTCTGTCCCGAACTGCACCGGTGTATGTTGCATCCGCTGAAAAAAAGGACCTGCGTATGTGACAGTCCCTCGATGAAATACTGCGCCGCGGCATCTGCCGTGCTGATAGCGGCAAAGAACGAAGACGACATAAAAGACACAAAGGGCCTGAAAAAGCTGGGTCAGGTGTGCTTCAGGCCCATCGCCCGCTCCATTGAGAAAAGGGCGCTGAAGAAAACCGGTGTGCCGAAAGAGAAAATTTACGCATTTCTTGATAAGCTTTCCGATATCGAAGCGGCCGGATGCCCGTCCATCGACGATCCCGCAGATGCGTTCGGAGAAATGCTTTCCTCCGTGTTCTCGTACGGGCTGCCGGAGGACGAAGCGCGTATCGCCGCAGTGATCGGCAAAAGTGCCGGCAGATACATTTACGTTATGGACGCGGCGGACGATAAGGAAAAAGACAAAAAGACTGGGAACTATAACCCGCTGAACATAGAACCTGTCGAAAGTGAAGCACTGTCCTGTGCGGTGCGGCTCGAGCTTGAAAAAATGGAGGCCGCCGTAAACCTCATGGATTTTTACGGGAAACCGGAGCTCGAGGGAATAATAACAAATATAGTGTATGAAGGCTTGCCGAAAAACGCGGACGCGCTCTTCGGCGGAAAGGAAAGAAAATGACCGATCCCTATAAGGTCCTGGGTGTAACGAGATATGCCTCTGACGAGGAGATAAAGAAAGCGTACAGAACGCTTGCCCGCAAATACCACCCCGATAACTATACCGATTCCAACCTTGCCGATCTCGCTGAAGAGAAAATGAAGGAGATCAACGAGGCCTACGATCAGATACAGAACGAAAGATCGGGAAAGGGCTCGGGGCAGTCCTCCTCGTATAACTACGGCGGCGGCACTACCACCGACGCCAGATTCATCGAGATCAGAAACCTTATAAACCAGCGCAGATATTCCGAGGCGGAGCTGAGGCTTGACTCCATGTCCGTTACCGACAGGAACGCCGAATGGAATTTCCTGAAGGCGTGCGTGCTGGTACAGAGAGGGCATTTCTTCGACGCGCAGAAGTATATCGAGACCGCCTGCTATATGGATCCCGGCAATATGGAGTACAGAAACGTACGTGACCAGATGAGCTCCAGAGCCGGCGGCTTCGGAACGGGTTACAACACGGGGTATAATACCAATAATCCCTCCGACTGTGATATCTGCTCCATATGCCAGACTCTGTACTGCATGGACTGCTGCTGTGAGTGCATGGGCGGAGATCTGATCCGCTGCTGCTGACATGAAAGGGAACAACACGAAAAAAATCGCCGTGTCCGCGATGTTGGCGGCGCTCAGCTTTGTCCTTTTGTACCTGGGAACGCTGACCGGCGTGCTCGACCTGTGCGCCGTAACGCTCGGTGCCCTGGGCTGCGCCTTTGCCGTCATAGAGATGGGAGGCATATGGCCGTGGCTGGTGGCGGCGGTGACGGGTGTATTGTCTCTGCTCCTTCTACCGGATAAATTTCCCGCCCTGGAATATATAGTTTTAGGAGGTATTTATCCTATAATCAAGTCGTACGTCGAAAGATTACCGAAAATTCCCGCATGGGTGATAAAGCTTTTGTATTTCAACGGTATGCTTACTCTGTGCCTGCTTACCGCGAAATACCTGCTCGTCATTGACGAGGACTGGGCGGCGCTCAGCATGGCGGTGTACGTCTTTGCGAACGTGTTTTTTGTAGTATTCGATGTGGCGCTGACAACGTTCATATCTGTATATATAATCCGACTCAGAAAGAGATTTAAGTTCAAACTGTAAAGTACGGTACGCACCGGAGGGCTTGAAATGACCGAAAAAACCGACGAAAATGTTGCTGTGGAAACTCCGAAAAAGAGCAAGCTGGGCAAGATCATAGGCATTACCGTGCTGATTATAGCGCTTATCCCCGTTACGATTTTCAGCGCTTTCATGCTATTTTTCTGTGCCGATACTTACGGTAATAGTGCCGAGTACGAAAACTGTACCGTCGCATACGGATACTACTGGGGAATACATAAGATCCTCGGGCAGAATCACGCGGCGGTCACGTCATACACGGTGGAACGGGGCAGTACCGAACGTGATATCTATATCCCCGACGAATACGACGGCATAAAAATAAAGGAGCTCGGCGGCTATATCGGCAGAGGTTCACCGTCCCCTTTCCGTATACAGTACGAATACAATCCCAAAATAAGGGAGCTGACCGACAAGTCAACGGACGAGTTCTACGGGACCGGTGTCGGATCATTTGCGTCAACAGCGGAGGGCGACGACGTATTCGATGAGGTCATCTATGACGATTTCACTCTGCATATAGGGAAGAACATCAAGAATATAGACGCTTTTGACGACGTATATCTGTTTGACCTGAAAGACGGAAGAAAAGCGGCATACTGTCCGCGTGTCTACGTCATCTGTGATGAAAAGAATAAGAACTTCTATTCCGAGGACGGGATCCTTTATAATAAAGACGGGACCAAAGTCGAAGGCTTCGCTTACGTGGGTCGGGAACTGAAAACACACTGAAATATGAGAAAAAGCGGTGATATGACACCGTTTTTTCTTGACAGAGAAAGAATGATATGATAGAATAGCAAGGTATGCGGGCGTGGCGGAATGGCAGACGCGCCAGATTTAGGATCTGGTGTTTATCACGTGCAGGTTCAAGTCCTGTCGCCCGCACCAAAAAATCACTTGCGGCGCAAGTGGTTTTTTTATCCAAGCCGCAGTCGGCTTGGTATATCATCCGCCGTCAGGCGGTATATCATCGCAGGCGGGTGCGCCGCCTGTGCATCTCATCACGCGTCAGCGTGTATTTCCTGCGGCTTGATGATATACAATCCCTGCGGGATTGATGATATGCACGGCTTCGCCGTGATGATATACAGCCCTTGCGGGCTGATGAGATACAAGGCTACGCCTTGATTTATTACCAAGAAACTGTTATAATAACCCTCAACAAATCAGAATTTGTAGAGGTGTAAAATGAAAGTTATCGAAACAAAAGGAATTGCATATATAGAACTTTTGGCAGAAAACAGCGACTGGTATTGTGGTACAGATTATTCATGTGGTGATTTGTATGAAGCAGAGGAAGTTTACAATAGTGGGGGAACGTTCAGAAGCAATAGGTTGATATTTGTTCATCAACCTGATGGAAAATTGTTTGAACCAATTATTTTAAACGAAAACCAGTATTTCGGAAGACCAACCCAGATTGATGGCGTCATATATATTCTGCTTGTGGATTTCAATAAGCAAATCATACAGGTATTTGACTGTGGTGATAATTTTCAGAATATCTCTGTTCATGTGGAATTATCATTGTTAGAAGTAAAAGATTGTTATAACCTGCTTTTGAAAGGTGAACCTTTAATGATAACCAGACAGGGGGCAGAGAATGAATTTGAAGTCATTTGGCCAGAGAAGGTATCATTCGAAATGGGTGAAACGGAGTCGTTTATCTATAGGAAGGATAATGAATGGGTATTCTCAAAATGGATTGAAGATCCAGAATATCGAGAAGAAACTGTTATACGAAATATTAATGGTGAAATCACAAAAACGATTCAAGGCGGAATCTTTATTTCACCAACTGGGGAAACGTGGATATTAAAATAGATTTAGACAAATCCCGGTTTGTCGAGCAGAAGAGCAAGTGTTCTTTTTCGCTTTTTTAGCTTGATTTCGCTATGTTTAGTCGTTCTTAGACATCAAAATATGGCAGGCTTGTGCCTGCCATATTTTGATTTTGTTGAGATGAAAGGACTTGAAGGGAAGCGGTAGTGAATTGAAGCCCCGGGGGAGCGTTTGCGAATATGTACGTTATGTTGAATATCTCTTCAAAACGTGATACAATTAAAGAGTAATATAAAAAGGAGACAGACCATGACAGTATACGAAAAAGACAGGGAAGAGTTGCTTCGGGATTCATCCGATACCGTTAAAGAACTGCTTTCAAGAAGATCCGTGAGGGTATTCGAGAAAAAGCCCGTTCCGGACGACGTGAAGCGCGCGATACTTCTGTCCGCAGCGGAGGCTCCGTCAGCGGGGTGCCAGCAGCTTTATACGATCATTGATGTGACTGACCAGAGCATAAAGGATACACTAGCCGTTACCTGCGATGATCAGCCTTTTATCGCTGAGGCACCTCTGGTGCTTGTGTTCTGTGCCGATTGCAGAAAGTGGTACGATGCATTCCGTGAGGCGGGGTGCGATCCGAGGAAGCCCGGTATGGGAGACTTGCTCCTTGCCGTGACAGATGCCGCCATCGCCGCGCAGAACGCAGTCACCGCCGCGTGGAGCCTTGGCGTGGGCTCATGTTACATTGGGGATATCCTCGAGCGTTACGAAAAGCACAGAGAATTACTGAAGCTTCCCGACTATACGGTTCCGGCGGTAATGGTAGTGTTCGGCTATCCCGCAAAGGGGCAGGAAACGAGAAAAAAGCCGGTACGTGTCGATATGGGTCATCTGGTGGCTGAAAATCACTACCCGGAAAGAACGGGAGAGGATTACCGCAGTATGTTCGACCACCGCAGAGGCATGCTTAGCTATGATGAATGGATGAAAAAATTCTGCGACAGAAAATATAATTCAGACTTTTCATGCGAAATGACCAGATCCTGCGAAAAATACGCAGAGCAGTATAAAAAATAAAAAATCTATTTGATTCCCACAGGGATTTATGATATAATAATATTGTAAATATGTGCCGATACGGAGGAAACTATGGAAAAATCCTATCACATAGGCTTTGACGAAGGCCACGGTGCCAGATATGCAATCCTTCCCGGGGATCCCGGCAGAGTCGAGGAGATAGCAGGATATCTTGATAATCCCCGGTTCCACTGCAGACAGAGAGAATATACAACATGGCTCGGCGAGCTAGAAGGCGAAAAGGTCCTTGTCATGTCTACCGGTATGGGCGGCCCCTCTACCGCCATCGGCGTGGAAGAGCTCTTTCGGACCGGCGTTGATACCTTTATTCGAGTGGGCACATGCGGTGCCATGCAGAAGGATATCGTGGGCGGAGATATAGTCATCGCTACGGGTGCAATCCGCATGGAGGGCACCACGAAGGAATACGTTCCCATAGAATTCCCGGCTGTCCCGGACCTTGACGTGACTAACGCTCTTGTGGGTGCGGCGAAAAAGCTGGGTCATACAAGTTATGCCGGTGTCGTTCAATGCAAGGATTCATTTTACGGGCAGCACGACCCGGACCGAATGCCCGTGGGGTACGAACTTAACGATAAATGGAGAGCCTGGATATCTGCCGGATGTCTCGCATCGGAAATGGAGAGCGCCGCGCTGTTCGTGGTTTGCTCCGTGCTGCGCGCCAGGGCAGGGTCCGTATTTTCCGTGGTGTGGAACCAGGAGAGAGCAAGACTTGGACTGTCAAATCCTGAGATCCATGATAACAGCCGCTCCATATCCACCGCTGTCGAAGCGGTGAGAACGCTTATTCAGAAGGACAAGAACGAGGCTATATAAATGTTTTTCCATACAGAAAACGGAATACTAACGCTTTTTCCCGCTGGCAGGATAGATTCGTCCAACTCCGAAGAGGTATGTGCTGAGGCTGAGAAAATACGCGGCGAAAATCCCCATGAGGGCTTTGTCCTCGACGCAGGAGATATCGAATACTTATCCAGTGCCGGACTGCGAGTTATACTGAGACTCAAAAAGGAAGAGCCCGGGCTGAAGATTGTGAACGTCACCCCGGACATATACGATATTCTGGAGATGACGGGGTTCACCGAAATGATGACCGTGGAAAAGGCGTACAGAGAGCTTTCCGTAGATGGATGCGAGATCATCGGAGAGGGCGCGAAGGGAATAGTATACAGATACAGCCCCGATACCATAGTCAAGGTGTATAAAAGCGCTGACTGCCTGCCGGATATAAATAACGAGAGACGGCTTGCCAGATGTGCCTTCGTGCTTGGTATTCCTACAGCCATGTCTTATGATGTTGTAAAGGTCGGAGACAAATACGGCTCCGTTTTCGAGCTTCTTTCGGCGAAATCCTATTCGGAGCTGCTGTGCAACCACCCCGAGAACAAGGACGAGTACATAGAGGATTTCGTCGGGCTTCTGAAAAAGATACATTCCACAGTCGTGCGCGCGGAGGATATGCCGGATATGAAGATATACGTGCGCGACTGGCTCGATACCGCGGCACCGTATCTTGACAGCGCCGTGAAAGAGAAGCTGACAAAGCTTATCGACGAGACCCCCGACACCATGAATATGCTTCATTGCGATTACCATACCAACAATGTTATGAATCAGAACGGTGAAACGCTTCTCATCGATATGGATACCCTCAGTCACGGTCATCCCGTATTCGAGCTTGCCAATATGTATATCACCTTCGTTGGCTTCGGCGAGCACGATCCCGCCATGGTGGAGAAATTTCTCAAAATGCCCGGTGATTTGGCAAAATACGTTTGGGAAAGGTCGATAGCTCTGTACCTCGGTACGGAGGACAAAAGAAGGATCGCCGAGGTGGAGGACAAGGCAAAGATTATTTCATACCTCAGACTGCTCCGACACTTCGCACGCCGCGGTGACGCTATGACCGATAAAGAAAAAGCCACCGTAGAACACTGCAGACAGAAGCTCTGCGAGCTTGTAGGCAGAATAGATAATCTTGACTTTTGATTGGAGGAAAACGATGAAACTGATCACAGCCATAATCAACAAAAGAGATTCCGGCGAGGTTTGCCATTCTCTGTCTGAAGCCGGATTCTATTTCACGAAGATCGCCACCTCCGGCGGCTTTCTCCGTACAGGAAACGTAACGCTCCTGATCGGCATTGAAGATGAAAAAGTGGAGGGAGCTCTGGGCATAATAAGAAAGAACTCCGCACAGAGGGTTGAGGCCGTTCCCGACGCTCCTTACGGCGAGTCCGTGTCCTTTATCACCCCGTCTCCCGTGACAGTACCCGTAGGAGGTGCCACCGTTTTCATCACGGACGTGACTCACTTCGAAAAAATGTAACGGACGATGGAACAGAAAAGTAAAATAATCCCGAGATATAAAGGTACCCTGCGAAGCCATATGCTTGACGTACCCTCCTCTATATATCAATGCAGCGGTATCAGCATTTTCGGCAGAAGGATCAAATCTCTCGTGTTCTCCACCGACGTTGCGATAATCAAGAATATCAATACTGACGCGGTCATCGCGGTCTATCCGTTCACGCCTCAGCCCTCGATTGCGAGCGCAATTATATCCGTAGCGGACGCCCCGGTGTTCGTGGGTGTCGGCGGCGGGCTCACCTCCGGCGACAGATCGGTAAGGCTCGCGGTCGAAGCGGAAAATCAGGGCGCGTTCGGCGTTGTCGTAAACGCTCCCATCCCTCCGGAGATCATCGAAAGGATAAAGAAGGTTGTCGATATTCCCGTATTGGCGACAGTCGTGTCCGAAAAGCAGGATATAGACGAAAGGATCAGCGCGGGAGCTGATATACTGAACATTTCCGCCGCACAGAAAACTCCCGCCGTGGTGGAAAGCATCAGAAAAAAGCACCCGGATATCCCCATTATCGCTACCGGCGGAAGTACTGACGAATCTATTATCAGGACCATAGAGGCCGGCGCAAACTCCATAACCTATACCCCTCCCGCAAATGGCGAGCTGTTTGCGAAGACTATGGCAGAATACAGGAAAAGATACGACTGAAATGCAGAAAAAGAACAGGCTGAAACTGATATTTGAGCTTCTTCTGACCTTTATGAAGATCGGAGCGTTCACCTTCGGCGGCGGATATGCAATGATACCGCTCATTCAGAAAGAGACGTCAGAAAAGAAAAAGTGGGTCAGCAACGAGGATATTCTCGATATTATCGCCATTGCAGAATCAACTCCCGGACCTTTAGCGATAAATACGGCAACTTTCGTGGGATATAAGACCTGCGGCTTTTTCGGCGCTGCGGCAGCTACCTTCGGTGTCGTTTTCCCGTCTTTCCTTATAATCTTCACCATATCTTTTGTTCTGAGTCGATTTGAGAGCCTGCAGGCGGTGAAATACGCTTTTTTCGGGATCCGTGCAGGCGTTCTTGCTCTTATTCTCAAAGCACTGTGGTCCATGTATAAGCAGTGTAAAAAGGGCGCTGTCGCATATATCGTGATGGCGCTGAGCTTCATCGCGGCGGCGTTCCTTAAGATCAACGTTCTCTGGATAATAATTGGCTGTGCCGTCATAGGGCTTATTTCCTCCGTGATGATAAGGAGGAAAGCCGGATGATCTATCTCGTACTGTTCTGGACCTTTTTCAAGATAGGCGCCTTTACCTTCGGCGGAGGTTACGCCATGCTCCCCCTCATACAGTCCGAGGTGGAGAGGATGGGCTGGATAGATAAAGCCGAGCTCATCAATTTCGTCGCGGTCAGCGAAAGCACGCCCGGACCGTTTGCGGTGAACATATCCACGTACGTGGGAAGGACTGTCGCAGGTTTGCCGGGCGCAGTTTGCGCGACCCTCGGTGTTGTCCTGCCGTCCTTTATCATTATCCTTATCGTGGCCCAATGCTACGAAAAATTCAAGGAAAACAGCACCGTAAAGGGCGTTATGTCGGGGCTCAAGCCCGCCGTTATCGGTCTTATCGGCTCAGCGATCGTCTCAGTGGGGACGACAGTGCTGTTTCCAGACGGATATTCACTTGCTGTATTCCAAGATACCGGTTTTTATATATCTGCGGCCATAACTGCCTTGTGCGCCATTCTTGCGTTCAGAAAGGTTCACCCGATATTTATTATCTGCCTTTGTGCTATAATAGGAATTGCCTGCGGTTTTACTTTTGACCTCAGTGTTTGAACGTACGCAGATAAAGAAACGCCCGATGATGTTTCATCGGGCGTTTCTTTGATATATGATCAGAGAAGTCTGATGCCGGCTTCGGCACATTTTTCAACGGTATCCTTGTCCCAGATGCTTGATTGGACCTCGCCGATGTGAGCACAGCCCATCATGAGCATACAGAGCCTGGACTGTCCGATACCGCCGCCTATGGTGAGGGGCAGCTCATCATTCAGAAGCATTTTGTGGAAGGGAAGTGACCTGCGGTCATCACATCCTGCGGCAGTAAGCTGGCGGTCGAGAGATTCCGCATCCACGCGGATGCCCATTGATGATACTTCAAAAGCACGGTTGAGCGTTTTGTTCCAGAAAAAAATGTCACAGTTCAGATCCCAGTCGTCGTAGTCGGGAGCGCGTCCGTCATGAGGCTTGCCGGAGCGGAGGACCTTACCGATCTGCATGATACAGGCAGTTTTGTGTTCTTTGAGATACTCGTTCTCTCTCTCTGAGGAAGAGAGATCGGGATACATATCCTCCAGCTCCTGAGTCGTAATAAATGAAACCTCTGGGGAAAGATCTGCGGAAAGCTGGGGAAAGCGCACATGCAGACGATCGTTTGTAGCACAGATGGAGTTTACTATTGCACGCACTATGAGCTTTAAGAAATCAAGATTACGGTTTTCACGGGTAATGATTTTTTCCCAGTCCCACTGGTCAACGTATATGGAGTGAATATTATCAAGCTCCTCATCACGTCTGATCGCATTCATGTCAGTGTAGAGCCCCTTGCCGACGCTGAAGTTGTAGCGCTTCAGCGCAAGACGCTTCCATTTTGCGAGAGAATGAACAACCTGTGCATCTGCACCGATCGCAGGCACGTCGAAGGACACGGGACGTTCGTATCCGTTCAGATTATCATTAAGGCCGGAGGACTCCGTAACGAAAAGCGGCGCGGACACACGCTTCAAATTGAGCGCCTCGGAAAACTCCTGCTGGAATGTGTTTTTTATGTAAGCTATGGCTCTCTGGGTGTCATATTCATCAAGAACGGCACGGTAACCGGCGGGTATATAAGTCTTGTTCATAGTAAACCTCCCGAACAATAATACAGAGATTATACCATAAGGAAGAGGGAATGTCAAACTGATTTAGGAACTTTTATGTTCTGATCATCAATATCTCATATGTTTACATTTAACAGAAAAAAATAAAGAAAAAATCAAATTTTGTCATTAAATGTGTTGAAATATCGAATGAAATGTAGTACAATAAATTATCTTCTTTTTTTTGACGAGGTAATAATGAAGCTTCTTGAAGATCGCATTCGTAAAGACGGTATTGTCCGCGAAGGTGATGTCCTCAGCGTGAGCAGCTTTCTTAATCACCAGATGGATGTCAGTTTCCTTTGTGAGCTGGGAAAAGAGTTCGAAAGACTTTTCCATAATGATAAAGTCACAAAGATTATTACCATAGAAGCATCCGGGATCGGCATAGCCTGCCTTGCAGCGCAGTATTTCAATGTGCCGGTGCTGTTCGCCAAAAAAGGAAGAACGGATAATATAGATTCTAATGTGTATTCGTCAAAGGTGTATTCATATACCCATAAGAAGGAATACGGCGTAGTAGTGTCAAAAGAATTCCTGAATGAAGAGGACCGGGTCCTTATCATTGACGATTTCCTTGCAACCGGAAATGCGGTTGTGGCTCTTACTGATTTATGTAAGGCGGCAGGGTGCGAGGTAGTCGGAGTCGGAATCGTTGTAGAGAAAACATATCAGAAGGGCAGAGAAATGCTTGAAAATCTCGGCCTGAGAGTGGAGTCTCTTGCACGCATCAGCGGTATGAGCGTGGAAAACGGTGTGGAATTCTGCTGACGCTTCTTTTCTTTTTCGGTTTTTGCGGGGAAATCTCCCTGTGAGAATAAATTTTCATTTTTTCGGAGGTATAATCCTATGAACAGAAGAATTCTTTCAGTTCTTCTCGCGCTTGCCATGATGCTTTCCGTATTTGCATTTGTTTCCTGCGGTAATTCCGAAGGCGGAGAAAAAGATCCTGCTGCAGAAACACCTTTTAAGACTGTTGAAAAGGCTGACCTCAAGATTGGTCTGATCACACTCCACGATGACTCTTCCACATACGATGCAAACTTCATTGATGCAATGTACCGTGCAATCGAGAACCTTGGTCTTGATAAGAGCCAGCTCGTTCTTTACACCGGTGTTGCAGAAACAGAAGACTGCTACAACAAAGCTAAGGACTGTGTGAATCAGGGATGTAATGTAGTATTCGCAGATTCGTTCGGTCACGAGGATTATATCATCCAGGCAGCAACGGAATACCCCGAAGTTCATTTCTCCCACGGAACGGGAACAAAAGCGCACAGCGTAAAGCTTGATAACTTCTCCAACGCATTCGCATCCATCTACGAGGGCAGATATGCTGCTGGTATCGCTGCCGGCATGAAGCTGAATGAGATGATCGCTGCGGGCAAGATCACAGCAGATCAGGCTGTTATGGGTTACGTCGGCGCTTACACATACGCTGAGGTTATGTCCGGCTATACATCCTTCTACCTTGGTGCTAAGTCCGTATGTCCTACTGTTACCATGAAGGTAAAGTTCACAGGCTCTTGGTATGACTATGACAAGGAAAAGGCAGCTGCAGAGGCTCTTATCAGCGAAGGCTGTGTTCTGATCTCTCAGCACGCTGACTCTTACGGCGCACCCGAGGCTTGCGAGGCTGCAGGAGTTCCCAATGTTTCTTACAACGGTTCTACTGCTGAGACTGGCCCCAACACCTATATCGTATCCTCTAAGATCGACTGGGCTCCTTATTTCGAATATATGATCAATTGCACTCTCGAGGGCAAGGTCATCGATAAGGATTATACAGGTACGATCGCAACCGGCTCCGTTAAGCTTCTTGAGGTTAATGAGACTGTTGCAGCTGAGGGCACACAGGAAGCTATTGACGAAGCAATCGCTCAGTTCAAGGCAGGCACCCTCCACGTATTCGATACCGAAAAATTCACTGTTGAAAACGGCAAGAAGCTTGAATCCTACATGGCAGACGTTGATTCTGACGAGAAATTCGAAAAGGATACCGAAGTCGTTTCCGACGGTTACTTCCACGAGTCCGAGTTCCGTTCCGCTCCTTACTTTGATGTAGAGATCGACGGTATCGTACTTCTTGACCGTAACTACGGCTGATTACCCAACCGAACTGATAGCAAAGCGGGGCTGCCCGCTTTGCTATCTTCTCTTTTTCAAAAATAATAAAAACTTATTTGAGGAGTCAAGATGGAAAAGGAAATAGCTCTCGAACTCCGTAATATCACAAAGCGTTTCGGTACGAAGGTCGTGGCGAACAAAAACGTCAACCTTACTGTATACAAAAACGAGATACTGTCTCTGCTGGGAGAAAACGGTTCCGGAAAAACCACACTGATGAATATGATCTCCGGTATTTATTTCCCCGATGAAGGAGAAATACTGGTAAACGGAGAACCCGCAGTAATTGCATCCCCTGCGGACGCATACAAATATAGGATCGGGATGATCCACCAGCACTTTAAGCTGGTGGAGACCTTTACCGCCGCCGAGAACATCATTCTCGGAAACGGCGAAAGATATAATCTGAAAAACGTGAATACCCGTGTTTCCGAAATTGCGGCAAAATACGGTTTTGATATAGACCCTCAGAAAAAGATCCACGAAATGTCTGTTTCCGAAAAGCAGACTGTTGAGATCATCAAGGCTCTTTACCGCGGCGCTGACATCCTCATTCTGGACGAGCCCACCGCAGTCCTTACACCTCAGGAAATAGAAAAGCTCTTCGCCGTGCTCCGCAGAATGAGAGACGATGGCAAATCTGTCATTATAATCACTCACAAGCTCAACGAGGTGCTTGAAATATCCGACAGAGTCACCATTCTCCGTAAAGGTGAGTACATCGGTACCGTGCTGACCGCCGAGACCGATGAAAAAGAGCTCACGGAAATGATGGTCGGCAAGAAGGTGGACCTGAAGATCGAGCGCGTGGAGATAGAAAAGAAAAAGCCCCTGCTCGAGATCCGTGATCTGACCGTTAAGTCCGATGCCGGAAACGTCGCTATCAACAACGTCAGCTTTTATATCAGAGGCGGCGAGATACTGGGCGTCGCAGGTATCGCAGGATGCGGACAGAAGGAGCTCTGTGAAGCTATTGCCGGACTGAGAACGCCCGAAATCGGACACATCATGCACAAGGGAGAATCCATTATTGGTCTCCCGGCAAGAGAGATAATCAAAAAGGGAATATCCATGAGCTTCATTCCCGAGGACCGTCTTGGCATGGGACTTGCTCCGTCCTTCTCTATGACGGACAATATGATGCTCAAAACATATAACGACGGCGTAACTCCTTTTGTGAACAGAAAGAACGCACGCCAGAGAGCGCAGGCTCTTATCGAAAAGCTGGGTATCGTTACTCCTTCTACTGAAACTCCCGTTCGCCGTCTCTCGGGCGGTAACGTACAGAAGATACTGGTCGGCCGTGAGATAGAGTCCGGACCCAACGTGATAGTTACCGCATATCCCGTGCGAGGCCTTGACATCAACTCCTCGTACACCATATACGACATTCTCAACGAGCAGAAAAAGAAAGGTGTCGGTATTCTCTTTGTCGGCGAGGATCTGGACGTCATGCTGGCGCTCTGCGATAAGATCCTCGTGCTATGCCACGGCGAGGTCATGGGTGTCGTACATGCCAGCAAGACTACCAAAGAAGAACTTGGCCTTATGATGACAGGCTCCCTGGACCTGAAGCAGGAAAAGGAGTACGGTAAGGCAAAGGACTCCAACCTGACGGAAGAACAGTGGAATGAAGTTGATCTTGCTGCAGAAGCAGAAAAGGAGGACGAATGATGAAAACGAAGCAGAAAACTCATGAGCCCCTTTTCCACGTTTCCAAAAACGACGCGATGCCTATGGGCAAATCGCTCCTGATAAGAGTGGCTGCCGTAATTATAGCGCTTCTTATCGTCGGTGTCCTCAGCGTTATACTTATCAAGAAAAACCCTATCGAGATATATGAGGCATTGTTCACCGGTGCTTTCATCGACATATGGACACTGATGCAGAATATAGCTCTGCTACTTATCTTCGGACTTGCCGTTATCCCTCCGTTCAAAATGAAATACTGGAACATGGGCGCCAACGGACAGGTGCTGGTAGGATGCCTTGCGGCTGTTGCCTGCATGAAGTTCCTGCCGCTCAGCTTTCCCGATATGCCCGATGCAGCCATCATAGCCCTCATGATTCTGTCGAGCCTTATTGCATCAGTCATCTGGGCGGTGATCCCCGCGTTGTTCAAAGCGTATTTCAACGCAAATGAAACGCTGTTCACACTTATGATGAACTATATTGCTATCGCCGTGGTAGATTGCTTCGTGTTCAACTGGGACAAGAGCGGCTCCGGCAATATCGGACTGGTAAATCTTATTTCGAGAAAAGCGTGGTTCCCGGATCTGGGCAATAAATACGTGCTGTCCATAATCGTTGCAGTAGTGCTTACGCTGATAATGTTCATCTATATGCGCTTTACGAAGCACGGTTTCGAGTGCGCGCTTGTGGGCGAGAGCATCAATACCGCCAAATACGTCGGTATCAACGTAAAGAAAGTCATTGTGCGTACTCTGATGTTCAGCGGTATCATTTGCGGTATCCTCGGTGCACTTTATGCCGGAAGCATTTCTCATACCGTCAACACTGCAGTGGGCGGCCTCGGATTCACGGCGATCCTGGTTGCATGGCTTGCGGGATTCGATCCTCTTGTGATGCTCTTTACCTCGTTCTTTGTGGTGTTTCTCAACTCCGGTGCAGAGAACGTGTCAGTGGTGTTCCAGCTCAACAGCAACGACTACGCGAATATAGTCGTCGGCATCATCTTCTTCTGCGTCATCGGCTGTGAGTTCTTCATACGTTACCGTATACAGTTCAATAAAAGCAAAAAAACCGAAAACTGAAAGGAGCGTTTCTGATGATAACAACTATTCTTGTAAATGCTATCCGCATGGGAACGATCTTCCTTTTCGGATGTATCGGTGAGATCCTTACTGAAAAAGCAGGCAACCTGAACCTTGGAATCCCCGGTATCATGTGTATCGGTGCTACGGGCGGCGGTCTTGCGGTCACGCTGTACGCCGGCGGCAACGAAAATGTCAGCGCGGTGGTCCTCATTATTCTGTCCATACTTCTTACCATGGTGTTCGCTGGCCTTGCTGGGCTGTTGTATTCGTTCCTTACGGTCTCCCTCAACGCCAACCAGAACGTTACAGGCCTTACCATGACCACCTTCGGCATTGGCTTCATGAAGTTCTTCTCCAAGAGAATATACGACCAGAAGCTGTACGTGACGGTAAGCTATTGCTTTAAGGACCTGTTCGGGATGGCCGACAATACCAATCCCTTTGCACAGATATTCCTCAGCCATGGAGTTCTGGTGTACCTTTCAATCTTCCTTGCGATCTGCACGGGTCTTTTCCTCAACAAATCGAGATTCGGACTGTACCTCCGTGCCGTGGGCGAGAGCCCCGCAACGGCGGACGCTGATGGCATCAACGTTAAAAAGTATAAGTATCTGTTCATAACCCTGGGCTCTGCAATTGCCGGTCTCGGCGGACTTTACTACGTAATGGACAGAAGCTCCGGCACACAGTTTGCGGAAGCGGCTATCGATTCCTTCGGCTGGCTTGCAGTCGCACTTGTCATCGCCTCCGTGTGGAAGCCTCTGTTTGCGATAGTCGGTTCGTTTATCTTCGGCGGACTTTCCATACTGGACGCACAGCTCACCACTCTGTCTCTGGCGCAGCAGAAGCTGTTCGCACTCGTACCGTTCCTTATTACGGTCATAGTGCTTATCGTGGTAAGCATGCTGAAGCTGAAAGACAATCAGCCTCCGGCATCTCTCGGACTTCCTTATTTCAGGGAAGACAGATAAGAAAAAAGCACCCCGTTGGGGTGCTTTTTCAGTGCTGTGGCCAGCGGCTGGCGGGAGACGTCCAGCTCCAGCTCAGCAGACCTCTTCATATCGTTTCCGCAAATGCGGCGATACATGAGCCGAGACGGGCATAGCCCTTATCGTTCATGTGTGCCTGGTCCGCATACTGAGGATAGGGCGCGAAGTATTCCTTTGAGGGATCGTAATCCGGATTTATCGCAACGGGAGAATTAGCATATATCTTCCACGTGAACTTGCCGATCCCGCTGGTGTGCCACAGATCACAGCAGGGAAGATTGTATTCTCCTGCGATGGCCTTTATGAGATTTGCCATGGTCTCAAGACTTCTGCCTGAGCCTTTTGGAAAATCCTCATAGCCGTCAGAATCTATCCAGTCATATTTTCCGGGGCAGTGGGGAGCTGCTATCATGACGCGGCAGTCGAGGTTGTCCACCTTGTCGAGCATGGCAAAGAGATGCTCGATAACGTACGCATATTTGCCGCGAAGTGTATTCTGATGAGGGAACATGTCGCCGCGCTCACCGTATTCCATATGACGCTCGTTGTAAGCGCCGAGGATTATGATAAGATCCGCCCATTTTACCTCTTCGTAGGACAGGGGCTTGAAGGGACCGGTGCATCCCGTAAAGGGATCGTACTGCATATCTCCGCCGATGATGGCATCGTATGCGCCCAGACCGTCTATCATGTCGATAAGTCCGATGCCGCCGTAAGCGTGTGTCTTTATGTTTGCACCTGTCAGGCGTGCAAATTCCTTTTGCCATCGTCCGTCGGAGGTGATGCTGTCGCCCATGACGAGAACATTTTTGTTTTCCCATTTACTCATGATGATAATACCTCGCTTTCCTGATATCATACTACCACAAAGCTGCCCGCTTGTAAAGAATAAACCGTCATTTCCGATAGAATCGGGGTAAGTATTTCCCAAATTCCGATTTATTGTTGATTTTAGGAAACGAAAGTAGTAAAATGAAGAGAGAATTTAAACGTACAGAGGAGCATATATGGCTGTATATACTCACCTTCTGATGCTGGCGATGGTACCGGTCATCTTTTCCGTAGCTTTTTACTATCTGAAAAAGTATACCTTTTTCGGTAAACTACCGAATATCGTACAGCAGGTGGTCATCGGAATAATATTCGGCGGTATCGCTGTGCTCAGCACAGAATATGGTGTTGACGTGGGAGGTGCCACCGCAAATGCAAGAGACGCGGCACCCTTGTGCGCGGGCCTTATCTTCGGAGGCCCCGCAGGAATCATTGCCGGCGTCATCGGCGGAGTTGAACGCTGGTTCGCGGCCTACTGGGGCGCCGGCGCGTATACGCAGATCGCCTGCACGGTATCGACCATTCTCTCCGGTCTGTACGCCGCATTTCTACGTCATTTCATGCTCGACGGCAAGCGCCCCACTTGGGGATTCGGGGCGGCTACGGCAGTGGTCATGGAGATAATACACCTGACCATACTGGTGCTGACCCATATATCAGACGTTTCCAAAGCATTCGAGATAGTGAAAATATGCACGCTCCCCATGGTACTGGGTAACGCCGTCTCAGTAATGCTCGCCATAATCTTCGTGTCTCTGTGCAGTGCCACAACGCACAGAGGAGAAAAACAGTATAAAAAGATCTCACAGCTGGTGCAGGCATGGCTTCTCGTATGCGTGGTGTGTGCGTATATTCTTACGACCATGTTCGTGTACACTCTTCAGACGCAGACGGCACTTTCCGATATGAAAAAGACTTTAGTACTGAACCTGACAGACGTGCGTGCAGAAGTCAATTCCGCATCAGACGATAACTTATTGAGGATTAGCCGCAAGATCACGGCGGAGATAAACACTGTTCCCGATATCGATCTGAATTCGTTATGCGTTAAGTACGACGTGTCGGAGATCAATATCGTTGACATTTCCAATATCATCACGAAGTCCACCAATCCCGATTATATCGGCTTCGAGATGATGTCCGGCAGACAGTCCGCCGAGTTCGTTGTCTTAAATAAGACGGAACAGGAATGGGTGCAAAGCTATTTGCCCACTGCGTACGACAAGAACGTTTCCATGAAGTATGCCGGTATTTCCATCCCCGGAAAAGGATATGTTCAGGTAGGCTATGACGCGGATAAGTTCCAGGATGAACTTACAGTACAGATAAAGGGTAAAACGAAAAACAGACACGTCGGCAACGACGGTTACATGCTGATCTCAAACGAGGATGATACTATTGTCAGCGGTCCCTCAAAACTTATAGGAAAAACTGTTGCGGATGCCGGAATAGAACTTGATGGAAGGGAATCCTCCGACTATTTCAGACAGACCGTAAATCGGGTGGATTCATACTGTATGTTCACAAGATCCGAGGGCTATACGCTCATCGGGGTCATCCCGACTGACGAGGTGTATAATACCCGCGATATCATGGTATATATCAACTCGTTTATGGAGGTCCTGGTATTCGCCGTTCTGTTTTTCTTTATTTACATGCTCATAAAAAAGCTTGTGGTCGATAACATAAGAACGGTTAACCGCAGCCTGTCAAAGATCATTGACGGAAATCTTGACGTTACGGTCGACGTTCATACCAGCGACGAGTTTGCATCTCTTTCCGATGATATCAACAGTACGGTAAATACGCTGAAGCATTATATCGATGAAGCAGCGACCAGAATAGACAAGGAGCTGGAGTTTGCAAGGAGTATCCAGCATTCGGCGCTTCCGTCTGTTTTCCCCGCTTATCCCAACGTGAAGGAATTTGACATATACGCCACCATGGATACCGCAAAAGTGGTGGGCGGAGATTTCTACGATTTCTACATGATAGGTGAGGACAGACTGGCGATCCTTATAGCGGATGTGTCCGGAAAGGGTATACCCGCTGCTATGTTCATGATGACGGCGAAGACCATGCTGAAAAACTTCGCGGAATCAGGACTTGGCGTTGACGAGGTCTTCACAAGAGCGAACGCCGCTCTCTGCGAAGGTAATGATGCAGGTATGTTCGTGACAGCGTGGATGGGTATAATCGACCTAAAAACAGGTCACGTTACGTATGCGAACGCGGGGCATAATCCTCCGCTCATATACAGGAAAGGCATGGGCTACGAATATCTGAAATCCCGTGCCGGATTCGTGCTTGCCGGAATGGACGGCATCACCTACAAAATGCAGGAATTGGATCTCTGCCCCGGTGATAAAATATATCTGTATACCGACGGGGTTACGGAGGCAACGGATATAGATAATGCCCTGTACGGAGAAAAGAGACTGCAGGAACTGCTGTGTGCCAATACGGGGGATACTCCCGAGGAGTGTCTTGATCGTGTCAAGGACGACATTGATCGGTTCGTCGGTGATGCGGAGCAGTTTGATGATATTACGATGCTTACGGTTACTTATAACGGAACGGATACGGAGGGAGACTGTGACATGGAGGAAAGGGTATTCCCGGCAAAGGATTCGGCGCTCGCCGATGCTATGGGTTTTCTCGAGAAAAAGCTTGACGCCTGCGGTGCTTCCGTAAAGACAACCATGCAGCTTTCCATCGTTCTCGAGGAGCTTTTCGTAAACGTGGCGCACTACGCCTATCCCGAAGCCGAGGGAAGCCTTACCCTCGGACTGGGCTATAATAAGGATACCGGGATCTTTTCAATGAAAATCGCCGACGAAGGTATCCCCTTCGATCCCACCGCGAAGAGCGACCCGGACATTACTCTGGCGGCTGAAGACAGAAGCATCGGAGGACTCGGTATCTTTATGGTGAAGAAAACTATGGATACCGTGGACTATGAAAGACTTGACGGCAGAAATGTTCTTACCGCAACAAAGAAAATATGAAGATAACTGAGGTCGCGGCGGCGCTTATATTCCGCAAAGACAGATTTTTAATATGTCAGCGCCCGGAAAACAAAGCGAGAGGGCTTTTGTGGGAATTCGTTGGCGGAAAGCTGGAGCCCGGCGAAACCGGAGAAGAGGCGCTGGCAAGAGAATGCATGGAGGAACTGGGTGTCACGGTCACGGCAGAAGGCGTTTTCTGCGATGTGATGCATGAGTATCCGGACATAACTGTTCATCTGACAGTATACCTTGCAAGAATAGAAAACGGCGAGCCCCGTCTTCTCGAACATAATGATATAAAGTGGATCACGCCGGATGAGATCGATGCTTACCCGTTTTGTCCGGCCGATATAGAGATACTTGATAAAATCAAGAAAAGATACAGAGAGTGATATGAAATATATAGTATGCCGCAACTTTGAATGGTTGTACCCGGACAAAACAGAATATAAGACCGCGTCGGAGGGGGCATCCTTTTCCGCGCTTGCCGGAGGATACGCTGCTTTTCAGATATTTCTTTCGGAGGTTTCGAGCGACGGTGTCGAGGTCTTCTGCGAGGGCGCGGAGCTGTATGAGGAAGTTGCGATTCCCGTAGAGGCGAATCCGGGCTTTGAATCGCTTTCAGAGCACTTTCCGGAGAGGACTGCACCGTTCAGGGTCTACGACTGCCTGAAAAACTATGACGGCAGGATAATGCCCGAGAACGGGATAGCGGCGGTATATATTGCCATTCCCGTCCCCGTGTCGGCTGATAAGGTCGAGGGTACAGTAAGGCTTGCAGACGGCAAAGACGAACTGTCCGTACCGTACAGTATCATCGTAAAAGGAAAGCTTCCCCGGGAGACTCTGCAGATCGTAATGGATATAGGGCTGTGGAATATCTGGAAATACCATGGCCTGAAAAATGCAGACGAGTATTTGGAGCTTGAAACTAAATATCTCAGTATGCTGAGACGTCAGCATCAGAACAGACTGTACGTTCATGCCTGCGTGTCCGGCAGACGGCACGTCCTGCACGGAGATGGCTATGCGGAATTTGACAGGTACGTCGAAAAAGCATTGTCCATGGGATTTACCTCTTTCCACCTGGGAGGCGTAGGATTCCGGCGCTCGTGGCAAGCAGGTGATATACTTGTTGAGGGTATGGACTCGAGAAGCGAAGAAGCGAAGGAATACCTTACGAAAACGCTTTCATCCTTGAGAGACCACTTAAGGGAAAAGGGCTGGCTATCCGGGAAAATGTTCTCAATTGGTATTGCCGATGAGCCCAATGATCTGAACGCTGAAGCATATAAGGAGCTTGCCGCGACTGTCCGAAGCATAATACCGGAGCTGAAGTTATATGACGCAATATCGAACGCTCCCATCGACGGTGCTCTGGATATCTGGATCCCCAGAAGTGACGAGTATGAGAATAACAGGGAAGTGTTCGAAAAGCGGCGTGTCGAGGGCGGAGAAATCTGGCAGTACGTATGCCTATTCCCCAGAGAAGGCGGATACGTCAACAGATTCATGGATATACCTCTTCTTTCCACGAGATACATATACTGGGGGAATTATCTGTATGATCTGGACGGCTATCTGCACTGGACGGTCAACAGTTATCAGAATGATACTGATCCCTTCATGACGAGCTGTCCTGAACACAGGAACGCTGATTCGGTCAGTATTCTCCCGCCGGGAGACGATAAGCTTATTTACCCCGGAACCGACGGTCCCTGGATGTCGATACGGCTCGAAAACCAAAGGGAGAGTGCTGAGGAATACGAGATGCTGAGGATCATCGCGGCGAAAAACAAAAAATCTGCAGACGATCTGTGTAAAAGAGGCCTACGACGCTTCAACGACGCTGAATACAATCCGCAGGTATTTGCGGAATTACTTGAAGATATACTTGATGAATATGAAAAAGCGAGCTTGAATTAAGCTCGCTTTTTGATTATTTTGGGTGCAGTATTACTGTTTATGCATTTTGTGGTCACATGCACCTCGGCGACATCGTCTCTGGAGGGAATATCGAACATTATGTCGGTCATATGCTCCTCGAGGATCGAACGGAGTCCTCTTGCTCCGGTGCGGCGATCTATCGCCTGTTTTGCGATGGCCGAGAGAGCACTTTCTTCAAATTCAAGCTTCACGCCGTCCATCTCAAACAGCTTCTTATACTGCTTTGTCAGAGAGTTCTTGGGCTCTTTTAGTATCCTTACAAGTGCTTTTTCGTCGAGACTGTCAAGTCCTACGATGACGGGGAGTCTGCCGACAAGCTCGGGGATGAGACCGAATTTCACTATATCGTGAGCGGTCACATCCTTGAATATTTCATTCTTCTGCTTTTCTTCCTTTGTCTGCACCTCGCCGCCGAAGCCCATGACCGAGTTTCCTTTGCGCTGCTCTATTATCTGGTCGAGCGTATCGAAAGCCCCGCCGCAGATGAACAGGATATTCTCGGTGTTGATCTGTATGAACTCCTGGTTGGGGTGCTTTCTGCCGCCCTGCGGGGGAACATTGGCAACTGTGCCCTCAAGGATCTTCAGAAGTGCCTGCTGAACGCCCTCTCCGGAAACGTCGCGGGTGATGGAACGGTTTTCACTTCTTCTCGATATCTTGTCTATCTCGTCGATATAAATGATACCGCGCTCAGCTGCTTCCACGTCGTAGTCTGCGGCCTGAATGAGGCGAAGGAGAATATTTTCCACATCCTCACCAACGTATCCCGCCTCGGTGAGAGTGGTTGCGTCTGCGATGGCGAAGGGGACCTTAAGCGTTTTCGCAAGGGTCTGCGCGAGGAATGTCTTTCCCACACCTGTTGGACCTATAAGCAGAACATTGCTCTTCTGTATCTCAACCTCGTCTTCCGGATCCTTTGACTTCTGCTTGCTGTCTTTGTACAGCAGCCGCTTGTAGTGGTTGTATACGGCTACACTGAGGCTGATCTTGGCCCTATCCTGACCGATGATATATTCGTCAAGAGAAGCCTTGATCTCAGCCGGGCGGGGAAGACTGTCGGCACTCAGCTGGTACGTGTCTGAATTATCCGTGCTGTCGTATATCAGCTCGTTGCACACCTCTATACAGTTGTCGCAGATATATACTCCGGTAGGGGAGGGGATCAGGAACATGACCTGATCCTCAGCCCTGCCGCAGAACGCGCACCGTCTTAGGATATCTTTATTCTCTGCCATACGGGTTTATCTCTTTTCGATAACTTTGTCAACGAGACCGTACTGCATTGCTTCCTCCGCAGTAAGGAAATTGTCACGGTCGGTATCACGGATGATCTCGTCCAAAGGACGTCCGGTGTTCTTTGCCAGAATCTCGTTGAGCTTTGCCTTAGTCTTGAGGATATGGTCTGCGTGGATCTTGATGTCAGATGCCTGACCCTGCATTCCGCCCAGAGGCTGGTGTATCATGATCTCGCTGTTGGGAAGCGCGAATCTCTTTCCCTTTGCGCCGCTGGAAAGCAGGAACGCACCCATGGACGCCGCCATACCGATACAGGTGGTAGAAACGTCACATTTAATGAAATTCATGGTGTCGTATATTGCGAGACCTGCGGAAACGCTTCCGCCGGGGCTGTTGATGTAGAGACAAATATCCTTGTCGGGATCCTGAGCTTCAAGGAAAAGAAGCTGTGCTACAACGAGAGAAGCGGTCACGTCGTTGACCTCATCTGCCAAAAATACTATTCTGTCGTTGAGAAGTCTTGAGTATATGTCATATGCTCTTTCGCCTCTGCTGGTCTGTTCGATAACGGTCGGTACTAATGCCATAATACTGTTTCCTTTCTTCTTTATGATAAAATTACCGCCGTCGTGAGGCAGCGGTAATTTATTTATGTGATTATTCAGCTTTCTTTGCGGGAGCCTTTTTTGCAGCAGGCTTCTTTTCGGCGGTCTCGCCTTCAGCCTTCTTCGCAGGAGCTTTCTTTGCTGCGGGTTTCTTCTCAGCAGTCTCGCCTTCAGCCTTCTTCGCAGGAGCCTTCTTTGCAGCGGGCTTCTTCTCAGCAGTCTCGCCTTCAGCCTTCTTTGCAGGGGCTTTCTTTGCGGGAGCCTTCTTTGCAGCCGGTTTTCCGTCAGCGGACTCAACTTCAGATTCTGCGTCAGCTTTCTTTGCTGCAGCTTTCTTTGCGGCGGGCTTCTTTATCGATGCCGCTTCCTTTACGAGATCGACTGCCTTTTTGACCTTGAGGTCAGCTGCGATATCTTCTGCAGCGATTGTTTCCTTGATCTTGTCTGCTTCCATGCCGTAAGCCTCTGCCAGACGGTTGAATTCTGCCTCGATTTCATCGTCGGTGGCGGTGACTTTTTCAAGCTCTGCGATCTTCTCAAGTGCGAGGCGGGTCTTCACCTGCTTCTCTGCCTGAGGACGGAGCTGTTCACGGAGCTGATCAAGAGTCATTCCGGTGTACTGGAAATATGTCTTGAGGTCGAGACCCTGCATGCGGAGCCTTGTGTCGTAATCACGCACGAAGTTCTCGGTCTCTGCCTTGAACATTGCCTCGGGAATGTCAGCGTCAAGCTTTTCGATAAGAGCGTCGATGAGCTGACCCTCTACATCGGAGTCTGCAGCATCTTCTTTTCTCTTTGTGATTTTTGCCTTAACGTCAGCCTCATATTCAGCAAACGTGTCAAAATCGGAAACGTCGCGTGCAAACTCGTCGTCAGCCACGGGGAGCTCTTTCAGCTTCAGAGCGTTGAGCTTGGTCTTGAAGGTAGCTTCCTTGCCTGCCAGCTCTTCTGCGTGGTACTCTTCAGGGAAGGTGACAACAACGTCGAACTCATCGCCGATATTGTGACCTACGATCTGATCCTCGAAGCCGGGGATGAACTGACCGGAGCCGAGGATGAGGTCATGACCCTCGCCCTTGCCGCCGTCAAATGCCTTGCCGTCTACAAATCCCTCGTAGTCGATGTTAGCGGTGTCGGCGATCTTTGCCGCGCGATCCTCAACGTCAACCATTCTCGCGTTGCGGTCACGTACTCTGTCGATTTCGGCTTTCACCTCTGCGGCGGTGGTCTTCTCGACCTTTCTTACCACCTCGATGCCCTTGTAGCCCTCGATCTTGACTTCGGGCTTTACATATACTTTAACGACGAGGACGACACCGTTCTCGTCAACGGTTTCAACGTCAAATTCGGGCTGACCCACTACATCGAGCGCTGCTTCCTTGACTGCGTCCTCATATGCTTCGGGAATGAGGTCGTTGATGGCGTCCTCATAGAATACGCCCTTGCCGTACATCTTCTCGATGATGGTACGGGGAGCCTTGCCTTTTCTGAAGCCGGGAACGGTGATGTTCTTCGCCTGCCTTCTGTAAACCTTGTTTACAGCGGCGCCGAAGGTCTCAGCGTCGATACCGATCTTCAGCTCGTAGAGATTTTTGTCGATAAGTTTGGATGAATTCAAGCTCATAATGTTTTGCCTTTCTCCTGTACTTTTGTACTTTTTCTTTTTTTAAAAATTGCCTTTCAATATAATACTAAACTTTTTGTAAAATGTCAACAATTTTCGGGGAAAAACTTTGTTGTTTTCAATAATCCAACGGCATAGTTACCATTGGGATGAAATTCAGGTAATCAGCGGAAACGAGCGTCATGGAAATACCGTCTGTCTCGGTGGTCCTGGGAACGTGGTAATTACCGTGGATATGTCCGAAATAACAGTTTTTAACTCCGTATTCTTTCATGGTCTCGATGAACTCTCCGCAGCTGAAATCTCCGAAAACGGGAGGGAAGTGGAAGTACACTAAAATGGGCTTTCCGGAACTTTCCCGAAGCTTTGCCGCTTCTTCGAGGCTCAGTCTCAGCCTGCCGTTTTCGCGGGCGACGATCTTATCATAATCCGTATTTTCTTTCTGCTGCATTTTCTCTTCCACGTACCAGCCTCTTGTGCCCGCGATTACGTAATCCTCGGTTTCGTAAGCGTTGTTGAAGAGAAAATCTATTGTCTCAAATCCGTTTTCCGCTTTGAAAGCGTCCAGCTTTGCCTGGGTTGGCCACCAGTAATCGTGGTTTCCCTTGCCTATGATCTTTCTGCCGGGCAGGGCTTCAATGAATCTGAAATCCTCCGCGGCTTCCTTAAGATCTATTCCCCAGGAAATATCTCCGGCGACTACCACTGTGTCGTTTGCGCTGACAACAGCGCGCCAGCGCTTTTCGATTTTTTCGGTATAGTCTATCCAGCGGGCGCCGAATTTGTCCATGGGCTTTCCGGATGTGAGGGACAGATGCAGGTCTGCTATGGAAAATAAAGACATATCAGTTTTTGAAAATGTAATCTGCCATGTCTGCGGGATCGATAGTAGTATTAAAGCGAACAGGCATGGTAAGAGTATTTGTCAGAGGTGCGGGCGCCTTTGTGCCGCTGATCTCCTCCAGCTTCGAAAGGAATTTTGCGGGATCTTCTGCATCGGTGGGATATCCGAGTGCCGCGCACACGTCTGCCGCGAATTTGTATGGGCTCGCTGTGGAGGCTATGACGGTCACCGTAGCATCGCCGGAGACTTCTCTGTATTCATCAAGACAGCCGATGGCGACGGCGGTGTGTGTATCCACCAGATATCCGTCCTTCTCAAAGGTTTTCTTTATCACCTCTGCGGTCTTATCCTCGGGACAGCAGAAGCCTGCGAATAAGGAAGAGATCTCACGGAGCACGTCATCGGAAACGGTATATTTCCCGTTCTCGGAGAGCTCATTCATATATTTCGCGGTCTCTGCGGGACCTGCAGTGAGGTAAAGAAGTCTTTCGAGATTGGAGGATATGAGGATATCCATGGAGGGGGATGTGGTCTTGTAGAACTCTCTGTTCCTGTCATACGTTCCCGTGCGGATGAAGTCTGTCAGAACGCAGTTCGCATTGGAAGCGCATATGAGACGCTTTACGGGGAGCCCCATTTTTCTCGCTATGTATGCGGCGAAAATATTACCGAAGTTTCCTGTGGGTACACAGACGTTTATGGGCTCGCCGTTACTGATCCTGCCTTCGTTCACGAGATCGCAGTACGCGGAGATGTAGTATACTATCTGAGGAGCCAGTCTGCCCCAGTTTATGGAATTTGCGCTTGAGAAGAAGAAGCCGTTTTCCCCGGCTCTATCGGCGAGACCGGTGTCTGCAAAGATGGCTTTGACGCCGTTCTGCGCGTCATCGAAATTGCCGAATACCGCCGCAACGTTGACGTTTTCACCCTGCTGGGTGGTCATCTGAAGCTTCTGCATACGACTGACACCGTCGTTGGGGAAGAATACTGTGATATCCACACCGGGGACGTCTCTGTATCCTTCAAGAGCCGCTTTACCGGTGTCTCCCGAGGTGGCAACGAGAATGTGAGCGCGTCTTTTCTCACCGGTCATTTCGAGAGCTGACGAGAGCAGACGGGGCATGATCTGTAATGCCATATCCTTGAAAGCACAGGTGGGACCGTGCCAGAGCTCAAGAGAATATCTTCCGTGTCCTATATCTTTCAGCTGTGCGGCGCCGCCCGGGAAGCGCTTTTCGGAATATGCTTCCGTACAGTCGTTGAGAAGCTTATCCTTGTCATAATCCGTCAGGAACACGGAAAGGACCTCACACGCTCTTTTTTCATAGGGAAGAGTGCGGAGCTTTTCGATATCGGAGGCGGTAAGCGCAGGGATGCTCTCAGGCATGTAAAGGCCGCGGTCAGGTGCCAGTCCTTTTTTGATGGCTTCTGCCGCACAAACCTTTACGGGAGTGTTCGATGTGTTTCTTGTGCTTTGATATTTCATGATTATTCCGATATGCCATCATCTATGAATGGCATTTTCCATATGTAGAATTTTTATAACTTTATAGTCTTCTGTCTTCGGGCTGAGGTAGACCTCAACAACGTCAAGTCTCGGTATCAGTCCTGATACTGCTTCTCGGTTGCGTCGCATATATTCCTCCGCAGCCGCGATCAGTTTTGTCTGTTTCCTGCGGTCTACCGCCGCAGAGGGTCTTCCGAAACGGTGGTAGGTGTCCGGGTATTCCCGCCGGGTCTTTACTTCGACGAAAATGATATTCCTGTCGTTTTTTGCTATTATATCCGTTTCGAGGTGCCCCACACGGGCATTTCTCTCCACGATCTTGTAGCCTTTTCCCATAAGAAATGCGGCAGCACTGGTCTCGCCGCGCCTGCCCGTTTCTTTTTTATCCATTTTTCTTTTTCAGAGCCTCTTCCAGCTTCTCACGGTCGCGCTCGAGGAACGATAGGAATGATTTTCTGTGGCATGGACTGGGACCGTACTCGTATACTGCGAGCTTATGGTCTTTCGTCGGGTATCCCTTGTGCTTTGAAAAACCGTACTGAGGGTATAATTCGTCAAGCTCCGCACACATCCTGTCTCTTGTCACCTTGGCAAGGATAGACGCGGCGGCGATGGACTGCGAGATGGCGTCTCCGCTGACGACTGCCTTGGCGGGGATCTGAAATCCACGGTCGATGTTTCCGTCTACCAGAACGAAGTCCGGCTTTACGGAAAGTCCGTCAATGGCACGGCGCATGGCCTGGAGGGAAGCGTTTAAAATGTTTATCTCGTCTATCTCTTCGGGGGTTGACAGAGCGACGCTCCAAGCGAGGGCTTTTTCTGTAATTACGTCATACAGCTTTTCGCGTTTCTTTTCCGTGAGTTTTTTGGAGTCATCCAGACCCTCGATAACAAGACCCTCCGGCAGTATGCAGGCACCAGCTACAACGGGACCGGCTAAAGGACCGCGGCCCGCCTCATCTGTGCCGCAGATAATCTTATAGCCCGCAAGGCGGAACTGTTCTTCAAATGAAAGGTCAAGCATTGTCGGGAATCTCCAGTGTAATTCTTCCTATTTTCGAGCCTCTGAACTCATCGAGAAGCATTATAGCCGTACGTTCCGTGTTTATCTCCCCGCCTGAGACCAGAAAGCCGCGTTTCTTTCCGACAGCGCAGAGCAGGTCATATGAGTCAAGCTCTTCAACGTCCGATTTCAAGAGCTTATATCTTTCACAGAAAAGATCGGGATACAGGTCGAAAAGCCTTTTAGCCAGTATCATTCCCAGTTCTTCCGTGTCAAGTATGGCGTCCTTTATAGCACCTGTGGCGGCAAGATTCTCACCTGTCAGCCTGTCCTCGAATTTCGGCCAGAGCACGCCGGGCATATCGAGAAGTTCAAAGCCCTGATTTGTTGTGACCCACTGCTTGTTCAGCGTGACGCCCGGGCGGTTTTCCACCTTTGCTTTCTTTTGCCCGGAAAGTCTGTTGACGAGGGAGGATTTGCCCACGTTGGGTATTCCTACGATCATGGCACGGAGCTTTTTGCCTGCCATTCCTTTTTCCTCGTACTTTTTAAGCTTGTCGCTGAGTATCTCCCGTACCGCGGTGCCGATCTTGTTCAGATTTTCGCCCGTGATGCAGTCTACGTTCAAAGCGGTGATGCCGCCCTTGGCGTATAAGCTTATCCATTTGCGGGTGACAGCGGGATCGGCGAGAGACGATTTGTTCAGAAGCACCAGGGTAGGCTTCTGCCCGCATAGCTCCGCGATCTCGGGATTTTTCGAGCTCTGCGGTATTCTCGCGTCCAGAAGCTCAATTACTATATCTACGTTTTTCAGGTTTTCCGAGATAAGGCGGCGGGTCTTGGCCATGTGCCCGGGAAACCACTGTATCTGTTGTGAAGGCATATTATTTCTCGTTATACGGATTTTCAAATATGGTGAAGTCGCCGAAAGGCAGGATGCGCAGATATGCTTTCCCGAATATGCAGCGCTCGTCTATCAGACCCACTCTGTGGTCGCGGCTGTCGGTGGAGTTGTTCCTGTTGTCTCCCATCACAAACACGTAACCATCTGGTACGGTACAGCTCATTTCGCTCTTAAGGTAGGGCTCTTTCTTTGTGAAGCTCTGATCAAGCTTTTTTGTGTTGCCGTATTTGTCAGTCACGGTGACGGTACCGTCGTTTTTTATGGTGATGGTCTCTCCGCCGACTGCCATGATACGCTTTACCAGAGGGTCACGGAGCTGTGCCGTTTCAAGTGATGTGTTCTGGAGCACTACGATATCGCCGGTGGTGGGCTTATAGAAAAGATCGGAAACGACCAGATACTGTCCGTTCAGAAGCGTATCGTTCATGGATCCGCCGTCGACTCTTGTGAGTCTTGCACCGAAAGCGAAGAACATCATTATACACGCCATGCAAACAGTAAATACCTCGAGAAAATCGAAAAACCAGTCTATCCTCGATATTGCTTTTCCGTTATTGTCGGTGCTGTTCTCCGGCTGCTCATTAAGCTTTTCAAACTCTTCGCTTGGAGTGTCTACAATACCCGCACCGTCATACCCGGCAAACTCAAGCTGATCGAACAACTCGTCCAGAGAGTCATATCCGTTGATGAGATCGTTGTCCGTGACGTCATCAACACCGCCCGGAACGGGAATATCTGTTTCTGCTGTATCCGGCAGCTCATAGAAGCTCCCGGACTCTGAGACCGTTTCGAAGTCCTCTGCCTCTTCCTGTGACTTTTCCGTGAAGTCCTCGGAGATCATGTCCTTGTACATTCCGGCTATTCCGTTAAGGTTATCGTCAAGGGAAGGAGCAAGCTCTGCAGCTGTTTCGCTGTCGGGAACGAGTGTGAAATCGGACTTGACGGTGTCTTCTCTCGCCGCATTCTCCGGCTGGCGGGAAACGTTCTTTGCGGAATTACTGCGGCGAGGATCCGTAATCCCCAATGCGATACCTCTTTCCTTTGTTTCGGTTTCTATCGCCTTTTCCAGCTCCTCGGGAGACATATCGTATTCGTCGGGAAAATAACCCTTGAGCAGGGAATAGACGTCATCATTCTGCTTGTTTTCGTTCTTATCCATTTTATCACCTTAATTTCGATGAACTTTCGCTTTGAAATTATATTTCATTATATTCTAACATATACGTGTGACTTTTACAACCTTTTTACTATATGTTTTTTTCGGTTACGGTGCTTTTTTACGGGAAAAAGAAAAATAATTTCAAAAAAATGAAAAAAAGACTTGCAAAACCGGATCGAGTGTGATATCATACCCGTTGTATGAGATTGTTCGCTGAGGCACCCTCTCAGGCTGACGCGACGCTTTTATTTTAATCAGGAGGATGAAAATGCCTAACATTAAAAGTGCAAAAAAGCGCGTAAAAGTTACTGCAGCCAAGACTCTTCGCAACAAGATGTTCAAGAGCCAGATGAAGACTACTATCAAAAAGTTCTATGCAGCAGTAGAAAGCGGCGACAAGGCAGCAGCTGCAGAAGCTTACAAAGCAGCAGTTGTTATTATCGACAAGGCAGCAGCCCGCAACGTTATCCATAAGAACGCTGCAGCTCACAAGAAGAGTCAGTTCACTCTGGCACTCAACAAGCTTGCTTAAGAGAATTCAACAGATGAAAAGCACCGATGCCATGCTCCGGCGATCGGTGCTTTTTATTTGCCAAAATATTTACGCGCAAATTTCGTTGAAAAAAGCACTGCAAATGCAGTGCTTTTTTCGTGGTGAGGATGAGTGGACTCGAACCACCGACCTTCTGCATGTCAAGCAGACACTCTAACCAGCTGAGCTACACCCTCGCAGGCATTAGTATACAGTATCTGCGTCCGTTTGTCAATACGTTTTTTGAATTTGTGATATTTATTGTCGGAAAAACTTACTTGTAAAATAATGTCGAACGTGGTATAATTACTTAGATTTGATAAGGGTGAATGATATAGCGGCGTAGAGACCGCAAAACAGGGCGATCTCCATAGCTACTGACCCGATATATACGTGTGCCGAAACGAACTTTACGGCAAGGCAGAGAAACGCTGCTGTGACCGAGGGTACAAGAAACCAAGAAATTCTGAACCTGAGCCCGGTCACAGATACGGTTTTGCCTATGCTCAGTGCGGCGTTTATACATTCGGACATATATATGCATATGATGTAACCGAGGATTCCCATTTTAGGGACCAGCAGGATGACAATGATGAGGCTGAGAGTGGCGTCGAGGATGTTCACTTTCATGCAGAATAACTGCTCTCCCAGCCCTTTGAGAATGCAGTCCACAGTTGTATCAAGATACATTATCGGAACAAGTGCCGCCAACGCGACTATATATTTTCCGGAATCTGTATTTCCGTAAACCGACAGTCCCAAGCCGTGACCGAATGTAATAAAAATCGCGGCGGCACCGATAGAAAAGACCATACAGAATCTGACAGCCCGCTCTGCGGTCCTTGCGATTTCGCGCTTTTGACCCAACGCCGAGTATTCCGAAAGCTCGGGGATCAGCAGGGAGGAAAACGCACTTGTGACCGAGGAAGGAAACAGTATCAGCGGCAGCGCCATGCCTTGCAGTACTCCGTATGATGACAGGGCCGCGGCGGTATCTGCTCCGAATTTTTTGAGTCCTCGCGGAATTGCGATGTGCTCGGCGCAGGTGAGCCCCTGCCGTACGTATGAGCCCAATGCCACAGGGAGCGCGATCGTGCCTACGTTTTTTATGCTGTCACGGGTCCTTTCTCTTACTTCGCATTTGCCGCTTCCGTTTGTTTTTACTCTGTCCGTGATATAGAGCAGAAACGACGTTATCATCGAGCCTGCTTCCGCCAGCGCGGAGCCTCCCACTACCGCAAGACAGGCATATTCTACGCCTTTTGGTGCAATTATCACCAGCGCAGCGGATGTGAGCGTGATTTTGATAAACTGTTCGGCCACCGATACTACCGCGTTTTTGTATATTTTGCGTAGTCCCGTGAAATATCCGGCGAGAGCCGATGAAACAGCTATCGGTACGAGTGCGGCGGACAGCACTTTTAATGAGGAAACCGTTCTTATATCACACAGAATATGGATTCCGATGACATCCGATAATGAAAACAGTATAAGGCCCGAAACACTGCCGAAAATAAGCGAGTACAGACAGCAACCTGCCATATCGCGCCGAAGAACTTTTCGTGTTTCGGAGGCAGAGTATCCGTTTTTTGTGCATAAAGCAAGGCTTTTCGACGTTATCCGCACCGCAGCGAGATTTACACCGGAAACGGCAAGGGTGACGGCAAGAGTATAGACGCTCATGACGAGCGTGAAAAGCCCGACCGCTTCCGTGCCGATTTTTCTCGTCACGTAAGCGTTGAAGCTGACCGTCACCGCCCGGATCACCACCGATACGGCTGAAAGCAGTATTGAATTGAGAATATATTTTTTCTGCCGGTCCATAGGAGTCCCCCCAATTATTCGGTTTAATTCTATGCACCGTGCAATGATTTCTGAACTTACATTATGCAGACTGTTGATGAAGCTTTGAATAAACTCGAAAAATCGTCATTCCGTTCGAGATTTCACCTTTCGCAAAAAGACAGAGACTATTATTTTTCAAAAGGTGAGATTGAGATAAGAAGTCACGCGGCGGAATTTATCAGAACGAGGCTTGCACCCGCCGACATACCCAACGACGGACGCCAGACCCCAATGCGAGGGCATCCCGTGTTCGTGGCTCAGCACGCGTGTGCATGCTGTTGCAGAGGGTGCCTCAGCAAATGGTACAGAGTGCCGAAGGGCAGAGCGCTGACCGACGGCGAGATCGAAAGAATAGTCAACCTCCTTATGGAATGGATGAGGAGAGACACGGAGGATAAGAATAAAACAGTATGAACAACGCGCTGAAAAACGTTACTGTGATACTTATGACGGTGCTGCTCACGTTCAGTACCGTTCTTGCAGTGTATTCCCGTTCTCCTTACGCGAACAGGCAGGACTCCGATGAGATCGAGGAGACCACCGCACCGGTTTTGGAGCTTCCGGAGCCAGATGCTGCGGCAGAGGTGATCGCGGAGGCGCCCGTGCTTGATACCTTTGAGATCATCAATATAAAGGGCGGCGATCCGCTTTGCGAGCATTACTGGCCGTCGTGGATAGACATGATACCTTCGGCAGTCGGCAGGGTGGGGAGCGCAATTAGCTACTGTTCTTTCTGCGGAGCTTTACAGACAAAAGTTCTTGAGGCCCTGCCCGACCCGGAAGACCGATTTATGCTCGACGTGAAGAATATACTTCAGAATCCCGAGCTTCCCAACGGCTGTGAAATAGTATCCCTTGCGATAGTGCTCAATCATCTGGGATTCGAAGTCGATCCCGTGAAACTTTCCGACGAGTATCTCCCTAAGGGGCAGTACTGGTACGATTCACCGTACGAGAAATACATAGGTGATCCGAAAGGCAACGGCACAGGGTGTTACGCAAAATGTCTGACCGAGACGGCAAACAAGTTTCTGAAGGACAAAGGATCAAACCTTGTGTGCTGTGACGTCAGCGGAATGAGCCTCGGTGAGCTCGAGGCCTATGTCGACAAGGGCATCCCCGTAATTATATGGGGCACCGTGTTCATGGACTGTGACCCCAAGGTCAGCTATTCGTACTGGTACGGAAACGAAGTGGTCACGTGGTACTCTCATTCCCATTGCCTCGTAATGATAGGACATTCCGCGTATACATACATTTTTGCAGACCCTCTGTGCGGTATAACGAATTACGACAGAGCGGACGTTCTGAAAAGCTACGAGCAGATTTTCACGCAGGCCTGTATCATCAGAGAACCGGATGAAATAAAGAAATAAAAAGAGCCGTCCCGAAAGGGGCGCACACTTAGGGAGAGAGGCGCCGCTGATTGTCCGTTTTGGGGCGGCGTCGGCATACCACTGTATGCCAGACGTCCAAAACGGACAAAGGAAAGATATAATAAAATGACCGAAACTCAGGTTTCGGTCATTTTTAACTTTAGATATTCGGGGAATTCCCACCGTTCTTGACTTTTGAGATGATTTTCTCTTTCCGGTGAGCGGTGAAAAAATCCCTAAGTGGAGCCCCATAAGGACGGCTCTTTTTATTTTGGTGATTAGTCAGCGAGGTTTGCGAGGTCGAGCTCTGCAAAGTACTTGATAGTGCGAACCATCTGGCTGGTGTAAGAATTCTCGTTATCGTACCAGGAAACTACCTGTACCTGGAAGAGATCGTCACCGATCTTGGAGACCATGGTCTGAGTAGCATCGAACAGGGAACCGTATCTCATACCGATAACGTCGGAGGACACGATGGGATCTACGTTGTAGCCGAAGGACTCGGAAGAAGCTGCCTTCATAGCGGCATTGATACCGTCAACGGTAACATCTGCGCCCTTAACAACAGCGGTGAGGATGGTGGTAGAGCCGGTGGGAACGGGAACTCTCTGAGCGGAGCCGATGAGCTTGCCGTTCAGCTCGGGGATTACGAGGCCGATAGCCTTAGCAGCGCCGGTGGAGTTGGGAACGATGTTAGCTGCACCTGCTCTTGCTCTTCTCATGTCACCCTTTCTGTGCGGACCGTCAAGGATCATTTGGTCGCCGGTGTAAGCGTGGATGGTGGACATGATACCGCTCTGGATGGGAGCGTAGTCGTTAAGAGCCTTGGCCATGGGAGCGAGGCAGTTGGTGGTGCAGGATGCAGCGGAGATGATCTGGTCATCTGCCGTAAGCGTCTTTTCGTTTACGCTGAATACGATGGTCTTAAGATCGTTGCCCGCGGGAGCAGAGATAACAACTTTCTTAGCGCCTGCATTGATGTGAGCCATGGATTTGTCCTTGGAGCAGTAGAAACCTGTGCACTCGAGAACAACGTCAACACCGATCTTTCCCCAAGGGAGATTATTAGCGTCAGCTTCTTTGTAGATGGTAAGGGTCTTACCGTCAACAGTAATAGTACCTGCTTCGTCGTCAGCTTCTACGGTGTGAAGATTCTCACCGATCTTGCCGCAGTAACCGCCCTGAGCGGTGTCGTACTTAAGAAGGTCTGCAAGCATAGAGGGCTTCGTGAGGTCGTTGATAGCAACAACATCATAACCTTCTGCGCCGAACATCTGACGGAATGCGAGACGGCCGATACGACCGAAACCGTTAATAGCAACTTTTACTGACATTTTGATTTCCTCCGAAATATATTTAATAAATTTTTTGGAACTTAGTAAATGGAAGGTACCCCTTCCACACCAACATATATATTATACCAAAATAGCGAAAGTTACAAGCGGAAATTTCAAATTATTTCAAAATTTCCCATTTTTACAAAATAGATCAGGTTTCATTACGACTATATGTGCAAACTGATGTCAGTTTTTCAGAGCCTGTATGGGAGCCGGTATCCTGCCTCCGCGGGAAATGAATTTTGCGGGAGATTTGGAACGGTTGATATCCATAACGGGACCGCTTCCCAGGAGTCCGCCGAATTCAAGCTCATCGCCCACGTCTCGGCCTATGGCGGGTATGACTCTCACGGCGGTCGTCTTTGAATTCACCATACCTATTGCGGCTTCGTCCGCGATGATGGCAGAAATCACCTCCGCGGGCGTGTCGCCGGGAATGACTATCATATCAAGACCAACGGAGCATACTGAGGTCATGGCCTCAAGCTTCTGGATGGACAGATCACCGCTTCTGGCGGCATCTATCATGCCTGCGTCCTCCGATACGGGAATGAACGCGCCGGAAAGGCCTCCAACATTGGAGGATGCCATAACTCCGCCTTTTTTTACGGCATCGTTCAGCAGTGCCAGCGCAGCGGTAGTGCCATGTATGCCGCAGACCTCAAGCCCCATTTCCTCAAGGATATGGGCGACGGAGTCGCCGACTGCGGGAGTGGGAGCCAGAGAGAGATCAACGACTCCGAAGGGAACGCCCAGCTTTTCCGACGCAACGGTACCTACGAGCTGACCCATACGTGTTATCTTGAACGCTGTCTTTTTTATCACGTCTGCTACCGCGTTGAGGTCTGCATCGGGATATTTTTCCAACGCGGCACGGACGACACCGGGGCCTGATACGCCCACGTTTATAACGCAGTCCGGCTCACCGACTCCGTGGAAAGCGCCTGCCATGAAGGGGTTGTCCTCGGGTGCGTTGCAGAATACCACCAGCTTGGCGGGACCGATGCAGTTTCTGTCAGCGGAGAGCTTTGCGGCCTCAATGACTTTTTCGCCCATCATGGCCACTGCGTCCATATTGATGCCTGCTTTGGTGGTCCCTATGTTAACAGAAGAGCATATGAGCTCAGTTTCTGAAAGAGCTTCGGGAATGGAATTGATAAGCTCACGGTCTCCTGCGGCGAAGCCCTTGTGTACCAGCGCAGAATAACCGCCGATGAAATTAACGCCTATGGTGTGAGCCGCACGGTCAAGCGCTTTTGCATATTTAACGGGATCTCCTCCGGAGGATGCAAGAAGCATGGAGATCGGAGTGACTGCCACTCTCTTGTTGATGATCGGGATACCGTATAGCTTTGAAATATCCTCGCCGGTCTTTACAAGGTTTCCCGCAAGGCGGCAGATCTTGTCATAGACCTTATCGCAGGAACGGTCTATGTCCGTGTCACAGCAATCCAGCAGGGAAATACCCATAGTTGTCGTCCTTATGTCCAGATTATCGTTCTGGATCATGTGGACGGTTTCCATAATATCACTTATGTTCAACATATTTTCCCTCAGATCCTGTGCATGGAGTTGAAAATGTCCTCATGCATGAGGCTGATCTGCATGTTGATCTCTTTTGCAAGAGTGTCAAGATCGGTTTTCAGCTTCATGAAATCGCAGCTCTGGTGGGAGATGTCCACCAGCATGACCATTACGAACATGTCCTGCAGGACGGACTGTGTAACATCGACGATATTCGCCTTATTCTCAGAGCAGGTGCTGCTGACCCTTGCCATGATCCCGAAGGTGTCCTTGCCAATAACGGAAATAATAGCTTTCATTTGTATATCCTCAGATGTTGATTATTTTTTCGCCGTCGAATAAAAGAAGACCGAGACCGCATCCGGCGGAATTTCCGGCTTTCAGCCAGTCGGCAAAACGCCTCTGCATATCGGTGTCGCGGGGGAGTGCATCAGCATTTCCGTCCCAGTCTCTGTTATAAAGTCTCCAGCAGTCGTGGAATCCGGCGTCGCCCCAGCTTGCGGTGAGCTCAAAGCACCTTTGGAATTTCATAACGTTGGATTCGGGACGAAGAAACTTTTCCATATCACCGAAAAGCAGCCATGAGGAACATTCCGTGATGAGGATGCCGTTCTGTACGTATTCCGTGTCTTTGAAAAATCCGTATGCCTTTTTCAGAGAGTCAATAACGGACTCTTCCGTCAGCTTGCCGCTTGACGGGATGTGGAGCTGAAGCGCTCTGCTTTTGTCGCGGATGAGCTCAAGTCCGAATTTAGTGTAGGGCTCGTTGGTGGCAAAATACGACGAATGCTCATACTGTAATCTGCCGAGCGCGAATCTGTCGAGACAGAAGAACAGGTCGAACCAGAATGCGACGAAGGAACCCCAAATACCGTGCATATCGTAACATTCCATCAGCTTGTAACGGAGATCGAGCATGGAATCGCGCCAGACCCCGTCGTCTATGCCGTTCTCCTGGTACAGCTCTCTGAGGTGTCTGGAGAGACAGCAATAAATGAGGAGCTCCGCGGCATAGGTGTGTACTCCGGCGTCTGCAGTGACGGCACGGACGGAGTCGAGCATCTCGCTGAAATTGATCTTTCCTTTTTCGGCTTTCTCATATGCCGAGATATACTTTTCGAATACGCTGCGGGTGCTGCTGCACTCCATAAGCTTGTCGTAGTCGGCAAGAAGCGATGCGGCCGCTTCCGGAGGGTATTCGCACAGTGTGAAGAAATTTTCAAGATATTTTCTCATAGCATGCATTCCTTTATTTAACAGTTACAGATATTATAAGCCCCGCAGCATAAAAAATCAATAGGAGCGCAAAAAAAGAAAAAATGAAAAAACCTATTGACATTCGGGGAAAGGGGTGATATAATAGCGGAGCAAAAAGAAGAAGAACGTACTCCGTTCTCACCGTGCCGCACGAACGAGCATTGGTCTGATAAGGCTTTGTACCTCATGTGAGGGAAGTTTTGTGCGGAGTATGTCCGCACTTTTTATTTATTCACGGAGGTGCACTACAATAAGCACTAAAGAACTTCTCATCAATGATGATATCCGCGCGAAGGAAGTACGTCTTTTAGGCGAGGACGGAGACCAGATGGGTATCATGAGTCTCAGCGAGGCGAAAGACTACGCAGAAGATAAGGGAGTCGATCTCGTTTGTATCGCTCCTCAGGCAACTCCTCCCGTATGCCGTGCCATGGATTACGGTAAGTACCGCTATGAGCAGGACAAGAGGGAAAAGGAACAGAAAAAGAAGCAGCAGACTGTCGAGGTAAAAGAGGTACAGCTTTCCTGCCGTATCGACAAACACGATTTTGACACCAAGGCAGCCCGCGCGATAAAGTTCCTGAAAGAGGGCAACAAGGTCAGAGTATGTCTCCGCTTCAAGGGCAGAGAAATGGCTCACCAGGATCTGGGACGTGAGGTCATCGCCAATTTCCGCGAGGCGTGTGCGGAGTATTCCACTATGGATAAGAAGCCCACACTGGAAGGCCGACAGATGACGATGTTCCTTGTGCCGTTGAAAGCGACCTCCAAAAAAGCGGAAAAGGCAGAGAAGCCTGCGGAACCCGCAGCCGAGCCCGTATCCGAAGAATAAGCTTACTTTTCGCGGTGAAAGCCGCTAATACACAATACCGAAAGGAATCAAAAAAATGGCAAAGATCAAGATCAAATCTCACAGAGCATCTTGCAAGCGTTTCAGCGTTACCGGAACCGGCAAGGTTAAGATGCATCATTCTTCCCACCGTCATAACCTGAGCACCAACAAGACTCAGAAGCAGAAGAGACGTCTCCGTTCCGCTGACATGCTCAGCCCCGCAATGGAAGCTAACGTCAAGAGACTTATTTTGAAGTAATCTCGGCAGAGAGAATCTTAGGATTGAGAAAGGAATAGAGAAATGGCAAGAGTAAAAGGCGCAATGATGACGCGCAAGAGAAGAAATAGAGTTCTGAAAGCAGCGAAGGGTTACTGGGGTTCCAAGTCCAAGCACTTCAAGATGGCTAAACAGGCCGTTATGAAGAGCGGAAACTATGCATATATCGGCAGAAAGCAGAAGAAGAGAGATTTCAGACAGCTCTGGATCGCACGTATATCCGCACAGGCAAAGGCATGCGGCACCAACTATTCACAGTTTATGTACGGCCTTAAGAAGGCAGGCATCGATCTGAACAGAAAGATGCTCTCCGAGATCGCGATCTCCGATAAAGAAGCTTTCGCAGCTCTCGTTGAAAAAGCTAAGGCAGCCCTTTAATGAAACGTAAGAACCCCACGTGTACACGCACGTGTGGGTTCTTTTACGTGCTGTTAATGTATCAATATGGAAGAGATTTATATTTCATCAAGGAATAATCCCACTGTCGTCATGCTTTCCTCTCTTCAGTCGAAAAAAGGAAGGGCATCCGAGGGGCTTTACCTGTGCGAAGGCATGAAGCTATGCCGCGAGGCTGTCGGAAGATGCGAAGTGCGCTGCGCTGTCATAAAGGAAAGCAGGAACAGCGGTGAGCTTAGAGATATGGCGGAAGCCTCCGGCGGTGATATCATAGTACTATCCGACGGCGCATTTGATAAAATATCATCGGATGAGACCCCGGACGGCATAGCATTTGCCGTCAGAATACCGGAGAACGACGGGGCAGTCGCCGAAAACGAGACCGTATTTGCCCTTGAGTGTGTCAGAGATCCCGGAAACGTGGGAACTATCATTCGTACCGCTGCTGCTTTCGGCGTGGACAGACTGATCCTTGCCGACTGTGCCGATGTGTATAATCCGAAAACGGTCAGAGCTTCCATGGGAGCTCTGTTCAAAATGAGATTCACCATCTGCAGCGATCTTGCGGAACTCATTCCCGAGCTGAAAAGTCAGGGAAGACGGGTCATCTCTGCGGCGCTGACCGGAAGCTCGTTTACTCTCGGAAATACAGAGCTTAAAGCAAATGATTGCATGATCGTCGGAAATGAAGGACACGGGATCTCGGAGCGCACGGTTAATGCTTCCGATGAAACTGTGATAATTCCCATGACTGACAAAACGGAAAGTTTGAATGCGGCGACTGCATCGGCAGTCCTGCTGTGGGAACTGGGCAAGACACTTAAATTAGTCTGAAAGGACCGAAAGACGCGTGAATATGGAAGACAAACGGAAATACTGGCTGTGGATGTCTCACAACTGCGGACAGGGCAGCAGATCTGCCGTGAACATATTGAGGCAGTACGAGTATCCGGAATACGTATACGAAGCGACTTCCGAGGAGATCATGAAAAAAGTCCCCGGTACGGACAAGCGTGTCCTGTCAAGACTAGGGAGGAAATCCCTCGCCGAAGAGGAGGACATTCTGCGCTGGTGCGACAGGACAGGCGTAAGAGTTATGACTCCCGAGGATGACGATTTTCCCAAGGCACTGCTAAGACTTAAAGATTCTCCCATGGTGCTTTATGCCCTCGGAGAGCTCCCCGATCTCGATAATTATTTCTGCTGTGCCGTGGTAGGAACACGGACCATGACCGATTACGGAAAGAAGATGGCTTACGGCGTAGGCGCGGGACTGGCGGACGGCGGTGCCGTTCTGGTAAGCGGGCTTGCTCTCGGCATTGACGGTATGGCAATGGCAGGTGCGCTGGAAGCGGGAGGACGCTGCATCGCACTGCTCGGCTGCGGTATCGACGTGGTATATCCCAGAGAACACGAGGCTTTGCTCAAAAAGGTGTTGAACAGCGGCGCAGTCCTTACCGAATACGCACCGGGCGTTTCTCCTGTCGGTACCAATTTCCCTGTCAGAAACAGGCTGATAAGCGGAATGAGCCAGGCTGTCTGCGTAGTAGAGGGCAGTATGAAGTCGGGCTCGCTGATAACGGCACGTCATGCGCTGTATCAGGGAAGACACATATACGCAGTTCCCGGACAGGTCGGCGACCCGGGTGCACAGGGAACAAATTTCCTGCTGAAGCAGGGAGCACAGCTGGTCACCTGTGCCGATGATATACTCTGCGATTACGAATTTCTGTATCCTCATACTATAAGGCTTGATTCATCCGTACCTCATATTTCCCCCGACGAGGCTGCTGACGACTATAAGATAGGCAGAAGAGGCGGTGCAAAGAAATCACCTGAGAAACACAAAGAAGATGTCCCCGCCAAAGAACAGAAGAACGAAAAGCCTTTTCCGAAGATCGAGGAGAAGAAGCCTGCGAAGCATATAGATATGGATTCTCTCGGTCCGGACGACCTGAAGGTGTTCGAGTTTATGACTGCCGACGTTCCGATGACTGCCGAGGAGATCGCCGAGTGCGGACTGTCTCTTTCGCAGGTCATGGTGTCCCTCACAATGCTTGAGATCGCAGGTGCTGTGGAAGCCGGTGCCGGCGGATACTACCTGAAAAGAGCCGCCGATTACGGATACGGCGAGGATTATATAACTGAAGATGACCGGGGCACCTGAAAAATATTTTCAATTTGTTATTGAATTTGTTATAGTAAGTGTATATAATGTTGAAATGAAAAATAAGAGGAGGGCAAAATATGTCTAATCTTGTAATAGTTGAGTCTCCCGCAAAAGCGAATACGATCAAGGGCTATCTTGGCCATAACTATAAGGTCGTAGCCTCCAAAGGCCATGTGAGAGACCTTCCCAAATCTACCATAGGTATCGACGTCGATAACGACTTTGAACCTCACTATATTAATATCCGCGGCAAAGGCGATCTTATAAAGGAACTGAAAAAAGAAGCAGCGAAGGCCGATAAGGTCTTCCTCGCAACGGACCCTGACCGCGAGGGAGAGGCTATTTCCTGGCACCTTGCGGGAACTCTTGGTATCCCCGTTGAAAAGGCTAAGCGCATCACCTTCAACGAGATCACGAAAACCGCTGTCAAGGAAGCGATAAAGGCACCGCGGTCAATAGATATGGACCTGGTGAACTCTCAGCAGACCAGAAGAATACTTGACCGTATTGTTGGTTATAAGCTTTCTCCTTTTCTCTGGAAAAAGGTGAGAAGCGGACTTTCCGCGGGACGTGTCCAGTCCGCGGCAACAAAGATCATTGTTGAAAGAGAAAATGAGATCAGAGACTTTGTTCCGGTTGAATACTGGACCGTCGATGCACTCCTCGAAACCGCAAAGGGTAAGGAGCTTACCGCACGGTTTTTCGGTAAGACTGCGGATAAAACCAAAATGGACATTTCTGACGGTGAGACCGCTGAAAAGATATGCTCGACAGTCCGCGGCAAGATGTTCACGGCGGCAGAAGTCAAGAAGGGTACTAAAGTAAAGTCTCCCGCTCCGCCTTTTATAACCTCCACCATGCAGCAGGAAGCCTCCAGAAAGCTTAATTTCCAGTCCCAGCGTACCATGCGCGTGGCGCAGGAGCTTTACGAAGGTGTCAATCTGGGGTCTGACGGCGGTGTTCAGGGTCTTATCACTTACATGAGAACAGACTCTTTGAGAATAGCTGCAGAAGCTCAGAACGCCGCAAAAGACTATATCATTACAAAGTTCGGCGAAGAGTACTACCCTCAAAGCACGAGAGTATATAAGTCCAAAGCTAATGCCCAGGACGCACATGAGGCGATCCGTCCTTCCTCCATGAAGCTGGATCCCGCAAAGGTCAGACGACATCTTTCTCCCGACCAGTATAAGCTGTATAAGCTCATTTGGGACAGATTCGTTGCAAGCCAGATGGCAAACGCCGAGTTCGATACAGTCGTGGCAGATTTTGACTGCGAGGGCTATATGTTCCGCGCAAGCGGCTATTCCGTGAAGTTCAACGGTTATATGGCAGTTTACGAGGAATCTACCGACGAAAACGAGGAGAGCGCGAAAAAGCTTCCTGCCATTGAGGAGAACGAAAAGCTCAGCGATAAAGAGGTTGAGCCCACTCAGCATTTTACGGAGCCTCCGGCAAGATATACCGAAGCCTCCCTTATCAAGTTCCTCGAGGAGAAGGGCATCGGCAGACCCTCTACCTACACTCCCATCATTACCATCATAATTTCAAGAGGGTACGTAGCTCGTGACGGTAAGTCACTTTATCCCACTCCTCTCGGCGAAGTCACGACTAAGCTTATGGCTATGCATTTTCCCGATATCGTTGATTACAAATTCACAGCCGATATGGAGGATAAGCTTGACCATATAGAAAAAGGCAGCGAGGAAATGCTGGGTGTGCTCCGCGGCTTCTATTCCGGCTTTAATAAGGAGCTGGAGGCCGCTATGGAGTCCGTTTCCAAGGACGATATTGAAGTGCCCGTAGAGGAGACCGATATAATTTGCGATAAGTGCGGAAGCGTAATGATCGTAAAGAACGGTCGTTACGGTAAATTCGCGGCTTGCCCCAATTACCCCACCTGCAAGAACACAAAGCCTCTTGTGAAGAAAGACTCCGAATCGGCTCAGAAAAAGCTGGAGATAGCTCCGACAAAGTGTGAGCTCTGCGGCTCCGATATGGTGCTCCGTACCGGCAGATACGGTTCTTTCTACGCCTGCGTGAAATATCCCCAGTGCAAGTTCACGAAGCAGAAGGTCAAGGAGCTGGGCGTTAAGTGCCCCGAATGCGGTGCAGAGGTCATCACGAAATACGGCAAGAACAAGACCGTGTTCTACAGCTGCTCCAAATATCCCGAGTGCCAGTTCTCCTCTTGGGATCTTCCTACCAACGAGGTCTGCCCCGACTGCGGCAAGATGCTCTTCCGCAAGAAAGGCAAGGATCAGCTGGTCTGCAAGGCAGAGGGATGCGGCTATAAGCGCGATGATGCCGAAAAGACCAACGACGAAGAAAAATGAATGTTACGATAATAGGCGCAGGTCTTGCAGGCTGTGAGGCTGCATGGCAGGCGGCGATACGCGGATGCAAAGTGACGCTGTGCGAAATGAAGCCGGAGAAAAAAACTCCGGCTCACTCGTACGACGGTTTTGCGGAGCTTGTGTGCTCCAACTCTCTGCGTTCCAACGACGTTACGAGCGGAGTGGGCCTTTTGAAAGAAGAACTCCGCAGGATAGGCTCTCTCATAATGGAGGCGGCAGATAAAACAAGAGTATCCGCCGGCGGCGCACTTGCCGTGGACAGAGCGGCTTTCTCCGACTATATAACGGAAAAGATTGAGAGTCATCCGAATATAGAAATCAAATACGGTGAGATCACCGAAATACCGAAAGAGGGAACCGTCGTCGTGGCGACAGGCCCTCTTACGTCCGACGCGCTCGCAAAGGATATTTCCGGTATCATCGGCGGAAAGAAGCTGTCTTTCTTTGACGCTGCGGCTCCCATTGTCGATTTTTCATCGGTGGATATGACAAAAGCGTTCTTTGCGTCGAGATACAACAAAGGGACGCCGGATTATATCAACTGCCCTATGAACGCAGAGGAATACAAAGCATTCTATGAGGCTCTTTCCACAGCGGAAACAGCACAGCTTCATGATTTTGAAGAGGGTGAAAAGATCAAGGTTTTTGAGGGTTGTATGCCGGTGGAGGTCATGGCTCAGAGAGGTGAGGAGACCCTTCGCTTCGGTCCCATGAAGCCTGTGGGAATACATCACCCCGAAACCGGGGAATCATACTATGCGGTGGTGCAGCTGAGACGTGAGAACGAGGAAGGCACAATGTTTAACCTCGTCGGATTCCAGACACACCTCACTTTCCCGGAACAGAGGAGAGTTTTCCGGATGATACCCGGTCTTGAAAACGCAGAGTTTCTCCGCTACGGTGTCATGCACCGTAATACTTTTCTCAACTCTCCCGGACTTCTTTGCGCGGATTATTCCATGAGATCGCGCAGAGATCTGTTCTTCGCGGGACAGATGACCGGCGTTGAGGGATATATTGAATCCGCCGCATCCGGATTTGTTGCAGGCTTGTCCGCATCATCACGCGTAAAAGGTGAAGAACCGTTCGTCTTTCCGGATACTACCATGATAGGTGCCATGGCACATTACGTCAGTGAGGGCGGTGCGGGAGATTTCCAGCCTATGAACGCGAATTTCGGGATCATAGCCCATACGGATGAAAAAATCAAAGGCGGCAAAAAGGTAAGATATCAGTTATACGCTGACAGAGCTCTTGAAGCAATCGAAAGAATTAAGGAAAAAATATGAGAGTTTATATCGACGCCATGGGCGGAGACAACGCCCCAGACGCAATCGTTGCGGGTACCGTTACGGCGGCGGAAAAATATCCGGACGCTGAAATGATACTTGTCGGAAAAGAAAACGAGATAAGAGACTCCGCGGCAAAGCAGGGGCTTTCTCTCGACGGAATAAGGATAGAGGCTGCGTCAGAAGTCGTCACAATGGAGGATAACCCCTCCGAGGCTTTCAGAAACAAAAAGGATTCCTCCTTGTGCCGGGGACTTCGTCTTCTGAAAGAAGAAGACGGAGACGTATTCGTTTCCGCAGGATCCACCGGAGCACTCATCTTCTGTGCGACTATGACTGTGCGCAGGCTCCCCGGTGTTGACCGTCCGTGCCTTGCGGCAGTGCTTCCTTTTGAAACGCCCGTAATGATACTTGACGCAGGCGCGAATCTTGAGGTAAAGCCCGAGTATATGGAGCAGTGGGCGCTTATCGGCAGCATTTATTATAAAAAGCTGTTCGGAAAGGATTCTCCCCGCGTGGGCCTTCTTAATAACGGTGCGGAGGAGACCAAAGGAACGCCTCTCCAGACGGAGTCATACGAAATACTGAAAAATATGAAAAACATCAATTTCGTCGGCAACATTGAGGGCAGATACGTGCCCTACGGAAGATGTGACGTCCTGCTCTGCGACGGTTTTTCAGGTAATATTCTGCTCAAATACACAGAGGGTATATCAAAGGTGTTCCTCGGTTATCTGAAGGATACACTTTATAAGAGCCGCATCAATAAGCTTGCGGGACTTATGATAAAAAAGGACCTTAACGGTGTTAAGGAAAAGTTCAATTATAAGAATTACGGCGGAGCTCCTGTCGTCGGACTCTCAAAGCCCGTATTCAAGGCACACGGCAATTCCGATGCATCAGCGTTTGCCAATGCTCTGGGACAGGCTGTTGATTTCGTGCGCGGCAAGACCGACAGAGAATTGAAAAGCGCATCGGAGTATCTGAAGAAAGTCAAGGATGAAAGGAAATCTGAAAATGTCTGACACAGTTCTGCCGTTACCGCAGGAAAAGCTTGAGGAGCGGATAGGATACGAATTCGGAAATAAAGAGCTTCTCCACGAGGCGCTTACTCACTCGTCCTATATCAATGAGCACAGAGACAGCGGCGAGGAATGTAACGAAAGGCTTGAGTTTTTCGGAGATTCCGTCCTTTCCGTCATAGTTTCTAGGTATTTGTTCTCGAAATTCACATCCCGCCAGGAGGGCGATCTGACGAAGATACGCGCAGCGGTTGTGTGCGAAAAAGCGCTTGCCAAATACGCGAAGGAAATAGAACTGGGCGACTACCTGAGAATGGGCAACGGCGAGGAAAAGACAAACGGACGTCACCGTGCTTCCATTACGTCCGATGCCTTCGAAGCAGTTCTCGCGGCTATGTATATCGACAGCGGATACGATGCCGACAGAGTAAGCGAGTTCCTTATGCCTTTCGTGGTGCGTGAGATAGAGGATATAAGATCCGGCGAGTCTTTCGTGGACTATAAGACTGCTCTCCAGCAGATAATTCAACAGGCTGACGGTGAAAAATTGCAGTATGACGTAGCGGGCGAGGAAGGCCCCGATCATGAAAAAATATTCACAGTTGAAGCAAAGCTCAATTCCAACGTCATAGGCGTGGGAAAGGGCCCCTCAAAAAGAGTGGCGGAGCAGAATGCCGCAAAGGAAGCGCTGAAACTTTTCGGCTCAGACGGGAACAACTGAATGGAAAGACATAGAAAGCATATAAACATACCGGTATTTGTTCAGCACATGGGCTGTCCGAATCAATGCGTGTTCTGCGACCAACACGCTATTTCGGGCGCCCATTCTTTTGATTTTGAAAAAGTCCGCGGCGATATTGAAGCCGTTCTTTCGACGGCGGACGAATGCGACTGTGAAATCGCGTATTTCGGCGGTTCTTTCACGGGGATCGAAAGAGGGCTGATGATAAAGCTTCTCGATCTTGCCGAAGAATACGTAAAATACGGCAGGGTGAAGGGCATCAGAATGTCCACGAGACCGGACTATATTTCGGAAGAAATTACAGAAATACTACATAAATATACAGTATCTCAGGTGGAGCTGGGCATCCAGAGCTTCTCCGACAGAGTGCTCGAAATGAACAGACGGGGACATAACAGCGATGCATCGTATGATGCATGCAGGCTCCTGCGGCGTGAGGGCTTTTCATTCGTAGGTCAAATGATGACAGGCCTATACGGTGCCGACTCCGAAAGTGAAAAGGAAACGGCTCAGATAATTTGCGACGAAGGTGCCGATGCTGCGAGAATATACCCGTGCGTCGTGTTCAGACATACGCCGCTCGCAGCTATGACTGAAAAGGGTCGTTATGTGCCGATGACGGTGGAGGAAGCGGTTTCCCGAACGGCAGAGGTGTATAAAGTGTTCTTGAAAAACGGACTGCCGTGCCTGAAAATCGGACTGCATGAGTCTGAAAATCTCCATTCCCCGGAGACCTACTTTGCAGGCCCCAACCACCCGGCTCTGGGTGAAATGGTAAGAGGAAAAGTGTATCTTGATATGATACTCGAAAGGATCGCTGCCGAGACTTGTGCAGGCAGGGGTATTGAGATTTCAGTACCCAAAGGTGCGGTTTCCTCAGTAATAGGTCAGCATAAAGCAAATAAAAAGCTGATTTTGGAAAAAACCTCGGCAAAATACGTGAAAATCCTTGAAAAAGACGAGCTGAAGGAATATAATATATCTATTAGGTTTATTTAATCATATATAAGGGAGGACAACCCGTGTATTTAAAAGCACTGGAACTTCATGGATTCAAATCCTTCCCGGATAAGACAGTATTGCATTTTAATCCCGGCTCCACCGTTATCGTGGGACCAAACGGCAGCGGTAAGTCCAATATCACCGATGCGATGAGATGGGTGCTGGGTGAAATATCTACGAAGAACATCCGCGGATCAAAAATGGAAGACGTTATATTCGTCGGAGCAGACGGTCACAGACCCATGAGCTTCGCCGAGGTCTCCATTACCTTTGACGACTCCGAGTTGCCCCGCAAGCTGAACTGCCCCTACGAGGAAGTGACCGTATCGAGACGCTATTACAGAGCGGGCGAGAGCGAATATTTCATAAACCGCAAGCCCTGCCGTCTCAAAGACATACACGAGCTCTTCATGAATACCGGCGTCGGCCGCGAGGGATATTCCATCGTCGGTCAGGGCAAGATCGCAGAGATCATCTCGAAAAAGAGTGAAGACAGAAGAGGTATTTTCGAGGAGACCGCGGGTATTTCCAAATACAGATACCAGAAGAACGAATCGGAAAAGAAGCTTCGCGAGACTGAAGAAAATATGACCCGCGTGCTCGATATTTTCTCCGAGATAGAATCCCGTGTGGGACCCCTGGAGCGTGAGGCGCAGAAGGCGAGAAAGTATCTCGAGCTTTACGAGGAAAAGAAAAAATACGAGATCTCCGTATGGCTGTTCGATATAGACCGTCTGCGTGTTGACGTAGACAAGTTCACCGCCGAGGTCAGACGTACCGCTACCGAACTCGAAATGGTTGAGGACGATGAAAAGAGCCTTGAAAGCCAGTATGAGCGTCTGTTCGAGGCCTCTCAGGAAAACAGACAGGCGGCCAGCGTTCTTTATGACAGGATAAAGGAGATCAATACGAGAATCAGAGAGGCGGAGGCGGAAGCCGCAAACCTCGAAAAGGATATAGCTCACGCGAAAGCACTTGCCGAAGCTGCCGATGCCGCCGCCGAAAAGAGTCTTGAGGACGAAAAGGCGGAGTCTGCCGTATCCCTCTCCTTTAAGGAAAAGGTGGACGGTATAGGTGCTGCAATAGACGATGCGGACAAAAAGATAGTCGAGTTCGAGGATGTGAAGGTTAAAGCTCTTGCCGAGCGCGATGAGCTGGATAAAAAGCTTTCCGATGACTTTGAGACTATGCGTGCGAAAGAGGCGGAGCGCGACGAGCTGAGGGTGCGCCTTGACGTGCTGAAAAACAGCATAAGCGAAAGAAGCGACAAGGAAAACTCGGTTATATCCGATGTCGAAAAATACGAAGCGAAGCTTCAGTCCGTCAGCCGTGATATCGAGGATTCAAATAAGGCCGTAGCAGCTTACGAGGAGTCCCTCGAAAAATGTGACGGCGAGATCGAAAAATGCGACAGACAGATGCTCTCCTTATCCGATAAGGCGGCAGAGGTCGAAAGGGAGCTTAATTCTCTGAAAGCATCTTCCGAGGCACTATACAGCAGGATCGCCGCTCTTACCAGAATGCAAGAGCATTTCGACGGCTATAATAACAGCGTGAAGTTCGTGATGCAGTCAGCTTCCGACGGTAAACTGTCCGGCATACACGGTCCCGTATCTACTCTTGTCAAGGTAAAGGACAAGTATACCGTGGCACTGGAGACTGCGTTCGGCGCGAATCTGCAGAACATAGTCGTGGATGACGAGAACACTGCCAAGCGCGCCATTTACGCACTGAAGGACGCGGGAGCGGGCAGAGCTACGTTCTATCCTCTGTCATCTGTTACCGGACAGTCGAGAACGCCGGAACTGGAGAGCGCCGCGAAGCATACGGGATTTATCGGTTATGCGGACGAGCTTCTTGATTTCGACAAAAAATACGAACAGGTCATTTCAAGCATCGTCGGCAGGATTGCCGTCTTCGATAATATAGACAACGCTTCCGACATCGCACGAAAGTGCGGATGGAGGATACGTATAGTCACCCTTGACGGTCAGCAGATCAATATGGGCGGTTCCTTTACGGGAGGATCTGTGAGAAGAGACTCCGGTATGCTGTCCCGCGGTGCCCATATAGAAAAGCTTCGCGAGGAAAAGGACGAGACGGATAAGAAAGCCGCAAAGGTTGAAAAAGAACTGGGCGAGCTCCGTACAAAGATCACCGAGACCGCCGGATACAGAAGAGCTGAAGAGGAAAAAGCGAAGATTGCGGAATCTTTGCTCCGTACGGAGAGAGCGCAGTTGGACGAGTACGAGGCGACGAAGACCGTCACGGAGAACCTTATAGATAGCCTGCGCGCGGATATGGATAACCTGCGTACCATGGGCGAGCAGGGCGGTAAAGATGTGGAGGCCCTGGAAAAGGAGATCGCGGACAAGCAGGCGGAGATAGATGCAGTGGCAGACGTTCGCCGCGAGACCTATATCCTACGCAACGATGCTGAGGACAGAGCTGCAGAGGCAGACGAGAGCATTATCGCTTTGCGTCTTGACCTTACCGGACTTATGAAGGATGCCGAAAACGCGGCGATCTCCTCCATCGAGTCCAGAGAGCGTGCCGCAAAATTCAGAGAAGAAGCGGAGACTCACAGAAACGAGGCTCTTGCGCTTCGCGAAAGCGCCAATGACGCCGACACGAAAATAGGCGGGCTGAAAGAGGAGGCGGAAAAGCTTCGTGCCGAGCTCACCGGGGTCGAGACCGAAAGGTCGTCTCTGGAAGAGAACAATCTCGAGTACGACAAGAAGCTCAACGATAACAGAATCAAGACCAAAGAGGCCACTGATAAAAAGGAACTCGTTCTGAGAGCTCACACCGCCAATGAGTCGAAGCTCGAAAGACTCAATTCCGATGTGGATAAGATGACCTCGAGACTGTGGGACGAATACGAGCTCACCTTCACGGCGGCCTCGGCACTTGATTATCCCGTGCTTACCGCAGAGGAAAGGCCTGCCGCGGCAAAGCGGATGAACGAGCTGAAGAATACCGTCAAGGCGCTGGGCAATGTCAACGTGGGCGCCATCGACGAGTACAAGGAACTCAAGGAAAGATACGATTACCTGAAAGCTCAGATCGACGATCTTACCGGTTCGAAGGCAGAGCTGGAGGGCATTATAGGCGAGATCGACGAGGAAATGAAAAAGATGTTCGTCGATGCCTTTGAGAAAATAAATACTTACTTCGGCGAGGTATTCAGAGAACTGTTCGGAGGCGGCTCCGCTCATCTTGAGCTGACCGATCCCGAAAATGTGCTGACCAGCGGCGTCGATATAAAGGTGGCGCCTCCCGGAAAGATGATAAAGAATTTGAGCCTACTCTCCGGAGGAGAGCAGGCATTCGTAGCCATAGCGCTCATATTCGCACTGATCAAGGTCAATCCGTCTCCGTTCTGTATTTTCGACGAGATAGAGGCGGCGCTGGACGAGGTCAACGTAACGAGAGTAGCCAATTACATAAAGCGTTTCTCCAAAGAAATGCAGATCATCATGATCACTCACAGGCGAGGCATGATGGAGACGGCAAATACTCTGTACGGCGTCACTATGCCGAGACACGGTATTTCGAAGGTGTTCACACTTGACGTGAACGCCGTCGCGGAGGATAACGCAATTGCCAAGGAGTTTGTTGAATAATGGGATTTTTCGATAAGCTGAAATCAGGCCTTTCGAAAACGAAGGAATCCGTATTTTCGCAGGTCGATAACGTAATAAAGAGCTTCGTCCGGGTGGACGAGGATATGCTCGAGGAGCTTGAAGAGGTGCTTATTTGCTCCGATATGGGCTTCGAGACTGCAGAGGAGATCATAGACGAGCTCCGCGGCAGGATAAAGGACGAAAGGCTGAAGGAGCCCGACTCTGTGAAAGAGTCTCTGAAGGAGATACTGCGCTCGAAGATCGGTAAGGGCGAGCCTCTGAAGCTTGATACCGTTCCCTCCGTCATACTCGTCATAGGTGTCAACGGCGTGGGCAAGACTACGTCTATCGGCAAGATCGCCGCAAACCTTAAGGCCGACGGCAAAAAGGTCCTCGTGGCGGCGGCGGATACTTTCCGTGCCGCGGCGATAGATCAGCTTGAGGTCTGGTGCGACAGAGCAGGCGTCGAGCTTATCCGTCAGAACGAGGGCAGTGACCCGGCGGCAGTCGTGTTCGACGCGGCGGCGGCGGCGAAGAACAGAAACGCCGACGTGCTCATTGTAGATACGGCAGGAAGACTTCACAATAAGAAAAATCTTATGATGGAGCTTGCGAAGATCGACAGAGTTCTTACCCGCGAGCTTCCCGATTCCTCGCGTGAGACTCTGCTGGTGCTGGATTCCACTACGGGTCAGAACGCCGTCATACAGGCAAAGGAATTCAAGGAAAGCGCCGAGATAACGGGACTTATCCTGACCAAACTGGACGGGACCGCCAAGGGCGGCGCCGTGTTCAGTATAAAGAATATGCTCGATATTCCCGTAAAATATATAGGAGTAGGAGAAGGTATCGCCGATATGCAGCCCTTTGACGCTGATATGTTCGTCGATGCGCTGTTCAGCTGACATATGGAAATCGTTCTTGCGTCAAGAAACAAGAATAAAATAAGAGAATTGCAGACACTGCTCTCCGAACTCTGCGGAAACCGTGTTAAGGTCCTATCTCTGGACGATATAGGCTACGAGGGTGACATAGAGGAGGACGGCGAAAGCTATGAGGAGAATGCCATGATAAAGGCGTCCGTCCCGGCTTCCATGGGATATATAGGCGTCGCAGACGATTCCGGTCTGTCCGTGGACTGTCTCGACGGTGCACCGGGTATATATTCCGCAAGATACGCAGGTGAGCACGTTAGCTACGAGGATAATAACGCACTTCTCATGAAGACCATGGAGAACGTGGAGAAAGGGAAGCGCGGTGCCGCTTTCGTATCCACAGTTGCGCTTGTCGCCCCCGCGGGAACGGTCAGAGTACCGGAAAAATATACGGCCCCTCATTATACCGAGTTTGCCGAAAAGAGAAGCGGAAAAAAGGTCGATGTGTTCTGCGTCCGCGGTGAATGCCGCGGCGAGATACTCCGTGAGCTGAGAGGCGAGGGTGGCTTCGGTTACGATCCTCTCTTCTATATCGCCGAAAAAGGGAAGACCTTTGCCGAACTTACGTCAGACGAAAAAAACGCCATAAGCCACAGAGGAAAGGCAATGCGTGCCTTTGCCGAAGAGATCAACAAAATAGCGGAGTAATATGATAACAAGCAAACAGAGAGCATATTTGAGAAAACTCGCAAATCCCATTGATACTATTTTCCAGGTAGGGAAAGGCGGTATATCTGAGGATATGCTGAAAGGGATATCGGACGCTCTTGAAGCGAGAGAACTGATAAAGGTAAAGGTTCTGGAAAACAGCGATTATTCACCGAAAGAAGCAGCCAACGAAATCGCGGACCGGATCTCATGCGACGTTGTTTCCGTGGTGGGATCAAAATTTGTCCTTTACCGAGAAAGCGAGAAAAACAAAAAGATCGAGCTGTGATGGAAACGATGATTACCGAAAACATGGTCGATGAGCTCCGGAATGCGGTGAGACCGTACCTTGAGGATAAAAGGTACAGCCACACCCTTGCCGTGGAAGAGGAAGCAGCTTTTCTGGGAAGCTTATATCTCCCCCAAAAGACAAATGAGCTGAGATGCGCGGCACTTCTCCATGACATAACGAAAAAGCTGTCCCCGGAGGAACATATAAGTCTCTGCCAAGAGTTGGGCATCACGGTCACACCGGATATGGAGAATTCACCGAAGCTTTTCCATGCGATCACCGGTGCGGCGCTTGCGAAAAAGGATTTTCCTCGGTACGCAGACTCCGAAGTGATCTCCGGCATACGCTGGCATACCACCGGATACGCCGGCATGGACATGTTTGAATCGATCATATATCTGGCAGACTATATAGAAAAAACAAGGACCTTCGACGAATGCGTCGCTCTCCGGAAGTTCTTCTGCGACGGATTGCGGGAAGCGGACGGCGATGACCGGAAATACAGATTATTTCTCGAAACCATGGTCATGTCTTTCGATATGACAGTCAGGATACTGACTGAAGAGAAAAGCCTGATAGACAGAAATACCGTTGAGGCGAGAAACAGCTTTCTTATGAAGCTGCGCGGATTGGAGAAAAAATGAACAATTCCAGTAAATTTATAAAGAAAACGGTGCCGAGACTTGTGGCCGTCCTTGTGGCGATCATGATGGGTCTGGCGCTGTTCATATTCAACAGATACATCATATATAAGCCTGATTCAAAGAAAAATAACGATATAAAGTTCGTTGTTGATACAACCGGCGGGGAAGGACAGGACACCCAGGAGATAACCTTCTCCGATACGAGCTTCAATTTCCTTGTGATGGGTCACGACAGAATAGCGAGCCTTACCGACGTTATCCTTATCATCAACTATGATACGGAAAGCCAGAAGGTCACGATGATGCAGTTCCCCCGCGACACCTATTTCAGAATTGACGATTACTACTACCATAAGATAAACGGTCTGTATAATTACTGTATTTCCGTAGCGTCTGCCGAAGGCGCGAAGGACCCCGAGCACGAGGGACTTCTGAAGACGGCAGAGTATTTCGAAAAGAATCTTGCAATAAAGATCCATTACAGCGCCGTTATGGACCTTGACGGCTTCGAGGGTATCGTGGAAGCAATCGGCGGCGTTGATATGTACGTTCCCATGAGAATGTATTACCCCGATCCCGGACAGAATCTTCTGATCGACCTGCAGGAGGGATGGCAGCATCTGGACGGAAATGCGGCAGAGCAGTTCGTCAGATACCGTTACGGCTACGTGACCGGTGACTACGGACGTCAGGATGCACAGAAGCTGTTTATCTCGGCGTTTATTGATAAACTGAAATCAAGCATAACCGATGCATCAACGGTTACGTCTCTCGCAAAGAACGTCGTCACGTATGTTGATACGGATATAACCGACGCCGATATCGTGTATTTCGGTAAATGCTTCCTCGGTATCGGTAAGAGCGATTCGGTGGATATGAAAAACATCAAGATGTTCACCATGCCCGGCAGTGATGCCATGTGGGAAGGGGCCTCCATGTACTGTATGAACAAGGAGTACACGGCGGAGATAATGAACGATTATTTCAATATCTACGATTTCGATATACGCAGCTCCTTTGACCGCAGCGAGGTCTTTGTAACGCCTTACGAGACAGTGCTGAGCCCCATATACTACGCGGATAAGGAATATGCGTACTTCAGCGAGTATAACGCTAATACTCTCAGAGAGGAAGGACTTGACGGATGAAACTGAGAAAGATCACGGCACTTATCCTTTGTATTCTGACCGTTTTCACCCTGTTCTCCTGCACTAGAGTATCTGACATAGGCAATACTCCCGACGGCAGGGAAGACGATGAGTCAGACCTCAGGAGCGAGGATAAATACAACATTCTCGTTATGGGCCACGACAGAGCCGCCAACCTCACCGACGTGATGATGATAGTCAGCATCGACGTGAGTGACGATACGATGCAGATCGTACAGCTCCCCCGCGACACCTATTACGAGGTAGGTGATTATTACTACCATAAGATCAACGGCCTTTACAACTACTTTATCGGCGAAGCCAAGGACGAGGGCAGTGATGACGCGGAGCTCGACGGATGTAAGAAATGCGCCGCGTTCCTTGCGAAAAACCTCGACATAAAGATACACTACTCGGCTGTCATGGACCTGGACGGCTTCGGTGACATAGTGGATGCTATCGGCGGCGTGTATATGTATCTGCCGTATTCCATGTATTATCCCGATCCCGAACAGGATCTGCTCATCGACCTGCAGAAGGGTTATATCACCATGAGCGGTGACGAGGCGGAGCAGTTCGTTAGATTCCGCCACGGTTATCTTACCGGCGATGAGGGCAGGCAGGACGCTCAGAAGATGTTCATGACGGCGTTTATCGAGAACGCGAAAAAGAATATAAGCCTTTCAAATATCGACGATATAGCAAAGGCAATATTTGCGAGCGTCAAGACCGATATGAAGCTCACCGACGTGGTGAAATTCGGAAAGGCGGTTATTTCCATGGACCTTTCGTCCGTTACCATGATGTCATTCCCCGGTGAGTCAACTCTTTGTGACGGCGCGTGGTATTTCGTCATCAACAGAGCATCGGCAATGGCACTGATGGAAAAATACTATAACGTATATCTCGAGCCCATAACCGAGGAGACCTTCGATAAGGACCGCGTGTTCTGCAATGAGAATGATTCCGATATGTATGCGACGTACGTAAAGCCTGCGGATGAATGTGAGACTGTGGAGTATAACGCGCAGGACGTTTCAAACGACGATATCGCGATTCCGATGTACTGATTTTAGGAGGAATTAATGGATAATATTATTACAACATCAGACGTAAAACTGAAAGAGAATCCCACGCCTCTTGATATTGCCGAGTTTATCGTAAAGATACTCGATATCAAAAAGGCAAAAGACATAAAGCTCATCCACGTTGAGGAGAGGACCATTATCGCAGATTATTTCGTGATCTGCACCGGTAACTCCAAAACGCAGATCTCGTCACTTGCGGAAGAGGTGGCATTCCGACTTTCCGAGCAGGGCGTAAAGGTCATCCATAGCGAGGGCGGACGCGGTGACACGTGGATATTGTCCGACTACGGCTCCGTTATCCTCAACGTGTTCAGCGCGGATACGAGAGATTACTATAAGCTGGAAAAGCTGTTCAGTGAAGAAAACGACGTAGATATCAAAGGTATAATTACCGAAGAATAAAGTGGGGACAAAATGAAATACGATTTTAAGAACATAGAGCCCAAGTGGCAGAAAAAGTGGGAAGAAGAAGGTGCATTCAAAGCTTGTGACAATAGCGATAAACCCAAGTTCTTCGGCCTGGTAGAGTTCCCTTACCCCAGCGGAGCAGGTATGCACGTGGGACATATCAAGGCGTATTCCGGCCTTGAGGTCATTTCCCGCAAAAGAAGGATGGAAGGCTATAACGTTCTTTTCCCCATAGGCTTTGACGCATTCGGTCTGCCCACGGAGAACTATGCCATAAAGACCAATACCCATCCCAGAATAGTGACGGACAATAACATTGCTAAATTCTCCGGTCAGCTTAAAAGAGTAGGCTTCTCTTTCGATTGGGACAGAGTTGTCGATACAACCGAGGAGGGGTACTATAAGTGGACCCAGTGGATATTCAGAAAGATGTTCGATAAGGGCCTCGTCTTCCGCGACAAAGCTCTCGTAAACTATTGCCCTAGCTGTAAGGTCGTCCTTTCAAACGAGGATTCTCAGGGCGGCAAATGCGACATTTGCCACAGCGATGTCATCCAGAAGTCCAAGGACGTGTGGTATCTGCGCATTACGCAGTATGCCGACAAGCTCCTGGAGGGTCTGGAAGAGGTTGATTACCTGCCCAACATAAAGATGCAGCAGGTCAACTGGATCGGCAAATCCACCGGTGCGTTCGTTGATTTCACCGTTTCCGGTGTTGATGAAAAGCTCACCATCTATACCACCCGCCCCGATACCCTGTTCGGCGTCACCTTCATGGTAATGGCGCCAGAGCATCCCATGCTGGATAAGTACTGCGGCATGATAAAGAACTTTGACGAGGTCGAAGCATACAGAGCGGAGTGCGCTAAGAAGACCGAGTTCGAAAGAACACAGCTCGTTAAAGACAAGACCGGCGTGAAGCTTGACGGATTTGCGGCAGTCAACCCCGTAAACGGTAAGGAGATCCCCATATTCATTTCAGATTATGTAATGATGGGGTACGGTACAGGCGCTATCATGGCAGTTCCCGCGCACGACCAGAGAGACTACGAGTTCGCGAGGAAGTTCGGAGCTGACATAGTCGAGGTCATTCGCGGCGGAGATATTTCCGTTGAAGCTTACGCCGGTGACGGCGAGATGGTAAATTCCGATTTCCTCAACGGCTATACAAATAAGAAAGACTCCATCGAAAAGATGGTCTCCGTGCTGGAGGAAAAAGGAATCGGTCGCGGCGGCGTCCAGTATAAGATGAAGGACTGGGCCTTCAACCGTCAGAGATACTGGGGCGAGCCTATCCCGATAGTGCATTGCGATAAGTGCGGCATGGTGGGAGTGCCTTACGAAGAACTCCCGCTCCGCCTTCCCGATATGAAGAATTTCGAGCCCGGTCAGGGCGGCGAGAGCCCGCTGGCAAAGCTTGAGGATTTCGTTAAGTGCAAGTGTCCCAAGTGCGGTGCCGATGCACGCCGCGAGACAGATACCATGCCTCAGTGGGCAGGTTCCTCATGGTACTATATGAGGTACATAGATCCTCATAACGACGAGATGTTCGCAGATTACGACAAGCTGAAATACTGGCTGCCCGTAGACTGGTACAACGGCGGTATGGAGCACGTGACCCGTCACATGATCTACTCCCGCTTCTGGCATCATTTCCTCTATGATCTGGGCGTCGTTCCTACAGCGGAGCCTTACGCAAAGAGAACGGCTCAGGGACTTATCCTCGGTCCCGACGGCGAGAAAATGTCCAAGTCCAAGGGCAACGTGGTAGACCCTAATGACGTCGTTGACGAGTTCGGCGCAGACGTTCTCCGCGTTTACGTGCTCTTTATGGGCGACTACGAGAAAGCCGCACCCTGGTCCGAGGCAAGCGTTCGCGGCTGTAAGAGATTCCTTGACAGAGTGACGGGTATGACCGAAATGATACAGGGCAAGGGCGTCACACCTGAGCTTGAAAGCATCTTCCACAAGACCATAAAGAAGGTCTCCTCCGATATTGAAAGCATGAAGTTCAATACCGGTATCGCCGCGCTGATGACACTCATAAACGAGATATATGACGTCGGTCACCTGACTGTCGATGAGCTTCAGACCTTCGTATCTCTGCTTTGTCCCTACGCTCCTCATGTTTCCGAGGAGATCTGGGAGATGACCGGCGGCAAGGGACTTCTGTCTCTTGGCAAATGGCCTCAGTACGACGAGGCGAAGACCATTGACGATACCGTTGAGATCGCGGTACAGATATGCGGTAAGGTTCGCTCTACCGTCACTGTATCCAAGGATATCAGCAAGGATGACGCCATCGCCGCCGCAAAGCAGGACGAGAAGATCGCTTCCATGCTTGAGGGCAAGACGATTATCAAAGAAATTTACGTTCCCGGAAAGATCATCAATATAGTTGCTAAGTAATTTCAAAAATATGAAAATAATGCTTGACAACTGACAAAAACTCGGATATAATATTACGGAAGTGCAAAAGGGCACTTCGTTACGCGAAAAGCGAAGGGAGGGAAACAGAATAATGGCAGAGATCAGAGTAAAAGAGAACGAGTCTCTCGACAGCGCGCTTCGTCGTTTTAAGCGTCAGTGCCAGAGATCCGGTATCCAGGCCGAGCTTCGCAAGAGAGAATGCTACGAAAAGCCCAGCGTAAAGAAAAAGAAGAAGTCTGAGGCAGCAAGAAAGCGTAAGTTCAAATAATCACCAAAAGGGCTGACCGAGGTCAGCCCTTGATTTTTATGGAGTTATTATGAAGATAGCAGTCCTTGACGCGGCAACGTTGGGCGATGACCTCGATCTTTCGCCGCTGAAACGCTTCGGAGATGTCGAAATATATGCCAATTCCGCGCCGGAAGAGGTTTCGGAGCATATAGGCGACGCCGATTTTGTGATAATAAATAAAACGAAGCTGAACGAGAACACCGTAGGAGCAGCTCCGAATTTGAAACTAGTGTGTATCGCCGCTACCGGCTACGACAACGTGGATACGTCATATATGAAGAGCCGTGGGATTGGCGTATGCAATGTGGTGGGCTATTCCACAGACAGCGTGGCACAGCTCACTTTATCCATGGCGCTGTCTCTTGCTACCCACCTGCCGGAGTATAATTTCTTTGTCGAAAGCGGGAAATACACAGCGGGCGGTGTCGCAAATCGTCTCACGCCCGTGTATCACGAGCTGGCGGGAATGACCTGGGGCGTGGTCGGCCTCGGCAATATAGGTAAAAAGGTTGCCGTTACCGCTAAAGCCATGGGCTGCCGTGTTATCGCAAATAAAAGGACGCCTGATCCCGATTGGGACTGCGTCGATATAGACACTCTCTGCCGCGAGGCGGACGTCATATCAATACATACTCCGCTGAACGATTCCACAAGAGGGCTCATTACACGGGAAAGAATAGCTATGATGAAGCCCGATGCACTGGTCATAAACGTAGCAAGAGGTGCCGTGTGCGACGAGGCGGCTCTGTGCGAGGCGGTCCGCGAGGGAAGACTGGGCGGTATCGGCGTCGACGTTTATTCAAAAGAGCCGTTTTCCGCCGACAGTCCGTATTATTCCGTAAAGGAAATGTCCAACGTATGTCTCACCCCTCACATGGCGTGGGGATCCTATGAAGCGAGAGCCCGCTGTCTCAAGGATATGATGAAGAGCATAGAGTCATATCTTTCCGGCGGAAAATATTCAAGACTCGTATAAAATACCGATTTGGGGGAAATAATACCGTACCGAAAAGAAAGGTACGGTATTTTTCATGAAAGTAAAATTGATCCTATCCCTGTGCGCTTCATTTCTTGCGGCATTCATGCTTTTGTTTGTATTGCCAGTCAACGGCGAAGAGAAAATTTATACGGATATGATAAGGCTGCACGTGATAGCAAATTCCGACACTGACGAGGACCAGAGCCTGAAGCTGAAGGTACGGGACGCAGTTCTGACAGTTGTCGAAAAAATGACGCCGGATAATAGGGAAGAGGCGGAAAAGAACATAGCGGATAATAAGGAAGAAATACTTGAAGCCGCGAAAGAGGTGATCGCTGAAAACGGTTACTCATACCCCGTCACAATGGAGCTGGGGACCGAAAAATACCCGGAAAGAGAGTATGACGGCTTTACGCTGCCCGCTGGCAGGTACAGATCCCTGAGAATAATCATCGGTGAGGGAAAAGGGCATAACTGGTGGTGTGTACTGTATCCGCCTCTGTGCAGAACTGCGGCAGAAAAGAGGGAAGAGACCTTTATCGCCGCGGGATTTACGGAGGAACAGTACAGGACCATAACCGAATCGGGAAAGACGAGATATAAAGTGAAATTCAAGATCCTTGAGCTGATCTCAGAATTGTTTGAGAGCGGAAAATAAAGAGACAATATTTTATCGAAATAGCAAAAAAACTTTGAAATAGTTATTGACAAAGCAAAATGACCGTGATATAATAGTCAAGCGCGTGGCGGAATAGCTCAGCTGGCTAGAGCAATCGGTTCATACCCGATAGGTCGTGGGTTCAAGTCCAACTTCCGCTACCAAAGGCCCGTTGGTCAAGAGGTTAAGACACCGCCCTTTCACGGCAGTAACGGGGGTTCGATTCCCCCACGGGTCACCAATAAAAAAGACGCCATCAGGCGTCTTTTTTTGTGCCGTGGGGGAATCGAAAGGGCGTCCGCATCGCGTAGCGGCGGTAAAAACGCCACGGTGCGGCGTTTTTAGCCCGTTGGGGCTGCACAAAACGCTGATTTACACTATGGAAACGCCCGGGAAGAGCCGGGATACATCCCGGCGTTTACTGCATTGAAAGATGTACTACCCACGGGTCATCAATAAAAAAGACGCCATCTGCGGTGTGTCTAAAGGACAGTCGCAGGAGGGGAACGGTGTAATCCGAAAGGGTTACACCGTTTTTTCTTGTTTTAAGCCACATTTACAGGACTTTTGCTCATTTTATTCATTGCTTCAATCAGTTCCTTTTCATCGGGAATTGTTATAATCCCAACCGCACGGAAGTGAACTGCAATCGGAACATGCTTTTTTCCGTCTGTACCTTTCACGCTGTTGAATACCTCGATTTTCTTTATCATCGTATTTACAAGCGTTATCTGCTGCAATTCTGTGCCCATGAAAATACCCCCATACTCGCGGATAGTATATGCGCTCACATATACTATCCGCTACTATACAGGGATATTGTTTCACACTATGCTTCTTCTCTCAAGCCGCTGCTCTATTTGACGGTTACCTATCATTGGAGGTTTTTTCTGCTATAAGCTTTTTATTCCACCAGCTCAGCTGGTGGTTGCTTGTCGCTAAAGCGCCAAAGCAAAAAAGTCAGACAAGAATCGTAATTCTTATCTGACTTTTCTATTACTGTCGTCCTTTTGCGTGCTTTATCATTGCCTCAAAGGTTTTGTCGCTGATCACGTGTTCAATCCGGCAGGCATCGGCAGATGCTGTTTCTTCATCAACGCCGAGCCGCATAATGAATTCCGTGAGAAGAACGTGCTTGTGATACACTTTTTCCGCAAGCGAGCGTCCGTTCTCCGTGAACGCAATGTACCCGTCTCTGTCAGTGATGATCAGCTTGTCTTCCCGGAGTTTCCCAAGGGCACGGCTGACAGCCGGCTTGGAATATCCCATATGCTCGGCAATATCAATCGCACGAACAATGTTATTTTTTTTAGAAAGAATAAGTATCGTTTCAAGATACATTTCGCCGGATTCCTGAAGAGACATCGTTT